>CAYHIK010000014.1:0-6038 GCA_964356795.1 uncultured Candidatus Saccharibacteria bacterium | reverse complement strand
TCGAAATGTGGCATGGGGGTAACCCCATCGGAGGTTCGAATCCTCCCGCTTCCGCATGTGGATGAAAGAGAGTTGATAGCGCTGGTGGGGTGGCCGAGTGGTTTAAGGCAACGGTCTTGAAAACCGTCATACGGGAAACCGTATCGAAGGTTCGAATCCTTCCCCCACCGCAATATTGGGTGGCGTCAGTTCTGTATTCAAATTAACAATAACCCTCTATGGAAATAAAAACCGTATCGATTGGGCAGCCCGTCGCAGATTTTGAACTCGAAGCGTATGTGAGCGACGAGTTCAAGAAGATAAAGCTCTCGGATTATAAAGGCACCTGGGTGGCTTTGATTTTTTATCCTGCAGACTTTACCTTCGTGTGCCCAACAGAACTCGAAGAGGCGGCAAAGTATCACGAAGAGTTCAGGGGTCTCGGCGCAGAGATTATGAGCGTGAGCACGGATACTGCGTTTGTGCACAAGGCGTGGCACGATAACTCCCCAGCTATCGGAACGGTGAAGTACCCGATGCTCGCAGACCCCATAGGAGCGGTGTGCCGACAATTCGGTACATATATAGAAGCCGAGGGGCTTTCCCTTCGTGGCACGTTCCTTATTGACCCTGAAGGAGTGTTGAAGACAATCGAAATCCACGACAACTCCATCGGACGAAGCGCGCGAGAGCTCCTCCGCAAACTCAAGGCCGCGCAGTTCGTCGCCACACATAGTGGTAACGTGTGTCCTGCAAGTTGGGAGCCAGGAGAAGATACGCTCAAGCCTGGTATCGACCTCGTCGGGAAGATATAACACCTCCGTTGTCTCGTAGAATTGGTGTATACTAGGCGCATGAGTAATGTGCTGGATTTAAAGCAACTCCAAGCAGATGAGCTTGAGCGACAACAGGCGCCGGAAGAGCCTGTTGCTCAGGAGTCTTCAATTGCGAATGAGTTTAGTGAAAACGACATTGCCGCAATGCTCGCCGCTCCCGCGTTTCCGCAAGAGATTGCATGGGAGGCGCATCATCAGCTCACAGGAGGCGCGCGCAATAAGCACAATGCAATTCTTGGTGGTCTCGTGGCGCTTGGAGCAGTGGTTGGCTATTGGCAGGCAAGCGTCATGACGTTTCTCGTCTCGCTTGCTGGCGCTACCGCGCTGGGAGTGCGTGAGCGATGGAGTAAGCCAATCCGCGTTTCCATTGATGAGCACGGCGTTGCGGTTGATGGCCGTCACATGAATCACGCGCAGTTCGCGTCATTTGATGTTCACGCTATGCCCGATGATACCGTTGAGCTCAGCCTCCAGAGCGCTTCATGGAGCGTCCCCCATTTTCGCCTTCCATTGGGCGAGCAAAATCCCAGCGAAGTAAGCGATGTGCTTTCGCAATACATTCCGAAGGGTCGCCACCCCATTCCGCGCATCGACTACTTTTTGCGGAAATAAAAAGAGCCCGGCAGGGGCTCTTTTTATATATGGTGTGCTCTCGGTAGGAATCGAACCTACATTGCAGGCTCCGCAAGCTTGCGTCCTATCCATTGAACGACGAGAGCGTCGATTGCCGAGCCAGCATACCTGATTATTCCCATTTTTACAATACTGTGTCCTAATCATAATCGGAGAAAGGGGTTGACTTATTTACTATAATATTGTAAGATATTTATCGTCTTTACGTTGTTTGACAATGAATATAGAGGAGAAGTCCATGAAGCTCTCTGTCGTTCCGCCCATGCTTGCCCTGGTGCTGCTCAGCGCGCCTGCGTTTTCCCAGGCTTCGGCTCAGAAGCCGAAGCCCAACATGTTTTCGACGATGAGTAGCTGCTCCGCAGCGCTCGAATCGGGGAACTTTCGCTTCTACGAGCCGAAGTATTTCGGCCTCAATAGCCGTAATCCGGCCAATGATGTTGACCGTATTGTTGTCCCCATCGAGTCCAACATCTGCATCGAGATGCTGGTTGTCGGCGGGCGGAGATTCGTGGTCCAGCGCGAGGGTACGCAGTTTCGCGCTCGGAAGAATCCTGACGGTTCGCTGTCGCTCTACGCGCGCGACGACTGCGGGAATCCCGTGTTCGGAGTGGTCTTCCCGCCACCGCCTGCGCCCGTCTATCAGGAGGCCCCAGCCGAGGTGCCCGCGTACATTCCTCCCCCATCACCGCCAGTCCGATCTGTACCCGAACGGCCGATGACAATCGACGTTCCGGTTATCGAGCGTACGAGTTCATCCTGGGGTGTCACCGCTGGCGTGATGATTGGCGAGTTTGACTCCGTTCCCATCGGAGGCACCATCGAGAGTTTCACGGGCCGCGTCGTATGTCTGAAGGGTCGCGGATTCGACATCGGTGCTGCTCGTGGCGGGCAAGAGTCGTCCATGTGGCGACTCACCATTGCCAGCACGGCCATCGCTGAAGGATCGTATACGCAGTATACCTGCGACAATTGCACCCAGACCGTAACGACCACCACAGAGGCGGGCGTGCGAGTGTTGGGGGCCCGACTCGAGCGAGTTCAGGGGTTTAACAACGAGGGGTGGCGTGCAATTCGCCCGATGATTTCGGCACACGTCGGAGGGGGCCGTATCAGTGGCAAGGCTTACCAGCGCATTGTTCGAAGCGATACCACGACTGCGATGCACGAGGCTGTGGATGCGCGTGAGCTCTTGAATTCAAGCTGGGTTCCCATGGGCGGAGCAGGTGTCGGCTTCATGGGTGACATCGGGAACAACCTCACGTACACGGTGGTGGTTGCGGGGATCGAATACCCCGGCGTCTATTATGGACGCGTTTCGTTGACGTATTGGCCGTAGGTAGCAGTATCGTTCTTTTTCCCACGGGGGCCTCTTCGGAGGCCTCTCTTTTTTATAAAAAAACGGGAGGTCATCATTGAAGATGAGCCTCCCGCAGAACTAACGTGGTCCCTGAACGATTGTCACGGTTTTACCCGCAACACTGATGCTACCTGTTCGAGCTGGTCCGCCGTTACCTGCGACGATGTAGGTAACGCTTCCGTTGCCTGTCCCTTGGGAGGCGCTGGTGATGGCAACCCAGAAGACATTGCTGACAGCGGTCCACGAACAACCCTGGGGAGCGGCGCTCACCGAGAATCCCCCGTTCCCTCCTTGGTATGTGTAGTTCTGGGGTGATTCCTGCACTGCGTAAACGCATGCTGTCGGCGCAGGCGTCGGAGCTGGTGTCGGCGTCGGCGCGGGTGTCGGTGTCGGCGTCGGTGTGGGAGTCGGCGGTCGCGGCGTCGGCGTGGGAGTCGGTGTCGCCTGGACTGGCGGCGGCACGGGCGGCGACGGGCCCGATGGCGAGCACCCGTCACACGGCGAACACGCCGACGTCACCATGAGTACGATTGCGGCGGCAAGTACCGTCCGTAAATCAGCTTTCTTCACGGCTGGCTCCTTCTAAGCTTTGGTAAGGTGCTCTTCTCTAAGCCTGACTCACGCTCGAATCAGATGAATCATATTGTATACCTATAAATACACATTGTCAATCTTTACAAAAATGAAAAATGAAGGGCTCTATTGACAAATATTTACCCCTGATGTATACTAAGTGGACTTAGGTGGATAAGGTACTCCTGGGTAGGGGTGGATATTGTAGCAATAAACTAATGCATATGAACACAAAAACAACGTATTTGAAGGGTTTCGGAGTAGCAATCGTTATCGGTGTTTTGGGCCTTCTTTCAGCGGCTCCAGCACGCGCAGCGTTAGCATCGGTTGCCATTACCGCATCTCCAACTACGGTGTGCACGGGCCAGCCCGCTATTATTGCGTGGTCGTCCACGGACGCTACAAGTATTAGTATTGATCAAGGCATTGGCGCGGTGTTGCCGTATGGCAGCACGACAGTCTACCCCACTCAAACCACGGTCTATACCATCACAGGAACCAACACAACTGGTGGGTATGCGGTAGCATCTGCAACGGTTTTTGTGAGCGCATTGTGCGGAACTCCGACTCCTTCTCCTGTCGCAGAAGTTTTCCTTTCACCACAAAATCCCTACGTGAACTCTGGTGAGAGTGTGAATTTTACCGCATGGGGTGGTAATGGTTCGTACTCTTGGAGTGCAAACACGGGCAACCCGGCATACGGCTGGAGCTCGGCGTTCACAACTCAGTTCTTCAATTATACGAGCGCTACCATCTATCGCGAGGTTGTTGTGACCAGTGGCGCATCATCTGCTCGTACATGGGTTGGTGTATATCCGTACAGTTACGCAACTCCGACCCCAACTCCTGCAACACTACAGTGTTCAGCAACAAGCTCGTATGTGAACTCTGGCGATCTCGTCAGCGTGAATGTATGGGGTGGTAATGGTTCGTACTCTTGGAGTGCGATCAACGGAACTCCTTCGTATGGTTGGGGCTCCTCATTCCTTACGCGCTTCACGAACTATGGATACTCCACGATGCCACAGAGCATCACGGTGACGAGTGGCTCGCAGTCAGCAACATGCACGGTGTATGTGTATGGTACGAGCACGTGGTCCCCTACCCCAACTCCGACACCGAATGGCGCTCGTATCGAACTCTCTTCTGTCGGGCGCAATGTGACTCTTGGGCAGACCGGTGAATACACGAGTCTTCGTGCACGCGGTGGCGACACGCTGGACATCATCGTCCGTGTTCGCTCAATGAACAGCGCGTACTACACGAGCTTGTTCGTTACCGATGTGCTTCCTTCTGGTATGCAGTACATCGCCGGCTCAACAACGTTGAACGGCTACGTGACCGCCGATGGCATCACCAGTTCCGGAATCAACATCGGATCACTTGCGCCAAACGCAACAGCAACGATTAAGTTCTCGGTGCGAGTTGATGGAGCATTCGTCCCGACATTCGGAACGGTGACCGTCAATAATGTTGCACAAGTTCGCGCTGATGGCGTTGCTACGATGTCGAGCCAACTTCCTATTACCTTGAGCCAGAATGCGAGCATCGCCGCAGTCTCAACGGTGAAGACGGGAGCAACCGATTCGGCGCTTATAGCACTTCTCGTTGCGCTTGTGGCAACGGGAGCGTATGCCGCGTATACTCGAACAGATTCCTTTGGACGAACGATGGCGCTTGCCGAAGTTCAGAAACTGAGCAAGACAGCGGGGCCAAACTTCGTGAAGTAATCTCAACACGAGGCCTCAAAAGAAAACATCCCCATCACGGGGATGTTTTCTTTTGCTATACTATATCCCATGAGACTTCATAACCGGGGCAGAGTCATCACGGTGCGCCTGTCGCTTATTTTTGTTGGCACATTTGCTGCCGCCTTTTTATTGTTGAATATTCGATTTGTCGAAAAGAATGTTCAGTACCTTGTTGCGCCCGGAACCATACGAACACGCGATACACTCAAGGACGCAATCAATCTTCTTCCGATTGCAGAAAATGTAAAACAAAAGCCTCTTCCTAATCGGGCAACGCTTGTCATCGATAGTATCGGTGTGAAGGCTCCGATTGTGTTTGGGATTCCTGATGACAACGACCTTATCTACGATGGTCTTGAGCGTGGGGTGGTTCACTACAGTAACACTGCGAAGCCTGGTATGCCCGGTGCCGCAATCATGTTGGGCCATAGCTCAGCATTCCCATGGTACAAGGGTGAGTATGGCGCCGTGTTTGCGTTGCTGAGTCGGCTCGAGGCGGGAGAGCGTTTCTATATACAATATGAAGACAACCGCACGTTTGTATTCCAGATGCAACAAGCGGTTATCTTTAATCCGTTCCTGAACGACGAACGACTGAATGCGCTTGAGAACTCTCCCGGAAGTAGCGTTATCTTGATTAGCTGTTATCCGGTGGGGACAAACTACAAACGCATTGCATTGCAGGCGGTGCTCGTTGAGTAGTGCGTGTTAGAGTATACTATATTGTAATGGACTGGAAACGTTTTCTCGAATTTATACGAACCGATAGACGAGCTTGGGCTTTGGTGAGTGGTGCAACGCTCACACTTATCGCTGTTGTATGGTTTATGTATGGCGGTCTTTCTTTTGGAACAAGCCGCTTCTTCGCCTCCGAATCCACCGGAACGTGCACCTTCGCCGAGAAAGATT
>CAYHIK010000013.1:0-8911 GCA_964356795.1 uncultured Candidatus Saccharibacteria bacterium | reverse complement strand
AGCGACTTTTCCTATCACGTTACCGGAGATGGTGTTGACGCGATAGTGCCGCACGACAGCACCATCGCACTACCGATTGGCGTTTATACGATTGAAGAAATCGTGCCGGAAGGATTTGTAAAAGAAGACTGGCGCATCGGTTGGTACGGACAGTGCGAGCGGGGAAGCACCTTCGAAACTACGATAACGATTGATGAGGGCAACATCGACCACGGCACGCTCTACTGCGAAGCGGACAACCAGTACCGCCCGGGGCATGGGGATAATGAGGCTAATGCCGCTGAAAGCGCCACGCCCGACCCTTCTTTGGATGAAGGGTCGGAGGTTGATACTGAAACTAACGCTAATTCGAGCACCACGGAATCAAGTAGCACGGTTGTGACCGAGGTTACAAGCACCGGGTCATCGAGTGAAACTGAAACAGAAGCTAACGTTGAGGAGGTTTTGGAAGAATTGCCCAGTGAGGTTGCGGATTTGATTGGGACTTTCACAACAATCTAAAACAAAAACAGCCCGCATCAGCGAACCTCTGCGGGTTGCTTTTGCAGGCCGTGCGGCCCGATCGTTTGGTTGTGTCCGAAAGTGTCGGCCGCGCCTCAACCGCGTTCGTACATGCCGTAGGCATACGCGGTCAGACGAATCCGAAATAGTGTCCCGTTTTCGAGCAGCTTCTGACGCTCGGCCAGTTCCTCGCTCTTCCAACGTTGGCGGTATTTGGCACTCTCGAAACCTGACTCGAGATACTGCTTGCGGGTATCGATGTCGGCCGCGTCACTAACCCGGCTGACAGTGCCATGGGCGCGCATCTGACACACGTTCACCTGGTTGTATGCGCCGTAAACGAGCGTCTCCGGTACGCTCGAAAGGTAATCGATGATGGCCGAGTCTTGTAAGAAGCTGTAGATGTCCTGGGCGAACATCCTAGCCTCCTTGTCGTCTGCAAGTTCAAAGAGGGCGCAGTCACGCAGTGCCCGATTGCGCCAGGGCTCGACAAAGTAGTCGGGCTCCGAAAGCGGCTTGAAGAAAAGATTCTGCACGTTCGGCATATACTTCTGCCCTTCTTGAAGGGCAAGTTCCGTATAGCGCATAGGATGTCCCTTTCGTTTCAGTTTAGGAAGTGCGTAGGTCCGTTAGGGCCGATATTCAAAATCTGGCCGAACAATATAACGAAAATTGGGATTTGTAAAGGCGGCGGGAATTGACATGCCAAGTCACTAATTCGCTAACGCTCATAAGTGCTTGCCGGCCCGCCTCGCCTGTTTTTCTCCTAGGGATGGAGAAAAACATAGCTCCGGCCGTTCGAGTCCGCCCGAAAGCAAAGCAGTTTGCTTTCTCCATCTCCACTAACAAAAACGGCGCACTTAATGTGCGCGCGTTTTTGTACTAGTGGACATAGCTTACCAATTATTGAACCGCACTAAAAGCTATCTTTCTCGGTTCTGGGCTTACTACGAATCCTCCCCGCAGTTGCGGCAAATGCTTGCGACCGGGCCACATTCGCAAGAGAGTATTACCACATAGTAGGAATAAGAATGCAGGGGGGTGGCAGACATGGGTGTGGGTAAAAACCAATCCCTGGTTACAGAACTCTTCTCCCTATGCAGTCCTCACGGCGTCTCACTAGAATTATTTGGAAACGTTTTCTCGATTACGCGTTTGTACTCTTTAAACTTTGCATCGTGAATGTCGACGCCGCTGTCCGCGATGTTTATTACGTGCTCTGCCTTGAAATGCACTACTAGGCCGGGTTTCATTTCGTCGGTGCATGTCGGCTGATTGTCGAGTATGCCACTGAACCAATCCTCATCTCGTTCTGTAACAATGACCCACATACGCTCACCGTTGAGCTCGTCCTTGCCGTCTGCACCGGCTGTTCTAATCATAAAGGGTACTTTGACGATGTCTCCCGGCTTGATTAACGCCTTTGCTTCATCAGAAGGAATCCAGAACGTCTTCGGTGCCTCCTTGTTGAGCTCTACTCCGTTGTCGAAGTAGAATCCGTCCTTCTCTAGTGTCGGTAGTGTTTTATTCATACTCTATTTCGCCGCTCTCGCTAAAGCCAATTGTTCTTGCGCCTTAATGTCTGGATAGAAATAAGAATCCGGTCGCACGTCCTTCACCTCCTTTTGCCAGTATTGAGCAACATCCGCGTACGAAGGCTTCCGCCACTGTATTTTCTTTTTCTCTGTTCCATCCTCATTTGAATCTATGATCTCTACGCCCGTGATAGCCGACCATGGTTTGGAGAGCTCAGAGTTATCTTCAATGTACGGGAATGATGAGAGAACGAGAAAAGGCAGCTTCATAGGTTCAGAGAAGTCGATAAAGCGAAGCTCATTTGGCGCTGCCCAGAAGCATCCCTCAACTCCGAGCACATCCTTTTCCGTTGATGCCCAGATTCTTGACCAACAGAAGCCGACGCCATTCTTTTCACCCTCAGGCATGTGACTAACGCGATTGCCAGTATCAAGCTCGAGAACCGTTTGCCCTTGGTAATCCTCACCGCATATGAGGTAATCGTGACCGTTGGGGTGGCCTTCAACAAAACAAAAAGGAAATTGGTTATAGTTCCTCCGTACTTCGAATATGTGTACATTCTGGTCTTCTTTTTTGTAGATCAGTCCCCTTGAGACACTACCTACGCCCTCAGTCGTACGATACACTTCCGTTTTTAAAATGTACTGCCCAAAAGGTGACGAGTGCGTTTCGTCACTATCACTTATCTTATTTTCCGGTATATAAAACTGATCGATTTCCATATGATAACTATTTATATTGTACGCCTAAATTCCGTACGTTTTTGCACGTCTACGAAACGCTTCTTCGGCGCCTTCGAGGATATTGCATGCGGCTGTGCGTGTGTCTGTGTCATCGATTGATCCTCTGGACACTATCGAGCCTTTATCGCGTGTACTCTTCAGCACAATGATTTGCTCCGCGTCGCCAAGCACAGCGACGTTCGCGTTATGCGTAATAATAATGATCTGCCGCTTCTCTTTCGCCATGCGGAGCACTGGGACCAAACTATGATAAATAAACTCCCCATCAAGATTGTCCTCAGGCTGGTCGATGATTAACGGGGCAGAGCTTTTTGAAGAAAGTACTAACGCCAATAGCACAGACTGCTGCTGACCAAGAGATAACTTTGAGAAGTCCTTGTGAATTGGCTTACCGCCTGCATCCATTTTCGTAACGGTAAGGCGGGGTATATCGTAAACCTCGCTCACTTCGAGAATTGGCCGTACCGCAGGATCAGAAAGTCTTTTTATAAGCTCTGTCGTATCTGCTTTGGTGAAGACCTTATTGCCGTCAGATTCAACGCTCATAATAGTTGCAGTATCTTTTTTATCGATAGCCTGCAATAAGCCCGGCATAGAAAGGTGCTCGATGAGAACTGTGGCGCGGGGCACCTGATTCGTGTTCCACCCCATAACCTGTTTAATCTGATTCGCGGCACTCGGTGCATATGCACTCCGCATGAATTTCAGACTCACAAAAAGATCTTTAAGTGCCGTCTTTAAAGTTGCAGATGCGGCTCGCGCATAAGCATCTCGAATAGATGCAATGCGCTCCCGGGCCTGCCATCGTTTCTTTGAAGCTGTAGCATATTTTCGCTCTAATAACGCCAGGCGCGCAGGGGTCTTTTCGAGACGAGTGAGCTCAACCTTGAGCTTTGCTTCATTCTTTGTGATTCTTTGGATGGTGGTTAGATCAAGTGGGATGTGCAAGGCGGCAAGCTCTTTGCGCTTCTCCTCGATTGTCTTAAGGGCATCTGCCTCCTTGGTCTTCCAGGCCGCTAAATGATCTCGCGACGCCTCTTTAAACGTCTTGAAGCCTACCTCTTTTTGCTTCTGCACGTTTGCAGTGACTCCTTGAAATTCCTTAGCTGCAGCTACTATTCCTTCAAATTCAACGCGGCCCACCACAAGATCTTTGGGTGCCGCAAGTCCAGTTATTTCGTCGAGGATGTTGTCGCCGTGCTCGTCTAGACCTTCACCAATCTCCTTTACTCGCTCGCTAATCTCATTCTGCACAGCGCGTTCCTGTTCCAACTTCTGTTGCAATTCGATAACTTCGACGGCATTTTTCTGTTTAAGTGCCTTTATTTGTTCTTGCGTGGTTGATAGAAGTCTTTTTTTATCGGGTATCGCAGCAACATCTTTGGCGACCTCATCGATCTGCTCTTGTAGACGCCCGAGCTCATCTCGTGCTTCATTTTCGGCCACGCTCGCTTCCGATACGTCAACAAAACGGTCAAGATATGAGAGGAGCGCCAACGGGCTTTTATGTGCGTCCTTGCTTATTGCCTGTGTTTCCCCTTGCTCGAACGATTCTATTCGAAACGTAAGCGGCCCATTGAGAGGATCGTCAGCATTTGCGATGGGGCTACCGATTGGTCGGACAAGCGTGTGGCATTGACCTACTTCATCCTCCCAATAGAGAGTGATTTCCGCTGGCCAATTCTCGCTATCCACGATGTCGTTTGTCGTTTGCAGGCCCGCAAGGCAGCCCAGGGCTTCAAAAGCGAGGGTCTTGCCTGTACCCCTACCACCGATAATGCAGTTGAGATTGTGACTGAAGTGAATTGAGGCCCCGTCTAGAAATCCACCAGCCATACTAATCCCTAATATGCGTGGAATCGATGTGGGCACCAAGTCCTCCAGTCGTACTCGCGCATCGCTATCCTCGAGAGCAAGTCTTAAAGCGGAGAATGACGGTTGATTCATTTTGATGCGTGTCATCTTCTGTTTGCCCGCAGCATTCTTACCGATTGTCTTTAGTGTGTGAGCATCCGAGTTGAGGAGCCTTGCAAGGAATTGCTTCGAGCCGAGCTTCAATCGCTCGATCCTTGCTTTACCAATCTGTGCTCGGTTTGCGTCCGTATCCATGTCTGAGTATGAGAATGCGGATTGCACATCAGTAACCTCAATCCCCAATAGAGCCGAGTGGCAAACAATATCTTCTTTGTGCGGCGCGTTCCCAACAGTAATCACTTCAAAACCATCGTCGATGTCTATGTGAGCGAGCACACCAAACCCGCCAAATTTCTCCAGCAGATCAAGACACTCCTGCATTGTCTGGCGGGGGCGTGATGTCTGTTTGGTCGGATCGAGAATCTCAAGGTGAGAAAAGAATTTTTGTAGCGCCGGCAGGTCGGGAAGATAGCAAAGAAGATGGCCGTGTGAGGTCGAGAGTTCGACTCCTGGCACAACATAGACTTTGCCGCCTTGAGCAACCGCCGCTTGGATGGCTGCATCGACGTTTGCTATTGAGTTATGGTCGGTAATCGCAATAACCTGGAGCTCTTCAGTGAGAGCCTGCGCCACTATGCGCTCGGGTGTCATGTTTGCATCTCGTACGTCGTGAGATGCCCCGAAAGAGTGGATATGAAGGTCGGCTCTGTAAAAATGCGCGCCATTGGGCAGATCAGTTATTTTTGAGCCGATTTTCATATTGACCACCTTGACGGTGAGTTTTTTCGTTATCTGATACGGTGTATCGTACGCAAAGCATACGCTTACGAGCGACGCTTTTCAATGACCTGGGGCCATTGCAGTCGAGTGAGAATGCGGAGGAGGCAGTCACGGGCATCATTGGGGGTATCGCCCCACCCTATTACCTCTCCGTCATTACTAAGGGCGCGGTAGCCCAGGATTTCATTTGTAGGAACATATGTTCCTTCCTCATCGCTCCAAACCTCTACAAAGATAGCTCGTACGATCATGGTAATGCATTGCTTATGGCTAATGCCTACCTAGTCCTACTTAAGACATGGGCGGGGGGTGGTTTGGGTGGGACTCCGGGGCACGTTGAGCCTCATAGGGTAACGGACTCACTCGGACCCGGCGCAAAATTCTAGTGACCATGTGGGTTATCCACATGCGGCACTGACGACCCCCTGTGGGACTTAGAGACGATAGAGTCATGGTGTACGAGATTTGCACGTCGATAGTCCGGACAAGCCGCTCGAAAGTGGCTGGCGAGTTTTTTCGTACACCATACGGATTCGACGTTCGCCAGTCGCTTTCGGGTTTTTTGTTTGGCGGGAATGCAGAGGAGCACGCTGGAAGGCGCGTGCTCCTTTTGTTGTTCCGTCGTAGTAATGGCGCATATGAATATGTAAATACCAAATCGGGCCATTATTCGTTCACGAAAAATATGTATGAGGAAAAAGAACGACAGTATTACCAAGACGAATGCAGCGAAACCGTTCTCACGGGTAGAGACCGAGTTCATTCGGGTTGTTCAGGAGGCGGCGCGGTACATGGACGTGGCACGCCGCCGAGCTCGCACGCAAGCACGCAAAGTAATTCGCAAATAGTTATGCGTAGCATTGAACGTCGCTTCGACGCACTCGAAAATGAACGCCCTAATCACAGCACTTACTTAAATTTTGCCATGGCGATCCTCGGGCAAGACTTTCACCCGGATCTTATCCGGCGCTGGTTCAATAAGCTGGTCGATAAGGACGACTATGCGCAGGAAGAGAAGAGGTCGATCTTGTCGCAACTGTATGCCCACACAAAACCGCTTGAGGCGTACCACAATCTGGGGCAAGAAGGCTCTCAGGGTGGGGTGAAAACGTAATCACGACCCAGTGACCATATGAACCCTCAAACGCAAGAAAACATAACTTTCACGGTATTCGTACATGACACCATTTCGGTGTCGGGCGAGACCATAACAAGCGTTTGGTACGGCCTCATCATGAGTACGGTAGGGGGCGGCGATACTGTCATGTCGGTACAGGAGTATCGCCGCCTACTGGGTGATGAAAATACGCCGGATGCGCTCATATCCCAACGACTTTGGTATATCGAGAACCTTTGTAGGAGTATTATTAACAGCGAACTATATCCGTATGGTGGCGAAAACTAAAAAAGAAATAGTTGCGGCACATCCCGAGAATCCGTATGCGGAACGTGAGGGACTAGTCTACGCTCGGGTATCGAGCAAGCGGCAAGAAACGGAAGGATCAGGTTTGCAAAGTCAGGAGGGACGATGTGTTCATGATCTGCATTCAATCAAGGTGTCGCACGTACAAACGTTTGCCGATAGTTACTCCGGAGGCGGTGATTTTATGAATCGGCCGGCAATGAGAGAGATGTTGAATTACATTGATGCCAATCCGCATCGAAAGTTTGTGGTGATTTTCGATGACCTATCACGCTTTGCTCGCGACGTAGAGTTTCATTTAAAGTTGCGAGCGGCCTTTAAGGCTCGGGACGTACTCCTACGATGCTTAAACTACAATCTCGACGATAGTCCTGAGGGTCGCTTTGCAGAAACGATCGTTGCTGCGAGCAATGAGCTCGATAGACACAAAAACAGAAGGCAGGTCATCCAGAAAATGAAGGCGCGCCTTGATCTTGGCTATTGGCCTTTCAGGAAAAAGAGAGGATACGATATGCCTCTACACCCACTCCATGGCAAGTTCTCTGTGCCGAATGCGGAGGGGTTAGGAATCGTGAAGGATGCGCTTGAGGCTTTCGCGACGGGCAATCTTGCGCGTCAAATTGACGTAGCTCGATTTCTTGTTGAGCGCGAGTTTTGGGGCCGTCAATCAGCGGACAAATGCATAACCCAAACGAAGGCGCTACTCCAAGACTGTTTCTATTGCGGCGATATTGAATACAAGTCGTGGGGAGTGGTAAGACACGAAGGCAAACATCAAGGAATTATTACTCGGGAGACATATGCGCTCATTCAAAAAAGACTGATGAGGGACGGGGTGCGGGGCAAAGTGCGGAAAACAGCCTCAGAGGATTTCCCGATGCGTCGTCTCATCCTGTGTCACTGTTGTGGGATAGTACTGACCGCGGCATGGTCAAAGGGGCGCAGTGCTAGGTATGGATACTATTACTGCCAGAACAAATCGTGCAATCTCTACAGCAAGATGTTCCGTAAAAGCGACGTGGAGGAAGGTTTCAAAAGTCTTCTTGTCCGCAACGAGATAAATCCTGCAATAGAGAAAGTCCTAGTGACTGTCTTTGATCGCGTGTGGGGACAGGAGATGCGTAACGTGGAATGGAATAAGAGCCTCACGCAAGAGCGAGTGGTTGCCCTGAGGAAGAAAATCCATGAGCTTGCCGAACTGTCCAGAAAGACGTCCTCGGACATGGTGCGACGTGAATATGAGAAAGAGATGGAGACGGCTGCCAAGGAAGTCGAGGGACTTGATGCTGGGGCGCGTTTGCATGATGACCTTGATACTCCTTATCGAACCGCTCTTGAGAAAGCGGTGGGACTCCTAAAAAGCCCAATAAGTATCTGGGAAAATGTAAACGTGTATGAGAAACAGCGACTCTTCTTCTTTCTCTTTAACGAGAAATTACCCTACTTTCCTGGTGAGGGTTATCGAACCGCTTATTCACTAAGTACTACAAGGTTATTTGAGGAGTTGGTGACTACCAACTCTACTGATGTGGAGATGGGCGGAATCGAACCGCCGTCCGAGAGTGGCCGTAAATTTACTTCTACAATGCGTAGCTAAGCTTTAAGGTTTAAATATGATGATAAGAAACTTAGCCAAAGCTCACCATATCGAGTTCGTACAGTTCTGTTTTCTAACCGAACGTTTTAGAAAACAAAAGCCTCATGATTATTCCACTCGAACTTGTTTATGAGACATAGCCAAGTTGAGCGTCGCAACGGCGAGCGTAAAGTTACGCTACAGCGGGTGCGAATCCAAACGCGTTAGCGTAAGGACTTGGTACAGATTTGTTTGCATCTATACAGTGAATAGTTTTTAACGAAGAGCTATTCAACTTCGACATTGCGTAAACCTGCGGGACAAACCGTCGATGCCTGTCATCCCCTTAAAACAAATTTACGCGAGTAAATTTGTTTTAAGGCGATCACCGACTTAGGTCGGTGATTTAGCCCTAAAACTCAAACTTGTTTTAAGCGA
>CAYHIK010000012.1:0-22804 GCA_964356795.1 uncultured Candidatus Saccharibacteria bacterium | reverse complement strand
TAGTCCTTCGGCCCCGTTTGATGGCTCGTGTGTGAATAACGCACGAGCCATTTTTATTTGTAATTGTGCGTGGCGAGCTAGCGCCAGCTCGTGAGCCAGGCGCGCATCGAGAATCCTTTTTCTGAAAGGGGGAGTCCGTAGGAAAGAGGTGCGAAGAATATGAAGCACGCGAGCGCTACACCTCCGAGTGCGAGAACTGTTTTGCGTGTGTGCTGGGGTTTGCCGTCGATAATATATGCGAGCATGAGGATTGCCCAGATGAGCGCAGTGAAGTAGTGGTACAAAAACATGACACGGGTGATGCCCACGAATGGCAGAATATTCGCAAGCCATGCGCTGAGCAAAAACAGCGGAGTGCGGGGGACAGCGCGGAAGCGTGAGAGGACCACGGTGAGGAGGAGTGCAATGACTCCTGCCGTGGATGCCCACCATACGAGAGGATTGCCGATGAGGTAGATGCGTGAGGTGTTTTGCGTCCAGTAGAAAATGGGGCGCATCATGAGTGGCCACGAGTACCACGTGCTCGCGTAGGGGTGTGATGCGGTGAGCCGCTCGTTTGCGCGATACATTTCTATATTCAGTTCGATTGTTTTCTCAAGCGTTGAAAGAGGCGCGAGGGTTGCATCGCTTTCATAGCGACTTCCGGCGAGCTGATGCTGGAATCGAGGGCTCATGAATGCATCGCCAGGGCCTGATTTTGAAAGGAGTGAGAAGTGAACGATATAGGGGATGATATAGATGAGGAGCGGAAGGATGCCGAGGAACGCAACTCGGAGACGCATCTCTGGCCACGACGCCATGAATCCGTGTGTTCGGATGCGAGTGATGAGAGCAATGATCTCCCATAGTACGATGAGTGCGATAAAAGAAATCCCCGTCCATTTGATACACATCGCTGCACCACTGAGCACCCCGACGAGTATGAGGTTGGAGAGTGCATGTGTATCTCGATAGCGAAGCCAGAAATAGATTGCCCCGAATCCAAAGAGGAGCAGGAAGGAATCAAGGAGAATGAGTCGAGATTGCACGAGGAGGGCATTGTCGAGTACGACGAAGAGTCCTGCAAGAAATGCGGCGGGATTTGAGAGGCGGAGTCGTCGCCCGATGCCGTAGATGACGAGGGGGAGTAGTAGTCCGGCGAGCGTCGGCAACAACCGAAGCGCCATGTAGAGGTTGTCAGGGTATACTTCGCCGATATTTGCAAATGAGAATCCCGGTTGATAACCCCACAGCCATCCCCATCCGGCGACAACGAGCTTTCCAAGCGGAGGATGGATGTCGAAATAGTATTCATGCGTGAAGTACGCAGTAATAAATTTTCCAAAATGTACTTCATCGAATACGGCGCTGTTGGGTTGTCCAAACCAGAGCGCGTGCACGATGACGCTGAGCGTCATCAACAGGATGATAATTGACTTGTGTGAGAAAAGGCCGTATTTCATATTCACGTTCTTTGTATCCTATCACGCGTGCTACCGATGATGAAAGGGGGTGAGTATGCGGTATCGATTTTCGATGATGCTCGGCGTGTTCTTCGTCATGTACTCGTGCGCACTCTCGCCATCGGGGCCTTCGGCGCTGCGCGGCGTAGCGTCTGCGCTTGGATTCGTATTCGAATCCGATGACTTCACTGACCGCGGTGGCGTGGTGACGTCGATGCATGGTGAACGTGCTGATGTATGGTGGGTTGAGTTGATGAACGACTTGTCGTCTGCTGGATTGTCAGGTGTATCAGCGGTCGACATTCATCGCCCAATTACCATCTGCCTCCATTGGCCGATTGATGACCAGGGCATTATCCTGTTCAGCGATAACCGTACACGCGTTGGCGGGTACTACGACCCACGGGCCCTCGAGATTCATGTTGCAGGTGATTATCCGTATGCACAGTGGCCGAATCGCCCATCTGCGCAGGGGGTGAAGCACGAGATGCTTCACCACTGGTGCAACCAAACGATGGGCCACATGTGTACAGCGGGAGATGACCCGCTCCATAATCACGTCTGGCGTGCACCCAACGGTGTCAACGTATGGGATTATACGTGGCACTGATACGAGCTCCTCACGGGGCTCGTTGCTTTTTTTATATTTGGTATACTTTTAATCTATGGTGTACGACTTACTTATTATTGGCGGTTCAGCGGGAGGCGCCTCTGCGGCGGTGTATGCGGCGCGTCGAGGGCTCAATTTTGCGGTGATTGCAAAGGATTTCGGCGGAGAAGTTGCCCTCTCGGGGGATGTTGATAACTGGCTCGGCATTCAGCACACGACCGGGATTGAACTCGCCCAGCAATTCACAGAGCACATGAAAAGCTACAAGCCGATTTTGATTGAGGGTGTGCTCGTGTCCACAATTGAGAAAAGAGACGATGGTGTGTTTGCAGTTACCGCCGATGATGGTGTAGTGCATGAGGCGCGCGCGGTTATTCTCGCAACGGGCGTCCACTCTCGCGAGCTTGGCGTTCCTGGCGAGAAAGAGTATCGACTCAAGGGAGTGAGCTATTGCACGGTGTGTGATGGGCCGGTGTTTTCAGGGAGAGAGACGGTCACCATCGGTGGTGGTAATTCCGCGCTTGAATCAGCGCTCATGATGGCAGATATCGCCACGCATGTGACTGTGCTGAATAAAAACAGCGCATTCAAGGGCGAGTCGGTTCTCGTCGAGAAGCTCAAGCAAAAGAAAAATGTCGACATCATCTACAATGCGATGACGACAGGTATCACGGGCGATGGCGCGTTTGCAAACGGCGTCACGTACCAAGACGCGACAGGTGTTGAGCACACTATCTCGATGAGTGGAGCGTTTGTGCACATCGGACAGATCCCGAATGCTTCCATGGTGCCTGCATCGTGTGAAAAAGACGCCGCAGGATACGTGAAGATTAATCTCGATTGCGCCACATCGGTGCCTGGTCTCTTTGCTGCGGGGGATGTTACCAATCACGCACACAAGCAAATTATTATCGCCGCCGGCATGGGGGCGACTGCCGCTCTCTCCGCGGTCCAGTATTTAAATCGCATATAAAAACAGCCCACCCATAAGGGTGAGCTGTGCGCCGTTTTCGACGCCCGACTACTTCTTCGTCTGATTCGTTCCTGCCATACTCATATCGAGCGCGAGCTCCTTTGCGGTTCTCGCGGTGAGAAGCTCGACAAGGTTTGCGGCATTCCCTGCGGCAGTCTGGTTACCGGCCCCGCCACCCATCACCACGCCAGGTACCAAGTTGCCCTTGAATTCCTTGATGGCGTCGGCCCAGAGCTTCTGCACGTTTTCGTACGTTTGCAGCTTTCGCTCCAGCGCCCCGTCGGCGGACATCACCAGTCTGCGACGCTCTGCTTCGCCCTCGCCCAGCAAGATCTGTTGGCGCTTGGTTTGCTCGGCCGCCTTCGCATCCAGCTGAGCGACTTCGAGCTTCTGCTGAGCTTCAGTCACCATCTTCGCTTTGATGACCTCCTGTTCCCACTTGGCCGCAGCAGCCTTTGCCTCACCGTTTTTTGCGGCGGTGATTGCTTCCTGTTCGGCTTCGCGCGCCTTTGCCTGTGCGGTCTGCACCTGCATGGTCGCTTCCTGCTGCTTCTTGATTTGCTTCTCGACCGTCTCGTCGTAGGTAATCTCGTTGATCGAGGGGTTGAACGTCCGGATGCCGAACTCGGCGAGTGGAGATTTGTCCGTTCTGACGTGTGCCCCGTTCGCATCACGTGCGATCTCGGTGATCTTTACGGTCTTGTCGGATCCCGTCATGAGATCTTTCGTCGAGACTTCGCGAACGCTTGTCTGGTACACGCCGTTCTGCACCTGATCTTCGATGTACTGCAGAATTTCAGGGCGTCGCGCGGCGTAGGATTCTTGCGAGCTCATGAGGGGGCCTGTCATGTAGACGGCCTTCTCCACGACGGTCTTCACGAGCTGGCTCTCGACGTTATCCTGGCTACCGTATTTCGTGTGGACCGCGGTCAGATGGTCAGGGTCAGATGGCATCTCCCACGCAATCGAGCCAGACATGCTCGCGTGCCCGCCATCATTGAATCTGATACGCAGAGACTCGTTCTCGGGTTTGCCCTGATCGGACTTGGCGGAGAACCACAGCTGGCTCCGCTTCTTGTACTTGGTGACGGCGCCAAATCCCTGCCACTTCACGCCAGGCGCGGTGTGCCAGTTCAGCGTGCCAGACAACGGCGCCTGTACGACCATGACGTCCCCAGCCCCGAGGTACTCGAAGCATTGGAACGGAGCGATGAGTAGGAACGCGGCAACCGCGACTGCGATTGCGGTTGCACCGAGGCGCCGAGGCGTCAGGACGGCATCTTCTTCGAATCTGGTCACGGGATTACTCCTTGGTTTTCGCATGAGCTTTCCGCTCAAGCGATTGCTTTGCTTCGTTCAGACGTTCTTCGAGCTCGGCTTCTGTGCATTCTTGCTGGACGTCATGGAGCGCGGCTTCGAGCGACCCCTGCCTGCGAAGGGTGGGGAATAGCTTGGCGCCGTTCCACATGGGAATCACGATTTGCGACATCACCACCACTCCGATGATGATCGCGACGATGACCTCGATGAGGGCGAGGAGCACGGTATCCTCCATTTGTTTTCAGCGAACTGTTCGCTCTGGAGCATCCGGAGCGAGCTCAATATATAACAAATTATTGACAATATGTCAATAATTAGAGATTACTGTGAGCATATACTCCGTTTGTATCGGTTGGATTGCGCCGTAAGTGAGTCGCGGTATACTGTAGGCATGATTTATCTTGCATCTGATCATCGGGGATTTGAGCTCAAGGCAAAGATTGCTGAGTGGCTTACAGCGCATCACCGCGAATTCATTGATTGCGGGCCAACTGCATATCAGGTGGATGATGACTATCCTGATTTTGTAGCCATCGCGGCGCAGAAGGTTGCGCAGGACCCCATCAACAATCGAGGCATTGTATTGGGCGCAACAGGACAGGGCGAGGCGATAGTTGCGAATCGTCGCGTCGGTATCCGTGCAGTAGTCGTCTATGCGTTCAATGAAGACATCATAAAGCTCTCTCGCGAGCACAATGCAGCAAACATGCTCTCGCTGGGCGCATCATTTCTTTCTGAGGCCGATGCGCTTCGCGCAGTTGAGCTCTGGCTGACAACTGATTTTTCTGGCGACGAGCGACACGTTCGGCGTATAGCAAAGATGGATCCGCAATGATTGAAATCATACCTGCGATATTAACTGAATCGGGTGAGGAGCTTCTCCGCCTCGTTCATATGTTTGAGCGCGCAGGTATTCGGAGAGTGCATCTTGATATCTGTGATGGATTTTTTGTGCCATCGCGCACGGTGTCGGGGTATGATGAATTGCAAAGAATATCGACAACGCTCGTGTTTGATGTGCACCTGATGGTGCGGAATCCTGATATTCAATTTGAGCGATGGTGTGATATTGCGTCGGCAGATCGATTTCTCATGCACATTGAGACCATGCCACAGATACAAGCAACAGCTACACGAGTGCATGCGTGCAGCAAGCAGCTTGGAATGGTTGTAAATCCCGAGTCAACCGATGAGCGTATTGAAGCGGCGGCTCCTCATGTGGATTGTGCGCAATTCATGACGATACATCCCGGGCATCAGGGGAGGCTATTTGTTCCTGAGGTGCTCGAGCGTGTGCGCGCATTTCACGGCCGTCATCCCGATATGCCCATTATTGTCGACGGCGGGATAACTCCCGTCACAGCGCCTGCATGCGGAGCGGCTGGTGCGTCAACGCTGGTGAGTGGGAGTTATGTTGTACGTGCAGCCGATGTTGGCGGAGCGATGCGTCAACTCGAAGCATCCGTGGTACAATAGATGCATAACTCGGAGGGAATGTACGATATTGTTTCGATTGGCTCTGCAACGCAAGATGTCTGCCTGAGTGCGGATAATTTTCATATTCTTGAGAGTGATGATTTCAGCGTTGGAAAGGGAATTTGCTTGCCATTTAGCTCGAAGGTTCAGATTCAAAATCTCGTATTCGCATCGGGTGGTGGGGGTACGAATGCTGCTGTCACATTTGCGCGACAGGGCTACCGCACCGCATGCCTTGGCGTCATTGGGCAGGACGCAAACGGCTCATTGATTCTTGATGAGTTACGTCGCGAAAGCGTCGATGGAAAGTATTTCCAAGTGCATAACGAGGATAGTACGGCGTACTCGGTCGTCCTTGTCTCGCGGGGTGGAGAACGGACGATTTTGTCGTACAAAGGAGCGGGAATTCACTGGGATGTGAGTGCAATTCCTTGGGAGCAGATTCGTTCGAAGTGGCTGTATGTGAATTCGCTGGGAGGGCACGCCGAGGTGCTTGAGCGTATTGTTGCCGAATCGAAAAAGCATGGCACGCATCTTGTCACGAATCCTGGCTCACAAGAGATAGAGCTTGGACTCGAGCGGCTCGCGCCCCTGTGGAGTCGGTTTGATATTGTGGGCATGAACCAAGAAGAAGCGGCTGCTATCGCAGGAGTTCCATACCATGAAACCGACCGAATATTTCGAGTGATGGACGACGCAATTGGCGGTATCTTGATTATGACGCAGGGCTCGCGTGGTGTTATGGTGTCCGATGGTACATATCGCTATAGTGCCGGCATTCCAAATCGAGAAGTCGTTGATCGCACGGGGGCGGGTGATGCGTTTCATTCTGCGTTTATTGCAGAATTTATAAGGAGCGGAAGCATTGAAAGGTCTATTCAAATGGGGACCGCGAATTCCACATCTGTGGTTGCGCGTTATGGAGCTAAAGAGGGCATCTTGCACAAGGGTGATATCGGGGCACAGCCATTGGTGCGCGTTGAGCGGGTGCTCTTGAAATAAAAAAATCCGCAGGGCGGGTGAAGGTCGACTGACCCTACCCACCTCTGCGGATCCGCACTGGGTACTCCACTGACAACACATTGCCACACCGGGGCTATGGCTCAAAGGCGTTGCCACTGTATGTGACCAGTGCACGACATGGCCCGGATTTAGCGTAGCGCGTCTCGACCCGCTGAAAGGAGGTAGGGTATGAAACGCGGGGAGCGCACTGCGCGGGCGATGAAGCTAAGAAAAGAGCGGGTGATGATGCCGGCGGCACTGATGTATATCGGGTCAGCGCGAGAAGCAACGCGTACGTCGCTCTGCAGCTTGACGCGCATCAGCAGTGACTGAGCAAGGGTGTAGCACCCCTCACTTCAGCTGCGCACCAGCACCATCAAATCAAGTATAGCATGGAACGATTAAGGAGTCAAGCCCCTCATTTGGATACGCTTCTTTTATTGAAACTCAGATTTTCTTAAGCCTTACGGCTGAAAATCTGCCTATTTTGATTTTATCTTTATAAAATCAAAATAAAGGGACCCGGAGAGTCCCACCTCATCCGCCTAGGCAGACACATGATGCGTAGGAGTGGAATCGAGTCCATTCGCTAGCTCGTGTGAATCCCGCGGTGTTTCGGTGTGTTTCTCCGGGTCTTGGTTTCGGGGGCATATCCATTCCTATCAGTAGTATTGCGGCGGTGATGGCCGCGCAACTGACTTCCGGTATGGCCTCTGCCTCCTCACCTGCAACTCTGGTAGAGCTGCATTGTTGTGGGTGTTGACGGTGCCCAGCCGGCCCTTGGGCCCTCAGTCTGTTCGGCTCGCCGCACACGTGTCCGTGGTTCTTTGGACGCGCTTACGGGTCTTCGCCCGATACAACCCCGAGGAGGGCTTCCAGAATCCCGCAGCTTTCCCAAAGGGAGGAGCCTGCGGAATCTGAGTTTGGTGCGGGGGTCCCCGAACGAGTCGGGAATCCCCACGCGCTACTTGAAGCGCCAGCTCACCGGCGCCTCCTTTCTTTCGCGCTCACTCGATGATGCGCCGAACTCGCAAGCCACATGAGAACTGGCAGGCCAAGTCGCGCCTTCATCGGGAGCACTGCTACAATAGAAACGGGTCTCTCACCCGCTGAGGTGGCGTAGTGCGAAGTCCTACGGCACGAAATAAGCATAGCATATTAGGAGTATAAAGTCAAGTATCCCCCTGACGGGGCATGAGTGGTGTCTTTATGCACAGCGATGCATCGCATAATTGCTGTACAATACAGATATGCACGACCCCTCCAACACATTGGCTCGTTTATTGCGCACGAAGCCCGCGGTGCTGCAGGAGCTTGAGCGGAAGATGAACTCTATTAGTGGGCAAGAGGGTGTTTTTGATGACATTCTCCGGCAAAACGAAATCACTGTTGACCGCACATTGGCGGGGCTTGGATTATCGCGGAGCGATACTCAAAAGACTGTGCGACTTGCGCTCGCCGACCGATTAGCCCATCTCGATCGCCATCTGTGGGAGATGGTCGGCAAGCCAGATCTATCAAAGCCAGACGAAGCGTGTGCAAAATTATGCAAAGTCGTGAGCAAGGTGTTTACGCCTCCGAAGGGTTTGTTTATCAAGCGAGAGCTTGGTATCGAACGCCTCGAGAAGTATCCCCCTCACAATCTCCTTGAGCACTTTGGATATGCGACGGTTCGCGACCTTATCGACAAGGAAGGATTCACATCGGTGATGGCGTCATTGCGGTTCACGCAATCCGAGCTGTGGATGCACCAGTTCTTCGATATCGCCTACAGCGATCTGAAGCCAGATGATTTCGAGGAGCGTGACGTTGATCACCTCGTACTCGATACGAAATGGCTTGATGTCGCGGAGAAGTTTATGAGCAAGAAGTATCACAACGTCTCACATCTCAAGGAGTTTGGAATTATCTTCATTATCCCGCTCAAGAATGATCTTCCCGGTGAGACGCTTCGACTTTTCACGCTCATGCTCCACTATCTGCACGAGGTTCCATTTTATGCGTCGCTCTTCCGTCGTCACTTGAGAAGTGAAAACTTCGCGCACACATTCAAGAGTCTCCTTCGAGGGGATGTGTCATCTGATCCAGCGCCGAATCATGGACAGATTACATGGCGCGTCGTTCAGCGATATCTTGCGAAAGATAACCAAGACGATTTTCGGTTATTTGAGCCCCATGTGAATCCAGAAGCAGATCACTGGTGGCGCGCGGAAGAAGACCTCGGGCGTCTATCCAGGATTCTTGGCAAAGACCACGGGCGACTCGATTTGGGATGGTGGACGGGGCTCGATTTTGTGGGTGAGATGTTCAGGGATGAGCGCACAGGCGCGGATGAGCTGGTAAGTTTTGATCTGATTGACCAGCTTATGTCGTTGGTCAGAAGTTCGGATAGTGGCTATCTCTACCATCAGCAGGAGGCGTTGTGGAACAAGATATTTGTCGAGTACATGGGGCGCGAGAAGATGCAGCAACTCATCGAGGAAAATCTCATGTCAGGCTTTATATTTCTGAAGTGAAGACGCTGTACGATTATTTTGCGGATGCTCGGCAGGAGGGGTGGGCGATTGGGCATTTTAATTTTGCCACCGCCGATGTGCTGCGTGTGATTGTCGAGGGTGCAATGGCCGGCGGAGCGCCGTGTGTGATGGTGGGCACGAGTCAGAAGGAAGCGGAATTTATTGGGCTCTCGTCTGCGGTGGCACTCGTGCGGGCGATTCGCGATTCATCTGGATTTCCCGTGTATTTGAACGCGGACCACTTTCGCACATTCGACGCGTGCAAACAGGCGGTTGATGCAGGGTACGATTCGGTGCTTTTCGATGGTGCGTCACTGCCGTACGAGGTAAATGTGATAGAGACTCAGCGTATTTGGCAGTATGCACACGTGAAGCGTGGAGGAATCATGATAGAGGGTGAGCTTGGATATATGAAAGGCTCAAGTGAGGTGCAGAAAGTGGTGGAGGTTGGCCCTGACGACTACACGAAGCCATCGCAGGCGGCTGATTTTGTGCGCCGTACAGGTGTGGAGCGACTTGCGGTCGTATTTGGCAATATTCACGGCATTGTGACGGAGCAGGAGGAGCGCCTCGACATTCCCCATCTCCGCTCGCTCGTGGAGGCGGTTCCGAGCACGCACCTGGTGCTTCACGGTGCGTCTGGTTTGCCCGACGCGCAAACTGCAGACGCAATTTCGTGTGGAGTCACGAATGTGCACTTCAACACTGAGCTTCGTGTCGCGTATCAGGATGGATTAAAGGAAGAACTTGCGCGTAATCCGAACGAGACGACGCCTTACAAACTCTTTTCCGTCGCGGACGCACAGGTTCGCGCACTCGTGGAGGCAAAAACTCGCCTCTTTATGGGGTCTCGTTAGTTATCAACATTTACAGTGTTACCCCGACTGTTATATTCCGAACACGCTTATCTCGTGAAACTATTTCATCTCATCAATATTTGGTATTGGCCGTCACCACCTATTTCACGATCCGGCTGATGGCGGTTTTCTCGTAGTGGACTCTGTATCAAGCAAACTAATTTTCATGAATCGATATCTTCTTGCCAGTAAAAAGTTTTTTTCAGCACTGACCGTTCTCGCGACCGTTCTCACTCCGTACGCATCGTTCGTGCCGTTGGCATCGGCATCTTCGATTGTATTTACTGAAGATTTTGGAACAGGGAGTAGCAGTGGCACCTTCCCAGCGGGATGGAGTAAGCACGAATCCGATACAATTATGAAGTCGCCGGTATCTGGGAATGATTCTGTGAGCCCGAATGGTGGCCGTTTTGCAAAAATAGCTGAAGATGGCAACGATAATAGCGGCGAGGATGGGTGGATTTGTAAAGAAGTCGACGCCGAAGATTATACTGATTTAGAGCTTTCATATCATTGGCGAGGAGACCAAGATGCTGAGGGGGATGATGAGGACTTCGGAATTGTGGAAGCTCGCAATAATGGAAATGGAGATGCAAATTGCGGTGCGAATGGGGGATGGGACAAGCTCAAGAAGCATAATCTGAGTAGCGACTCTTCTTGGACTACACAATCTGCGTTTAGTATTGATGAATACGATGGTTCGAAATTTACAATCCGATTTCGAAATAAAGCGACTGCTGATGATGAATACTTTCGTGTTGATGGAATTTTAATTTCCGGTACGCATGACACAGACGGAGATGGTGTCGAGGATTCACTTGATAACTGTCCGCTCATTGCGAATGCAAATCAGGCGGACGTTGACGGAGATCTCATCGGTGATGTATGTGACCCGCTCAACGATCAAGACGCGGATACCATCGCAGACTCCTCTGACAACTGCGTAACCACGCCGAATACTGACCAGGCGAATAATGATGGCGATGCAATGGGGGATGTGTGCGATCCGGACGATGACGACGATACAATTCTTGATGAGCCTGATAATTGCCAATTTACGGCAAACGCAGATCAGCTCGATACAGATAATGATGGAACTGGCGATGCTTGCGAGGACGATACAGATGGAGATGGCGTGCTGAATGCGACGGATAACTGCCTCATGACTCCAAACGCAGACCAGCTCGATACAGACAATGACGCGCTTGGCGATGTCTGTGATGACGACGACGATAATGATGGCGTTCTCGATAACGCTCCCGATAATTGCCCTGTTGACGCGAATCCGAACCAAGAAGATCAAGACATTGACGGTATTGGAGATGTCTGTGATGAGACGGATGGCCGAGTGAACGGTGGTTGGTCTGGCTGGGACGAGTGTTCTGCGGAATGCGGTGGCGGCACTCAATCACGTACCTGCACCAACCCAGCACCTTCAAGCGGTGGGGCGACGTGTGAGGGTAGCGATACTCAGTCTTGCAACACGCAGGCATGCCCTGTTGAAGTCGCCGTGTGTGGGGATGGAGTAAAGAGTGGCGATGAGGAGTGTGACACTGGTTTGTCGTATGAGGGTGGTATCTGTACTTCCGCATGTAAATTGATTCCGGTCTACACAAGCTCGAGCGCCTCATGCCCAGAAGGCACCACGCAGGAAGAGGTTGGCTCGTACGCGATTCCCGCAAATTCTCCGACAGGCATTTCTGTACCGCTGACATCTGGGAATAATTATCTCTTCAAGGCATCAGGCACGTTTATCGCATCATCTGATACCGCATACGTAGCAGATGCCGGATTCACAACACATAATAATTGGAGTGAGCCGTATCTTGCGCAGTACGGAATCTATGGAACCGACCCCGATAAGCTCGCCCATGCGCTCTTGGGTGACTTGGGTTCAGGAGTCGGAATGATTGATTGGGGCGCCTATTCGTCTTCGCATGAATACAGCAAGTACATGCAGGCGAACACTTCCAGCGCGACATTTGTGATTGGTGATCGATACGAAGATTGGTACAACACTCCGTGGCAGAATCAGTCTGGAAGTGCAGATAATCAAGGAGAGCTCACGCTCACAGTTTACTCATGCAATGAGCCAGTCATCACAACGCCAGTTTGCCCTGATCAAAGTTTGGCGACATTTGTGGAGACGGTAACTGTGCCGTCGAGTAACCCCGCTGGTGCATTATCAGTTGCCTCGCTCGCCTCGGGAGCAAATTATATTTTCCGAGCGTGGGGAACCTGGCAGAACAATGGTGGGCTCGCGGTGAGTAGTCACGATGCCGAATACATGAGCTATGACGCATGGGCAACTGCTGGTTGGGATGGAGACCCTGCATGGGCTGGTGCCTATGGCATCATTCCCGCCGTGGATGGTCTTGAACTTCAAGTTGATACTGCATTTGTGAATTGGGGCGTGTATGCATCCAATCATGAGTACGATTTGCCGTTTGTTGGCGCTGGTGCCCCCGTTGCATTCCGAGTATTTGATGGTCAGCCCGCAAATCCAAATCCAGAATCGGGATGGTATGGAGATAATGCGGGAACCCTTGCAGTAGATATTTACGCATGTGCGGTGGAGCCGGTACAAAGCCCAACAGTTACTATCGTGAAAGAGGTTGTGGGCGGCACCGCGACTCAAGCAGACTTCACTCCGCTCTTTGCTGGTCTCTCGACTACATGGGGAGCAACGCAAACGGTAGAGAGTGGAACGTACTCCATCGGAGAAGAGGGCGGAATTGAGGGTCAAACGTACGAAGCATCTTACAGTGATTCTTGCGCAGAAGGTTCGGTGACCGTGGATGGTGGCGATGTTGTCGTTTGTACGATTACGAATACCTACATACCGCCAGTCTGTGGCACTGAGTTGATCCAGAATGCGAGCTTTGAGAGCGGAACGGCCCCAGGTGCGTATGCAACGCTCAACTTCGGAGATGCCAACATCAATAATTGGCAAGTCGATGCGGGGAGTGTTGATTATATCGGCAGCTATTGGCAGGCGTCGGATGGAGTTCGGAGTATTGACCTCAACGGCCTCGCGGGCGGATCTGTTAGCCAAACAATTCCGACTGTCATCGGGAAGCAGTACACTGTTAGCTTTTCTCTGTCGGGGAATCCGGACGGACGACCGATAGAGGATTCGCTTTACAGCCCATCTCTTAAAGAGGTTGCTGTGAGCGCTACCGGAGCGACGGTTCAGAATTTCTCCTATGACACCGCTGTAGAGGGTAATACTCTCGGTGACATGAAGTGGCAAGAGAAATCGTATTCCTTCGTTGCGACCTCGAATAGCACTACGTTGACATTTGCCAGTCAAATCGACGGAGCATTTGGCCCTGCGTTAGACAAGGTAGGCGTTGTCGAGGAGTGCCCTCCGACGCACGTGGTGGTAAGCGTGTGTAAGGTGAATCAGAGCGATGAACCGCTCTCTGGCTGGCAGGTGATGTTGCTTGGTGAGAAAACTGATTCAGTTTCAGTTCCTGCTGATGGAAACCCTTATTACTCTCAATTACTCTCTGCTGGTCCATATGTGTTGATTGCGAGCGGGACATATTCCTATCGTCCAGGCGATCCGACGGCAACCGATGCTGATGCTGCGTTCTCGAAGAGACAGATTACAGAGGGGCCACTCTACACTTCTGGGCTTGGCATCTATGCTCCATGGGCAAATTCAAATGACTTCATTGCGCCGTGGACTGGATATCTCAGCTTGCGCGTAGATGGTGCGATGACGCATGGCTGGGGCTCGCAGTACAATGGCTCACATCAGTACGCGCAAGCGTATTCCAGTGTTGGGAATGCCGCGAGCTTCCTTATTCTCGATACATCCTACAGTGACAATACAGGTGCCCTTGATGTGGATATTTACTCGGGGCATATCGGAATCACTGGTGAGGATGGGTGCGCGCTCTTCGAAGATGTCGCTGTAGGCACCTATGATGTCCAAGAGATTATGCAGGATGGTTGGGAGTATGTGTCGGGTGCTGGTGAGGCGGCTGTAGATGGAGAGGATGATGTCTTTACTATTGTGAATACTGATGGCTCGGAGCCAGAAGTATCACCGACTCCTTCAATTTCTCCTACACCAGAACCCTCGGAGTCGCCGACGCCGACTCCCGAACCTGAAAACCAGACATTTGGTTCGAGTGGTTCGGTTGTGTTGATCTCCCCAACTCCGACTCCTGGCGGTATGGGCGGATTCAATCCTGAATCAACCCCGACACCCTCTCCCGCTCCACGTGGTGGTTCGCCGGGAAGCGCGACGGGCCAAGGATCTTCTCAGGGCAATACTACGCTTGGCGGTCCTGTCGACGATGCGAGCCCAACCCCAGAAGCTCCCGTTGATGGTGAGGATGTGAATCAACTTGCTGCAGCTGGGCCAATACTTGGAATGGATTTATGCAGTGATGGGGGGCGTGCATTCTGGTGGTTTAGCATGCTTGCCGCAGCCGCCGTATTGCTTTGGCTTGGACGTCGCCGCGGAATGTCATTCTGGATTATCGCTGGATACGTTGCCTTGTGGACGCTCTGGGCCTGGGATCTCTGTGGATTCAGCTCCGCGTGGCTCCCGTTGATTCTGGGATTCACCATATGGCTTCTTTCCGCTGCCCGTCCTGCACGCACATAACGCGTAGCGAGCGATGGCTTGCGATAAGACCGGAGCGCACTGCTCCGGTCTTGCGCTTTTTGGGAAATCTGTTAATATCTCTCCTGCACTGCACTATCTATGAATAAGAAATCAACCAAGAACAAACTCGAGCTTTCGGCATCACTCCGCGCGGTTTCGGGTGCACGCGTGCGCCACATCCGTAGCGAGGGCTTTATCCCTGCGGTCCTGTATGGCAAGGGTCAAGATGCAATCAGCCTTCAGCTTCCTATGAAGGATTTTGAGCGCGCCTACCGCGAAGCGGGAGAGTCGACGCTTGTCTATTTGAATGTTGACGATGCCTCCTATCCCACGATCATCAAGGACGTAAGTCGCGATGCGATTACGAGCGCTCCGATTCATGCTGATTTCTACAAGGTTTCCTTAACCGAGAAGATTAAAGCTATGGTTCCTGTTGCTTTCGTGGGCGAGAGCCCCGCGGTGAAGGACCTCAAGGCTATCTTCGTTCGCAATGTAAACGAGCTCGAAGTCGAGGCGTTGCCACAGAACCTTCCTCACGAAATTTCTGTTGATATCAGTGGCTTAAAGAACTTTGGCGACCAAATCACCCTCAGCGAGATTGCGCTGACCGATGCAACACTCACGGGAGGCGCCGATGAAATTCTCGCAACTGTTCAAGAGCCGAAGTCAGAAGAGGAGTTGCAGGCAGAGCTCGCCGAGCCGACGACCGACGTGTCTGCAGTCGAGGAAATCAAGAAGGAGAAGCCCGTTGAAGAGGGCGAGGAGGGTGCCGCCGAGGTCCCCGCTCCCGAGGCTCAGTAATTACTACTCAATAGTATGTATAACGCCCCCGAATATCGGGGGCGTTGTCGTTCAGCGAGCTCGTCGCCGCTGAAGGTATGTGTCTTGCATTGTTGGATGGCAATCGCATGCAACGCAGATTGAACCACCACCGATGGTTGCAATCAGAGGCTTTCTGCAGTCTTCGTGCATAAGGATTGAATCGGGGAGCTGATCTCCAGTGAGCGTGCATCTGCAATGCATACAGAATGCGATGCGCCGCTCGCCCATGTTCATTGGTTGATCGCACCGCTCACACGTGAGTGGCGGGTCGAATACATCAGGCATGACAGCCTCCTACTGTGAACGAACGAGGGCACTCCATGCGCGGTATTGCGCTGGTGTGAGTGCGCGCGCGTCGCGCACGACGTTCTCGAGTGTCTCGATAGAAAATGACACCGCCTGACCTGGGGTAAGTGCGCACCAGCAAGTGCGGCGTGCGAGAGCATCAATCGCAAAGAGGTGTTGTGCGGCGTCCAGGCTCGGAGTTGTTTGTGTTTCTGCGTAGATGGAGAGTGCGTGCTCGGCGAGATGTGTCATCCCTTCTCTTGGCTGAGCGTTGAGGGTTATGTGCGCATCAGCGTTCGAGATGGGTGTGGTTGATGCTAGCGGTTGTGTGGATGCGTTCGGGAGAAGATAGAGTGAACGACCGACGATGAAGATAATCGCGAGAATGAGTATCCGCATGACGATGGAGTATGCGTGATGTGTGAGCCATGCATACAACTGGCCACCCCAGCCGGGGCGCGCTTTAAATTGAGGCCCAGGGAGCGTCGAGCCGGTGATATCCATAAGTGGAGGCTGGTTGGTCATGCAGACGTACTATCACCGATATGTGCCTCCTGCAAGGCTTTGACGATGGGGTCGAAGTCGCCGGCCATAATCTTTGGAAGATTAGACCACGATTCTTTGATGCGGTGATCGGTGATGCGGTCCTGGGGGAAGTTGTAGGTGCGGATTTTTTCAACGCGATCACCGGTGCCAACTTGCTTTCGGCGCTCATCGGACACATTACCCGTTTGTTCGAGGCGTTGAATTTCAGCGACTTTGGTGCGGATGATATCCATGGCGCGCTCTTTGTTGGCGCTTTGCGAGCGCTCTTCACGGGCGAGCACGGTGATGCCCGTTGGTTTGTGGACAATGCGGACCGCCGTTTCTACTTTGTTTACGTTCTGTCCGCCGGGTCCTCCTGCGCGTGTGAAGGCGATGTCGAGGTCATTGGGGCTGATGGTGACATCCTGTTCAGTCGCTTTTCGGAGTACGGCGACGGTGATGGTGCTGGTGTGTACGCGGCCTGATTTTTCCGTCTTAGGAACGCGTTGTACGCGGTGAACGCCCGATTCATTATGCATTGCGTCGTAGGCGCCTGTGCCTGAGACTTCGAATGCTACGTACTTGATGCCTCCGATTGAGGTCTCTGATGAATCAATCTCTGAGATGCGCCATCCACGCTTCGCGGCGTAGGCGCGATACATCTGGAAAAGCTCCGCACCAAAGAGGGCGGACTCATCGCCACCCGCGCCTGCGCGTATCTCAACGATTGCCTCGTTGCCAGGGCTCGTGGGGCTTGCGGCGGCTTTTTCTTTCTTGCCGAGCTCTGCCCAGTACTTCCAATCGTGTTGCTGTGAATCGTCTGTCATTCTAGATGAAAGCAAAAACCGCCTCGCGGCGGCTTGTGCCGTTACTTCTTCGGGGATGTTCCGCTCTTTGCGAGGCGCTTCTTAAAGCGATCGACGCGACCGCGAGTGTCTGCAATCTTTTCCGTGCCGGTGTAGAAGGGGTGACACTCAGAGCAGATGCTCACATCGAGTGATTCCTTGGTACTGCCAACGGAAAACTTGTTGCCGCATGCGCAGGCAACCTTTGCGGACGGATAGTATTGAGGGTGTGTATCAGCTTTCATAGCTCGTCCATACTAGCACGGCGAGAGAGCTCTGTCCAGAGGGGCAGGCGGGGAGGTTGACGAAGAAACAATAATATTGTATATAAACAACTAACAACTACTGAACCTTGCCAATTCATGTCGGTAGGAAGTGCCGGATAATCGGCTCATGAGAGGAGCTATATATGGCCGCACCTTGGCGTGGAACGTGGCTACTCATTGAGGGCCATGTTGAGAAGCTCGATAGTCTGATCACGGCCGGAATTGCTGTCATGATATATCGCGTGCGAACGCCGCGAGATGTCACCGGAATCGCGTTCCCTGCCGTAACGGCAGAGGATACATTCAAGATACTCGGTCTGGCGCCGCCCGCAGAAGGGGTACAGTTCACAGAGAACGAGACGGACCGCGAAGGGCTTACCCTTCTTACGCCGACTCCGGATGGTGGTATTGCAGAGGTGGCCGGAGTGTACGCTGTCATCCGAGAATCAGTTGATAACTTGGAGCGATGGGGCGAGATCGAGCCGGTGCTCAGGGAGTTTGCTTCGACTCTACACCGCAACATTTTGGTGCAGAATCCCCACGGACGATCGTCCGAGCCAAGCCACGATAACGCTTCGCTTTCGATTCGTTTCTGGTCTTGTCCGACGGATGATATGCATCGCGCCATTAGGCGAGAGCGTGCATGCGGTATCGTTCTTGCGGATGGTCAGCGTGACGGTTGCGAGCCTTCCAACAAGGGAATTGTTCTCGTAGACCATGAAGGCATTAGCGTCGCTGAAGTAGTCGGGAGTACGCTCTACGTTCTGTTTGACCTGCCACACAGCCGGAACGCCGGAAAGCTGATGCGGTTGATTCTGGAGCTCGTCATCGACGAAAACGCACTCAACGGCAAGGGCGTCCGCGAGGTGGACCCCGCGGACCAGCGCACGCGATATATCGAGATGTGCCAGCGGCGATTCAACGCCTCGGTCAAGAGCGTCGAAGGGGACATCGCGGAAAAGCAAGTAGAACTCGACCGTCTCACTGTGGAAATTGTGCGACTGGCGAGAGAAGCGGCGGCGCTTAGAGTGCAGGCGCATGCGTTGGAAGCGGGACGAGACGCGTGGGCCAACGAGATGAGGGAACGCTTTGCCGTCGAATATGACAAACTCATCGCGACTCCACACGTTCGAAGTGTCGTCATCGACGGGCAAACCGTATCCGTGCTCACCGACACCATCTTCATGGAGTATCAGGGAAAGCGGTATGAGCTCGGAGACTACAGAATCGACATTGCCTTCGACGGCACGTTGAGCATAAAGAACACGCGAGTTGAAGAACTGACTGGACAATTATTCTACCACCATCCCCACGTCTTTCAGGACCGCTATAGCGGTCGCATGTCCGTGTGCCTGGGGAATATCGGTCCGGGTGTGTACAAGCTCATCGGCGCGCACGAATACGCGGTGGCGGTACAGATCCTGATCAGGTTCCTGCATTCCTTGACTGAGGGTGGGGGAGCCTATACTAGATACCTCGTCGATCACTGGAAACCGATTCCGGCGGAGCCGACTCCGCAACCCGACATCGAAAAGGTGAAGCGGAGCAAGAAAGGAACGAAAGATGTCTGAGGTTGTTCACTGTCCGATTTCGCCCCGAGTGTTTGTCATGCCTGAGGCGAAGCGGCGCCTGGATTCATACATCGGTCTTTGTTCGGAAGAGATTTCCGGATTGGGCGAGGTGATGAAATTCGGGCCGAACCTGCTCATTACTTCGGTTGTCTTGTTCCCTCAGGAAGTGACATCTGGATCCACGGATCTGAGTCAGGACCCGCTGCAGGAGTTTCTTCTGGAGTTGGTCAAGTCAGGTCAAGACCCCTCCACCTACAAGCTCTGGTGGCATTCCCATGTGTATGGGCAATGTTATTGGAGTAGTACGGACAACGCCACCTGCGAGCGGTTCAACAACGAGTGGATGTTGTCCGTGCTTGGCAATAAGCACGGCGATTACCGGTGCCGGCTGGACTTGTTCAGTCCATTCCGGATTACGGTCGACCGTTTGCCACTGGAAATCTACAACCCTTCGCCCGCGGACCTCAAGCAGGCGATCGCCGAGGAAATCAAGGCGAAGGTACGCAAGAAGAAGCTCGATAAGTCCGTGTTCGAGGAGTTGGCGCATTCGGGATTCCTTCTGGGCGCCGTCGGTTCATCCGACCTCCAGGAGCATACCGATGACTGATTTCTGGCGTCAGTTGGACATCGTGAATCCCGAGGAACACCTCGGTTTCTCGGTGACGGTGATTGGTTGCGGCGGAATCGGCTCACCGACCGTCCTAGCTCTGGCGAAAATGGGGTGTGCCGATATCTCGGTGCATGACGACGACCGCGTGGAAGACCACAATCTCCCCAACCAGATCTACCGGCTGGCCGATGTAGGTGAGCTCAAAGTTGACAGTCTCTCGAATGTGGTCCTTGACTTCACCGGTGTAAAACCGCTACGATACTCCCAGCGAGTCGGGCCTGCGACCGAACTCGGAGGTGTTGTTATCTCCGGGGTGGACAGCATGCAGGCACGCCAGGACATCTGGAAAGCAGTTCGTTACAATCCGGCGGTCAGCGTCTACGTCGATGCGCGTATGGGGGCCGAGGTGTGCCGGATCTACACGATTCAACCCACTGACCCCGATGATGTCGCGTTTTACGAACGGACGTTGCACACCGATGGCGAGGCGCAAGACCTTCCTTGTACCGCGAAGGCAATCATCTACAACGTGTTCATGATTGCCGCGCTCATCTGCAGTCAGGTCAAGAAGTTCGGTTGCGGTCAGGCGCACCCGCGGGAGATCATCTTCGATCTCGTCACGCTGTCGCTCATCGTTACGTAGCCGGTCGCAGGCGTTTCATAAATGCCGACACAGATTCGGCAGAAAGGACGTGCTATCATGCAGTTCGTCAAGGTCGCGCAGCTGGGGAAGACGGTCAAAGAAGTCTCTCTCGACACGGATGCCACGGTGGCGACCGCGCTCGAGGCAGCCGAGCTTCGCTCCGCGGGGTTCGAGGTTCGTCTCAACGGTGCGCCCTGCGCAGGCACCGAGAAGACTCGCTCGGGTGACATCATCACCCTCGTTCCCCAAATCAAGGGCGGTCACTAGGCCGTTCTGCCCGGTATCCACATGGATACCGGGTTTTTCATAGAACTGTATTGCAAAAACTGTTTGACTCTGGTATCATGTTCCAGCGTAATAACTCAATGATTTACTTGGTAGTGTGGCGTGTGGGCCCCTAGGGACCAGAGACGCGCCTATGCCTTTCAAAGGCGACACGGCACCAATGTACGACCCATATGGCAGACGAAACGACACCGCTGGTGCAGTACGAAGATATGCTGCAGGCCGGAATGCATTTTGGCCGCAAGCGCACCGTATTTAACCCAAAAATGGGGACATACGTGTTTTCCGTGCGTGATGGTATTTGTCTCATCGATTTGATGAAGACGCAGGAGGCGCTCGCAGAAGCGAGTAGCGTTTTGAACACCACACTCCAAGAGGGTGGATTGGTGTTGTTCGTTGCTCCCACAAAGCAATCACAGGAATCTACGCGAGCCCTGGCAGACGCTGCAAACATGCCTTACGTGATGGATCGTTGGCTTGGTGGTACACTCACCAACTTCAAGAACATCAATGGTCGCGTGAAGCACCTCATTCAGCTCGAAGAGGATAAGGCAAAAGGTGCTTGGGAGAAGTACACAAAGAAAGAACAGCTCGAATTAAGCCGAGAGCTCGCTGAAATGCAGAAGAACTTTGAAGGTCTCAAGAAATTGACTCGCATGCCAGACATGGTGTTTGTGGCGTCGGTCAAAGAGGGTGCGCTGGCTATCCATGAGGCGAAGAAGATGGGCGTGAAGGTGATTGCCATTGCAAACACCGATGCGAACCCCGCAGGACTTACACGCATCATTCCCGCGAATGATCGTTCAAAGAAGTCCGTTGATTTGATTGTGAATGCGCTGACTGTGAACTTGCAGACGAAGGTTGCGTAGTCGAGTCTGTGGTACTATTGAATTGAAACAACTATGAGCGACGTCGAAATCATTAAACAATTACGCGACGAGACAGGATTATCGTTCGATAAAATCAAGCATGCGCTCGATGAGGCGGGCGGTGATAAGGAAAAAGCTATTGAGGTATTGCGTGCTCAGGCCGGCGCTGCCGCAGCGAAGAAGTCAGACCGAGTCGTGAAGGATGGAGCGATTGGCTCCTATGTGCACACCACGGGAAAGGTTGGTGCCATGGTGCAGCTCGCATGTGAGACTGATTTCGTTGCTCGCAATGATTCATTCAAGGAGCTTGCGCGAGACATGGCAATGCATGCAAGTGCGATGCGGCCAGCTGACGCATCCGAGATGCTAGCGCAACCGTTCGCAAAGGATCCTTCTGTCAGTGTTCAAGAGGTTATCAATCAGGCGATCGCCAAGCTCGGCGAGAATATACAACTCGTCGATGTTTCGGTGCTCGCTATCGGATAGTCCGTGTTTGTTACTATTCCACTCTTAATCGCGTTTGTCTCACTCTGTGTGATTGCATACATGGTGTGGAGGAAGATGCCGTTTTTACGGAAGCTCACCCCCGAGTCGCATGAGGTTGGGAGTACGGTGTTTCACGATTTTGCGCCCGAGCTTGTGGAGTGGCTCCAGGCTATTCCGTGGCGGCAATATGTTCGGAACGTGCTCGTTGAATTTGAGCGATTGCTTCGTCGCGCGCGTCTGCTTATGTCGTCGCTTGACCGCGCATCAGACAAGGTTATTCGCAAGGTTCGTCGAGTACATGAGGAGACGGAGCGCCAGCAGAAGCAAATTGTGGCCGAGCGAAAGGAGGAGGTTGCGCGTCGCGAAGAAGAGCCTGACGAGATTGATATGGCAGATCCCGAGCAAGTGAAGCTCGAGGAACAGCGGCTCATCGTGGCAATCGCGCAGAATCCAAAAGACGTCGCCCTCTACAGTAATCTCGCGCGTGTGTACATGCGGATGCAGAACTACGGAGATGCTGTTGAGGCGTTGGACGCGGCGGTGAAGCTTGATCCTGAATCTGACGATCTGAAGCGCCGACTCGAGCGGGCAGAGCGTCGTAAAGAGAAGGCGGATCTCGATGCAGCCCCCGAGATTACAGCGTCAGCTGAGTAGGCTTGGAGAAATCAAGCTTTTAAGGTATAATCGTTTCGCTATTCATTCGAATAGTATATGGATTCAATGCCGGCGTAGCTCAGTGGTAGAGCAACTGTTTTGTAAACAGTAGGTCGTCGGTTC
>CAYHIK010000011.1:0-23020 GCA_964356795.1 uncultured Candidatus Saccharibacteria bacterium | reverse complement strand
TGGCATCGGTACATTCACTGATACGAGCCTCACAGCAACGAGCAAGTATACGTACAAAATAAAGACCCACACTGAAGTTCTATCAAATGAAGTTGTTTGTGCTGGCGCAGGATTCTCCACTCCGACGCCGACAGCGTCGATAACTCCGACTCCGAGCGGATCTGTGACGCCAACGCCGACTCCGGGGACTCATACGATACGCATTAAGAATTTCGCATTTGATCCCGCCACAATCACTATCCAGAAAGGAGATACGGTTATCTGGAGGAATGAGGATGCTTCGCCACACACGGTAACGGGTGACGGAGGACTCTCGAGTCCGACAATTGAAGCGGGTCAGACCTACCAATTTAGATTTACGAATGTCGGTGTATTTGGATATCATTGCAATTTTCATCCGAGCATGACCGGAGTTGTTATTGTGACCGAATTGCCCACGCCCACACCCACACCGACCACATCGATAACACCGACCCCGACCCCCGATCCGATGTCGCTCAGAATTTTAACAACCGCAAAGAATATATCGACGGGTGGTGCCGAATCAAATCTTATTCAAGCCCGAGGGGGGCAGGTTATCGAGGTGGTGATGCAGGTTCAAAATACAAGTAATAGCAGGATACTCCGAAATGTAAGCGTTCGGGCGACACTTCCGAGCGGGTTCGAGTATGTAAGCGGCTCGACAACCGTTAGCGGCGCCCCTACGGCTGTGGACTCAATCGTTTCTAATGGACTCGCGCTGGGAGCATTTGGTGCACCGCAAACAAATACAGTCACATTCCGGGCTCGTGTGAACGCATCTGGATTTAATGTTGGAACGACGCGAGTACAAGTTGCTACAACGGCGACCGCCGATCAGGTGAACTCGGCTTCAGCAGCTGTTGATGTTGACGTCATCATTCAGGGAACGGGTGGCTCGGTTGCAACCACGCAGACGGGGCCTGGAGATGCGGTACTCATTGCACTTATGATTTCTGCGGTGATGTCGCTTCTATATGTTTCTTACACGCAGTCATCATCATATCGACGTCGGGAAGTTGATATTATCTCAGCAAATAGAGATCCGATGGATTTTCGAGGATAGACTACAGATACTGAAAGCGGGCCCCATCCAGGGCCCGCTTTCATTGATTGCTGTTGCGTGATATGCATACAAGGATGGAGCACAAGGATCTACTACCTCAATCCCCCGCGTTTAGTCTTGCCACACCGATTACGGGTGTGCGTTCTGTCGGTGCGAGAAGCGCTTCGCGTCTTGCGAAGCTTGGCATCCGGACGGTCCGACAACTCTTGTGGCACCTACCGGCTCGATATGAAGATTATAGCCAGGCTGTACCAATCGCTGATGTAGAGCCAGGGCAAAAGCAGAGCATCCAGGGTGAGATCGTTTCTATTGCTACAAGGAATATTTGGCCAAAGCGGATGACGGTTACCACGGCAACGATACGGGATGAGAGCGGCGCAATTCGTGCGGTCTGGTTCAATCAGCCGTATCTCGAGGGTTCGCTTACCGAGGGAACCCTCGTATCAGTTGCGGGAAAGATTGTGCTTGATAAGCGCGGGCTATATGTGAGCAGTCCAATCTACGAGAAGATTGCGCCATTTCAGACATCTGATACTGGCACACTCCGACATACGGGAAGACTGATTCCGATATACCCAGAAACGGAAGGAGTAACCTCGAAGTATTTGCGATTTCTCATTCAGCCACTCCTTGAAAACCTTTCATTCGAGGATCCTCTTCCCGACGCGATACGTCGCAGGTATGATCTCACCGATTTATGCGATGCGTTAAAAACGGTCCATTACCCGGAGAGTGAGGAGGCGGTGCCCGCTGCGCGAGAGCGTCTTGCGTTTGATGATATTCTCGTGCTCCAACTCACAGCCCTACGCGAGCGGCGTCTTATGAATCGGCTCAAATCCATTCGCATTCCAATGGATACCGAGTTTATGCGAAGTTGCATCACTAAGCTTCCCTTTGGTCTGACCAAAGATCAACGCGTCGCCGTGCTCGAAGTGCTTCGAGATATGGAGCGGCCTTACCCCATGAATCGTCTCCTTGAGGGCGATGTTGGGAGCGGAAAAACAGTCGTAGCATTGCTGTCGGCACTCCACGCTGCTCACGCCGGCTCACAAACTGTTGTCCTTGCTCCCACGGAGGTTTTGGCGCTACAGCATTACCGAACACTCTGTGCGATTCTTGGCGACACGAAAGCAGTCGGCACGGTACTGCTCACGGGTGCTGTCGCGCAGCTCAATGGACGTGATGCCACAAAGATTTCAGTGAAGCGCGCCATAGCATCGGGTGCAGCGCATATCATTATTGGTACGCACGCGGTGATTAACGATGATGTGAGATTTGATACGCTCGCGCTCGTGGTCATCGATGAGCAGCATCGATTTGGAATTGAACAGCGCGCCACCCTTGTTCGGTCAAGTCGCCATGCTTCCGGCGCCGTCCCCCACTTACTCTCGATGACGGCAACCCCAATTCCACGAACACTTGCGCTTACCATCTTTGGCGATCTCGACATATCAATCATCCGAGAAAAACCGAGTGGGCGTAAGCCAATTCAAACGCGAGTAGTCTCTGCGAGTGGCCGCGCTCAAGTGTACGAGTTTATTCGCGAGCAAGTCCAAGAGGGTCGGCAGGTATTTGTTATTTGTCCGGCGATTGAACAGGCGGCCCCCATTGCACCGGGGAGCGTTCAAGCGGCTCGGCAGGGCAAGCTTTCAGCGCTCTGGGCACAGGTGAAGGCCGTTGAGGATGAGTATGCGCGGCTCAAAAAGGATGTATTTCCCGATCTCAAGATTGCAATGCTTCACGGACGCATGAAAGCAGCCCAGAAGCAGTCCGCGATGAAAGAATTCAAGGATGGTTGGCATGATATCCTCGTTTCAACGTCCGTTATCGAGGTTGGTGTGGATATTCCAAACGCGAGTATCATGGTGGTTGAGGGTGCAGACCGATTCGGGCTCGCACAGCTTCACCAGTTCCGTGGTCGTGTTGGTCGCGCCGAACACCAGTCCTACTGCTTCCTTTTCTCTACGGATGAAACTATCGGCAATCGCCGACTCAAGGCAATGGAGCAGACTGATGATGGATTTAATCTGGCCGAGATGGATATGAAAATTCGCGGGCCGGGTGAATTCTTCGGCATAAAACAATCGGGCATGCCCGATTTAACCATGGCGGCGCTTGCGAATGTTGAGCTCATCAAAAAAGCGCGCACCGCGGCGCGCGCAATCATGAAGATTGACCCAGACCTCAAGCGCAATCCCCTCCTCGCACAACTCGTGAAGGACATGCGCGCCTTCTCGCACCTCGAGTAGCGCTCGCGACATCCCACTCCAATACTCCGACTCGGCACGACGTTCTCGGCTTACTGCCGAGCCGTCTCATTCTCGCGCCGTCGCGCTCCGAAAGTCCTCGCTGGAGCATTAGAGTGGGATGTCGCTCCCTTTATTTCCCTAAGGAGCGATGCGAGGGAGCGCTTCGGCGGGGAGTCAACGGAGCTCGACGGAGCGAGTTTCAGGCGTGGTGCCAGTAAGGCGCCGACGCCGTGCCCTGTCGAGGCGCTCGCGAGCGGAGAGGCTCCCAATCGGGCGGGAGAATTCTAGCGACTCTTTGGGGTGACCCAGAAGCCCATATACTTTCCAAGCATGAGACGAGTTTGAGCGTCGAGTGCGGGAATCGAGCCAAAGAGAATAAAGTTAACCGGGAACAAGAGCCACTGGAGCACCATCCAGAGGTATCGGAATTTACCAAAATTGGGAGGTCGTGGCGGGAGCATTAAGATTGAGATGACCGCGGATGAAATCAAGCCGACCATCGAAAGAAGCATAATGGTCTTGGTGATATGAGGCAGATTGTACGAGAGTACGGTTGAGCCAAATCGTCCTGTTCCGATGGTCACCGGGAGCCACCCGAGGAGGAATATGATGAGTGCATTGGTGGCGCTCGAGTGTGTTTTTTCAATCATGTTGAACGCGTGTCGGAGCTTCGCGCCAAGTGCGATGCGTTTGTTTTTCAAGAATCCAAACAGGAAGTATGGATTGTTTTCCACACCATAGTGCCATCGACGAATTTGCTTGTACTGGTTCACGATAGTTCCCCAGAATGTGGGGGCAACATTTGCATCCATATATACCGGGTAGCGCATCGGAATGGTACGCCAGTCGCCGTCGTAGCGAAGAAGGCACTTCCAATAGATTTGCGAGTCCTCGCTTACCACGTTGACCTGCCAGAAGCCAACATCAACGAGTGCTTGAAGGCTAATTGATTGGCTGGAGAACGTGACGAGTTGTTCTGGGCGCGCCTGCTGAATCATCTGCCAAAAGGTCGTGGAGAAAGCGAACACGCGAGCGAATGCGGGCGCGTGCCAGATGTTGTTGCTGAAAATCGGAATTGGTTGAAACGAAGAGCGAAGCGGGTGTTCGGCGGTGAGATAGTTCCAGGTAAGGCATGCAAAGAAATCATGCGGAGTGACGGTGTCGATATCGAACACGGACACGATGACGTTTTGGTATGGTATGCCGAGCTCATGAATGTGATCGAGCGCCTCGCGGCCCGCCCATGATTCGTTCGATCCTTTTCCGCGAATTTCTCCTGGGATGTTGTCTGGGTGCTCGCTGGTGATGAATCTCAAAAAATACGACCCAAACTCTTCTTGGATTTGCTGGGCAATGTGTCGCGCGGACTCCCCCACCCGACCCTCAATCGCGAGGACGACGATGAGCGCATTCAGGGGCCAGGTTGTCTTGAGGAGGCCCTGAAAGCTTTCACGCACAACTTCGTATGGCTCGGTTGCCATTGGCAATATGATGAGGTGGCGTATGTCTGATGCCGAGATATTTCCAAGCTCTGGCGAGCTCGCGCGCAGTGACGCGACTCGCTCCATCCAGTTCACCCGTAGATTGCCGCGCATAACGCGGAACGAGTGGCTCATGTGGAGGGAGAGGTAGACCGTTTTAATGAGCCAGTAGATATCAAATCCGATAATAAAAAGCGCAGCATATACTGGAATCCAGTACGATGCTGCGACGACAGTAATAAGCGTGGCCCACGTGAGGGCTCCGGGCTGAATCTCGAGGATTCTATAGAGAAAGCGGTCGCGGCGTGTGGCGGGATCTGTTGCGCGGCCGTAGGCGAGGTAGTGATGTGACATATGCGCAATGAAAAGAATACCACAAAAAAGCATATTTGGCAAAGAATTGCCCCCGGTTGTTCCGGGGGCTCGTGGTCTTACACCACTTTGGCGTCGAGTTTTCTGTCTCGCTTTTCATCCATACGGCGCTGGTTGCGAAGGTTGATGACGTAGGAAACCGTTCGTTTGTCTCCGCGCTGGCGAAGCCATTCGGTAACCGTGTCACGGTTTGTGGGCAGACTTTCGCGGTTGGAGAGCTCTTTTCTGATTGCCTCCTGGAGGTCCCGGAGGGTGAGCCCGTACGCTCGCCGATCCTTCGGGATTGCTTTGATGCGATCCTTCGCGATGATCTTTGCTCGCTGCACGACATCCGCGAGCATTTTTCCGGACACCAACTGGCCAAGACTGATGACTTCCGAGTCATCGCCACGATCGTCTTCTTGGAAGAAGACCTCGAGGAGCGCGTTTTCAGACGTTTTTGCGAAGATTGAATCTACGAGTTGCGCAATCCCTTCTTCAGCGGTTACCGTGTCGAACGGCGTGTCCCGCAGAATCTTGCGAAGCACAACTCGCGCGCGGTCTGGCGTATCGGGCGCCACGATGCGGATATGGGTGTCGAATCGTCGCTGGATGGCAATGTCGAGATTGTCGAGGCGATTCGTTGCGCCCATGAAGTTCACGCCCACCAGCGGATCGATACCGTCGAGGATACCTGACAAGGTGGTCACGATTGATGCGTTGATGCCCGATGAGCGCTCCGCACTTCGTGAGCGGAATAGCTCTTCGCAGTCATCGAAGAATACGGTCGAGATTGCTCCGGTCAGGGCGTGGAGGCGCTTTGCTGCTTCGAAGATGGACTTGAGGTACCCCTCGGTGTTCCCGAGCCACTTTTCGTACAGTTCCGTTCCGCTGACGACAAAGAAGTTACCCCTCGCATGGCGAAGAATCTCTTCACGATGACGCTCGAATTGCCGGTTGGCAATTGCTTTCGCGAGCATCGTTTTGCCATTTCCTGGCGTGCCGTAGAAGAGGACGCTGCTAGTCTTCTTCATGCCAAGTTTCGCGTAGCATTCCGCTGCGTCTTGACTATAGGGATCTTCGATAGCGGCCACGAGGTCGGCGATGACGTCGTCGAGGCCGCCGATGTCGTCGAACGTCACGTCCGGCATTTCGGCGAGCAAGAAGCGAGAGCCGGCACCAAGCGCGCCACGCTTCGTCCCCTGCTCGATTGTTGCCACGATCACGCCGTCCTCGAGGAGTACTGGCGTGTTGGGCTCGAGCATCTCGGGCGTGAGACCGTCACTGATAAGGGCAATGCGCTTGTCTCCTCGCGAGTCTTCGATGAGGGCGCACCTCTCATTCATCACCGTCGAAATCTGGACCTGTACGCCGATTGCCTCAACATTCGGAGTCGAAAGTTGAATTGCCATGGTCTTACCGTTGAGAGCAACGCGCGCACCGCGCTTCAGCTGTTCTGGGGTGATGCGGGGGTGGACACTCACGCGATGACGTTGTCCGTTGACGAGGACGTCAGCCGTTTCGTCGTCCCGGTTATAGGCGACAACAATGCCGTACAAGAGCGGCGGGGTCGTGAGCTTTTGAAGCTCTTCCTTGAGCTCTTCGATGAGCGCCGCGTTTTCTACGAGCATCTTCGTTGCTCTGCCAAGCGATTCCCGGAGCCTATCTCGCTCGGATGCAGTGCTCGAGTGTGTTTTTTCGAGCTCCTTCACAGACGTTCGAAGCTGCTCATTTTCTCGCTTTAGGAGTGTAATGTGAAGCTCGATCGTCTCCTTGTCAGATGCTGTGATGGGACGCGTTTCATCATCACCGGGAAGCAACTCAAAGCTAATCTCTTCTTCTTCGGGTAGCGTGGGACCTTCATGATCGGGGCTCGGCCTACGCGGATCCGTTGGCATGGGTACCTCCATTGGTAACGAACGATTGACGCACAGCATATCAGGTGGTGGAAAGTGCGCAAGCATGAAAAAAACGGCTCACAGAGTGAGCCGTTCGAAGATGTCCTCGTAATCGCCTGCAAGAAATCGCTCTCGATTCAAGAGGACAACGTCTCGACGGTGTTCTGTCGAAAGGAGTGGGGCTGCTTCAGGAAATTCACCAAGCCACTCGATGAGTGCCGAGATGTTTTCGAGGTCTGTCCATCGTTCCCGAAGTGAAGCGTTGAATTGCTCGAGCTTTCCGAGCTTTTCGTCGGCTCGCTGCGGCTCTTCACTATCCCCGAGGGAGCCAAGATACCGGACGCGATCGAAGAGCTGCGTGCTTCCGTCGATGCCGATGTGGGCCATGTAGTCGGATGCGGGCGACTCTCGGAGCTGTACGATGGTTGTTTCCACGGGTAGTGTGTCGCCCAGTGGGTTATTGTACTGACGCGCAAGAAGCGTGCTGACCTTCTGCACGGCAGCGTCGCTGATGAGGACCTCTTCCCCTCTACTTTTTAGCATGCCGACCATGCCGTAGGCCTCGTGAGCAGCGATGCGGTGAACGAGCTGGCTTGCAACGAACTCTCCACGACTGACGCACGCCATGCGATCGAGAATCTGCCCGACTCTGTGATAAACCGGGTTCTTGTCGATGGCGACAACAATGATTCCGATGGTCCCGCTATACACAAGTACGGGCGATGAGCGACGCACTGCGCGTCGCAACTCGCCTTGGCGATGACGAATGTACGAGAGGTCAGTACTGGCCATGATGCATCCTCCTACGAAATCAGTTGAGTCCCATCGGGACCGATGACGTCGATGGAAACCTTTCCACCGCTGAAGCTATCCGATTTTGGAATCTGCTTCTCAATCGCCTCTCGGGCGAGCTCGATGCCCGCATCGACGCTCATCGATTTGCCTCCCGCGACAGAATACTTCTCATCGAGCCAGGGCTCGATGGATGATCCGGAGCCACCTACACAGAATCCACGAGTGGTTTGTTCGATTTCCGATCCCTCGCCGCCGATCTCCCAGATTCTGGCTCGGTTTTTCCCATTCACGTCGTATGTGGCGATGATTGGCGCACACACAATTCCCGCTCCCATGAGTCTGATGCCACTAAAAATCATGCCAGCGGCATTGCCAATTTTGGAGCGCGCGGTGAGGCGCTGACCGCTCGTATCTTCGAGATAGCCAATCCAGGCGCGAAGCACCCTGGCGTACTCTATTCCGAGTACAGGCGAACCAGAGATGAGCATACGCGTTCGCCGATCGATTTTGAAAATCTTTCGAAAATCCAATCGAACTGGCTTGCTTCCCATGCTGACCTTGCCGTCGGAGAATGCAACGACATACTGCCCGTCTCCAACGATGAGCGCTCCGATGGTGGTTCCATGCAGAAGCGAACCCGCGAATGGCCCCAGTGAAGCGGGCGGATGTTCGAGGAGCTGTTGTACGGGGGCGAGCAATCGCGCCAGGAGCTCCTGGTCTTGTTCGAATGTCATACCGTGCCTCCATGCGTTGGTAATGAGCGTGTTCGCTAGAATACCAATAGTCTAGGGCTTGTCAACGATGTTGCAGGAGCGTACGTTTTAACCTATAGTTTCGCACACGAACCTTAACAACCGTACGAAGAGTCGAGGTGATTCATGGCGGATCCAGCGATGGTGATGGGCATTGAAACGGAATACAGTATTTGTGCTCAGCGGGCTTCTCGCTATGAACACGAGGCAGCGCTTGTTCGCGCAACTCGAGCGCTCTGTGTCGAGATGAGGAACGCTCCCGAAATCATGGGTAGCATACTTCCTATGACGATGCATCACGCGTGCGATACGCCTACGCATGTAAGTTACTGCGCAGTGATGCAGCACATTTCGAATGGCTCTCGGTACTACCTGGACGGGACGCATCCTGAGCTTTCAACAGCAGAATGCCAAAATCCACGAGAGGTAGTTCTGTGGGATGCCGCCGGTGAGCGCATCATGCAGATGGCTGCCGACCTTGCGAATACACAGGGTGGACTCGAATATCCCGTGGTGATGTACAAGAAGACAATGGACGGACATGGGCATACGTGGGGTTGTCATGAAAACTATTGCATCACGCCCCAGCTGTTCCATGCACTTGTGATCGAATCGAAGGTTGTGGCGGAACAGCGGACGGTTGCCACCTGGCTTGTAGTGCGCCAGCTACTCACAGGCGCTGGCCGTGTGTTGTCTGATGGTGATGGCCCGTGGTGTGCATTCCAGATTTCCCAGCGTGCAGACCATATCATGAAGTTTCGTAACCAAGAAACGATGAGGAATCGCCCCGTGATTCAACAGCGCAACGAGGCGCTTGCGAATGCGGATGGTTGGCGGCGTTTTCACGTCATCTGTGGAGACGCAAACCTTTGTCAGTGGTCCACCTACATCAAGATGTCACTTACAGGCCTGCTCTTGCTGCTGTGGCAGGAGGTGGATCCTCGCCAGCATCCTCCCCTCCCCATCTTCGATGCCGAATATCCGCAGATCATGAAGATGATTTCTCATGAGAGCGATCTGAACGCGAAGTATCCTGTACGGATGAACTATGGCCGTGCAAAGCTCGGTGAAAAAATCTACATGACCGCTGCTGATATCCTCTGTAGGTATACGGCAGCACTCTCGGAGTTTGCGAAGGCGCGAACCTGGTCCTCTCCCGAAGAGGCAGCTTCATATCGGGAATCGTCTGAACGAGCTCATTGGGCCGCTCAACTTCTCTATGAACACCAGTGGAGGGAGCTGTACGGTTGGCTGGATTGGCCGACCAAGCGGATCGTCATCGAGGAGTACCTGCGTCGCAAGGGTAAGAAGTGGAGCGACATTAACACAGACCATGACCTCCTTAAGCGTATCAAGACCCTCGGTGACTACATGTATACGACGCTGAATCAGGAGAACAGCATGATTGCACGATTGCGTCGCGCAGGTATTATGCGAGATGTCGTGAAGAGCTCGCAGATTGCGCGTGCAATCCTAACTCCACCTCCGGGACGTGCATCACAGCGAGGATTACTCCTCGAGGCGTATGGGTCATTCTGTGAGCTTGCAGAGTGGCAGAGGGTCTCTTTCACTCAAGACGAATACCGCGTTACGGTTTGGCTCGATAATCCATTCGGATGTCCCGATGCAAGCTTTCGAGCAATCGTCGCACGTGCAAAAACGCCACTTGATTTCACGCTTGCCGTGGGGCAAAGCTCTCTCGATGGCGTGAGGTTGGAGGCAAAAAGGAGGTAGTGTGCCCGAGAGAACGCGAAGGCCGGAGCCCGACCGAGATCGACCTCGGCGACCGACTCCTGAGCCTGACGAAGATCAGTATGATCCGCTCGAAGATATCGACGATGTCATCGATGAGGAGCAGGAAAACACCGACAAAGAAGAAGATCCTCGTCAGTAACGCAGACGCCCCATTCACACGAGTGGGGCGTTTTTTTACAGGGCAAGCACGGTGGTGAACATGCCATCAACTGCATCGGCTCGTCCGTCTTTTGATGCTTGATCGAGCGCGGAGAGCGCGTGAAGCGCGCGGGTGAGCTTTTCAGCGTCTGCCCGTTCCGCACCACGGAGTGATTTCGTGACGACATAGGGGTGTATCCCTGTTGTAGTTGCGATTGATACGGTCGGTGTGTTCCGCGTTCGCAGATCGCGAATCATGAGCGCATTGCGAATTCCCGATGCGAGTAATCCGATGAGGAGTTGCTCGGGTGTTCCCTGGGATGTGCGCCTCCAGAGGGCCGAGACAATTGCCCGTTTATCATATGCGGCGATGGCATTCGAGAGTTCCCACTCGTCTACATCTATTGCGGGAGCTGTAAGGAGTTTGACGTCATTGAGCGTAATAGTGCCGGTGCGGGTGTACGCGGTGAGCGTGTCGAGCGAGAGTGCAAGCTCACGAGTTGACCCACCCTGTCTACGCAGGAGCTCTCGGAGGGCTGGAGTCTCGATGGTGGATCCGCGGTCAAGGCAGTACTGCGAAACCCAGAGCGCTTGTTCGGACTCCTTCATCGGATCACAGAGTTCGTGTCGTTCAGCTTTTTTTATGAGCGCGTTTAGAACCTTTTTTTCATAGGGAGTGCCTCGTGACGTGTTCTGAACTGCCACAAAGATGATGTCGCCGAACGATGATAGGTCATGCTCTTTGAGGGTTGGTGCCATATCTTCGTGCGCCGCATGATGGGCAATGACGAGTGTGGGTTCTTGGAAGAATGAGGGGTACTTAATAATGCGCTCAAGTTGCTCCCTCCCCTGCTCGGTGGCACAGTCAACAGTTGTCACCTCAATGGCTCGGGACTGGCGAGCAGATGCAACAACGTCTTCTGTTGTATGCTGGAGTCTATAAGAATCAGTGCCAGAAATAACGATAATCATCGGGTGGTCGGCAGGGGGGCGTCAACAATTATCCACGAAGATCCGACAGAGAGCGGGATGGGTGTTCCCTTGCTGTCGGTGAATGTGAGCATAGCTGTGTCGCTTTGTTTTTTCCAGACTGCCGATGTTGTTCGGCCTTGCTGCCAGAGTGTCGCCGTTCCAGTGCCTGTGGTGCGTACAGTGATATATTGGTCGCGAAGGAATGACGCATCAGTCTCCATGACGATAACGGTGGCGACACGAACCTGCGCACCGGTGTCGGCGTCGATTTCTCGCGTGCCGCCGCGCCAGCGCGCATAGGTTTTTGTAGTTGGATCATACACGAACCGCACATTCATTCGCTGTGGCCAATCAATGATAATATCTTCGCTTGATACAACGAAGGCGTCACCGGGAGCTTTATCTGTGTGGGGGTATGCGGGCATACTCGTTGACGCTCGGTACACTAAGTCGCTTGCACGCTTCCAGAGAAGTTCGGGCGATGTGAATCCGTTGTGTGGGCGCGGGACACCTTTTTTACGATAGAACGTCGAGCTTTCATATTTAAGCGCATCGATGTTATCGATGATATGATTATTAAGTGCGTCGAGCGCGTCTTTCTCCCCTCCCCAGTGTGCGAGGATAGCATCGAGCCCCTGCGCGAGCGGAATAAAGTCTTGCCGCGCAGATCGGATAGACCCGATTTCTGTTGGCTCGCCACATTGATATACCGCCATCATGCGTGTGATGCCATTCGGAGTTACGGGCATTTCAAATACCATATCAGCCTGCCCAATACCTGAGAGCGGTCGGGCTTCGGGATCTGATGCGAGCATGACGGCAATAGGGCGGCGCGTTGCATTGTCACACGGGAGCCCTGTGAGGGCGCTGACCGGCTTGTTCTCTTTGGCGTCATTTGTCACCACAATGTCGTTCGCCCGGAAAGCCCAATAGAGGAGCGCGATACCCATGATGATGAATCCAATAATGGCAGCCACGACTGCGGTATCGAGTGATTTGAGCCTGAATTTAAACTTCATTGGCGTGTTCGATTGGTTTCATGTCTGCCCAGTTCGGTCCGGACTTTGCATCAACGATGAGGGGCACTTCAAGGGTAATGACCGATTCCATGATGCGTGCAAACTGATGCGCGAGCTTATGCGCCGTGCCCCCCTCAACCTCGAAGACGAGTTCGTCATGCACTTGGAGGAGCATTCGCACTGTTGTGCGATCGGGATATTCATCATGAATGTGCTGTGCAACCGAAATCATAGCGAGCTTTACGAGGTCTGCGCCGGTGCCTTGTAGCGGATGATTGATGGCCATGCGTTCTGCCTGCGCTGCGAGTTGTGGAATAGAGCTTTTGATATCGATGAGCGGTCGGCGACGGCCCAAGAGCGTCGAAACGAAGCCGTGTTGGAACGCCTCTTCCTTGGTGCGCTCCATGTATCGCGCAACACCTGGAAACCGCGCAAAGTATTCATCGATAAATTTTTTCGCGGTTGTACGATCAACGCCCGCAGCACGCGCAAATCCCATAACGCCCATGCCGTAGATGATCCCAAAATTCAACACCTTCGCTTGTCGGCGCATGTCGCGTGTGATTTGTGCGGGTGCGAGTCCAAGTATTTCCGATGCGGTGCGCGTGTGAATGTCTTCCCCATTCTTGAACGCTTCTATCATTGTTTCATCGTGTGCCATATGCGCTACAAGTCGAAGTTCGAGTTGCGAGTAGTCGAGTGAAAGAAGTTGATAGCCCGGCGGAGCAATGAATGTGCTTCGGAACCGCTGTCCGAGCTCGGTGCGTGTGGGGATGTTCTGTAGATTCGGATCAGACGACGAGAGTCGTCCTGTTGCTGTTCCGGTTTGGTTGTAGGTTGTATGAATCCTGCCATCCGCGCCAACCAGAGATGGAAATGGTTCGATGTAGGTGGTTTTGAGCTTATTGAGCTCTCGGTACTGCATGATGAGCTCAATAATAGGATGCTCATCGCGGAGTTTCTCGAGCTCTGATGCGGCAGTCGAGGGCGCTCCCCCGCCGGTGCGACGCACCTTGCCCTGAAGTCCGAGCGTATTGAATAGTATGTCACCGAGTTGTGCGGGAGAGTTAATGTTAAATGTAACGCCAGCGAGTTTATAGATATCTCCTTCAAGTTTTGCGATATCCTTGCTTGCCGCCTCCATAAGCGAGTCGATGTGCGCGGTATCAACCTGAATTCCCGTACGCTCCATATCGGCCAGAATTTGAATAAGCGGCATCTCAAGATTGCTATAGACACGCTCGACGTCGAGCGACTTCATGCGTTCCCAGAGTATGGCGTGAAGATTCCAGATAATCGCAGGCCATGTTGATTGGTCCGGGTTGAGCGTGATTGATGCGTGCTCATACGCAATGCGTTCAAGTGAGTAGTCTCGAAACTCAGGATTGATAAGCCACGCTGCGATGCGTGTATCGAGAAATGCGTGCCCAAACACAGCCGCTGGATTCGGAAGCATTTTGAGGATGGGCTTGAGGTCGTGTCCGATAACAGTCTGATATTTCTGAAAGACTCGTGCGAGGTCTTCGGGCGTTGGGCGGTCCAGGGCGAGGGTAGTTGTGCCGTCAGCGGTCATCCAAAGCGTGGTGATGGCTCCTTCTGACGCGCTGGCATGAAGTGCGATGCGCTCTGCGTCGGGGAGTTCGTCGACGGTGATACGAGGCACATCCTGCGCGTCGATTGCCTCAGATGGCGCATCGCCATCCAGATTGAGTGATTGCGTTGACGCCGCCTCTACCACTGCGCCTACCACCGACGTAATGCGCTTAAGGAGCGAGAAGAATCCGAATTCACCGCAGAGTGTTTGTAGTTGAGTTGTGTCGAGGTGTTGGCGCCACTCTGCGGCAGCGATATCAAATGTGACGGGTGCGTCGCGAATAATGGTGGCAAGCTTCTTGCTGAAGAGTGCCATATCTTTTTGCTCGATAAGCGTCGCGCGGAGTTTCTCCGAGACTCCTGATTTTTTCCCAACCACAAATTGTGGCTTCTCAATTTCTTCGTAGAGATGTTCCAGTGTCTCGAAGGATTGGATGAGTGAGGTCGCGGTTTTCTCGCCTACGCCTTTCACGCCGGGGATGTTGTCGCTGGCGTCACCCTTGAGCCCCTTGAGATCGGGCACGTGTATGGGCGAAATGCCGTAGCGTTCGTGTACGCCATCTTCGTCGTAGATAATAGTGTCCGTCATCCCCTTTCGCATGGTGAATACGACGACTTTTCGTCCGTGGACAAGCTGGAGCGTATCTAAATCTCCCGTGACGATAACGGTCTGCACGTCGGGGATACCCTGAGTCTGTGCGCTGATGGTGCCAATGACATCGTCCGCCTCGAATCCTTCGAGCTCGAGAATGGGCACGCCAAACGCGCCGAGCATGCGCTTCACGGATGGAATCTGCGCGTAGAGTTCATCGGGGGCTTTTACGCGATGCGCTTTGTATTGGTCGTATTCTTCGTGGCGAAATGTCGGAGCCGCCATGTCGAATGTCGCCACCATGTAGTCTGGCTTGAGGTCGCTAATCATCTTCAGGAGCACCGAGGTGAACCCATAGACTGCATTGGTCGGCGCTCCAGTCGGCGACGAAAGCGGTGGAAGCGCGTGAAATGCACGATGGACGAGTGCATTTGAATCAATGAGTACCAGGCGCTTCATAGATTAGAAATCGTGATTGAGCGCGTGTCGCCGCCCGTATGCTCGAAATGAATCTCACCATGATGCTTGGGTAGGCCATCGCTAATATTCTCGGGCCATTCGACGAGGATGATGTTGTTGGGGGCGTCAAAGATTCGATGCAAATCAATCGTCACCAAATCCGCATGACTTTTCATGCGGTAGCAGTCGAGGTGCCAGAGTGAGTATGATGTCTCGGGGATTGCGTACTGCTTTGCGAGAAGAAACGTGGGGCTCTTTGGCATCTGCGCAATGCCAAGCGCCCGCGCGAATCCTTGCGTAAAGGTGGTCTTCCCTGCCCCAAGATCGCCCCGCAACGCGATGACGGTTGCGTGTGTCCCCGGTAGAGTGCTTCGAATTTTTTCTGCCACGGTACGCGCAATCTCTTGCGTGTCGTATGCGCTTTGGGAAACGAGTTGCATACACGCATCCTATCTTTTTTAGCACGATTTTTCAATGAAAAAGCCCATGCAGAGGTTCCGGTTGGAACATGCACGGGCGGGTTAACTGCTGACGCTAGCGGCTAGCGCCGGCGACGGTCGCCGCGTCGCTGGGGGCGGGACCATCCGGCGTCGCATCCGTCACAGTCGGATGACCGCGCGGGGCGCCGACGGGTCTCGGACCACCGCGGTTCGGCGGCGGGCACCGGCTGCTCCACCGATTGCTGGCGGAGCTGGGCGACCTCCTTGCCGAGGTTGGTGATGGCCTGCCCCTGCGCGGCGATGGCCTTGCCCTGGGCAACCTGACCGTCGGTCAGGCGCTCCAGGAGGACCACGACCGCGGGGTCGACCGTCGACGGCAACGATGCCGCCGAGGGCCGGGCCGCGGGCGCCGCGGTGGGTGCCACCGCGATGGTATAGTTCGACGTCGTACGCCCGGCACCGAAGCCGGTCGCACAGGACGAGAACATGAGACCGCAGAAGATTGCGATCCCACCGATCCACGCGAGCGTCAGCAGAATGGTGCGGTTCATACTATCTCCTCTTCTGGTAGATTACTGGGCGCAGCGCAACACGACGGTGTTGCGGCTCTGCGCGATGAACTTCACCTCACCAGACGCACACTGCGTCTGGTAGTCGGCGGTCGCCGGGTCTTCGACCCGAACGGCCTTGCCGTTGGCGATTTCGGTCCAGTCGGGATCACCGACGTCGCGGACCCGGAAGTCGCAGTTGGTCTGGTTCACCCAGACCTCGAATCCCGTGCGCTCGCGGACGCTGGGCGGCTCGGGCGCACGGCCTTCGCTTTCGCGCGGGTCGTACTCCGGGGGCGTCTGCATCGGTTGCCCGCTGCAGAACGCCATTGCCTCGCTGGACGAAACGTCGACGCGCTCCTTGCGGGACTGCTTGATCACGCGCTCGAAGCACTTCGAGGGGTCCTCCCCTTGGCGACGATCGCCACGGGTCTGGAGCCAGGCGATCCCGAGGGACACGCCCGCCTCCAACGCGTCGCGACCGTGCACGTCACGGTCGTAGAGCGTCCCACGATCGTCATATCGACGGCCGTAGCGAGAGTCGTACCGGTTGCCGTACTGGCTACCATACCGCGAGTTGCTACCGTACCCGTAGCGGTCACGATACTCGTGACCGTACTGGTTGTAGTTCATTCGACGGTACGTGCCACCGGGGTAGTATCCCCGGCGTTGCTGGCTGACGACGCTGTTCGGGTTGGTGCTGTCGTAGCACCACCGATACTCCGTCGCGTCGCCGGTGCCCCGGTGGTTCTCACAGAGGCCAGCGCCCATCTGGCGGAACGGGCCGGTGATCGTGTCGCGCATGTTCTGCTGCGCGATGTCGAACTCCGACTGCGCGCTGGCCACGGTGGCCAGCGGCGCCACGAGCGCCAGGAACAGAGCCATCACGACCAGCTTGAACTTCATTTGATTCTTCTCCTTGGGTCCTTGGGTTGTGAAGGGGCCACTCCCCGCCACTAATCCTAACTACTTAATTATAGCAGAAAACAGCATAAAAGTCAATGCCCCCGCAAAGAGGCAAATATGCATAAAACCAAGCAAATACGGCGTTATTTAGACTCTCTGATTTGGCGAAGCTTTTTGATGTCGCCCTCCCGTCCTTCGAATTCAGTCTCGAGAATCCAGTCAATCTTCCGGAAAGCGTCGGTTGTGAGGATATTTGCAAGACCGTCTTTCCCGATGTGGCCTGCGCCGATGTGCTCGTGGCGGTCTTTGCGTTCGCCGAGATTAGCTTTGCTGTCGTTCACGTGAGAGAGTTTGAGCCACTGAAGACCTATTGTGTTGTCGAACGCGCGCAACACTTCCTTCGTTGCCTCGGGAGTTCGAACATCGTAGCCAGATGCGAATGCGTGACAGGTGTCGAAACAGATTCCCCCGAACCCGTACATTTTTTTGACTGGCTCGATGATTGCCGAGACTTCTTCGAAAGTATCTCCGAGCACATCCCCAGACCCGGCGGAAATCTCAACGAGGAGTTGGCAGGTTCCCTTGTAGTCTTTGAGGATGCTCGCGATTGCATCGGACGCGTCAGTGATTGCTTCTTCGAGGGCTCTGTCTTTTGCGGAGCCTGGATGATACATCACGTATGATGCTCCGAGTGTGCTCCCCCGTTCAAGCTCCTCTCGGAGGATGCGGATACTGGAGTGGCGAATCCTCGCTTCAGGGGATGCGGTATTGATGTAGTAGGGCGCGTGAATGTGAAAACGATCAATGCCCGCAGTCGCCATATTGGATTTGAATTCCGCGACGAGCTCGTCAGTGAGTGGTGCCGCTGCCCCGCCCTGTGGCGAGCGTGTGAAGCACTGGAACGTCTCAAGCCCCTCTTCTTGTGCTCGGAGGGGGGCGTTTTGAATGCCGCCAGCGATGCTAACGTGTGCTCCGATGAGTGATATGTGGGGGCGGCTCATATATTTTGTATGTGTTCTATTTCCGCTTCTTTGCCATTCATGATAACTGAGATAACGTCCATGCGCCACTCGGTATCGCTTCCGTACTGGTGCTGGGCAAGCCAGGTTTGGGCGGTGCGCATGACTTTGTGCATTTTGCGCCCATCAGCGCGGAGGGCTGGCTCGAAGCCTGTGACCCTTTTTGACGACGCCTTCACCTCAATGAAGCATACGACCCCTTGAGTATCCGCTACGATATCAAGCTCGCCCCAGGGGCGACGCCAATTGCGGTCAAGGATGCGATAGTCGTGCTCCTTGAGCCACTGGCAGGCTCGTTCCTCTGCTTCGAGCCCGAATTGCATCGCCGGTGTGGGTGGCATGGCGAGAATATGGCATGTTCGTGTGGAGTGGACAATGGCCTCCCCCGCTCGTTGACGATTTTCTCCTAAAATGCTATCTTCGTCCAGGCGATTCTCGAGAGAGAATTTTTGCTTTCTGTGGCAGAAATACAGTATTTCCAGCCTATTAGTACTTCCCTCCCCTCAATCAGTTCTCGAATCCGCAGGCATATTGCCGAAAGTCGGATTGGAACGATCATACGGATTCCCTCAATAAGCCGCTCGGTCGAGCTTTCTATACTCGTACCAATTTCCGTCATGGTGTTGGTATTTTTTGGTTCAACCAATGAAGGGCAGGCATCGTGGTTTAGCTCCTTCTTTACTGACTACATCGAGGATCGAGCTCTTGTCGCGAATGTGAGTCGCCATGTCTCGCAGTCGCAGATGGCAGATATTAATAGTCTTTTTGCGGCAAATAGCGTGGACGGTGTTTCAAACTCCCCCTCTCCGAGTATGGAGGCGTCCACCATGAATGGAAGCGCCATTATCGCGCTCACTCCCCCGGATGAGGATTATATTAGCAAGATAACGGGAAGTCGCGCGGGCGTATTGGAGTACACCGTGCAAGCGGGAGACCTCCTTTCATTTATTGCATCCGACTATGGTGTGAGCCAGGAATCAATTATCTGGGCCAACAATCTCGGAGATGCCGACAATTTAAGGCTTGGCCAAATACTTCGCATTCCGCCAATTTCGGGCGTTATTCATAAGGCAAAATCAGGAGATACCGCTGCTTCGCTCGCAAAGAAATATAAAGCAGATGCGGAGCGCATCATTGCATACAATCACTTGCCGGCTACTGGAAAGATTGATGCCGGCGATGAGCTCGTGATTCCTGAAGGTACTATGCCTCAATCCACTATCCCCTCGTCTATTGCCAGCAAGGGCACGCCAAATGCACCGCTCTACGGCACCGCTTCACTGGCAGCGATGGCGAAAGCAGCGAAACTCTTTGATCACCTTCCGAATCTCGGAGACTTCTTTAAGCTCCCCTCTTTTGGATTTAACTGGGGTCGTATTCACGGAAGAAATGGTGTAGACGTGGCAAATTCATGCGGGACGCCAATCTATGCCGCGGCAGACGGGACTATCACTATTGCTGACGGGGTTGGGTATAATGGCGGATTTGGTAAGTACATCAAGATGTCACATCCGAACGGTACGGAGACTCTCTACGCTCACGCATCGAAGCTTCTTGTTGAGTCTGGGCAGGTCGTGGGCAAGGGCGACAAGATCGCGCTTATGGGCACGACAGGGCGTTCGACGGGCTGTCACCTACACTTCGAGGTTCATGGAGCGCAAAACCCGCTTGCTAAGAACTAGCGCTTCACTCGGAACGGTTTCGCAACTAACGACCCCCAGATAATGGGCGGTCGTTTATTCTTAGGGCCATTGCCTCTGCAACATGGCGGTCAAGAATGAGATCTTCGTTGTCGAGGTCTGCGATAGTGCGCGCTACTTTCTGTATCTTATGGTAAGCGCGTAAAGATTCATGTTTTTGATTCACGAAATGCTGAAGAAGTTTTGCGGCGGACGGCGAGGCCATGCAGAGCGCGTCAACGTGTGTATGGCTAATCTCGCTGTTTGTGACGAGTCCGTAGGGGCTCAATCGAACCTCTTGGCGTAGTCGTGTATTGCGAATCTGATTGCGAATAGCACGTAACGACTCTTGACTCATTGGCACGGTATCGCTCGAAACAGATTCTCGAGAGACGAATACTTGAATATCCATGCGATCAAGTAGGGGACCAGAGATACGCTTCGCGTACTTGTATATTGCCGTTGGAGTACACGAGCAGGAGCTATGCGTATCACCAAGATTACCACAGGGGCAGGGATTCATCGCTCCGATGAGCATGAATTTCGCAGGTAATGTGAGTGAGCCGCTTGCACGAGAGATGGATACAATGCCGTCTTCGAGTGGCTGGCGGAGTGATTCAAGCACATTGCGCGCGAATTCAGGTAGTTCGTCCATAAAGAGTACACCACGGTGCGCTAAGCTTACTTGGCCTGGGCGAATTGTTGAGCCACCGCCAACAACGGAAGCAGGGGATGCGGTGTGGTGAGGAGCGCAGAATGGGCGAGTGATATTAGCAATTGAGCCCTTCATGAGTCCCGCTGCGCTGTAAATCTTAGCAACTTCGAGTGTTTCCTGGAGTGTCATGGGTGGCAGGAGCCCGGCAACGGAGCGGGCGAGGAGCGTCTTCCCGGAGCCCGGCATCCCACTCATGAGAACGTTATGACCACCCGCGGTTGCAACGATGAGTGCTCGCTTCGCAGTCTCTTGTCCTTTGATGTACGCAAATGAGTCACCAGGTGACACGGATTTGGCACCACGTGTGTCACCACCTTTGTCACCTGGTGACACCATGTCACCAGGTGACAAATTCATGTCACTAGGTGACATGTCACCAGTGCCAACTCGGTGACACCGACGTGTCACCGGCAGCGGTGCCGTGTCACCAAGGTGCGCCACCACGGATACCAAGGAGTCGCCGCCGATGACGTTTACCCCCTCTACCAGCGCCCCTTCCTCGGCATTACAGGAGGGGACGATGATTTCGCGAAGGCCCATTTCATGGGCAAGTATGGTGCTGGCGAGTATTCCATTGGTATGACCTATTTTACCGTCGAGTCCAAGTTCTCCAATGAGCATAACATCAGAGGGGATTGGCTTTATTTGTTTTGTTTCCTGAAGATACGCAATTGCAATGGGGAGGTCATATCCTGGACCTTCTTTCTTGAGGTCTGCGGGGGCTAGGTTTATGACGAAACGTTTGTTCTTGGCGCGGGGAGGCACAAAGCCGCTATGTTTAATAGCGGCTTCAATGCGGTCTATGGATTCTTGTACGGCCTTATCTCCGAGGCCGACGATGCTAAATGAATGGAGCCCAGGATTCGAGTCGATTTGAACTCGAACGGGTACGGCGTCGATTCCGCCAAGTGCGGCTGATAGGATTTCGTGTGACAAGGGGATGGCGCTCCCTCAAGCGCACGAGAGTGTTTATGCCGCAGGATTGAGCAATTCGTACTCTTTCTGCCCAAGGCGGGCCATTTCAGACCTTGCAGGCTCAATATCCGATGCCATAAGAGTTTCTTTTTCTCGAATATCCTCGGCATCTTCTTGGCCCTGGTCATCAGTGCCGTTATCACCCGATTCATTGTGAACTGCAGAGACAAGAGTCATCTCTTGTTCTATGTATTTACCAAATGCTTCTTTCTTTGCGCGGACTTCTTCTACGGTTTCCTCGGGCATAGCGCGGACGTTTGCTATTTCGAGTTTGTGTTCCTTGGGAGTTTCGAGTGTTTCCATGGATAGTTGATTAATGTGCATTAGATATATCACTTCTGATGGGGGAGGGCAATATAGAAATTAAAAAGGGCGCTCTATGCCCGGTAACCGTAATGGTTTTTTGTGGCAGAGCGCCCTAGACTGTCCGACCCTCGATGGGCCCCTCTTACCTCATCGAGAGTTAATGAATTGTGACTGACTTTCGGCGGTTCACGCTGCGGTTGTTCCAGTAGAGGAGCGACCGAGGTGGCACCGTCTGCTGAATGAACTGAGTTAAGTATACGTTCGCATGGTGACACGGTCAATGTCACCATGTGGATAACGTGTCACCAAGTTGTCACCGTGTTTGTCACCTAGTGCCAAAAGCGTGTCACCAGTGCCAAGGTGGTGACACCGAGTTGTCACCAGTGCCATGTCACCAGGTGACACGGGTGTCACTAGCGAGTTTCCAAAAAGGTGGCGTAATACAACACTCCCCGGGCGGTTCGCCGGGGAGTATTGGTTGTTGATGAATCGGGGGATAACGGAGATATTGACTTTTTGCTGTAATTTGCTATAATTAACCTATGAGGGATGACATCAGGATCCCTGCTCGTTGAAAAGCGTGTACGCGACAACGTCCGCAAGGATAGTCGCTCAAACAAGGAGTAATCGTCATGCCGACGAAATCCGAGTTTTCCGTTCTGGGTCTGGCCCACAAGTTGTTCCTGGCCGCTGAGGCCGAGGGGTACACCTCCGAGATGCTGAACGCACTTGCGGAGAACCCATCGCTTCTGGCCGGAATGCGGAGTGTGCAGCTTGGCCTTGCGAACATCAAGCCCATCCTTCACGCCGTCGACTGCGACGCCTCCCCATTCGTTCCCGACGGCTGGAGCGTCCTGCCCGACGAAGAACAGCTTCCCAATCGGGTGAAGGGCATCTTAACCTGGGACCCCACCACGGCGAAGCTCTACCTGTCCAAGAAGCAGCAGGGCGACAAGCGTATCGTGGGCAACGACCTCCGCAAGGAGCTCAAGTCCCAACCCGTTTTCCCCGCCAACGTCCTGGACTACCTGCTGAAGCCCGAAAACCAGCACCTCATCCCCGAGGACTGGAAGGGCAAGGCGGTGTTCTTCTGGGGCACCATCTACCGCCACTCCGACGACCGCCTGTGCGTTCGGTGCCTGTGCCGGCACGGCGGTGCGTGGTTCTGGGGCTACGGCTGGATGGGCCTCGGCTTCCGCTCCAACGGCCCGGCTCTGGTGCGCGCAAGTTAGGTCCTCGGACCTTGGTTCCTTTGGTCCCGTTTGACCTCTGAACCTTAGTCCTTCGGCCCCGT
>CAYHIK010000010.1:0-24031 GCA_964356795.1 uncultured Candidatus Saccharibacteria bacterium | reverse complement strand
CAGAACGCAAAGGCCCTGCTCAGCGAGGGCTTTCGGAGGCCGACGGGCCGAGAACGAGATGCGTTCGTAGCAACGAACGACAGCGACACCGAGTCGAGCAGGGCCTTTGCGTTCTGCGCTGTTGCTGCGCTTTCTCTCTTTTTCTTTCTTGTATTTCCGATTTCTGCCAGCGCGAAATCCCTCCAAAAACCACCCAACAACCTCGGCTTGGTAGGGTATTGGAGCTTCAACGAAGGCTCGGGCACGATTGCGACTGATTTTTCTGGTCGTGGCAATCACGCCGCGCTTGCTGGTGATGCGCGTTGGACGGGCGGGAAGGTTGGCGGAGCGCTTCTTCTTGATGGAAGTGGTGATTACGCGACGGTGACGAGCGTGCCAGACTTGAATATTTTAGATGCATTCACAATCTCTTTTTGGGTAAGGCCGGCGACGACTCACTTTGGTATGATATTGAAAAAGTACCCTACAGCTAGCGGAGGATCTCAGTGGGCTCTATATAACTCGAATAGCAACTTAATGTTTTATGATGGGAGTGCATTCCAAGGCACTCCCATCACGCTTACGAATAATGTTTGGCAGCAGATTACACTCACCCGAGCTGTTGCGGGTGGCAATATAACCCCATATCTAAACGGAAATCCCCTGAGCCCATTTGGGGCAGCGTCGCTTACAGGTGGCACGAGCCCATTATATTTTGGACAGGAGGAGGGTGGATATTATTTTAACGGCTCCATCGATGAGACACGCATCTACAACCGCGCACTATCGGCGGGGGATGTTGCAAAGCTTTACGCCACGGGCGCCACAAAGTTCAGCGCAACTGCGCCAGCGGGCACCAATCTTTCTTCGGGCTTGGTTGGGTATTGGAGCTTTGACACTCTCGTAGGCACGCTCGCGCCTGATAGGTCGGGGCAGGGCAATCACGGCACACTCACCGCTGGCCCCGCATCCACCGAAGGCAAAGTTGGCCGCGGGCTCTCTTTCGATGGGACGGATGATTTTGTGAGCATTGGCACGGGTGTCCGTCCAGTAAAAGAGATGACTGTTTCCGCATGGATAAAGGTGGACCAATTTCCTTCTGCGGGAAACAACCATGATGGAATAGTGGGGGATAATGGTGATGATAATTTCGTTGATGGCTGGTGGTTGGGAATATATGATGGAAATAAAATTAGATTCAAGATAAATTCGTGGAATACTAACTATGCAGAATATCCCAATTTTTCGGATAGTCAGAGTTGGTATCATGTAGTTGGAGTTTATGATGGTGCAACGATAAAAGTTTACTTGGATGGCGTCGTTGGGGCTACGACGGATACCTATACAGACAACATAGTTTATACTGGAGCGCTTGGTCTTAAATTTGGTCAAGGATTCACTGGAGGAGAGCATGGGGGAAAATTTGACGGCTCCATCGACGAAGTCCGCATCTACAATCGGGCGCTGTCGGCGGGGGAGGTGCGAGCGCTATACGGATTGGGGGCTTCAAAAGTTGGCGCATCAACTGCAACGCTCAATCGGGGCACGAATCTCGCCTCCGGCCTTGTCGGCCATTGGACCTTTGATGGGCAGTATTTGAATACCACTACCGCAACTGATACGTCGGGAAGCGGGAATAACGGCACGCTCACCGGCGCCAATGGCAAGCCTCGCCCTGTGCTCGGTCGGCTTGGACAGGCAATTAATTTTGATGGCGTAGATGATCATGTGAATGCGGGCGCAGGATCTTCATTGAATATCGGCCAAAACATTACCATTTCCGGGTGGATATATATGACTGCGGCTGGAAATTATACTGGAATACTCACGCGCTCGTCGGCTTTCAATCAGAGCTCTGGAACATATGCACTCTATTTTGAGGGTAGTACTCGACAGCTAAAGTTCGCTTTAAATGGATCGCTTCAAGCATCAACGCTCACTGTCCCGCTGAATCAATGGTCATTCGTTGCGGCTACAAATAATAGCTCGGGGCTCACCATTTATCTGAATGATCAAAGTCAGAGCTTTTCAGCCCTTCCCGCGCCATCGTATGCTGGCGAATCAGTCTCAATAGGTTCCTGGGCGGGTGTGAATGGATATTTTAGTGGATCGATGGATGATGTGCGCCTATATAGCCGCGCATTGACGCCGACGGAGGTGAAGCAACTCTATGATTTAGGACGATAATGAATATGAACGCGCGAAAACCGATGATGGTGGGGCTGGTGGCGTTTTTCGCGTTGGTCCTCGGCGCTACCGCCGGCTCTCTGACCCCGTCTGCGCTCCCGGTAGCTACGATGTACTCGCTCTCCAATCTCTACGATGCGATTGCATCTGCAACCTTTGATTCCTCTGCGATTGTAGCGAATCAGAATGGCTCTCTGATGGGAGTGCTCAAGTACATCGAGAACCAAACAGCCTGGGCATCTGGCTCGAATGATATCTGGGCCCTCAACTCGGGGAATGTCGGAATCGGGGACTCCTCCCCAGAGACCAAGCTTGAAGTCGTTGGCACCGCCTCAATCTCTCAGGTCTACATTGGGCCTTCGAGCGCCTCCTACTCCATGGGTGCTACGCAGTTGAATGTGTCTCTCAAGATGCCGACGAGTGCGATTGGGAGTGTTTCGGCGGGCGTTACCGCGTTTGACGTCGAGGTACACGGTAATTATGCGTACACCGTAAATCAAAACGGCGATGCGCTTTTGCGGATTATTGATATTTCAAATCCAGAATCTCCAGCGCTTGTGGGCTCGGTATCGGTTGGCGGAGGTCCATCTGAAGTTTCTGTTCGTGGGAAGTACGCATATGTTGTGAATTACACGGGTGGCTCACTCAAGGCATTTGATATTTCAAATCCCGCATCCCCAAGTCTTGCAAGCACTGTGGGAGTGGGCGGCCTTCCAAAGGGTGTATACGTGCAGGGAAGTTACGCATACGTAGTGGGTGAGAGTGGATCTCTTCAAGTGGTAGACATTTCTAATCCACGCGCTCTTACGAGCGTGAAAGCGATAAGCCTTGGTGCGGCAGGTACGAAGCATGGGGTTTACGCTCAGGACGGATACTTATACGTCATATTAAATAACGCATCAGGCAGGATGAAAATTTATGATATTTCCAATCCTGCATCCCCGCGGATGATGAGCAGCGTGAGTGCTGGCGTGAACCCGCAAGCTATCGTTGTGCAGGGGAGGTATGCATATGTGGTAAATCATGGCCGTACGCTTCAGATTTTTGATATTGCGAATCCCGAGGCGCCCATCGAGGTGAGCTCAACATCGTTGGGCGGCTCATCGAATAGCAACCAGGCGATTCATGTGCAGGGTCGCTACGCGTATATCGCAAACAATGCGAGTGATTTACTTGAGATATATGACGTTTCCAACCCTGCTTCTCCTCTCATCGTTGGCTCGGTGGCGCCAGCCGCTGATCCCTCTGACGTATTTGTGCAGGGCAGATATGCATATGTGACGAGCCAGACGGGAGCATTACTTCAAATTTTCGACCTCGGTGGTGCATATGTACAGCAACTCGAAGCGGGTGGCATCTACGCAGGCACACTCGCACTCCGCAATAACTTAAGTGTGTTCAATGATGCGAATATTGGTGGTGGATTGAGTATTGGCCGTGGCTTTCAGGCGAGTGATTTTTCAAGTATTAATATCGCGTCACTTTCCTCGAATATCTCCTCGATATCAAATCAGTCACTCCTGCGCCTCTCAAATGCAGTCGGATATATCTCGGGTAATGTGTTGAGTCTCGATATGAGCACCGGCACTACCCAAGAATACTTCACCGGTAACTTCGCAAAGTTCTCCCTCTCCGGCACTCCGCGCTTTATCATCGAATCTTCTGGCGCAGTGCTCGCATCCGGCTCCGCGCAGTTCGGTTCTGCGGGCTCGCCAAGTTCCACCTCCTACTCAAGATTCGGCATTGACACCGCATTCAATACGAACTGGATTTCTGCTCCCAGCGACCTCATGCTCTCCTCTGATCTGGAAGTGCACGGCTCTGCGCAGTTCTCTTCATTCCTCCGCGTCTCCTCTGGTTCCACGAATGCGCTCTTTGCAGACGCAGTGGCGGAGAGGGTAGGCATCGGGACGACTGCCCCCGAATTTAGCCTTCACGTTGTGAAAGATGTGGCCCAGTACTCATACTTCAATGGGGAGGCAACATACGGATTCGTATCTCGAAAAGCCCGAGGAACACAGGCTGCACCTACCACTGTTCAAGTTGGAGATCACACTGGATTCTTCTTAGGGCAAGGATACGACGGCAACAGCTTTGAAAATATCGGACACATCCAGTTCGAAGTTGATACAACTCCGTCGGATGGCGTTATCCCGGGGCGCATCGTATTTGAAACCTCAAACGCAGCAGGAGCCATTACCGAGCGTATGCGCCTCGATTCTTTTGGCAATCTCGGCATCGGCACCACCACTCCCACTACTAAGCTCGATATCATCGGAAATGCATCTGTCTCTGCGATCCTCGAAGTAGGAGGCAATACGCTTCTCCGCAGTAGCGCCTCCATCTCCGCCCATCTCGAACTCGTCGGTAACGCATCCATCGGTGGTAACGTGGTCATCGCAGGCAACTGCTCTGATGCCCCCGGAGGGGGAGGCTGTACTGCAGACTACGCCGAGGTCTACGTCCGCGATCCCTCTGATCCCATGTCTGCAGGAGATCTTCTCTCTCTGAACCCAGCCACCGGCAAAGTAACGAAAGCATCACACACAAACTCCAATCTCATCGGTGTCTTCACCTCTGCGCCTGGTGCTCTCATCGGACAACGCTCAAACTCAATACAGTTAGGTATCGGTACCAATGTGATGAGTGCCTTAGACTCCGATGAAGTCCCCGTAGCCCTCATCGGTCGCGTTCCTGTCCGTGTCTCTCTCGAGAACGGCCCCATCTCCATCGGAGACCGTCTCTCCGTCTCCTCAACCCCCGGTATCGCAGCAAAAGCCACCTCTGCGGGCATGACTGCTGGTATCGCCATGGAGCCTCTCACATCCATCTCTTCTGGCTCCTCGCAAGAGATTCTCATGTACGTGAATACTAGTTACTGGGCGCCGAGCGTGGATGCGCTTACCATAATCGCGTCATCTTCTGCCCCCGCATCGAGTAATCAGGGTATTCTCGCCACGATTATCGACGCATTGCGGAGTATGATTCTGACTGTGCAGGAGCTTGTAGCGGGGACTGTTCAGACAAATCGCATCTGTGTTGGCTCCGCATGCGTTACTGAAGAACAATTCCTCCGCATGATAGAGGCGTCTGGCGGAGCCCCTGCGACCCCAACTCCGACTCCCGAAGTAATCACCGCCGATGGCGGGACCCCGCAGGATGCGGTGGCGCCAACGCCCAGTGCATCTCCTGAGGCCACGGAGGAGCCTGTGACGAGCCCCGAGGTAACTCCAAGTCCAAGCGCCACCCCCGAGGTTGTTGCTACGCCTGAGCCAACATTGGAGCCCACTCTAGAGCCGAGTGAGGCGCCGATGCCATAGAGCGTCCGCCTTCCTTTTCGCATTGCAGTCCGCACCAACTCTCCGCTCCCTCTTGGCCGATTCGCCGTTCGCATACTGAACGGCATCCTCTTCGTGCCACGGAATCATCCGAATCTCCGCCGTCGACTCCGTCTTTGGGCTCCGGTCATGCGGATGATTCCCGGCACTCACCTCGGATGCCATCTGTATGTATGTGCTCACGATGGCTCTCTGGCCCAAGAGGATTGCTTCGAGGACAGACAGCTCATGAGTCGCATCCATTCATACTTCCTGTCGCAGTCGTTCCGCACGACCATGCCGAGGAGGAAGATAACGAATAGGCCGACCACAGGCGCTCCATCTGCAAAATTGGAGCGCCGTCGGAGGCGTGAACGTTATCGACTGACATCGGCGGAAGGAGGACGAGACCAGACAGGGAGTATGGATGGGGAGACGAATTCGCTAGTACAGCAAGAGTAGGTGGAGCAGTAAAGATTAGTCAGAAATAATACATAAAATGCGCTTATATGCTTTATTTTGTATATCGTCGTTCGTGATATTTCGTCATATTATCAACAGTGGGTGATGACGAGCAGAGGGGAACGCGCTAGCATGTGCGCATGAGCAATACAGAAATCCCACGCCCGGATGTTTCGGTGAGCCAGATTGTGTTACTGATTTTATCGCAAGTCGGCTCCGCAACCTTTGACCAGATACGAAACCACCCCCAAGTGAAGCTTCTCGGAGCTGTTCGGAGTGAAAATAGCTTCTATACAGCTTTAGCAAGGTTGAAGCGCCAGCGGAAAATTCAGAGAAATCAGAATCGGGAGTATGAACTCACGAGTCATGGAGAGTATTCGGCGTTGAAAGCGTTCGTTCGGAAGGAGATTACGCAGTCAGAAAAAAAAGAAACCACTGCGCGTGCATGGGATGGGAAGTGGAGGATTGTGCTCTTTGATGTGCCCGAGAGTAAGCGACCAATCCGCGATTACATTCGCAATGTATTAAAGCGACAGGGGTTCAAAGAATTTCAGAGAAGCATGTGGGTGTGGCCGTATAAGTTGCCAGCATTCCTTACTAAACTTCTCGGAGATTCTCAGCTTCGAAAATATACTCGTGCGATCACAACCTATGACATCGATTACGACGACGATCTCCGGCGCATGTTTAAGCTGCAGTAGGGTGTGGATATCATAAACCCGGGGTTTATAGGCGCCTACTATATTATATGCGGCAGAACGATGTAGCGGCATGGCCTTGGCGATATTTGATATATATGACTAGTAACGTTTATGCATGAAGCATTCGTAATGTATATCAAGCAATATTGATTGATTTTTAGCTGGGCGCTTTGTGGCGGCGGATTGCGCGGGAGACGAGGGATTTGATTGGGTGTATACTTAGATGCGTGGAGAAAACATTCAACAAGTTATTTCTGATTGTGCTCGATGGCTTTGGACTTGCCGCACCCGAAAAGGGGAACGCCATCTTGGCGGCAGGCGCGCCCTATCTTGATTCGCTTATTGCGAAGTACCCTGCGATGTCGGTTGCCGCATCGGGGCTGGTGGTTGGGCTTCCGTGGGGACAGCCGGGGAACAGTGAGGTCGGACACTCGGCTATTGGTACGGGGAGGATTGTGGTGCAGGATTTGGCACACATCAATGGCGAGATTCGTTCAGGGGAATTCTACAAGAATCCCGCCCTTGTGGCAGCGGTCGAGCATGTGAAAAAGCATGATTCTGCCTTGCATCTCATCGGGTGCACGAGTCCGGGAGGTATTCATGCGCACACCGATCACTTAATCGCATTACTCGAGCTCGCCCAGCGCCACGGGCTTCGCCGTGTATTTGTGCACTTTATTGCTGATGGGCAGGATATGCCGCCGCAAGATGCGCTCAATGTATTTCATATGTTGGCACCGCATCTCAAGAAGGCAAACGCGCGCATTGCCTCAATCCAGGGGCGTTCCTATGCTATGGACCGCATTCTGAGTTGGCCACTCACCGAGCGGGTATGGCATTCTGTGGTGCTCGGCGACGCGCCTGCAATTACTGATATGGAGGCGTACTTGAAGGAGTCATATGCCAAAGGAATGACCGATTACTCCATCGAACCTCGCACAATTACTGAAGATTCAAAGCCGATTGGCTCCGTGCAGGATAATGACGCAGTTATATTCTTTGATTTTCGCAATGATCGCGTCAAGCAGCTCGCAACCCCCTTTATCTATGCGGAGACATTTAAAGAGTTCGACCCCGTTCGAAGGCCAAAGAACCTCCACGTATCAATAATGACAAGGTATTCCGACGATTTTCAGGTCCCCATTGCGTATCCCGCCCCAGAGCTTCCCAGTACGCTCGGCGAGGTTGTGAGTAAGGCGGGGATTCATCAGTGGCGTATTGCCGAAAAAGAGAAGGAGGCGCACGTTACGAACTTCTTTAACGGCGGGCGTATTAGCGCATTTTCAGGGGAACAGCGGGTTATTGTGCCTTCTCGCGCTATGAAGGGGAAGGAATATCACGCGCATCCCGAGATGTCGGCACAGCAAATTGTGGATGCGGTGCTTGAGAAATCAAGCGATGATGCGCGTTTTTACGTGATTAACTTCGCAAACCCCGACATGATTGGCCACGCAGGTAATCTTGCGGCAACCGAAAAAGCAATCAAGATTACGGATGATTGCATTCGTCAGCTCGTTGAGAAGCTTCTGGGGATGCCTGGCACCGCCATTATTATTACTGCAGACCATGGAAATGCTGAAGAGTTGATTGACCCACTTACCGGGGGAGAGGATACGCAGCATTCAACCCGCAATGTTCCCGCAATCTTTATTGCGCAGAGTCTCGAGGGCGCTCAAGATTCAGGGAAGTCGCTCGAGTCCCTTTCTGGGGATGCGCCCATCGGCACGCTCGTCGATATTGCGCCAACGGCGCTCTACATGCTTGGAATCGAGAAGCCGATTGAAATGACAGGCTCTCGACTCATCAGTTTCGAATAGCGAGATAATCCGCCATTTTCTAATATGAAGGTTTAATAACCACTTATAAGGTGGCTCTTTTTTGCGAATTTTCACTGGGTTGTACTTCGTTTTTTGCTCAGTACGTTTACGGGTTGAAATTAGAGCGTGGGCGCGTATCAGCTTGGAAATATGGCCGTATTGCTATGCGGAATTTCTTCTATCCATGGTAAAATGGATGTGCGAATTATTTTTATACACCTCCGTGTCATTTGAACCGAAACAACATACCGTGAAGCGTTCGCTCCGTAGTTTTTTTGTTATGGCCATAAGCGTGTTTATTATCGTTTCTCTTTTCCGAATGACGGAAGCGGGTTCGCTGACTCCTGCGCTCTCGCCGGCATCGACCATGAACTCGCTTGAAGATGCCTACAACGCACTCGTAGGATCTAGTTTTGATTCATCGCTTATCACCGCCGACAAAAACGGCAGTGCGATGCAGGTTGCGAAGTGCATCATCGATAAAATGACTGGCGGTACCCCCTGCCCATGAGGAAATTTATTTTTGTTTTTGGAGCGCTCGTGTTCGCAATCCCCACGCTCGTGGGAGCGCTCAACATCGACTCGACCAATAAGTATGCATGGGGCGAAAACATCGGCTGGATTAATTTTGGCTCAACCGAGGGGGACGTCGATGTGTCGCTGATCGACATGGACGGCTATGCATGGGGCGAGAATGTGGGTTGGATTTCTCTGACGTGCCTGAATACCTCATCTTGTAACACCGTCAATTACGCGGTGCTGATTTCTGGCTCGGATGTCTCTGGCTATGCATGGGGCGAGAATGTCGGCTGGGTTAGTTTTAGCTGTGCGAATACGTCCTCTTGTGGCACCGTCGATTATGGGGTGACCGTTGATACGGCAACAGGAATATTCTCCGGCCATGCCTGGGGCGAGAATGTCGGATGGATTGTGTTTAATTGTGCCTCTACGAGTTCGTGTGGGACGGTAGATTATTATCTTCAGTCCGCTGTTGTTGCAACGCCGACACCTGGGGCCGTTGTGCCTCCGCCACCGATTCTGATTGCTCCTCCGGCATCTCCCTCCGTGCCAACGACGGGTGGCAGCGGCGGTCAATCACAACAGCCGGGTGCCGGAATTCAACCACCTGCTGGCCAACAGCCCGCTGGTCAGCAACCATCTACACCGCAAACGAGCCCGCCTCCATCTGCGCCCACGACGCAGCCGCCCACGGTGCCAGCTCAACAACCACCGATTACTCGAGTCATGAATCGCATCGGAGACGGGCTCGATACGCTTTCTCGCACAATCTTCGGATCGTCACTTGGTTCGGTTGATGTATGCTCGGGTCCGCTTGGCTTTGCGGCGTGTGCGGCTTCAGCGATGCCATTGCTCGCCCTCTCGCTATCACTCTTTGCGCTCCTCATGCAGAGCGAGCTTGCTGCTGCGGTGTTTTCACTCATGCAGATTATTGGCCTTCGAAAACGAGCAAAGGTGTGGGGTGTTATTTATGATTCATCGACCAAGCGCCCCGTGCCACTCGTGAAGATTGAGCTGTTCGATATGGCGGGGCGATTGCTTGAGACCCGATACGCCGATCGCGATGGCAGGTATGGCTTCCTCACATCACCCGCCTCGCTCCATGAAGAGGAGCTGCGTGTGCGTATTCGCGTTCAGAAGGTGGGGTATACATTTCCAGCCGCAACACGTTCAGTTGGGACGGATTATGTCGTGTACGATAACCTCTACTATGGCGACGAAATCGTGCTTCGCCATACAGCGACGATTACGCACAATATTCCCATGGATCCAGTTGCAGTGGGCGGGCACATTTCGTTGAGAGATTTTGGCTCCGGATTGATTGGCACGCTCGGAGATCGACTACTTTCATTCGCATTCTACGTGGGCCTTGTGACGGTGCCGTTGAATTGGTGGTTTGCGCCGACGACGAAAAATATCGTTATCGGGATCGTATTCTTTGTAGCAAATGGAGTGCGTATGCTGGCGATGTACCGACCCTATGGCATCACGCGCGATGCATTGACGGGCAAGGTTATGCCGTTTGCACTCGTGACGCTCAATGATTTTGAGGGGAATCGTCAGGGATTTTCAGTGTCCGATGAGCATGGACGATTTATTCTCTCGGGGGAGAAAGACAAAGATTACGAGCTTATTTCGTACTCACCGGCCAACGTTACGCCGCAACGCATTACCCGGCAGCGCGTAAAGGGTATTCGGCGCATCGCTACCAGGGCTTGGATTACTGATTCAATTCGCATCTAATAGCATGTTTCCAAGACTTCGTCACAATCTCACACTCGCCCTTCCACTCCTCGGCCTTGCGGTGGTTATTGTGTTTGCGGGAGCGCTCGGGAGCGTAGTTGTCGAGGTTGCGCATGCCCCAATAAGCCCATCGTCGTCTACACTTGCTGTGATTGGGGATGGCCTCGATGAATTTATGGTACGCACGCATGATGCGCTTGCTCGATTCTTATTATGGGCGACTGGAAATATCGATTGGCTCTCATCGCTTGCCGTCTTTTCAACCATTACAACGCTCATTGTTGCGCTTCAGAATGTCCGTGAGCTCATCGGTGGCCCTCGAGATAGTGTGGCAGTGGTGAAACACGTTGCCCAGCGTTCTGCGCGCGCCGTGGGTATCGGGGCGACTCCTGTCGCATGGGGCGTGGTGCGCGATGACCAAACGGGACATCCGCTGGCATTCGCACGCATCCATCTTATCGATGGAGTTGGGCGTATCGTAGCAACTTCGATTGCAGATTCCGCGGGAGTGTACGGGTACGCGCTTTCACCACACGTTACCGCCCGGCATTATCATATTGCGGCCGTTCTGGCAGAAAAAGATGGATACCATACGCCAATGGGTAGCATCCCCACAGGTTCAACTCTCGCGGATGCGCCACTCCCTATTTCTATGACCTCACTGCGTGCGGGCGGTGCATCGAATGCGGGCGGGGTACGACGATTTGTGGGTGGCGTTGCATTTTGGACGGCACTCGCAACGATTCCTGTGGTGGCTACGGTTGCGCCGGCAAGCGTGAGCGCATCAATGATTGGCGCGTTTGCAGTTTCTCTGATTATTCGAGCCAACTCCCGATGATGCGCACATTCTTTCAACGATTCCCAAGGTTGCTTACCGTTGTTGCGGTATCCTTGTTTGCCCTGGTCCTCGGCGCCACCGCCGGCTCCCTGACCCCGTCTGCGCTTCCGGCTGCTACGATGTACTCACTCTCCAATCTCTACGATGCAATCGCATCTGCGACCTTTGATTCCTCTGCGATTGTAGCGAATCAGAATGGCTCTCTCCTCGGTAATCTCAAGTACATCGAGAATCAAATCGCATGGGCGTCTTCCTCGGGTGATATTTGGAATCTGAACTCGGGGAATGTGGGGATTGGGACATCGAGTCCTGGAGGTAAGCTCACCATTGTCCAGCCGAGCGTGACTGCGCATAGCATATTGGTAGATCGTTCCACCGATAACGCTACTGCGTCAGGGTCATTCTTTAAGTTTCGTAACAGTGCTGGCACGCAGACGGTGGCGATGATGGATGTTAAGGGGGGATTTACGAGTAATATTGCCTCGATATCTCCGACCATCGTGGGGTCTGTTACGCATGCGACGCAGCTGAGTGGTGCAAATAATGTTTTCGTTTCGGGCCGGTACGCATACGTCGGGGCAGCCAACTCCGACAGACTTACGATTATCGACATCTCTAATCCAGCAAGCTCGAGTATCGTTGGCTCGGTATCCGATGCTGTTTCACTCGATACCCCCGTCAGTATTTACGTGGCCGGGCGATATGCGTATGTGGCCGCTTCTGGCGCTGATCGTTTCACGGTGGTGGACGTTGCAAATCCGTCGAATCCGATCATTGCCGCTACGCTTACTAGTACACAGCTGGACGGTATCCAGGGCGTCGCTGTCGCGGGTCGCTACGCGTATGTGACCGCAAGCAATGTTGATCGGGTGACGATTATCGACATCTCAAACCCATCAAGTCCGGTGATTGTTGGTACGGTCACGGATAGTGTGGCACTTGATGGTGTCTACGGTATCGCTGTGCAGGGCCACTACGCATACGTTGCGGCCGGAAATAGCGATTCAGTGACCGTTCTTGATATTTCAAATCCGTCGGATCCGACCATCGTCGGCACCGTTACAAGCGGCACACAGCTTGACCTACCCGTCGGCATCGTCGTTTCTGGGCGGTACGCATACGTCGCGGTAGCTATCTCAGACGCAGTTACAATTATTGATATCAAAAATCCTACAAGTCCAGGGATTGTAGGGTCGGTAACCGATGCAAGGCTAGACGGGCTCGATTGGATTGTCGTATCCGGGCGATACGCATATGTTCCCGCGTACAACGCAAAAGCTCTCACGATTGTCGATGTCTCGAATACGAGTAGCCCTGCTGTTGTTGGTTCGGTCACGGACATCACAAAACTGGGTGGCGCAATCGGAATTGCGGTGTCGGGGCGGTACGCCTATGTGACAGGGCGAACCGTCAACTACTTTAACGCAATTGATATTACTGGTTTTGATATTCCAAATCTGGTAACGGGCGACATCCAAACAACATCCATAGAGGCGTGGGGAGATGCGGATGTCGGCGGCAATATGTCTATACGCGGAGGTTTGAATGTGGGTGCCTTTGGCGTCAAATCAGACGGCCCGCTCTCTGTGCTTATTGCCTCTACTTCGTCGGACACAGTTGCCTCCGCGTCTCGTGGGTCAATCTTTGGGCTTTTGCACGAAAAGGGGTACTTCGCGGGCGATGGCATTTTTATGAATCTGGGGGCTTCCACGACGGCTGATCGAGTAACCGGCAACTTCGCGAAGTTCTCCCTCTCCGGTACTCCGCGCTTCCTCGTCGAATCCTCTGGTGCGGTGCTCGCCTCGGGTGCTGCGCAGTTCGGCGCAGGGGGAGCGCCAAGTTCGGCGAGTTATTCCAGATTTGGCACATCAAGTACCACGCACAGCGGGTCTATCACATCAGCGAATGACCTTCTTGTTTCAGGCGATCTCGAGGTAGATGCATCAGCAGCTTTTGATGGAGCATACGTGATAATTCCTAGTGGAAAGCTTGGCGTTCAAACTGGCGCAAACGCTGTAACCGTAGCGCTCCAAGTTGGAAATGATGGTGCTTTTGCGGATTGGATTAGGTATGGTGGCGATACTTCGTTTGGGACCGCATCCAATACCTCGTATCTACGAACGGGTCTGTCATTTAAAGTTCAAACGAGCGCGGGTACGGGAACCTTCTTCTCAACTGCTGGAAATGGAGTGGGAAACACATTGAGCGGTACAACGATAGCGCTTGATGGAAATGTAAACGCAGCCTCACTCACCCCGCTTACGGTGAGTGGGGTAGCAACCTCGGGTAATATCATGAGGTGGCTAAGCACAAGCGGTGACGTTCACAGTGTTGTAGATAATTCTGGTAATTTTGGCATCGGCGCGACAACTCCAGAGCAGAAGCTCACCATCGGTGGCAACATCCTCGCATCGAGTTCGGGTAACGTATCCCTCACACTCCGCTCTACCTCTGCATCTGGCACCGATGGTCAATTCACTATCCTCACCGCATCCACCTCTGACCGCCTCGATATCCGCGGAGGAGCGGGGACATTTGGAGAAACGCTCATGAGTATTGCATCGAGTGGCTTTGTCGGAATCGGGACGACCACGCCCACCACCAAGCTCGACATCATCGGCAACGCATCCGTCTCTGCAAGGCTCGAGATTGTAGGCCGTGCATCGGCGTCACAAGTGTACATTGGACCGTCGAGTGCGAGCTCTCAATTTGGAGCGGTTCAGTTGAATGTGTCGGGCGTGTTGCCCACGAGTTTTGCAGGGAGGGTGGCGACCACTGCTGGTAAGAACCCGCTCTATGTCCACGTGCGGGGCCGATACGCATATGTAACGAATAATACTGGCGCGAGTAACTTCCAGATTTTTGATATCGCAAACCCGGCGAGTCCCATGTTGCTGAGCACAACAACAACAGGAGGTTATTCGCAGGGCATGATTAGTGGAAAGTATTTTTATATATCAAATCTGGGCGATGGCACATTCCAGATTTTTGATGTTTCGAATCCTGTCGCTCCTGCAAATGTGGGTAATCTCACGATTTCGCGACCGAACCAGATATATATTCAGGGGCGCTACGCATATGTGACGAGCGATAGTCCACAAAAACTATACGTGATTGATATTGCGAATCCGTCAGCTCCTAAGCTAGTTGCCTCGATTGCGACAGGTGGCTCAGCCTACGGTATCGCAGTTCAAGGAGAGTACGCGTTTGTATCTACTCTTGCGCCCGCAAATACGTTGAAAGTCTACAATATTGCAAATCCGGCGAGTCCTGTCTTGGTCTCTGCGGCGAGTACGAGCGCGAATCCGTATTGGCTCACCGTAGAGGGTAAGTATGCATACCTGTCTGCGAGCACGAGGTTTGATATTTTTGATATCTCGAACCCATCCACTCCTGCAAGCGTGAGCAGCACAGCCGTTACTACGTATGGCACGACGGCTGTTCAGGGGAGGTACGTATATATTCCGGATTACGCGGCGAATAGTGTGCGTGTGTATGACATTTCGAATCCTGCCATCCCCACAAGTGTTGGCTCCTTCTCGGCAGGCACGGGCACTTATGCAGTGGCCGTGCAGGGGCGATTTGCATATGTGACGAGTATCACGGATAAGTATTTGAACGTATACAACTTGGGTGGCGCCTATCTCCAGCAGTTAGAAGCGGGCGGGATAGAAGCGAGCACGCTCTCGCTCCGCAATAACTTGCAAGTATTCAATGATGCGGAGATTCGAGGCGGGCTCTCCATTGGGAGCGGGCTCCACGTGCAGGGACCCTTCGCCATCAGCTCCAGCGCCTCCGGCTACAATACGTTCCGATTCAATCCTGAAGGCGGCGCATCCCTCTCGAGTGGTTTTGAAATCGGAGGCTACGCTTCCGTCTCGAGTAATCTTTACCTCAGTAGTGCGCTCCAGGCTGGATGGACGACGGGCTCCGCGACTACCTACTCTCGCTTCGGCACTGACACCACATTCAATACAAACTGGATTTCCGCTCCCAGCGACCTCATGCTCTCGTCTGATTTGGAAGTGCATGGCTCCGCACAGTTCTCTTCATTCCTCCGCGTCTCCTCTGGCTCCACGAATGCGCTTTTTGCGAATGCGGGGACGGGGATGGTAGGGGTGGGGACGATAAATCTCGGCACGAATGCGCTAGAAATTTCAGGCACTGCATCTATCTCGGGGAATATGTATTTCGGAGGGAATGTTGGGATTGGGACGACGAGTCCGACGGCAAAAATCCATATCGGTCCTTATCAGCCTTTGAGCGGAGTCGTTGATTTGATGAAGTTCTTCCCCAACGACGGCGCCGTTGGCTGGAAGATAACACAGTCTGGTCACAACTTGCGTTTTGGTGGGACCAACTCTGATATGGGCAGCACGATGACGCTCGCATATTCGCCCGCAAATCCCCAAGGCGCCGTTGGCATCGGGACCACATCTCCTGCGGCAGTTCTCGATGTGACGGCGAGTTCGAGCCATTCTTCTGGGTCTCTCTTCCGCGTCGCTTCTGCGAGTGGTGCAATTCTTACCGTTGATAGATTGGGCACGACTACATTTGATATCTCGACGGCCGATAGTAATCAGTCGAAAACAAAACGATACCTAAGTTTCCTTGGCTGTGGTGGATGTGCTGGGTGGGGCTTTAGTAGGAGCGGGAATAATTTTAACGTATCTTCGCAGGATGGGCGCGTGATGACGTTCGAGTATATGGCGGGCGGAGCTGAGATTGGTATCGGCACCACCACTCCGCAGGCATTATTCGATGTGACTGCGAGCGCTGGGTACTACACGGCAGGCGATTTGTTCCGTGTCGCTTCGGGCTCTCCCGATGCTACGCACTTCATGGTGAAGAAGAGTGGCAACGTCGGCATCGGCACCACCACTCCCACCACTAAGCTCGACATCATCGGTAACGCATCTGTCTCTGCGATCCTCGAGGTAGGAGGCAATACGCTTCTCCGCAGTAGCGCCTCCATCTCCGCCCACCTCGAGCTTGTCGGCAACGCCTCCATCGGCGGCAACGTCACCATCGCAGGGAACTGCTCTGATGCCCCCGGCGGGGGAGGCTGTACTGCAGACTACGCAGAGGTCTACGCTCGCGATCCCGCAGACTCAATGTCTGCAGGAGATTTACTTTCCCTCAATCCAGTCACCGGCAAAGTAACCAAAGCATCCACTGCCTCCACCAATCTCGTCGGTGTCTTCACCTCTGCGCCTGGTACCCTCATCGGACAGCGTTCTAACTCAATACAACTCGGTATCGGTACCAATGTGATGAGTACACTCGACCCCGATGAAATACCCGTAGCCCTCATCGGTCGCGTTCCCGTGAGAGTATCTCTGGAGAATGGCCCCATCTCCATCGGAGACCGCCTCTCCGTCTCCTCAACCCCCGGCATCGCAGCAAAAGCAGTCTCTGCAGGCATGACTGCAGGTATCGCCATGGAAGCACTCTCCGAGCTCTCCTCCGGCTCTTCTGCAGAGATGCTCATGTACGTGAACACCAGCTACTGGGCGCCGAGTGTGGAGGCGCTTGTGCCCGCAGAGTCCGATGTTTCATCGGAGGATGGAGTGATCGCGACGCTCGTGCAGCGTATTCTCGCGTACATCGCTGACGTGTTTGGTGTCACCATTGAATCCAATCGCGTACGCACTCCAGAGTTATGCGTTGATGATGTGTGTGTGACGCGAGAGGAGTTTAGAAGGATGCTCGAGGTAACCGGTGTTCGGGCGATTGTCTCGACGCCCGAGTTGACCTCGAGTCCTACTCCAACGCCGGTACCAGAAGATGTGCCCGTATCATCGGGATCCTCGACGCTCGTAGATTCAGTTCTTGTAGAGGAGACGCCATTACCATCGGAGGCACCGACGCCAACTCTGAGCGAATCTCCAACGCCTGAGCCAACTCCAGCAGATATGGGAGAGGAAATTCCAGCACCCTAGACGCGGCGCCCTGTGGAGAACTGTGTTTACATTGTGTCGCACGCAACGTATGATTGCGGCGTGTAATGTGTTATCGCGTCGCGTTCGGGAGGGCGACGACGTGTTTTTTCAATGAACGCGACAAGCAAAATAATTCTCGGTCTTGTGTTGGTAGTGGTTGTTGCGGTCGGTGGTTGGTGGGCATTCACATCGCAGTCCGATGGTGGCCTCGCAAACTTGAGTGAGAACGCGGGCGCGAAGCTGACCGACGCGCAGATTCAGCAGGTTGTTGAGCGTGTGGGGTCGTTTATGGTGCTACCTGCCGACGAGACGCCGACGGGTGTTGTGTTGCGCGATGTAGCAACGCTCGCACAACAACAGTCGTTTTATAAGGACGCAAAAGACGGTGATGTGCTTTTGGTCTACTCGAGTCGCGCAATTATCTACGATGTGCAGGCAAATAAACTCGTCAGCGTGAGTCCGATTACGCGCAACGATGCCACGCCAGTTCCGTCTGTGATCGCATCGGGAAGCGCTGAAGTTTCTCCGAGCGCATCAGTCGCAGTAACTCCCGCTGCTCCTGAAAAAGTAACCATTGATGTTCGCAATGGCACCACAACCGCAGGACTCGCAGGAAGTACGGCGAGCGACTTGAAAAAGAATTCTTGGGTTACGATTGGCAAGCTTGGTGATGCGAAGGGGAGCTACAAGGCAACGGTGCTCGTAGATCTTTCGAAGGGCACAAAGCCTGGCGCGGTTGCAGCGCTTGAGAAGCTTCTCGGAGTGACGGCAGTGAGTGAAATTCCGAAGGGTGAGCAGTCAAGCACAGCAGATATACTAGTCATTGTCGGGAAGTAGTGATACACTAGTTTCGTCTGGTGAACGAGAAAAGCCGTTACGTTGACGGCTTTTTTCGTGCCAATTTTCGAAAAGGTGGAGATGTGTGCGCATCTCTCGCTCCACGATGATTCCGCACCAATTCTCCGCTCCCTCTTGGCCGATTCGCCGTTCGCATACTGAACGGCATCCTCTTCGTGCCACGGAATCATCCGAATCTCCGCCGTCGACTCCGTCTTTGGGCTCCGGTCATGCGGATGATTCCGGGCACTCATCTCGGATGCCATCTGTATGTAGATGCTCACGATGGCTCTCTGGCTCAAGAGGATTGCTGCGAAGCACGCGCTACCCAAGAATCTCGATCCGGCGTAAAGGAGGGATTGCGAAATCGCGGTGGAGTGAAATGGAAGCTACGCTTCAGCGAGGGCTTTCGGAGGCCGACGGGCCGAGAACGAGACGACCCGTCAGCCAGACGGGGACGTCGTACCGAGTCGAGGCGTAGCTTTCATTGCACGGAATTCCAAAACCTTGGGATTCGGTTGAATAAGAGGCGCTTTCGCGGTACGCTACATATATTCATGACGTCCTACAATCCTGAAACAATTGAGAAGAAATGGCAGAAGCATTGGGCGAAAGAGGGGCTCAATGAAACCGCAAATCACATTGCGGGTCATCTCAACAAGATGGTGCTCGTTGAGTTTCCGTATCCATCGGGCAATTTACACATCGGTCACTGGTATGCGTTTGCGCTTCCCGATATGTATGCGCGATTCTTGCGCATGAAGGGGGGTAATGTGATGTATCCAATTGGATTTGATGCATTCGGTCTTCCTGCGGAGAACGCGGCGATCCAACGCGACATCCACCCCGAAGCGTGGACGAAGCAGAATATTGCCCACATGACGGAGCAAATCGAAAGCATGGGAACCATGTTCGATTTTTCACGCATGGTGAGCACGATTGACCCCGAGTATTATCGGTGGACGCAGTGGATGTTTCTCCGTATGTTTGAAAAAGATTTAGCGTATCGTGCGAAGACGACGGTGAACTGGTGTCCGACTGACATGACGGTGCTTGCAAACGAGCAGGTCGTTGATGGTCATTGCGAGCGGTGTGGTTCTGCTGTCGAACAGCGAGCGCTTGAGCAATGGATGATGCGTATTACGAAGTATGCCAATGAGCTTATCGATGATATGGGGGGCCTCGACTGGCCGAACACGACTCAATCCGCGCAGCGCAATTGGATTGGGCGGTCATCCGGTGCGCGTATTATATGGAAGCTCACTGGCGCAGATGAGTTGGGCTCTGGCCATGCACTTGAAACGTTTACGACCCGACCCGACACCATCTACGGCGTTACATTTCTCGTGATTTCACCTGAACTCGCGAAGCGCTGGATGGATGCGGGGTGGAGTGCACCAGAGCGTGTGATGGAGTATGTATCCGCATCATTGCGAAAGCGAGAGCTCGAACGCCTTGAAGGAGCAAAGGATAAAACAGGTGTTGCAACGGGTATTATCGCAACGAACCCGATTTCAGGGGATTCGATTCCTGTCTGGGTTGCTGATTATGTACTTGGTAATTATGGTACCGGGTCTATCATGGCGGTGCCTGCGCATGATGAGCGCGACCAGGCATTCGCTGAGGCATTCAACCTTCCTATCAGCGACGCTCCGCTCCACGATGCGGGCGAGGTGGTGGCGAAGTTGGTAGAGCTTGATGCTGGATATGCGGAGACGACGTTTAAACTTCGTGATTGGGTGTTATCGCGCCAACGATACTGGGGCGTGCCTATCCCCATCATTCATTGCGCTCAATGCGGATACGTTCCCGTACCCGATGATCAGCTTCCCGTGAAGCTTCCACCGCTTTCCGATTTCAGACCCGCAGACGATGGACGGAGTCCACTCGCAAAAGCCGAAGATTGGTTATCAGTGAAATGTCCCACATGTGGGGGAGATGCTCAGCGAGAAACGGATACGATGGATACGTTTGTGGATTCCAGTTGGTACTATCTGCGATACACAGACCCGCACAATCAAAAGGAGTTTGCGGATGCCGACGCGATGAAGCGATGGCTTCCCGTGCAGATGTACATCGGTGGCGCAGAGCATAATACGATGCATCTGCTCTATTCTCGATTCTTTGCGCACGCGCTTCATGATTTAGGATTTATCCATTTCAAGGAGCCGTTTTCTGCGCGCCGAAATCATGGAATTATTCTTGGACCCGATGGGCAGAAGATGTCGAAGAGTAAGGGGAATGTGGTTGACCCAGATATTGAAGTAGAAAAATACGGCTCCGATACGGTGCGCCTGTATCTCGCATTCATGGCTCCGTATGAGCAGGGCGGTCCGTGGGACCCGCGGGGCATCACGGGTGTGCATCGGTTCCTATCACGCATGTGGAGTCTGTTCGCGCAGGATGCCGCGACCGAAGCGTCTGCGGATGCTGAGCGTGCGATTCACGTGGCGACCAAAAATATTGGGAGAGACGTGGAGGCGCTCGCATTGAACACGTGTGTGAGTGAATTCATGAAGCTGATGAATGCAATCGAGGAGGCGGGGACTACGCTTACCACGTCGCAGCGTGAGCACGTTGCGCGCTTGCTCGCCCCGTTTGCTCCGCACCTCGCAGAGGAGTTGTGGCGTGGGGTGCTGGGGCACGATGATTCGGTGCATAGTCAGGCATGGCCAGCGTTTGAAGCGGAGAAGTTGATCGCGGATACCGTAGAGGTGCCAGTGCAGGTGAATGGTAGGGTGCGCGATGTGCTCTCGGTGCCACCTGATATCCGAGAGGATGACATCGTGTCGCTCGCGCGTGCATCGGAGAAGGTTGCGAAGTTTATCGAAGGCGCAGAGGTAAAAAAGATTATCTATATTCCGGGTAGGTTGGTGAGCATTGTCATCTCTCAATAGCGTGGTATAGTAGACCCTGTACTGCATAACCGTTTAACCACTATGACCGAAGATCATGACCGGCAGTTCGTAGAGTATGTCATCAAGAGTATCGTCAATAACCCTGAGGCGGTCGTTGTGACTCGCACGGTGGATGAGCTTGGCGTTCTCATTAGTGTCAAAGTTGACCCGAAAGATATGGGGCTCCTCATTGGCCGCTCGGGAAGCACTGCAAAATCAATTCGCACACTCGCGCGCATCGTGGGTATGCGCAATAACGCACGCGTGAATCTCCGCATCGAAGAGCCAGAAGGAGGGCGCATGGCATCGGGCTTGCTTGGCACCAAAGAAGGCGCATCTCGCGACGTGGAAGACATTCTCGGAGATTTGTAATTCCGTCCGAAGATCTCCGAAGATCGTCGGGATTGCGACATTACACACTCGGCACGACATACCCGCCTCACTGGCGGGTTGTCTAATGCTGCTTCTTTCGCTGCGACTTCCCGACACCCTTCACGAGAGTACGACGTTCTCGGCTTACTGCCGAGCCGTCTCGTTCTCGCGCCGTCGCGCTCCGAAAGCCTCCTGTGAAGGATATCGAGAAGTCGCAGCTCTAGAGATTTTTTTGCAGAGCATTCCAGAGCAGAGCCTTCCTTTTTTATAAAATCGTGATATAATATTTTTTACGAGGTGAGCTATGGGGTTCCGAGATAGTGACGGGCCGTTGGACGAGGTTCCGAGTCCCGAAGAGGCGCAGGCGAAGCGTATCGTCGAGGAGATCAATCGGCTTCGTCACCAGCGTCAGCGGTGGTTCGACGAGTGCTCGCCAGATGAGTATTCGCAGCAGTTCTGGTTTGAGCCAGGTCAGGACGAGTTCATGTGGAAGGTGGTTGGCGTGCTCCTCAGAGAGCGGGCGTTCAGTCGCTTGAGCTTTCATCTGGGGCATCAGGGGCAGAAGCCGTGCCTGACCCTGTGGTACATTCGTCCGACGGGGGACAATATCCCGTGGACTGACTAGGAGGCGACGGTGACGAAAGAAGAACGGGAGGCGATCGTGCAGAAGACGTTCGAGAAGTTCGAGCGGGCGTTGATTCGGCGGTATACGACCAGACGACTGCAGGATTGCTTTCGTACTGTGAAACTCAGCAAGCCTGTCAGGCCCGAAGTCTTGTTGAGGAGGGCGCTTGATCGTCTGATCAAGAAGTACCCGCACATAGCCGTGGTCACTTCGCTGGAGCCGAGGTGGCGGCTTCTGAGATCGGAGATCGAGGAAATCTGTTTTTTCGTCAGTGGCAACGCGTAGGTCTTCGACCCCGTTTCGGCGGGGCCTTTTCTTTTTGGCAAAATCGTGATATAATATATAGACAAGGATTCATGAAACGATTTGATATCATCACGATTTTTCCTGAACTGTTCCGCGATTTTGCGGGGCAGTCTTTGATTGCACGGGCCATCAAGAAAAAGCTTATTTCCATCAAGGCGCACCAGCTTCGCGATTGGACGACCGATAATCATAAAACTGTAGATGGGCGACCCTATGGTGGTGGCGTGGGTATGGTGCTCATGATTGAACCGATTGCAAAGGCGGTCAAAAAGATTAAGCGCCCCAGCAAAGCCCACACGATTTTGCTCTCCGCGAGCGGACGACAATTCACCCAAAAAGATTCACAGCGTCTCACGAAATACGACCAGCTCGTCTTTATCTGTGGACGATACGAGGGCATCGACGAGCGTGTCGCCGATGCGATTGCCGACGAGGAATTCTCGGTCGGTCCCTACGTGCTCTTTGGCGGCGAGGTTCCTGCCATGGTGATTATGGAGGCGGTCTCGCGCCTCATTCCAGACGTGGTGCAAAAAGAGGCGAGTATCCAGGATGAAAGCCACTCCGAAGAGGGCGTGCTTGAGTACCCGCAATACACGCGCCCTGAAGTATTTAAGCTTGGAAAAAAGAAGCTCGCAGTCCCGCCCGTGCTCCTCTCCGGTGACCACAAAAAGATTGCCGAGTGGCGGGAAGCAAGGCGTAAAAAATAAAGGGGATCGCCGCTCACACTGCCCCGACTCTCCGCTCCCTCTTGGCCATCTCGCCGTTCGCATACTGAACGGCATCCTCTTCGTGCCACGGAATCATCCGAATCTCCGCCGTCGACTCCGTCTTTGGGCTCCGGTCATGCGGATGATTCCGGGCACTCATCTCGGATGCCATCTGTATGTAGATGCTCACGATGGCTCTCTGGCTCAAGAGGATTGCTGCGAGGGGGAATGACGAAGCCGATGCGAGGCCATGTCTCAACGATACCGTACTCGCGACATATCACATATCGCTCGATGCGTATTCTCCCAGACGCATCATCTTGGTTTGATGCGTCGCAGAGAATGCGCCGAGCGGAATTGCTGTGTAGCGAGAGGTGAGTTGAGGTATGGCGTCACAGCGGCTTTCAGGTGCGAGCGGAGAGGGGGTTTATAGCCCAAGGAAGCGAGGGGTTGACGTGGTTTTGGGCTCGTGTATAATGACCGAGCCCCTGAGATAGGGCGTCCAGTCTGGATGCTCTGGAGGGATACAACACCCATACAACGTAGTACGACCCCGCTTGCCTCCATCCGGCACGGAGACAAACGGGGTTGTGGTATTTTTGAGGGCTCGTAGAGGAGCCATCACGGACCGCCCCCAAGATCGTTTCCAATCTTACACAGTCAATTAGTCTTCAGCCGGGAGATAGAAATATTTCCTTTTTAAGAGAGTTTGATTCTGGCTCAGGATGAATGCTGGCGGCGTGGATAAGGCATGCAAGTCGAGGGATCGGCCCCGCAAGGGG
>CAYHIK010000009.1:0-25802 GCA_964356795.1 uncultured Candidatus Saccharibacteria bacterium | reverse complement strand
CGCAAAGGTTGTTATTGCTTGACCACTTGCGAACATTTCGCTCGCGGTGTTATTCGGCCTTGTGATTCGCTTCGCAGGCGAGTCGCTTTCACCCATCATGTTGATGTTGTTGAGCTACGTCGTCTGGATTAATTTGGTGCTCACATTCTTTAATTTGATACCGGTTCCGCCGTTAGATGGCCACTGGTTGCTCATGACACTCATCCCGCGAGGATGGATTTCGCTGAAGGTTGCGCTCTACAAATATCAATGGCTTCTACTCGTCGGAGTGATATTCTTTGTGTTCCCGGCACTCATGCCATTTCTTATGGCGCTGTATATGCTGTTGACAGGCCAGCCGCTGTTCTGATACACTTCCTCCTGCCGTTTTAGGTGATAGAGCCGAAAGGCTACTTTATTTTCGATATGCCGACATTCAACCAAATCATGCGCTCCCCGCGCAAAATCGCAAAAACGAAGACCAAGTCTCCGGCGTTGATGACGTTTTTCAATACGCTCAAGAATCGTCCTATTCACAACCCATCCCCCTACAAGAGAGGTGTTTGCGTAAAGGTCTCCACGCAAACTCCAAAGAAGCCGAACTCAGCACTTCGTAAAATCGCCCGTGTCCGCTTGAGTAATGGCATGGAAGTCACCGCCTACATTCCTGGTATCGGACATAACCTCCAAGAGCACTCTGTGGTGATGATTCGTGGCGGCCGCGTAAAGGACTTGCCAGGTGTTCGCTACCATATTGTTCGCGGTATGCTCGATGCCTCTGGCGTGGAAGGCCGCCGTCAGGAGCGTTCGAAGTACGGTGTTAAGAAGCCGAAAAACTAATCTGCCATGCGTCGCCCCATCACAAAACGAAATATCCTTCAGCCCGACCAGCGCTATTCGAGTATCTTGGTGACCAAGCTCATCAACCAGGTCATGAAATCTGGTAAGCGCAGTCTTGCCACCCGTATCGTCTACAGCGCGCTTGATTCTGCCGCGGAGACACTCAAGAAGCCAGCAATGGAAGTCTTGGATGCTGCGATTGCAAATGCAGGCCCAACTATGGAACTCAAGAGTCGCCGTGTCGGCGGATCCAACTACCAGGTTCCTATTGAAGTTCGTCCCGAGCGCCGCATTCAACTCGCGCTTCGCTGGATGATTGAGCCTGCACGCGCCGGTAAGGGTCGCGCAATGCAAGTGAAGCTCGCCGAAGAGTTTGTGAATGCATTCAACAATGCTGGAAACGCCGTGAAGAAGAAGGCAGACACGCACCGCATGGCGGACGCAAACCGAGCATTTGCTCACTTTGCGTGGTAATGCGATACCACCGACTGTAGTCGGTGGTATGCCGTTGAGGTAGGTATTTTTGTTCATGGCTGATTATCCAATCGAGAAAATTCGCAACATCGGTGTCATCGCGCACATTGACGCAGGAAAAACCACGACGTCAGAACGCATTTTGTATTACACAGGCATTAGCCACAAGATTGGCGAGGTGCACGAAGGAGACACGGTTATGGACTGGATGGAGCAGGAGCGTGAGCGTGGTATCACGATTACCGCCGCTGCAACCACTGCGTACTGGACTCCGACCGATGCAAAGGATAAGGAGGCAGACAAGGTTAAGCTCAATATCATTGATACTCCGGGGCACATCGACTTTACCATTGAGGTGAAGCGCTCTCTTCGCGTGCTCGATGGAGCGGTTGTTGTGTTTGACGGTGTTGCAGGCGTTGAGCCGCAATCGTTGACCAACTGGCGCTACGCGGATGAATACAATGTTCCTCGCATTTGTTTTATCAATAAACTCGACCGTTTGGGTGCGAGTTTTGAGCGTTCGTATCAGAGTATCTTGGAGCAGTTGAGCCCGCATGCAATTCGTTTTCAGATTCCTGATGGCACCGAAGACAAGCACGTGGGTGTCGTTGACCTCATGACGATGGACTATGTCACCTATGAAGGTGAGCGAGGTGAGAAGGTTATTAAGTCAAAAGATATTCCTGCGCATCTTATCGATGACGCAAAGAAATACCGCGGAGAACTCATCGAGAAGCTCGTTGAGTTCGACGACGCGATTATGGCCTCTTACCTTGAGGGTGTAGAGCCAGATTTGGCCACGCTTCGCCGATTGGCTCGCGTCGGCACATGTGCCGGAAAGATTTACCCGGTGATGACGGGTTCCGCGCTCAAGAATAAGGGTGTCCAGCTCGTGCTTGATGCTGTGGCCTACTACCTGCCGTCACCGATAGACGTACCGCCACTCAAGGGTGTTGACCAGAACACGGGTGCCGAAATTGACGTTCTTCCCGATGATAACCAGCCGTTCCGCGCGCTGGCATTCAAGACTGCCACCGATCCGTTCGTCGGCTCCCTCACCTTCTTCCGCGTCTACTCAGGAAAACTCGTTGCGGGCTCCTATATATTGAATACCCGCTCCGGTCAGACCGAACGCATTGCGCGTATTGTCCGCTTGCACGCCAATGAACGTCAGGAAATCAAAGAAATCTTTGCGGGAAACATCGCGGCGACCGTGGGTATGAAGGACACCAAGACGGGCGACACAATGTGCGACCCCGAGTATCCGGTGGTTCTCGAAGGTATCGATATTCCCGAATCGGTTATCTCGCTTCGCATTGAGCCCAAGACCAAGGCTGATCAGGAGAAGATGGGTGTTGCGTTGCGCAAACTCTCCGACGAAGACCCCACGCTTCGCGTTGGCACCGACGTTGAGACGGGGCAGGTCATCATCAAGGGTATGGGTGAGTTGCATTTGGAAATCATCGTTGACCGCATGCGCCGTGAGTTTGCTGTTGAGGCAAACACGGGCCGCCCGCAGGTCGCCTACAAAGAAGCTATCACCGTCGAAGCGCAGGCCGAAGGCAAATACGTCAAGCAAACGGGTGGTCGCGGACAGTACGGTCACTGCTGGATTCGCGTCGAACCGCTCGAGCGTGGAAAAGGATTTGAATTTGAAGACAAGACCAAGGGAGGCTCGATTCCTCAGGAATACATTCCTGCCGTTGAAAAGGGTGTTCGCGAAGCAATTGACCGTGGTGTTGTCGCTGGATTCCCGATTGTTGATATCAAGGCCACGGTCTACGACGGTTCGTACCATGACGTTGACTCCAACGAAATGGCATTCAAGATTGCTGGCTCCATGGCATTCCAAGAAGCGGTCAGACGTGCGAAGCCTGTCATCCTGGAGCCAATCATGAAAGTCGAAGTGGTTGTTCCTGATAACTTCCTCGGCGCAGCAACGGGAGATTTGAACTCACGCCGTGGTCAAATTCTCAATGTGGGCGACCGCGGTTCGCTGGGTCTGAAGGTCATCGACTCACGCGTGCCATTGTCGGAGATGTTCGGATATGCCACTGCAATGCGCTCGTTCTCGCAGGGCCGTGCAAACTTCAACATGGAGTTTTCACACTACGACCCCGTGCCAAACAACATCGCGACCCAGATTCAAGAGGGCAAGAAATAGCCATGAATATCAAACTCCTACGTCAATTATTGAGAGAGAACGCGTCGGTGGTGCTGGTCGAGGAGGGGCACCCACCGCTCGTAGTTCGAGAGCTGGTGGCCTCAGAAGAGCCCCAGGAAGTACCGATTTCTGCGAAGTGGCCGAAGGCCAAACAGCCACCAGTGGCTACGCAGGATTCCGTGCTCGAGCGTCTCAACAAAGAGATACTCGCGCTTCGGGAGCAGATAGCGGCAGAGGAGTCGGGAGCCAGCGAGAAGGACAATTGACTTTCAGTGGCATTCCGTATAAAATATAAAAACTAGTTAATTCGTGCGATGCCGCCAGACCACTGGAGCACACCATGGCGACACTGGTCTGGTGAATAAATAACTGCATCGCGCATATCACACACATGGCAGACGCATTCGATCGTAGCAAGCCACACGTCAACATCGGCACCATTGGCCACGTTGACCACGGCAAAACCACACTCACGGCAAGTATCTTGCACGTGTTGGACATGCACAAAGACGAGGGCTACGGAGCTCGCGTTGAGGGCGTCGACGGTATCGACAACGCACCCGAAGAAAAGGCGCGTGGTATTACCATCGCATTGCACCACTCAGAGTACTGGACGCCGAATCGCCACTACGCGCACATCGACGCCCCAGGACACGCTGACTACATCAAGAACATGATCACAGGAGCCGCGCAGATGGACGGCGCAATCCTCGTGGTTGCCGCAACTGACGGCGCAATGCCACAGACCCGCGAGCACATCTTGCTTGCGAAGCAGGTTGGCGTTCCGTACATCATCGTCTTCTTGAACAAAGTTGATATGGTGGATGACAAAGACATGGTTGACCTCGTTGAGGAAGAGCTCAAAGAGCTTCTCAAGAAGTACGGCTACAACGACTCTCCGATTATCCGTGGTTCGGGCCTCAAGGCATTGGAAGGCAAGACGAAGGATGATGAGTACGTCAAAGCAGTGAAGACGCTCATCGACACCTGCGACACCTACATCCAGGAGCCGAAGCGCGAGATTGAAAAGCCGTTCTTGATGCCTGTTGAAGATATCTTCTCGATTGAAGGACGCGGAACGGTGGTCACGGGACGCATCGAGCGCGGTATCTGCAAAATCAACGATGAAATCGAAATCGTCGGTATCCGCCCGACCCAGAAGACCGTCATCACGGGTATCGAAATGTTCAACAAGTCGCTCAATGAAGGTATGGCAGGCGACAACGCCGGTATCCTTATCCGCGGTTTGAAGAAGGAAGATGTTGAGCGCGGTCAGGTGTTGGTGAAGCCCGGCTCCGTCACACCGCACACCGAATTCGAAGCTGAAATCTACGTACTCACCAAAGAAGAGGGTGGACGCCACACGCCGTTCTTCAAGGGATACAAGCCTCAGTTCTACTTCCGCACGACCGATGTAACCGGTGAGGTGTTCCTCCCCGAAGGTGCAGAGATGGTCATGCCTGGCGACACGGTTACCGTGAAGGTCACCTTGATTGCTCCTATCGCAATGGAAGAGAAGCTTCGCTTCGCTATCCGCGAGGGTGGTAAGACCGTCGGCGCAGGAGCAGTTGTGAAGATCGTCAAGTAATCACCTCAACCACTCGCTCTTTCCCATGGCCAAGAAACCTGAAAAACAAGAGACACGCATCCGCATAAAGTTGCGTGCATACGACAACAAGATTATCGATAAGTCTGCGCGTCAAATCGCGGACACCATCGAGCGCTACGGCGGAAAGCCCGTCGGTCCGGTACCATTGCCGACCGAAATCTCGAAGTTCACTGTGAACCGCGCGTCGTTCATCGACAAGCACTCACGCGAACAGTTTGAGATGCGCATTCACAAGCGTCTTATCGATATCTATGCGCCCAGCGCAAAGATCATCGAATCGCTCACGAATCTCGCGCTTCCTGCCGGAGTGGATATCGAAATCAAGATGTAAATTCTTGGCTCTGAGAATTCAGAAACCCCCGCATCTCGCGGGGGTTTCTGTTTGCGCGCTCGATTCCTGATGAGGCCTCATGCGGACGCGTTTCGGGGAATTGACAGAATATGAAATTGTGATATATTGCGCTGAGGAGGTCGTATGAGCTACTTCACGTTTGCCATGCTCTGGTTGTTCTGTGGACTGTTGGGATGGATGTGGTTCAACCACATGATCACCAACTCCAGAGCGGAGGCGGGTCAGGGCGAGTTGCCAGGTAAACTGCAGGGATTCTTCTTCCTTGCGGGCGGTGGGTTCTTCACGCTCGGTATGGCGGCCCTTCAGGCGCTCTTCATCATTCCTCAGCGTCATCGCTGGGGTCTGCGACTCTGGTAGGAGGTGAATCGTGGACATCAAAATCAATCCGTGGGTCGCCCTGGTGATATACGTGGTGCTCGGAGGTTTGGTTCAGGTCATCTTCGACAATAGTCTCGGCATTGAGGAGCGACTCGCCGATTTGCCGTCGTGGAATCGGTTGGCGCATCGGAGTCTCTACGTGTTTTACGGGGCTGGCCTCTGGTTACTCTGTCGGAGGGTCTCTCCATAGATTGCTTCCGTCCGTGCCCCCGCATCTCGCGGGGGTTTTTCTTTTGAGGGGAAGCATTGTCTATTATCTTTTATTATTGCACAATCTTTTCGAGGTGAATTATGGGACCCAATCCCAATCATGTCGCAATGGGGGCATCCATCTTACTTGGTGCCCTGACTCTGTTCTGGAGCATGACGCTCAAGCGTGTTACGGGTTCAGAGTTCATGATTGTTCTCGGGGTAACCTATCTCGTAATCGGGTCCGCGCAGTATGTCTGGGGTGGTCAGTACCGCACACTACCCCTGGTTGGATTCGGCGTGGCGCTATTCACTGCGGTGCTGTATGCGTGTAGTTTTATCGCGATGAACTACGTCTTTGGGCATCCCAGTGTGAATTTGCCCATCGCGTCTGCGATTACAGCCGCGTACCCAGTGGTGACCGCAATCATTACGTTCGTGCTTATGGGCCAGCGATTCACGCTTCGAGAGACCGTGTTCTTCTGTATGGCGGTCGGTGGGGTAGTTGGTCTTGGTTTGTCGGGTAAGCAGCCGTAGTCTCATACCCCCGCATCTTGCGGGGGTTTTCTTCGCGTTAGCATTTGCAATACCCCCGTCGGACAGGGTGCGTAACGTCGCCATCGCTGTTCGCTCGGCTTTGGTACAGCAACTGTCCTTCTGGGGTATTGCCAATGCTTTTCGCGGAATGCACGAGACGCTTCCGTGTGATATTGACGTTTGACAAAAACGTAAAGTTTGATATATTCACGTGCGGAGGTGAGCATGACGGTTTCTGTGGCGATACTCGTTGGCGTAGTGATTTCTGTCGCAATCTCAGCCCTGTCGTGGTTCGTGTACGTGCGACATGTGTGGCGCTTGGCTCCTCCGCAGGAGGTTGCGCCTGAGGAGATTTCCAAGAGCAAGGTCATCGAGGCGTTTCTCGTGCAGGCCACGGAGGCGATTCGAGGAGGCGCCATCGTACCGAGATCTACGATGTTCTACCGTCTCTACGCTTTCGAATTTCAGGATGTCCCCGTGCTTATCAGCGGATCTCGTTATTCGGAAGAGGATTATTACCACGCAACCCTTGATTCGGTGCCGCTGGCGGACGGCGTTGTCGCGCAGGATGTTCTCCGAGATCTCTGGCATGCAGCCAGCGATGCGGTGAGGATGGCACGAGAAGAAGCAAGGCGTCTCGAGCTAGCGAAGCTCGAGACCAAGCTCTCGGCGCTTCCTGTGGACTCTCAGGGTGGAAATCAATCATGAGCGCGTGGTGGTTGCTGTGGCCGTTGGTTGGGTTTATCGCGTGGGGGTGGGCTAATCACGCCGTCACGAGCGTTCAGAGTACTGATTACGACGAGGACTTCGTGTATCTCAGCCCGCTTCGTCTTTTCTTCACGATGCTGGCTAATATGATTCTGGGTCCAATCGCACTTCTCGTCTCTGGATTCTTTATCATGACGATGCATCCACCCGAGCATCGTCGGGGTCTCCGCTTCCGTTTCTGGTAGTCAGTACCCGCACCCCCGCATCTCGCGGGGGTTTTCTTTCGCGTGATTGACAAAATCAGGAAATTTGGTATGTTCACGAGCGGAGGTGAGCGATGGACTATGTCTTGGTGGTCTGGTTCGGGTCGGGATTCCTTGCCTGGATGTTGATCAACTATCGGTTGGCGGTGGCGGGCGAGGGAGCGGGTGGCGATATCCATTGGGGCCTGAAGCTCGTTCTCATGTGGGGGCTCGTCGTGCTTGGGTTGCCGATGCTCTTCGTCGCCATCGTAGCGGTTGCGGCGTCGGATGCCCCCAAACACCGCTGGGGTCTGCGACTCTGGTAGGAGGTAAGTCGTGAGCGACACTGCTGTCGTACTGGGAATTCTGTGGTTTTTGTTGGGTCTCATCGGTTGGGCGAGATTCAACTTCCTGGTCGAATCGGACTGTTGTCGTCATACGTGGAGAGTGACTCCCAAGATTGTGATGATGTTTCTGCTCACACTCCTTGGGTTTCTTTCCCTCCCATTCGTTCGCTTTGCGGCAGAGGAGCCAGGCGAGCGCTGGGGTCTGCGGCTCTGGTAGGAAGGTTTCGGCCGTTTCGTTCATGCCCCCGCATCTTGCGGGGGTTTTCTTCGCGCGTTAGCATTGGCAATGCCCCAGTCGGACAGGGTGCGTAACGTCGCCATCGCTGTTCGCTCGGCTTTGGTACAGCAACTGTCCTTCTAAGGCATTGCCAATGCTTTTCGCAGAATGCACGAGATGCTTCCGCGTGATATTGAAGTTTGACAAAAGTGGGAAATTTGGTATGTTCATGTGAGCGGAGGTGAGTGATGGGGATCTCGCACAACGAGCTCGTTGCATTTCTGGCGGAGGCCGCCTACAACCACTCTGATGACGTATGGGCAAAGCGCGTCGTTGAGCGTATTCCGGATCTTGCCCAGCGGTACACGCCGCCATGTCCTGGATACTTCGACACTACGGCGGTCTGCGTCGAATACCACTCGCACACGCTCGACTGTGGCGCGCCGATGGACATCTGTAAAAAGTGCGGAAAAATCAACGCAGAGCATGTCAGGCGGTGACCGGTCTCGACCTTGGTCGAGACTTTTTCTTTTGTATAAAACGCGTATTTGTCGGTTGGGTCATGGCAGGACAGTTGCTGTACTAAAGCCGAGCGAACAGCGATGGCGACGTTACGCACTTTGGCCGGCCGTGACCCAGCCGACAAGGGAGCGTTATGAAATAGTTGACATTATTTGAGGTATCGGCTAGTATATACGGACTGAAGTGATGCCCGGAGTTAGAGCCCGGAAGTCGCACCAGTACATGCGGTGAGTCCCTCCGGGGATACTATCGCGTGGGCTTCGCTGATAAACCAGCAGAGCTGGCTTTTATTTTGAAATAGTTTGAACTATTTCAAAATAGGCAGAATCGCAATCCGAAGGATTTAGGCGATTCTGAGTTACATTTGATCTTCATGGCCACGAAACGCACAAAATTCATGATTGTCACCAAGCTGGGAATGACCCAGATGTATGACGAAAAAGGCGCCCTCATCGGAGTGACGCTTTTCAACGCAGCTCCCAACGTGGTAACCCAGGTAAAATCGGAAGAAAAAGATGGTTATACCGCTGTTCAGGTGGGTGCGGGCGACAAGAAGAGCAAGAACATTAGCAAGGGTCTTCGCGGTCATTTCAAGGATTTGGGCAACTTCCGTTGGACGCGCGAGTTCAAGGGTTCGTCTATTGGTGGTAAGGATTGTGCTGTCGGCGACAAAGTCGATGTCTCAATCTTTACTCCCGGAGATGTGGTCAAAGTCAGCGGCCTCACCAAGGGTAAGGGATTCGCGGGTGCGGTGAAGCGCCATGGATTCCATGGTTCTCCTGCATCACACGGACACCACCACGTGCTTCGTCACGTTGGTTCGATTGGTCAACGCTTCCCCCAGCACACGCTGAAGGGTTCACGCGGACCGGGTCGCGATGGTGGAGAGCGCATTAGCATGCGCGGATTGAAAGTTGTTTCTATCGATATTGAAAAGGGTCTTTTGGCAGTCCGAGGATCAGTTCCTGGTCCAAAAGGCGCATTGCTTGAAGTCACCGCATAACTCCTATGGAAATCAAAGCGTACAACCAAAGCGGAAAAGCAGGCGAAGCAATCTCGCTTTCTGATTCGTTGTTCGGTGCACGCATGAATGCGGACTTGGTGTGGCAGGTTGCGACATCACAGATGAGCAACAAGCGCCAAGTGCTCGCCCATGCAAAGACTCGCGCAGAAGTTCGTGGAGGCGGACGCAAGCCATGGCGCCAGAAGGGCACTGGTCGCGCACGTCACGGTTCGATTCGTTCACCAATCTGGATTGGTGGAGGCGTCGCGCATGGTCCAACCAAGGATGTAAATTTCAAGAAGATTGTCACCAAGACTGCTGCTCGTCTCGCGCTCGCATCGGTGTTGTCGGCGCGCGTGAAGGATGGCAATTTCCTCGTCGTTGATTCGTTCGATGTGGCATCAGGAAAGACCAAGGATGGTATCGCCACAATCGCAGCGCTCACCAAGAAGTTTGAGGGATACACTCGTATGGGCCGTGTGCTCGTCGTGTTGAGCGGTACGGCGGATGATGCAAAATCGCTCCGAGCCCTCTCCAACATCCAGCATGTGCAAGCAATCCGCGCGCAAGACCTCAATGTGCTTACCGTCTTGGCATTCCCATACATTATCGCTACCAAGGATGCAGTCGCACTTGCGGCGAAAACCTTTGCAATCAAGAAATAATCACCATGGCGTTTAACCTGTTCAACAAATCAAAGAAAGAACCCAAAGCTCCCAAGCAGGAGTCACAAGTTCAGAGCGCGCCTGCGGTGACCGCGTCAGCACCAGCTCCTATGGGGAATGTGTTGAAGCGTTTCTTCGTGAGCGAGAAGAGCACCCGCGGATTTGCAATGAATCAGTACACCTTCGAAGTCGACAAGCATGCCACCAAGACCCAAGTCCGCGACGCGGTGAAGCGGGGCTACCATGTTGATGTCGTTGCGGTAAATATGATTAAGCTTCCCGTGAAGAAGATTACCCTCGGACGATTCAAGGGGAGTAAGGGTGGCATCAAGAAGGCTATTGTTACCTTGAAGGAAGGCCAGGCAATTGCACAGGCACAGCCCTGACCGAAAGCTTTTGGGCCTTAGGCTCTAGGTATTAGCTCGGACTGTTCCGAAGCTAACGCCCAAAGCCTAGCGCCTAGCCGCTAGACACATGAAAGACTACAAGCCGACAACTCCATCACGCCGACACGCACAAGGATATGATTTCAGCACGCTGAGCAAGGAAGCTCCGTTGAAGTCGCTTACCTTTGGACACCACAAGAGTGTTGGGCGCAACAACCAAGGCCGCATCACCTCGATGCACCGTGGTGGCGGTGTGAAGCGCTTGTACCGTCTCGTTGATTTCAAGCAGAACAAATACGATGTTCCTGCAGTCGTCGCTGCAATCGAGTACGATCCAAATCGCACGTCACGCATTGCGCGTTTGCATTACAAAGATGGAGAGAAGCGCTACATCCTCGCACCACAGGAGTTGAAGGCTGGCGATTCTGTTATCACATCCGAGAAGACTCCAGTACGCGTTGGAAATCGTATGAAGTTGGGCAACATGCCACAGGGCACATTGGTTCACAACATTGAAATTCGTCCCGGTCAGGGCGGTATCATTGTGCGCTCCGCAGGTGCAGGCGCCATGGTGCTCGCGCATGACGGCGGACTCACACAGGTGCAACTTCCGTCTTCTGAAATGCGTTTGATTTCCGGTGAGTGCTACGCATCGATTGGTCAGCTTTCCAACGCAGAGCATTCAACGATTTCCTTGGGTAAGGCTGGTCGCGCCCGTTGGCTCGGCCGTCGCCCGAAGGTTCGCGGTACTGCACAGAACCCAGTTGACCACCCGTATGGTGGAGGAGAAGGTCGCCAGGGTCGTGGTACGCGTCGTCCAAAGACTCGTCACGGTAAGGTGACGGGCGGACACAAGACGCGCGATCGTAAGAAGAAATCAAATAAGTTTATCGCGCGCCGCCGCATCAAGTAATTACTATTACTCACCATGTCTAGATCGCTCAAAAAAGGACCGTACGTCGATGTGAAGCTGATGAAGAAAGTCAGCAATTCAAAGGCGGGCGAAAAGAAAATCATCAAGACCTGGGCCCGCGCCAGCACGATTATTCCCGAGATGATTGGCTTTACGTTTGGCGTACACAATGGTAGGGTCCACATTCCTGTGCTCGTTACTGAAGACATGGTGGGCCACAAGTTGGGCGAGTTTTCTACAACCAAGAAGTTTGCGCGTCACGGTGGACGCATGCAGAAGGAGTTGGAGGCAGCGCAGAAGCAAAAAGATATTGATGCCGCAAAAGCTGCAAAGGAGCCAGCTGTAGCAGCCGCAGCGCCAGCCAAGAAATAATTAACCCATGATACAGATAAAGGCACAATTGAATGGTCTCCGCATGGCTCCCCGCAAGGTGCGCCTGTTGGTGAACCTTATCAAGCGCAAGAATGTGCAGACGGCTATGGATCAGCTCGCATTCATGGCAAAGCGCGCAAGCACACCACTATCGAAACTCCTCGCATCTGCGGCCGCGAATGCACAGAACAAGCACAAGATCGATCGCGATGCGCTTATCATCAAGGATATGTGGGTTGATGAGGGTGTGAAGTTGAAGCGCTATCGTCCGAAGGGCTTTGGTCGTGCAAATCCGATTGAAAAGAAGACCAGCCGCGTGAATGTTATTCTTGAGGCTGTGGAAGTTGCTGCGCCTGCAAAGAAGAAGTCACGCGCAAAGGCGAAGAAGGCAGAAGTGGCACCGAGTACTGAAACGAACGCAACCGAATAACCTACGACTATGGGACAGAAAGCATCACCAGTATCAATGCGATTGGGAATCAACAGGGAATGGTCTTCCCGTTGGTTTGGCGGCGCCAAGTATCCTCAATTCTTGAAGGACGATCTCGCGATTCGCGATTTCCTCGCAAAGCGTTTGAAGAACATGGGCGTTGACTCGATTCTTATCGAGCGAGGCAATAATGCATTGCGCGTCACCATTCACTCCGCACGTCCTGGTTTGATTATCGGTCGTGGAGGCGCTGGTGTGCAGGAGCTCAATCAGAAGCTTGGAAAGTTGCTCAAGTTCAAGTATCCCGTTCAGCTTGAGATTACCGAAGTGAAGAATCCGGATGGTTCAGCTGCAGTTGTTGCCGAGCACATTATTGATCAAATCGAGAAACGCACGCCGTATCGTCGTATCATGAAGATGACGATGCTGAAGATTATGGCGAGTCGCGATGTCAAAGGTGCCAAGCTTCAGTTGTCTGGCCGTTTGGATGGAGCTGAAATCGCCCGCGTGGAACACATGGAAGAGGGCTCACTCCCATTGCAGACGCTTCGTGCAAATGTCGACTTTGTCCGCGCAACTGCGCACACCACGTATGGAACGGTGGGCGTGAAGGTGTGGATCTACAAAGGAAACATTTTTGAAACCGAATAATATCCGAACACTACTACTATGTTGCAGCCAAGTCGCGTAAAACACACAAAAGTTCACAAGGGTCGCCTCAAAGCGAAGTCATTTCGAGGCAACGAATTATCATTCGGAACCTTCGGATTGAAGGCCGAGGAGTCTTCATGGTTGAAGGCGAATCAGCTCGAGTCTGCCCGCCGTGCAATGTCTCGTATGTTTGCGCGCGGAGGTAAGATTTGGACCCGTGTGTTCCCCGACAAGCCACGTACCGCAAAGTCGGCCGAGGTTGGTATGGGAGGCGGACGCGGTGCATTGAGTCATTTCGTTGCGGTTGTTGAAGCGGGCCGAATGCTGTTCGAGGTAGATGGCGTCACCGAGCAGGTTGCTCGTGAAGCACTCCGCCTCGCATCGCACAAACTTCCTATTAAGACGCGGTTTGTGAAGCGATAATATCGTAGCCATGAAAACACCCGACCTCAAAACCAATTCACGTGCAGAGCTGGAGACAATGCTTCAGAATGCTCGTATGCAGATTTCGCAGATGCGATTCGATTTGGCCGACAAGAAGCTCAAGAAGACGAGCGACATTGCCGCCACTCGACGTCTCATCGCGCGCATTCTTACGGTGATGAAGTCATCTAAATAATCATACCCATGGCAACCACATCTACAGAATCAAAGGGACGCACGCTCAAGGGAGTCGTGGTGAGCGACAAGATGACGAAGACCGTCGTTGTTCGTGTCGACCACTTGAAGAAGAATGCAAAGTATCAGAAGTTCTTCAAGGTTAGCACGCGCTACAAGGCGCATGATGAGAAGGGTGAGTATCACACGGGTGATGAAGTGACCATCGGCGAGGTTCGCCCGATGTCACGCGATAAGCGGTGGACGGTGCTAGGAAAGGTTTCGTAATCTTACTGACATGCTACAACTTCGATCAATCGTAAACGTTGCAGATAACACAGGCGCCAAGCGCGTGGGCGTGTTCAAGGTGCTCGGTGGTAGCAAGCGACGCTATGCGCAGATTGGCGATATCGTTGTCGTGTCGGTGAAAGTCGCTGAACCACGCAAAGCAGTCAAAAAGAAAGACATCTTGAAGGCAGTCGTGGTACGCCAGCGCGCCCCATGGCACCGCAAAGATGGCACCGTGCTTCGTTTCGACGAGAATGCAGTTGTTATCTTGGATGGCAAAGAGCCAAAGGGCGGACGCATTTTCGGACCAATTCCTCGCGAAATTAAAGATAAAGGATTCCAGACCATTGCGTCGTTGGCGCAAGAGCTGGTCTAATATTCAACCCATGAAGATCAAGAAAGGCGACAATGTCATCATGCTGAGCGGAAAGGACCGGACCAAGACCGGTACGGTATTGCGCACGGATCCGAAGCTGAACAAGGTGATTGTCCAGGGATTGAATATGGTGAAGCGCCACATGCGTTCCCGTAAGCAGGGTCAGAAGGGACAAATCGTTTCTGTTGAGCGCTGGGTTGCAGCAGCCTCTGTTGCGGTGGTCAACAAAGACACTGGCAAGGCGGCACGCGTTGGATGGGATGTCAGCGGAGGAAAGGGTTCGAAGACTCGCATTGACCGCAAAACGAAGGCGCAACTGTAGGAATCTTTACAGACTAGAAAAAATAAGTATACTATAACAGCCCTATGTCACGACTATTGGACAACTACCGAAAAACTGTCGCTCCCGCCCTGCGGAAGCAGTTTGAAATTGCCAATGTCATGGCAGTTCCACGCATCACCAAGATTACGGTCAACGTGGGTGTCGGCCGCATCACCAAGGATTCTGCCGCACTTGAGCGCATTGCGCGCGACCTCGCATTGCTGACTGGCCAAAAAGCATCAGAGCGAAAGGTTCGTCGTTCAATTGCAAGCTTCAAGATTCGCGAAGGCGTCACGGTTGGATACGCAGTCACGCTTCGCGGCGCACGCATGTGGGATTTCTTGGACAGACTCATTTCGCTTGCGCTTCCGTTGTCTCGCGACTTTCGCGGTATCGACACCAAGAACTTTGATCGCGATGGTAATTTGAATATCGGTATCAAGGAGCACAGTATTTTCCCTGAAGTAAACTTGGAGAACATGAAGGATATCTTTAGCTTACAGGCAACGATTACGACGACCGCACAAAATCGTGAGCAGGGCATCGCACTGCTTCGCGGTTTGGGCTTCCCGTTGAAGAAATAGCCATGGCAAAAACATCATCAATCGCACGAAGCGCAAAGAAGCAGAAGTACAGCACCCGCAAGGTGAACCGATGCTTTAAGTGTGGCCGTTCCCGTTTCTTTATGGGTAAATTCCAGGTGTGCCGTATTTGTTTCCGCGAGTTGGCGAACCAGGGATTATTGCCAGGCGTACGTAAATCATCGTGGTAATCACACAATAACTGACTATGGATCCTATTTCTGACATGTTGACCCGAATCACGAATGCCCAGGCAGTTGGGCATGAGCGTGTGACCATCCCGTTTTCAAACGTGAAGTTTCAGATTGCGCAGCTGCTCCACTCGGCTGGCTACGTCGGCGAGATTGAGCGCAGTAAGCGCAAGGCAAAGAAGTCAGAAATCGAATACATCGATATCGTGCTGAAGTACAACGATGGCGAGGGAGCAATTTCCGGTCTCAAGATTGTGAGCCGCCCGAGTCGACATCTGTATGTGAAGGCAGCTGCGATTCGTCCGGTGCGTTCTGGCTATGGCACCGCTGTCATTTCTACGTCCAAAGGAGTGATGACATCGCAAGAGGCGCGCAAGTCCGGCCTCGGCGGAGAATTAATGTTTGAAATTTGGTAATACTACCCGACCATGTCTAAGATTGGAAAAAAACCTATTGCATTGCCCAGTGGCGTCACCGTAACGATTGCCGATTCTTCGGTGACCGTGAAGGGCCCAAAGGGAACACTCACCCGCGCATTTCCCGCAGGAATTTCAGTTACCGTTGAGGGCGATGTCGTCACGGTTGCGCCGGTTTCCGAGAATCCATCGCGCGCCGAGAGTGCGCAGTGGGGTCTGTGGCGCGCACTCATCAATAACATGATTATTGGCGTGAGCACGGGTTGGGAAGAGACGCTCGAATTCCAAGGTGTTGGATACAAGGCAATTTTGAAGGGCGCTGATTTGGAGCTTTCCCTTGGGTACAGTCATACGATTCACGTCCCAGCACCAGCAGGAATCACATTCGCACCTGAAAAGACATCCATCAAGATTTCAGGCATCGACAAAGAAGTCGTCGGTCATATTGCATCAATCATTCGATCCAAGCGTAAGCCTGAGCCGTACAAGGGAAGCGGAATCCGCTACTCGGATGAAATTATTAAGAAGAAGGCGGGTAAGAAGGCAGCAACAGCCGCATAATCTACGACCATGGCTGACATCAATATCACAAAACAAGTAAACCGAAAGCGTCGCCAAGTTCGCGGCCGCGCGAAGATTAGCGGCACCGCAGAGCGCCCTCGCGTGACAACCTTCAAGAGCAATGTGCACATCTATATGCAGGCGATTGACGACGTCGCAAACGTCACCATTGCCGCGGTGAATGACGCAGCGCTCAAGATGAAAAAGGGCACCAAGATTGAGCGCGCAGCAGCGGCAGGTGTAAAACTTGCTGAGTTGCTTGCGGCGAAAAAGATTACACGCGTTGTGTTCGATAAAGCTGGTTTCAAATATCATGGACGCGTGAAAGCAGTCGCAGAGGCGCTCCGTGCTGCAGGAATTACTGTCTAATACTATGGACGAGAATACTACCAACAACCAAGAGCCAGAAGTGATTGCACCAGTCGCAGAAGCGCCTGTGGTTGACGCGCCCGCGGCCGCTGCTGTCGTTGCACCAGAGCCAATGCGCCCCATGCGCGGAGGTAGATTTGGTACGCGTGGTGGTCGCAATGGCCCCGGTCGTCCTGGTGGACGCGGTCCTCGTCGCGATCGTCCTGTGGAGAAGCCTGAGTATGACCAGCGCACCCTCGATATCGCTCGCGTTGTTCGTGTGACCAAGGGTGGTAAGCGATTCTCATTCCGCGCCACAGTCGTCGCAGGAAATGGTAAGGGTCGCGTGGGTGTTGGTCTTGCGAAGGGTCGCGATGTCCAGCAGTCCATCCTGAAGGCATACCATCAGGCAAAGAAGAATTTGATGACCCTCGTTATCAAGGACGGAACGATTCCCTATCAGGTTGAAGGAAAGTTCTCGAGCGCATCGGTTATCCTCAAGCCTTCCAAGTCAGGTATTAAGGCGGGAGGCGCTGTGCGCGTCGTTGCTCAGATGGCCGGTATTGCCGGATTGACGGGTAAGTTGACCGGACGCACGAGCAACAAAATCAACATTGCACGCGCAACGATGCTTGCACTCGGCAAGATTCGCGCATCCAAATTGAAGTAATTTATTCCCATGCAGCTTTCTACACTCAAAGCAAAACATCCCCGTAAGAGCCCCAAGCGTATTGGACGTGGTGGTAAGCGCGGTACAACGTCTGGTGCGGGAACCAAGGGTCAGAAGGGTCGTGCAGGTGCGAGCGTTCGCCCTGGATTTCGTGGTGGCGACAACCGTATCTGGCAGCTCTTCCCGAAACAGCGCGGTGCCAGCAAGAAGCACGGCAACAACAGCCCACACCGCAAGCATCGCTACTTCTCCATTCGACGCATGAAGCCGTGGGAGATTAACGTGCGCGCATTGGAGGTCTATCGCGATGGCGACATCGTCTCTCCTGAAACGCTCGCAGAGAAGGGCATTGTACCACAGGGCGCAGCGCAGATTAAGATTTTGGGCTCTGGCGATTTGAATCGCAAACTCACGTTCCGCGGTCTTGAGGCATCCGCAGGCGCACGCAAAAAAGTTGAGCAGGCTGGTGGATCGTTCGAGTAACGAGCGTTGCAACGGCTTGCATCCGCAAGCCGTTCCGCTATTATGGTTTGGCTATGAACATCATTACACAGATCTTCCGCCGCAAGGAGCTCCGCGATAAGACCCTTTTTATTCTCGCCTTGATGGCGGTTGCGCAGTTATTGCACAGCGTGCCAATTCCCGCAGTCGACGCATCCCGGTTGCGTGACTTCATGGGACAGAATGCACTCTTTGGATTGTACGGAACCTTCACCGGTGGTTCTTTGGCAACGCTTTCAATCGCGATGCTTGGACTCGGACCCTACATTACGGGCAGTATTATCATGCAGTTGCTCACCATGATTTTCCCTTCACTCGAGCAGATGTATAAGTACGAAGGGGAGACGGGTCGCGCGCGTTTCAATCAGTACAGCCGTATGCTTACGGTTCCGTTGGCTGCAATTCAGGGCTACGGATTTCTCACAATTCTTCAGCGGCAAGATGTTATCGCCTCATTGGGTGCATGGCACATGGCCGCAACGCTTGCCATTATCACCGCAGGTAGTGTGTTCTTGATGTGGCTCGGTGAGCTCATCTCTGAGAAAAATCTTGGTAATGGTACTTCGTTGCTCATCTTGGCGGGTATCGTGGCGCAGGTTCCGCAGAGTATTCAGCAGGCCGCATTCACCTACACCCCTGATCAGCTGTTCACCTACATCGTCTTCGTGCTCGTCGCGCTCGCAGTTGTCATGGGTGTTGTCTATATTTCCGAGGCTCAGCGCAATGTGCCCATCAACTACGCACGTCGCGTGCGCGGTATGAAGCAGTTCGGAGGTGTGAGTACCTACTTGCCAATGCGCGTGAATAACGCGGGTGTGATTCCTATCATCTTCGCGCTCTCGCTCTTGTTGTTCCCCGGCATCATCGCCAACTTCTTCATTGCATCGAAGATTGCGGTAGTCGCGAAAGTTGCGTTGATGATTAGCCAGTTCCTCCAGAACCAGCTCTACTACGGAATTTTCTACTTTGTATTGGTGGTGTTGTTCACCTACTTCTACACTGCAATCACCTTCGACCCCAAGAGCATCAGTGAAAACATCCAAAAGCAGGGAGGATACATCCCCGGCATTCGCCCTGGTCAGCAAACCTCCGCATTCCTCAATCATCTCTTGAATCGTGTCACGCTCGTGGGAGCCCTCTTCTTGGGCACCATCGCAGTGCTTCCGAACGTGGTGCAGGGATTCACCGGCATCACCGCGTTTACCGTCGGCGGTACCTCTATCTTGATTGTGGTGTCAGTTGCACTCGAAGTGATGAAGCAGGTGCAGGCCCAGCTCTCGCTGTACGAATACTAATTTCATGAGCGGGGCGTTGTGCTCCATGCTCTCATCTCGGCGAATCGTGCGAGATAGATTGTCGACATCCTACATCAGCGGTATACGCGCTCGTTCAGGGTGCGTAACGTCGCCATCGCTGTTCGCTCGGCTTTGGTACAGCAACTGAACATTGCGCGCATACCGCTGATTCTTGTCGTCGGTTTTGCTCGAGTCGAGGCGGGTGCTTCTGCGCGGGCTTTCGGAGCGCGACGGCGCGAGAACGAGACCCGCCCATAGCAGTGGGCGAGGTCGTACCAAGCAGAGGCATCCGCCGAGATGAGAGCTCTGCCGGAATTGTCAAAAAGATAAAAATATTGTATAAAAGCGCCTGTGAGGTGATGCGATGCAGAGGGCAATTCCGTTTAGGGATGTTCGGGCAGGTGATGTGGTGTGCATTGAGGAGGGCGTGAGGTTGAGAGTCGAGGACATCAGCGAGGGCTCCAATGATACGTCCACAGATATTATACTCAACATCGAACGCGGCGGCATGCATCACGGTTGGCCCAACGAGCTCATCGGCCTCTGCTATCGTCCGTGGCCGGAGGGGAAGACCGCCCAGCAGATGCGCGATGAAATCTGGCGACATGCTCAGCGCCTCGCCTCTCTGATGGACGGAGGCGGCCACATCGAAGATCACCTGTCGGGCGTCGATGTCATCATCGGTCAACTTCGTGAGGCGATGGACGCCTACGAGCTCGGGAAGCCAGAGAAGAGCTAGTCGGGGTAGCCATGTACGGATTTGTAAAGTTTGAGCCGAAGCCGAACATCGAGGGAGCGCAGGATTTCGCATTCGTCCTCTTTTGTATGCTCGGTGCTTGGACGGTATGGCTCGGAATCAAGCTCCTTCTTTTCCAGCGCGCGAAGCGAGTATATCAGAAAAGCTTCGTGGAGTTGTCGCAGGCCATGGAAGCGCACTATCTCGGACCAAGCGAAGCGCGATATGGCGTATGTCGCGCGAAGGCTGCGAATGCGCAGTATCGTTGGGAGCAGTGTCGGCGGTGGAATCAAGAGCTTGAGATGCCCGCAGAATTACAGGCGTTGATACTCATGCTGATTAACTGGGGCGAGACGTACAGGTTGTATCCGCAAGCATGGAACCGTGAACGGGCGTGAAAACGCCCGTTTTATTTTACTCGAAGGCTAATATTGGCAAAATGAATAATTCGTGGTATAAAATGTTTACGAGGTGAGACATGCGCTTCATTGTTTATGCGCTCGCAGCATACGGAGCCTTACGTATTGTCGCGGATATCGCTGGTATGTGGTATCTGCGAAGGCTTCGTCAGCAAGATCTCAAGGAAGAAGAAGTTGCGCGAAAGAAGATGGACTCCTTTGAGCGACGACACAAGCGTATAAAGGAATTGCTTTCGAGAGTGTCGGAGTTGCTCAACTCTCGAATCTCCGATGGTCCAGAAGTCGAAAAGGTTGACATAGAACTCCTGACGCTTCTAGACGAAGAGCTTGAGCAAAATGGTTCAGATGATTTCTATCAGCGTTGGCGCGACGAGATTATTCGGAAGTACTCCGCACAACGTGGTCAGTGATGTGTGAGCGGGCGTGAAAACGCCCGTTTTATTTTGCTCGCGGGCTAATATTGGCAAAATCAATAATTCGTGGTATAAAATGTGGAGAGGTGAGGCATGGCGAAGCTGGAGCAAAGGCTGGTGACGATTAGCGACATTCGGGTCGGGGACTGCGTGCGCATTGCCATCGATGGCCATGTTGCGGTGGTTCTCGCGGTAAAGAATGTGCCGAGTCGATCCGGCTCAGAAGTCGAGATTCGGATTCAGTACTTTCACGGCGCTTTTGATACGTACCAGGCGGATCCCGGCAAGCCAGTCCTTCTCCTGCGTCGTGAATGGCCGGAGGGGAAGACTGAGCAGGATATGCTGGCCGAGGTCAGGGCGTGCAGTGTACGCGTGAGCGAGCTTCTGGACACCTCGAATTCGCAGGCCATTCAGGACCACATCTCCGATCCCGGCCCTGCAATCGAGGCACTCGTAGAAGCCATCAGTGCGTGGAGGTTCGGTCGCACACAGAAGTAGTGGATTCGTGAACGGGTGTGAAAACGCCCGTTTTATTTTGATTTTATATAGGTAAAATCAAAATAGGCAGATTTTCAGCCGAAAGGCTTAAGAAAATCTGAGTTTCAATAAAGAAAGAAGTCTTCCGCAATACCCAATACCTCTGCTTGGTACGACGTTCTCGGCTTACTGCCGAGCCGTCTCATTCTCGCGCCGTCGCGCTCCGAAAGCCCGCGCAGAGGCACTGGGTATCGCGGAATACTAAGAGAAAATGCGATAAATGGGGGTTTTGAGGGGATATTGACAAAGTAGTATAAAACGTGCTATAATGTCAGTACAAGCTGTTTAACACGTTAGCTTAGGAGGAATGAGATGAGCCCCGAAAACATCGTCGTGCAGCCGATCCAGGAAGCGCAGCCGTCGCAGGAGCCCATGGTCGCCAAGACCACGTGCGTCTGCGGGGTGCCGTTCACCCCGGGCTTCGGCTCCGTGCCGGGGCTCAAGGTCCTCTACAACCGCGTCCGCAAGGGCGTGGTCGACCCGCTCCACCCGCTGACGAAGCTGGAGCTCCTCGCAGAGGAGTTCTGCGGTTCCCGGCACTGCCCCGCGTTCGCGCTGGCCGAGGCCGAGACCAAGTCGCTCGCGAAGCCTGGCGACAAGCCCGAGCGCGTGGCGTTCTACACGCCGAACACGCTCCGGCTGATGGCCGACTGGGCCGAGCGGAACGCGCGCAAGCTCGCGGAGGCCGATGCCCGTGCCAGGCGGGATGCCTGGAAGCAGCGGCAGGTGGAGAAGGCGCACACTCCCATCGTCACGCGGCTGAGCTACGTCAACAAGACGCTGGAGGAGGCCGGCGAGAAGCACGGATACCACCCGAAGCGGAAGTCGAAGCGTCAGCCCATGTCCGAGCGGCGCCTGAAGACGCCGAAGGCCAAGTCGTCCGCCCTGCCCGACGCCAAGGGCAAGAAGAAGAACAAGAAGGGCAAGGACGGCGACAACAAGAAGGGCGGGAAGGGCAAGGGCAAGAAGTAGCCCGCCTCGTCTGTCGACATCGCTCAAGGGGCACACCGAGCGTCGGGCTCTCTGAGCGTCGGCCCCGAGCATGGGGAAGGAGTCGCATGAAGGTTTCGAAAGTGAGCGCTGCTAGAGGTGCTCGGCCCAAGGAGGCGAGGAGCTTACCACTCTAGCGGAGGTGTGAAACCCACCCCCGGAACCGAAAGGAAAGAGAGAATATTGCTGACAACGAAGGGCGCTGGGGAGCGCCTGAGCTAAGGAAGGCTGGCTACCACCATCCTCATGCCGGGAGTCTACGGACTCCCGGTTTTAATTTTGTTTTGTATAAGACAAAACAAAATTAGGCAGAATCGCAACGACTAGGTCGTTTAGGCGATTCTGAGTTACCTTTCTATTTTTGAATATGGTATTGTTAGCGCATGGAGGAATCGATGAGTAAGGAGGTTGTCATCTTTATCGGTCCCCCTGGTTCTGGAAAAGGAACACAGGCGGATTTATTGCTCGAAGAGATGGGGTTCTATCATCTCGAATCGAGTAAGGTCATCGAAGAAAAGTTTAAATCCGCACCCGCAAATGATGAAGCAATCGCGCGTGAGCGTGAGTTGTGGGCGAGCGGAAAGCTTAATTCTCCTGAAATGGTGCGCGAGTTGATTCTCGAACGCATTCGCGAGGTTGCGACAGAGGGGAAGAGTATCGTGTTCTCTGGTTCCCCGCGCACTCTGTACGAAGCAGAGGGAGAGATGCCGGTACTCGAGGAGCTCTACGAGCCCCAGCACATTCACGTGCTTCACCTTGAGATTGGCGAGGAAGAGTCGGTGCGACGCAATAGCAAGCGCCGCATCTGCGCGGAGAACCGGCACCCGATTCCAAATCTGCCATCGTATGAGAAGCTCACGAAGTGTCCGAAAGATGGGAGCGAGCTTATCACGCGCGCGCTTGATACCGAAGACACGATTCGTGTGCGATTCAAAGAATATCTCGCACGCACCGCACCGGTGTTGAAGTTGCTCGAAGACCGCGGATATGCGATTGTGAATATCGATGGTGATACCACCATCGAGACGGTGCATAGCCATGTGGCAGATGCGATTCAGCGTCAGCGATTACCCGCTCCGAAGTAGGAGTGAGTGATTAGGGGGTTTAGATGTTTAACAATGTACGGGCGTTTGTTCGTTCGCTGTTCCCATCCCGAAGAAAGGTCTGTGGTCCACTGTCAGACGCAGAGGCCAAGCGTTTTAAGAAGATTCTTCGGTGTCCTGATTGCGGATCAGACGAGATTTATGGGGCATCGGGTAGCGGGACGATTAGTCGCAATATTTATTGCAAGAACTGTTCGGCGATGTTTGACGTGAGTCCTTTTCAGATTAGCCGAATCAAGGTCGGACGCGAGTCCTGACGTTTACTTTTTGAGGAAGCTCTTACGCTACGCGCACTCTGTGCGCGTTTTGTTTTTTGGGCGTACTGCGGTACTATCGTTGCATGGCACTCATCAAGACGGCACAAGAGATTGCATACATGAAAGAAGGGGGCGCCGTGTTGGCGTCGATTTTGCGCGAGCTCTCCGCTACAGCAAAGCCGGGCATGGAGACGCGGGAGTTGTCGGCTCTTGCGATGAAGCGCATTCAGGAGCATGGCATGAAGCCATCGTTCTTGGGCTACCGAAAGTACCCCGATGTTATTTGTCTCTCCGTGAACCATCAGTGCGTGCATACGCCGGGTTCGAGCTATGAGCTTCGGGAGGGTGATGTGCTTAAGCTTGATTTTGGAATTATCCATCAGAAACTTCATACGGATTCGGCGCTCACGGTGCTGGTCACAAATTTAGACAAAGAAGCGGTGCGAGAGAAAGAAGAATACAAAGCTCGTCGTGCGCTGATTGCTGTGACACGGGAGTGCCTTGAGCGTGCGATTTCCGTGGCGCGTCCCGATGGTCATTTGGGTGATATCGGATTTGCAGTCCAGCAACACGCAGAGAAAAATGGATTTTCAGTTGCGCGCGATTTAGGCGGGCATGGTGTGGGGCATCAACTGCACGAAGATCCGTGGGTCGCAAACTTCGGAAAGATGCACGCAGGTCCACGGCTTGAGGTTGGCATGGTGCTCGCGATTGAGCCGATTATTAATGCGGGCAAAGGCGCTATCCGTGACGGCAAAGATGGCTTCACCTACGAGACTGCTGACGGCCTTCTCTCCGCGCATTTTGAGCACAGCGTGGCCATCACTGAAAACGGCCCCGAGATTTTGACTACATGAAAATTATTGTAACGCGGCATGGGGAGACGGAGGAGAATAAGCACGGCATCCTCACTGGCTGGAAGTCAGGCGCGTTGAGCGCGAAGGGGAAGAAGCAGGTGGAGCGCCTTGCAAAAGAATTAGGCGATACGAAGATTGATGTGATTCTCTCGAGCGACCTCCAGCGATGCAAGGAGACCGTTGCGATACTCAACGCACATCACAAGGCTCCTGTTCGATATCTTAAGTCGTTGCGCGAGATTAATTCAGGAGAGTTCGATGGCCGTCCTGGCGCCGATATTCAAAAAGCACTGAAAGAATATAAAGGAGACCGCGAAGCATTTAAGCCAAAAGGTGGAGAGAGTATGATTGCGTTTTGTAGTCGTGTGCTGGCATTCAGAAAGGCGCTCGCGGGGCAGAAAAAGAGATACGAGAAAAAGACCGTTCTTATCTGCTCGCACAGCAACTGGACGCGCACATTCTTAGCGCTCAAATCACCAAAGCTGACAGTGGCGTATCTCGACCCGAAAAGCTAGCTAGGGGATATTGACCTCGTAGCTTCATCGGTTACACTGCGAGTGCTCTTTGAGAGGAGGAGGCGCGTGCAAAAGATTGCCGTTATTTCACCAGTCGATAGTTCTGCAATTTCGTATTTGCAATATTCTGCGCTGATTGACGTGGAGCGCAGGATGGACGATGTGCTCAGGGGTTATACGGGCTGTGCTCCAACGCAATCGGGAAGAGTTGCTGTACAACGCTTGCGTTCTTGGTTCACGAGACTGCCCCCAGATTCATCTCATGGGTCTGGAAACAGCTATACCAAGCGTGGTGTGGAGTTGCTGTTTAGTCTTTACCGGAAGCGTGGCGGGAGACGCTTCAATCGTGTTTTTCGGAAGACGGCCTTCTAGGGCCGTCTCTTCTTTGAGGGTCTATTGACTGTTTTGGGGGCCTTTGCTACACTACGTATCACGAAATGAGTACGGTATCACATATCTCAAAAGCCTCGGCGAGCGTGAGTTAGTGTGTGCCAAGTCGGCCACAGCTACCACGTCGCGAAAGCGGCGCTTTTGTTTGAAAAGGGGCGTGTGAGGTTGGCGATCGAAGGCTGTTTCTCCCCATGGGGACGTAGCCTTCGGAAGCCAAGATAGACCAGATTGACACGGCCAGACCATTGAAAATTTACGGGTAAATCAATTGCATTAAATCACCGATAGTGAAGTGTATATGTGATCCTGACTTTATAAGGGATCGTAGAGTATGAAAGCGGACTCAAGGGCGCACGGAGGATGCCTAGACACACAATGGCTATGAAGGACGTGGCGTGACTGCGAAAAGCTTCGGGGAGGCGTTGAGCAGCCTTTGATCCGGAGATGTCCGAATGGGGCAA
>CAYHIK010000008.1:0-35786 GCA_964356795.1 uncultured Candidatus Saccharibacteria bacterium | reverse complement strand
GAACCCCCACCAACAGCTTCGAAGGCTGTTGCTCTATCCGTTGAGCTACGGGGACTCGATTACGATTTCAATCGGCATTATTCTAGCATGAAAAAGAGCGGCCTTCAAGCAATGCGCGGCGCTATACTCTTCGCGCTCGCACTCGCGCCACAACGCTGGGAAGCTCCTTGAGGAACACTTGGAGGTCTTTCTTTGTTGTCTCTCGAGAGAGTGACGCGCGCACGGCTCCATGGACGACCTCTTCGGGCGTTTGGATAGCACGAAGCACGTGTGATGGCTCAGTTGAGTGCGCAGTGCACGCGGAACCACTCCCCACGCAAATCCCGCGACGGTCGAATTCTAGAACGAGGTTTTCACTGTCAGTGCGCGGGAATGATATATGAATATTGTTTGCAACGCGGCCATCGCCCAACGCCCCACTCACAACCGCATCGGGCGCAATACGTTGGATTTCTTTAATGCAATAATCCCTCAACTTACACACGCGCACCGCATCAGACGCCCGCACCAGTGAAAGCGCCTTCGCCAGTCCAATAGCGCCCACAACGTCCTCTGTGCCCGCCCGCATCCCTAACTCCTGACTCCCTCCAAGAATCAGTGGCTCTAGCACAACCCCTCTGCGCACATACAGAATCGCGACCCCATGGGGTCCGTGCGCCTTTGCGCCATTCAACGTGAGGAGGTCGACACCGAGACGCTGAACATCCATATCGAGATACTCTGTCGCCTGACACGCGTCGACATGAAGCACGGGATACGAACTCCCGCGAGAGCGTCGAAGGCCCGCAACTGCTCGAGCAATTTTTGAGATTGGCTGAACAGATCCAATCTCGTTATTTGCGTAGGCGATAGAAATAATACGCGTGTGCTTGGTGCATGCGCGGAGCACGTCCTCAACACTCACCAGCCCATACCTATCAACGGGCGCATACACGACACTGTGGCCCCCAAGCTTTGCCCGCTGAGCCGCTGCCAACACTGAAGCGTGCTCGATAGGCGTTGTCACAACACCCCCTCGCCCACTCGCACCACGGAGAACACCCAATATTGCAAGTGTATTTGCTTCAGACCCCGAACCACAGAACACAACCTCATCACGGCGCGCATGTAAAAACTTCGCAACGCTATCGCGCGCGCCACGGAGAGCCTCGTCTGCTGCGCGCCCTATGCGATGAGGTGAGGATGGATTTCCGAATACCCGCGACGCCCGATGTATCGCATCGGAAACACGCCGATCAATCGGGGTTGCCGCTGCGTTATCCAGGTAGATGACTTTGTTCATAAAAAAATAGCTCCACGTGAGCTGTTCATACTATACCATATAAATCGCGTCTCGACTAGCTATAGTGCCGCTCGGGCCACAGCAGAAGTGCGACGAGACCCGCAAGTATACTCACATCACGAATCAGCACGTCGTTGATTCCATGCATCACAAAAATAAGAAGGATGAATACTGCGGCAAGTCCTGCGAAAAGTCGCAAAAAGAATCCTGTAAGCATGCTCGCAGCAACCAGCACCTCGAACATACCAATAAGAATCATGACGTTCACAATACTCATTCCAATCGACGAGGTTGCGTCCTGAAGCCATACCGGAATCCATGCGGCACCCCACACGGCTGGCTCTACAAACTTCTCAATTCCAAAGTACAAAAAAACCGCGGCTATGCCGATGCGAATTGAGAGCTGTGAATACTGGAGCGACTGATACATACACCCCCAGTATACGTGCCGGCCCCCTTAAAGGGAATGTGCACAGGTACTTTCCAAGAATGCGAGCGTCTTATCGGTGAGCATGCGCTCATACAACGCGGAGCGAATGCGTTGTGGATCCATATCCGCCTCTGTGGCTTGGCCCTGCTTGATGAGCTCGGCAATAGTTGCATTGAGCGTCTCTTCGAGCTCTTCGGCGGAAACCTTTATTTCCTTTTGGTGCGCGACCGCTCGGAGTATCTGGGTGATGCGAACTTGGCGCTCAGCCTCCGGCTTCCAATCTTTTCGGAGGTCCTCTTCCGTCTTCTTCATGCGTGCGAGATACATACTCAACTCCATCCCCTTACTCTGGAGATCGTGACCAAATCGATGAATCATATCATTGAGCTCGTCGCGCACCATCGCCTCTGGGGCGGGCACACTCGCTACGCGAATAATCTCATCGAGAATGGCAAGGCGAATGCGCTGCTGCTCTTTAGCGGACTTCTCGCGAGTAATTCCGGCGCGAAGGCTCGCGCGAAGCTCTTGAAGGTTCTTAAATGAGCCTAGCGATACTGCGAATGCATCATCGGCAGCCGGCTTTAATACCGACTGAACCCGACGCATGGTAACGGTAAAATCTATCGCCTTGCCGGCAAGACTTTTTTCGTAGTAGTCCTCGGGAGCAACGAGTGAGAATTTCTTTGTCTCCCCCGGCGCAAGCCCAACAAGTTCCTCCTCAAATCCTGGCATAAAGCTTTTACCCCCAATCACGAGAGGATGATTACGACTCGAGCCACCTTCAACGGCAACACCATTGAGCGCTGCATCAAAATCAACCTCGACACGATCCCCCATAAGCGAAGGCTCCGCCTTATCGAGAAATGTTGCGCGCATATTCACAACCGTATCCAGCGCCTCGGCTATTTCAGCATCTGAAACCTCAACCACCTTTTTGGGAACCTGAATGGCTGTGAGGTCTGGGACCACCACGCTCGGCCACACATCAACGCGGAGTGAATACTTCAATCCTTCGGCGTCATTCTTTTCCACCTTGAGATCGCCAGTCCGAAGCACATCCCACTCGTGGCTCTTCACCGCCTCTGCGAAACTTCCTTCCAGAGCCAGCTCGAGCGCCTCCGAGCGCACAGCGTCCACCCCCACCTGTTGTTCAACAATATTCTTTGGAGCTTTGCCCTTGCGAAACCCCTCAACGGTAATTGATTCGGCAATCGCCTCCTTCGCCTGCTCAATATATTTCTTCAGCTCATCCGTATCGAGCTCGATATGAGCCGTCCACGAATAGGGGTCAATCGACGTTGTAGTAATATTCATGCGTAATTGTGCTAATGACTACTCCTGGGTTGGAGCAACGACCTCTAGCTGAACATCCGCAACCTCTTCCGAGGACACCTGTTCTTTCGGACTGCGGACATCAATCTTCCATCCCGTGAGCTTTGCGGCGAGGCGAACGTTCTGCCCTCCCTTACCAATTGCGAGTGAGAATTGATCGTCGGCAACCTCTGCAAGCGCAACCTTGTGCTCGTGATCGGTGAGATTCACCTGCATAATCTTCGCTGGCGAAAGTGCATTCGCAATGAATCGTGATGCATCGGCATCGTGCTGGATAATATCAATCTTTTCACCGGCAAGGTCATTGATAACAGTCTGAACGCGCACACCACGCTGGCCAACGAGTGACCCAATAGGATCGACCCCTTCTTCATTTGACGCAACCGCAATCTTGGTACGACTTCCCGCTTCACGGGCAATTCCCATAACCAACACAGAGCCACTATCAATCTCGGGAACTTCCATTCTAAACAGTTCTCGTACAAGGTTTGCATGCGAACGCGAGAGCACGATAACCGGCCCGCGAGCAGCGTCTTCTACTTTTACAATATAGAAGCGCAAGCGCTGACCGATGCGATAATGGTCGGACGGCATTTGCTCTGCTGCGGGAAGGAGTCCGTTTGTCTTTCCGAGGTCGACAAACACCAACGGCCCCTCGCGACGCTGGACAACTCCGCTGATGAGTCCGCCCTCTTTACCTCGAAACTCGGCCATCACCGCGCCACGCTCCGCCTCGCGGAGCCGCTGAATCACAACCTGCTTTGCAGTTTGCGCGGCAATACGGCCGAAGTCGCTTTTTGCCTCAAGCACGGTCACAACCTCGCCACCAACCTCAACATGCGCCTGCTGCTTTTTAGCGTCTTCAAGCGTGATGTGTTTTTCGGGGTTGAATTTAACTCGAATCTGCCCCTCAGCTGTCATCTCTTGGTCTCCGGTAATTGCCTGTCCCGCCTCGCGCTGGCGCTGGATGTCGACGATATCAATGCGGTCCTGAGTTACCTTTTCCGGAAGTTGGCCAGTGATATATCCGTCCTCGTCAAAACCCTCAACAACATAGTGAGTTTGTGTAATATCCATCGCCCCCGACTCGGGGTTTAGTTTTACCTTGATAATTTGTCCCTTCTTGCCAAAGTCGCGCTTGTACGCGGCGGCGAGTGCTGCCTCTACGGTTTCTAATACACTATCCTGCTCAATACCCTTCTCTTCGGCAATCTGCTTAATGGCTGATACGAATTGTTTGATATCTATCATGCGGGCGTATTTAATTGTTACTCTCTACAATTCGAGGCCCACTCTCGTGGACCTCGTCGTTAGATACATAATAGCAAATCGACACAGAAAGTCAAGTTCTGCCTCTCTTGGGTAGCGGTTGTCCACAAAAAATCGTTTACAAAAGGGCAACCTCGCGTATGGTACCAGCAGATATGGCAACGAACCCGCCACCCTCGCAGAAATCAGACAAAGCCGCAGAGCTTGAAAAAAAGCTCCAGAATATTGGCCTGAAGAAGCAGTCTTCCTCCGCCGAGTCTCTTGCTGAAGAGCTCCGCATCCCCTACACCGACCTGAGTGGTCTCCCCATTGATCCAGAGGCGCTAAAGAATATCCCAGAAGCGGAGTCCCGCGCCTCAGGAGTCGCGCTTGTTCAGGTCAAAGGCTCTCTCGCAACCGCTATCACCCTCGATCCACGCACGCCGGAAGCCGTGCAGACGCTTGAGCATCTTCGAAATCGCTACACCGAGCTCACGCTTCTTCTGGTATCCCCAGCTACCATGGCGGTAGCGTGGAAACGCTACGAAAGCGTAAAAACAACCGAAGCATTTGAGGTGGGCGCGATTCACGTTGATGACGCCGCTCTCACCGAGGCACAACAGCGCATTGCAAACATTACCGACTTAAAAGGTCAGCTCGCGCAGGTTGCGGTCACGCAGTTATTCGAAATATTAATTGCGGGCGCCCTCGCGACACACGCATCCGACATTCACTTCGAGCCAGAAGCTGATGTCTGCCGGCTCCGCTACCGCCTTGATGGCCTTCTACACGAGGTCACCACATTCGACAAGCAACGGTACCAGCGCGTGCTCAATCGTGTGAAGTCGCTTTCAAAGATGAAGTTGAACATTACAAAAGCACCTCAAGACGGCCGGTTTACCATTCGTCAAAGTGATATCAATATTGAAGTTCGCGTTTCAGTCCTCCCCAGTGAATATGGCGAATCCATCGTGATGCGCTTGCTTGACCCCCGTGGCATCAAGGCAAAACTCGAAGACCTCGGCATGCGCCCCGATGTGCTCACGAAAGTGAAAGAACTCCTTGCGCGACCACAGGGCACACTCATGACCACAGGGCCGACCGGTTCCGGCAAGACAACGACGCTCTACGCGTTCTTGAATCACCTCAACACGCCGGACATGAAGATCATCACCGTTGAGGATCCTATCGAATATCACATCAAGGGCGTAAACCAAACGCAAGTCGACCCCACAAAGGGCTACACGTTCGCGGGAGGTCTCCGCGCAATCGTTCGACAAGACCCCGATATTATTCTTATCGGAGAAATCCGAGACCTTGAAACAGCAAGTATTGCGCTCGAAGCTGCACTCACGGGTCACATGGTACTCTCAACAATTCACACCAACGACGCCGCCGGCACCATTCCCCGACTCATTGATCTCGGCACCAAACCAGAAACAGTTGCCCCTGCCCTCACGATGGCAATGGGCCAACGACTTCTCAGGCGATTATGTGAGCACTGCAAGAAAAAAGTAGCTGTATCCCCCGAAGATCTTCAAAAAATAATTCACGAGACATCCACCATCAGAGAGCGATTCAAGCTTCCGGAAATATCTGAGCCCTTCGAGGTGTATGGTCCCGGAGGTTGCGATAAGTGTAATAGCATCGGATACAAAGGACGGGTTGGCGTGTACGAGGTGTTCGAGGTAACGAGAGCGATGGAGACGTTGATTCTAGAAGAGGCCTCGGTAACCGCGATTCGAGATCAAGCGATTGGCGATGGTATGGTGACAATGCTCCAAGATGGGTACCTGAAACTACTTGCGGGCACAACATCCATCGAGGAGATTCGCAGAGTGCTAGGATAGAACAAGAAAGGACCTTTATAACCTGTAGGCAATAGCCGCGTCCATAGGGACACGGGACAGGATAATTCCGAGGAGAGATCCAGTCGGAACCAGATCATCCTGACTAAGATAATATCCCGACTGAGCCCGGCGTGCTTAAGGGCACTGAGCTCAGTTGCCTACAGATTATAGAGGTCCTTCGTCGCTTCGACGCCCTGTCGAGGGCTACTTTGCTCCAGCACTCTGCAATGCGTTCAACTCTATTCTATTCTATTTTTGTATGGATGTCAAGACCCCCCAAACCGTCCCCCAAAGTGGTCCGGACGACCAACTTCTCGACCTCACCCTTCGTCCGAAGACCTTTTCGGAGTATGTAGGCCAAGAAAAAATAAAGGAAAACCTACGTATTGTGCTTGGGGCTGCTCGCAAGCGCAATGAGACGCCAGAGCATATACTCCTACATGGCCCGTCTGGCCTTGGAAAAACCACCCTGGCATACCTCGTCGCAAGGGAGTTGAATACTAACATGAGAATGACCTCAGGAACAGCCCTCGAGAAGGCTGGCGACGTTGGGTCAATCCTCACAGGACTCTCTGATGGCGACGTCCTATTTATAGACGAGGTTCACCGCCTCAATAAGATGGTTGAGGAGGTTATCTATCCTGCGATGGAAAACTATAAACTCGACATCGTTATCGGGAAAGGAAATGCCGCAAAGACGCTCCAAATCGATCTCCCCCACTTTACGCTTGTTGCTGCGACCACAAAAATCTCCATGCTCTCCGCTCCGTTTCGTTCTCGGTTTGGCTCAAGCTTCCGGCTTGAGTATTACACCCCCGAAGAAATTGAATCCATCATTGCTCGGTCCGCTTCATTGCTCGGACTAACCATTTCCCAGCCAGCACTTCAACTCATCGCTCGCTCTGCTCGGGCAACCCCACGCGTTGCAAACCGCCTCCTAAAGCGCGTCCGCGACTACTCTCAAGTTCACAACATTGAGACAATCGATGAGACGCATGCGGTTGCCGCGCTCCATATGTTAGAGGTTGACCCTCAAGGACTCGAGGAGACTGATCGTAAGATTTTATTTGCCATCGCATCCACATTCAGTGGTGGGCCAGTTGGATTGAAGTCAATTGCTGCCGCCGTGTCCGAGGAAGAGGCTACTATCGAAGATGTGTACGAGCCATATCTTATGCGGCTTGGATTTATTGCGCGCACGACGAAGGGTCGCGTCATCACAAAAAGCGGGCGCGCCCACATCGGTGTCCCCGATCCAGACTCTCTCGAGCTGGATTTCTAACGGGTAGTCAGCTATCCTATTCAGCACCATGTCAGGACACTCAAAATGGTCCCAGATCAAGCACAAGAAAGCGCTTGTCGACGCGAAAAAGGGTCGTGTATTTAGTAAGCTCGGACGCGCAATCGCCGTTGCTGCGCGCGACAATCCAGACCCAAATAAAAACCTACGCCTAAAAGGCGAGATTGATCGTGCGCGAGCGGTGAATATGCCAAACGATACTATTGAGCGTGCAATCAAGCGGTTCACCGACAAGGCTTCGGCGCAACTCGCAGAAGTTCAACTTGAATACATTGGTCCTGGAAGCGCGTCAATTATCGTGCTCGCCATCACAGACAATACAAACCGAACCATCAGCGAACTTAAACTCCTCGCCGCCAAGCTCGGTGCGCGTCCCACAGGACAGGGGGCGCTCCTTTGGCGATTCAAGCGGCTCGGAGTTATTCGATTGCCCGCGAACACCCCGGAGGCAATTCAGTTAAAGGCAATTGATGCAGGAGCAGAAGATGTTCGCGCGGATGCAGACGGTGTCACCATATACACCGCCCCAGAATTGCTCGACCAAATTCGCTCGCGCGTCGAAGTCCCAGCCGAGTCGTTTGGCGTTGAGTTTGTGCCAACAATTTCAACGCAAATCCATACGCCCGAAGAACAAGAACAGCTTCAGCGAATTCTCGAAGCACTCGATGACCATGACGACGTCCAGGATGTATTCACCGACGCTGACTACTAACGCATGCGCTATCTCGGCATCGACCCAGGAACAACGCGGATTGGTTATGGCATTATTGACGACATCCGTGGCACACTCACTCCCGTAGTGTGGGGTATTATTTCGAACCCGGGCGCACACGCTTCTCTTGATAAGCAGTCTACCGTACAAGAACTCAAGGGGTTAATCCACACCCATAAACCAAACGCTGCGGGTGTTGAGCGGTTGTTCTTTATGAACAATCAAAAAACAGCAATGCCAGTTGCCGAGATGCGTGGTGTTATCATGCTCACCCTCGCAGATGCAGGGTTGCCAATTCATGAGTTTACACCTCTCCAGGTGAAGCAAATGGTGTGCGGACATGGAGGCGCAAAAAAAGATCAGGTTCAAAAAATGGTTCAACTCATTCTCCATATCACCGAGCGCATTCATCCCGATGACGCAGCAGATGCGCTTGCCATCGCCCTCTGCTGTTCATCCGCTCAAGCAAAGTATTGACTTCATACTGTAAGCACATACAATATTCCCATAATTACATCTGTTCGTTACAGGTTATACGCACCCCGCGTACGTATAACCTTCTTCGAATAGCGACGAATATGGACGAAGACTTGCTGTTCGTAAGCCCCGAAGGAGAATTCGAAGATCCCGAAGAAGAGGATGAGGACGAAGATGAAGACGAGCTAGACGAAGACAAAGAAAAAGAAGAGGAAGAAGATGACGAAGAGGAGGAAGAGATAATTGCCTAGCTAAATAACAACACCCCCGCGCTCGCGGGGGTGTTGTTATTTAGCGAACCCGTATGAATCTCCCCTTTCCAAATTGAATCTTGTCTCCCGATTGTAGAATCTTCTTCCGCTCGCTCAGTGTAAGCACCTGCTCATTCAACTTAACACCCCCTTGTTCAATTTGTCGCGCAATCATACTGAGCGAGCTTCCACTCAAAACGGAAACAAGAAATGCATCAAGTGGCATTGCGGCGCCATCGAACTCCTCGAACTCCCCCGCCTGCTGAATCGCCTGCTCACCATGAAACATTCGAATAAACTCAGCGGCAAGCGCCTCTTTCAGTTCTCGGGGGGAACCCTCGCTCGGCACTTCTTTTTCTGTGCATAGCTCGAACATGGGAGCAATCATGCCGTCGTCAGCTGCAAGTACTTTGCGTCGAATTTCTTGAACGCTATCTCGAATCGCGATAAGAGTGCCCTCCGATTTACTCATCTTTTTGCCAGACCCAGCATCAACAAGAAGTTTTGTGGTAATCACCAACTTGTCCTTTCCCAGTAATTCCCGTGACAGCTCTCGCCCCATAAGCATATTGAATGTCTGGTCATTTCCACCAACCTCGCCATCAGTTCTCAACGCAACCGAGTCGTATCCCTGCATAAGTGGATACAAAAACTCGCTCAAGAAAATTGGCTTCTCCTCCTTAAGGCGCCCCTGGAACATATCGCGTTGTATCATCTGTTGCACAGTTACGGTGCTGGTAAGTCGCAACACCTGCTCCATAGTAAGCGACGCGAGCCATTCGCTATTGTATACAACACGGAATAATTCTTTCGGAATAATATGTTCAACCTGCTCCACATATGCGGCCATGTTTTCTTGGATTTGCTCAGCAGTAAGCGCAACTCGTGTTGAGCTCTTTCCTGTCGGATCCCCAATCCTCGCGGTAAAATCGCCAATCAACAACACAACATCATGCCCAAGCTCAGCGAGCCCCCTCATCACAAACAATGGAACCGCATGGCCAAGATGAATATCGGGACTCGTCGGATCAATCCCGAGATAGATTGTTAGGCGCTCACTACCCGCTATTCGCTCAATCACGGCCTCGCGAGATGGGTACACAGACTCCACTCTCCGCTGTATGAGTTGCTCTGCAAATTGTTTTCGATCATTCAAGTTCATATCTCATTGTAGCGGGAACAAAAAACATTGTAAATACTGTATTTTTGTGGTATATTCTAGGCATGTCTCTTCCTTCTATACTCTCAAAACTTATGCGGAGTATTCGCGTGTTTGCCCGCCGCGTTCGACGTGGACGTATTTCGTGGCGCTCATGGATCTCGCACGCAGGAACGCTTTTGATGTGGGGCGTCACAATTGGTGTTATAGGTGTTTCGTTATTTTTACTCTACGCAAAGAGTACTATTCCAGACCCTGAATCTATTATCTCTCGCCAGGTAAAGGAGTCGACGAAAATTTATGACCGTACCGGGAAGATTGTCTTATACGACATCTTCGACGAAGAACGACGGACAGTTGTTACATGGGATGAAATTGGACTCCCTATTCGCAACGCAACACTCGCTGTTGAGGACACAAACTTTTACCAGCACCATGGATTCGATATTCGTGGTATCGCTCGCTCACTTTTGAGGAATATCGAGCAGGGTTTTGGTTCGGGAGGAGGCTCAACACTCACCCAGCAACTTGTTGGGAACGCACTCGTAGGACGCGACAAAAACATCACACGAAAAGTGCAAGAACTTATTCTCGCTATTGAGGTCGAGCGACGATTCACGAAAGATCAAATCTTCGCCATGTATCTGAATCAAGTTCCCTACGGTTCAAATGCGTATGGCATCGAGTCGGCAAGTCAGACGTATTTTGGTGTTCACACCTCCGAGCTTTCAATCGCGCAAGCTGCACTTCTTGCCTCACTCGTTCAGCGCCCATCATACCTCTCTCCATACGGATCTCATGTCGACGAATTACTCGCTCGTAAGGATTATGTCTTAGGACGTATGCGGGATCTCGGATTTATCGCGCCCGAAGAATATGCGAGTGCATCGGCAACAACTATTGAATTCAAGCCAAAGTCCAACAATCTCGCAGCTCCTCATTTTGTAAGCATGGCTCGCGAGTACATTACTGCAAAGTATGGAAAAGACATTGTCTCGAGTGGTGGGTTCAAAATTATTACTACCCTCGATGCTGACCTCCAAAAAAATGCAGAAGAGTTGGTAGCAAAATACGCGGCCATCAATAAAGAAAAATATAAAGCCACAAATGCGGCACTCACCGCACTCAATCCAAAAACAGGTGAAGTGCTTGCGCTTGTTGGTTCTGCTGACTACTTCGATATCGAAAACGAGGGCAACTACAACGTCATCACCGCCCGACGTCAACCAGGGTCGGCATTTAAACCATTCGCATATGCGGCTGCGTTTGCACAAGGATACTCAGATAATACAGTGTTGTGGGACGTAAAGACGGAATTCAATCCCCTCTGCGCACCCGAGGCAACTATGACCAGGGATTCAACAGGGACTGCTTGCTATCATCCAAAAAACTACAACGGACTCTATAGTGGCGCAGTCACAATGCGACAATCACTTGCTCGCTCACTTAATGTACCCTCCGTAAAAACACTCTACCTCGCTGGAATCGATACCGTTATCGATCTTGCGACTCGTATGGGCATCACCACACTCGGTGATCGTTCGCGATTTGGCTTGTCGCTTGTCCTGGGTGGCGCCGAAGTTCGTCCTATCGACCTTGTCTCTGCGTACGGAGTATTCGCAAATGAAGGAGTTCGTATTCCGTGGGGATTTATTCAACGAATTGAATTAAACGATGGAACCATCTTAGAAGAGCGCCAAATTACACCCGAGCGCGTACTCGACACGCAAACAACGAGGCTTATCAGTGATGTGCTTAGCGATAACAACGCGCGTGCTTCCGTCTTTGGGTTTTCGAACTCACTCTACATCCCTGGGCGTGACGTCGCGGCAAAGACAGGAACAACTCAGGAGAACAGAGATGCGTGGGTTGTCGGATACACTCCATCACTCGTCACAGGAGTGTGGGTTGGTAACAACCGCAACCAGTCTATGACGGCCGCTGGAGGCGGTATTAGCGCCGCTGGGCCACTTTGGAATGCATTCATGAACTCTGCCCTCCGCAATACTCCCGCAGAGGCGTTTACGAGGCCCGACCCCGTCCTCACCGATAAACCAATGTTGAATGGCTCATATGTTTCTCCTGAATATCCAGGCTTTCACTCAATCTTATATTTCGTATCTCGAAGTAACCCCCAAGAAGCAATCCCGGCACAGCCGGAGTTAGACCCGCAATTCGAAAACTGGGAGTGGGCGGTCCAGCGACAATCTGGACTCTATTAGCGAATACTTATTTGTGAGACTCTCACGCCAGCCTGAGTGAGTTGCGCGCGAATATCGGTAGTGCTCAACAAAAGCACCGCAGCAAGCGATTTACGCGGAGCACGAATAACCAAGACCCGTGTTTGTTCGTTGTATCCAATAAATACAGCAGGATCAGCTTCTGGATAGTTTTGACGAACAAACTCTTTGACTACCTTCTGGGTAATCATAGCAGCACCGAGCTGCTGTTGGAGTGATGAGTGCTTACGACTGAGTTGCCCTTTAATTGATTTGAACATTCACTAACTTCGAAGAGGCATAATAATATATACGAACCCAGACGACTCTTCGCTTGGGCGAAGTATAAACGGACTTCCCTTACCTGTATATTCGAGAACCACCTTATCCGAGGTCACCGCTTTTAATCCTTCTAAGAAGTAGTGGTAATTCATTGCAACCTCAAACGCCTCTCCTTTGAGGTTTGCCTCTACGCCTGCTGACGCCTCTCCTTTGCTTGAATTCTTTCCAATAATACGAAGATTCGTCTCGTCACACTCAATTTTAATATCCGAGATACTTGATGAGAATAAAGCGGCAACCTTTGCGGCGTTTTCAACCTCATCCTTTCGCACAAGAACACGCGCAACCGAACGTTCTGGAATCACTTTCCGATAGTCAGGATACTTACCATCAATGAGTCGGGAAACGACTTCAAATTCCTCATGGGAAAAGAGGGTTTGATTCTCTGAGATGCGCACATGAACCTCTCCCTCAATATCTCCGAGAATCCTACCAAGCTCACTAATAGTTCCCCGAGGAATAATAACGGAACTCGCAGTTGGGTGTGAAGCGGGAATAGATTGTTCTGCTAAGCGGAAAATATCAGTTGCCGCCATAGTTGTGGCGTCGTGCTCAAAGCGAAGAAGTGCTCCTGCGAGCTCAGGCCGCGAATCTGTTGAAGCGATTGATGTAACTGTTGAAGAAATAAGTCTCCGCAAATCAGACGAAGAAATATGATACTCACTCCCCCCGTCTATCTTGGGGATGATTGGGTACTCTGTCGCATCAAAACAAAGAATCGTCGTAGTATATGATCCAGCTTGCGCGGTGAGTGTTTGCTGTTTCAATTCTAGCGAAATACTTTCTCCGGGTGCGCCACGAACAAAATCGAATAACATCCTTCCAGGAACTGCGATTTGTCCTTCTTTATCAATTTTCGCACCAATAACGGAACTTACTGCAATTTCAAGATTTGTCGCTGAGATGCGAAGGCGTCCATTTTCAGTCTTGAGTAAGATATTACTAAGAATAGGAAGTGTTCCGTTTTTCATAGTAATCCTATCAACGAATCCGAGCGCTCGTTGGAGCCGCTCCTTGTGAACGATGGCTTTCATGGGATCTTATATATTAAGTATTTAAATATTACTATATACCATTAGGGGTGTGGATATGGGGATGCGTGTGCTCATTCTCCTTATAGTATCTCCTTATTTCGAAGAAATGCGATGTGGAGAAGGTATGGATAGATGTCGAAGTCCTGTGTGTGATTTTCATATACCTACCAATAAGCCTGTACTCATCACCACGCTATCGCCAACCTATCCACAGATCTTTCCACAGGACAACTAATGCTCGAATGAATCGTAAATACGTTGGCGAATCATAATAAGCTCATTCTTGAGAGGCTCGTCAATACTCTCCTCTTTTCGAATTTTTTCGCATGCGTGAATAACCGTTGAATGATCTCGTCCTCCGAGTTTTTGCCCGATTTCGGGGAATGAAAGTTTAATTTCTTCCCGGAGGAGGTACATTGCAACCTGGCGAGGCTTCACAACCTCCTTCTTCCTGCTTCGCTTTGTGAGGTCTCCTGAAGCCACGCTGTAAAAGTCGGCTACAGTCTTTAGAATGACCTGAGGTGATGTTTTTCGGTATGGAACCGCAAGATATGCGTTGAGTATGTTTTTAACCTCCTTTATATCCGGCGTGCGTTTATAGATTTCAGCAAGCGCGATAACTCGGTTGAGGGCTCCTTCGAGCTCTCGAACATTTTTCTGGATATGCGTTGCGATATACGACATCACATCATCGCTAAGCGTTGCTGATTTTTCAATACATTTTAACCTTACAATCGCGACCCGCGTCTCAAAGTCTGGCATGTTTATCTCTGAAAGCATCCCACCCTCAAGTCGAGACTGGAGGCGCTCTTCAATAGCGGGGATTGCTTTCGGAGGACGATCAGATGTGCACACAACCTGTTTATTGCGATTATGAAGCTCGTTGAAGATTGTAAACACAATTTCCTGAGTCTTATCTTTTCCCGCGATATATTGAATATCATCGATAATAAGAAGATCGAGTCTCGAGTAGAGTGACTTTATGTCTTCGATGGTGCGGTTCCTAATAGAGTCAATGATGGTTGAGGTGAGCTTTTCTCCAGTTGTGTAGAGCACCTTTTTGTCGGGCCAGTCTTGGAGCACCTTATTTCCAATAGATTGGATAAGGTGGGTTTTTCCGAGCCCAACTCCCCCATACATAAAGAGAGGATTATAGTTTTTTCCAGGGTTTGCAGCGACAGCTTGTGCGCACGCAAACGTAAACTCATTTGAGCCACCCACGATAAACGTATCAAATGAGTACTTTTTATTGAGATGGGTGATTTTATCAATCTCCTGACTCTGGTCTACAGCGGTCTGGTCTTGGAATTCCTTCTCAATGATGATTTTCGAGATGTCTTGGCGAAGTGGTTCTGGTTTTGGCTGCCCTACAATATACCGAACCTCGCGAATCTCGTTCGAAAGCTTTCGAACAGAGGTAAGGATTAAACGATTAAACTTTTTCTCAAGCCATTCTTTCACAAAACCATTCGGAACACTTACAGTAACAGAGTTTACATCACGGGAAACGATGTTTGTATTCTTAAACCATGTTGTGAAGTGCGCGCGAGAAAGGGAAAGTTCCATTTCTCCGAGCACTGCCTTCCAAATCTCCTCATGTGTTACAGGTGTCATGGTGTGTAGGTGGTCACCTCTCTTGCCGACCGTGCTCGAAGTATACAGACAATCAATTCCCTCTCAAGCACTCACGCACACCGAATTCGTGCACAGAGTGTTTATAACAAGTGGAGAACTGCGGGTAAATATTGACTTGCATGTATAAACATAGTAGACTTCTCTTTGTACCACACAGAGATAGTACTCACTACGAACGGTTATGAAAATTACTCGATTTCGACCAAAGAAAGTTAAACGAACACGTAAGCATGGCTTCCTTTCCCGCATGAACAGTAAGTCAGGGCGGAAAGTTGTAGCGAGTCGACGGCAACGAGGTCGACACAAGCTCACCGTGTAAGTAAACCGCCCCGACAATCGTCGGGGCGGTTTTCCGAACGCATGTCTGCACTACCAAGAATACACAGAATAAAGAAGGTTGGCGGAGATATTCGAGCAATTCTTCGTGCGCCCCAGCAGGTGTCTGGTGGCCCTCTTTCCTATCGAAGCATCCGAACCATAGGAGCGGCAAAATGCATTGTATCAATTCCAGCTCGTATTATTCCCCGCGCGACAATGCGTAATACAATCAAGCGTCGCATCACAGAAGCTGTTCGAAGTATAATCACAGCGAACGCGCTCAAGAATGTTTCACTTATGATTGTGGTGCGCAGTAGCGAGGTTCCGGTTGGGTCCGCGCTTTCCGAAGAGCTTATGCGATACTTTAAGAAATCTGGTATTCTATGATGGTGAAACGAATTATTACATACTGTATTCGATTGTATCAGTTGATTTCGCGCACACTTGGGGCACAGCCTATTTTTTACGCATATTCGGGTTGCCGTTCGTGGCCAACCTGCTCTGAGTATGCGATTGAAGCGGTTGAAGAGCGCGGAGCGGTGCGTGGTATCCTTGCGGCGAGTGTGCGTATTATGAAATGTAACGGATTTAGTAAGTAGCACTACAATGTCTCTCTTTACCACGCTTATTTACGCCCCCATTCTGAATTTAACTGTTTTTCTGTATTCAACAATCGGGTTTGGCGATTTAGGTATCGCAATTATCGCGATGACGGCTCTCGTGCGAGCAGTATTAACTCCGCTTTCATTAAAAACGGCACGCTCCCAGCGAGCGATGACCGAGCTTGCCCCAGAAATTGAAGCAATAAAGGCAAAGCATAAGGGCAACACAACGGCACAATCAGAGGCGGTGATGGCGCTTTATCGTGAGCGCGGAGTAAATCCGCTCGCAGGTTGTTTTCCATTGTTGTTGCAACTTCCCATTTTAATCGGCGTGTATCAGGTGTTCCTCAAGATATTCAACCCAGAGACGCTCGACCTTCTCTATTCGTTTATCCCCCACCCTGGAAGTATCGCGCACGTCACTATGGGAGTACTCGATATTAGCAAGAGTAGCCCAGTACTCGCGGTGCTCGCGGGCGTCGCGCAGTTTTTTCAGGCGCGGGTCTCGGCGGCGAATCAGCCACAAACCCCGCAGTCTGCCGCGATGAATAAACAGATGATGTATATGCTCCCCATTATGATTATTGTCATCAGCTGGAATCTTCCTGCGGGGCTTTCTCTGTACTGGGTTGTGACGTCTTTGTGGTCAATTGGAGAACAGTTGTATTTACGAAAACGTTCAGGCATACTTCCCGCATGAGTAATGATATCTCCTCCACAATTCAGGATTTTATCCACCATATTACGGGGCACATGCAGATTCCGTGCGAGGTAAGTATCTCGCAAGAAGAGAGCGGCTCTACGCGCGTCGTGATTCAGGCGGCGGATAATGGAAAGCTTCTCATCGGAAAGAACGGACAAAACCTCAAAGCAATGGAGCACATTCTCCGTATTGTGTGTCTTCGCCAAAACCCAGACCTCCGCGCGGTTGTCCTCGATGTGAATAATTATCGCCAGGAACGAGTCCAAGAACTTTCAAGCGCAGTTCACGCCGCCGCTGTTCGTGTTCGCGAGTCGAGAAAATCCGAAGCGCTGGAGCCGATGAGCTCGTACGAGCGTCGCGTTGCGCACACAGAGCTCGCATCATACAGTGACCTCACCACGGAAAGCGTAGGACAAGAGCCTCATCGCCGAGTTGTTATCAAACCGCTCTAGCTAGAGCGAAAGCATATATAGCTTCTGATCAAAGAGATTCGTGAAGACGAAGGCTTTTTGTGTTGACGAGAGGAGTGGGTGTATGACGCTGAATAGGGCGTCATGGCTTCCAATGTACAGAGAGGATTGCTGGCCGGTAAGCAGGTCGACAGAAATAACATCATCAATCGTCGCACTTTTCTCCGACGGAATATCGCGGGTCAAGCTTGAGCGTGTGGGTACGCCACAGGTAATGGTTGAGTTGTTGTCGTGCCACGCGCATTTTTGTGCGCTTGTAGCAATGCCAAGAGCGACGGTTTGGCCGCTTCCATTTCGATACCAAAGCGACACCGCCTCTTCTGGCGCAAAATACGAATACAAGAGCCTAAATCCATCGAGTGAGAGTTTGTATTCAAGGTTTTCTTTGTTCTCAATAACAACAGAGAGTGCGCCACCCACGGTAATTGTGGATAGATCGCTTCCTCGCGCATCTGATTTACGAGAAATCATAAAAATGAAGTCTTGTGTTGGCCATGTGAGGTGGGCGTCTTGGGCGCGCGTCTTGAGGATTGTTCGTGCCCCCGATCCATCGATGGATCCAATTTTTACCTCGTACCCCTCTGGGGTTGCTTTGAGGTACGCAACTGAACGCCCATCTGGGGAGAGTGCAAGCGATGTGATGTCCTCGTCGATTGCTGTAGATTCAGAATTTTTGTAGCTAAACGACCGAAATCGAATACCCTCAGGCTCCTGAAACATGGAAACAACCTGGTCCCCTGTAGGCGTCCAATAGGTTTCAATAAAGCCAGAGAGCTTTCTATCTGAGAGTGTTGTCGTTTTCAGTGTAGAGATGTCGACGCTAAACGCCCTCCCTGTGAGCCGTTCATAAAATTTTACTGAATCTCGTGTTGGGCCACGCACAACTGAAATGACTTCATTTTCACTGATACGTTTCGGCGCTCGAGAAGGAGCCGAAGATGACTCGCTCGCTGGGGATGTCTCGATTTTTTGGGCGATTGTTGCAGTTGAATCTCCGGTGCGCTGGTAGTTCACAATAAAGAGCGCCACTAAGCTGAGCGACACAAGCGCGGTGCCCGCTGTTGCCCACTGCATGCGTCGAATTGAGGGCGAGGACTCTTGTTGAAGAAAGTTGAGATGTGCTGGCATGGGTTGGTTGGATTATGCTGGAGAAGGCACTGCAATAGCAATGTCTCGCATGGGTGTTCGAGGTGCGGCGCCTCCTTGGGGTGCTGTTGTACGGGGTTGTGGACGCAGAGCTCCCGATACAACATCACCCATTGATTGTCCACGAGATGCGGCTGGGGCTGCTTGTGGCTGACTCGCTTGTGATCTACCCGCTCGCGAGGATTGGAGCTGTTGTACGCGCGTCATGAATTGGGAGGTTTGATCGGCGACGATGGCGTCGTCAAGATTTTGGAGTTCGTTTCGCATCGATTCATATTCGGCAACGAGCTCTTGTGACTCGCGATAGATGCGCTTTTGATCGCGGTATGTGAGATAGATACCGATTGTGTTGAATGGAATCATGCCGATAACAGGAATCATTTCCGCCAAAGAAAATCCAAGGAAGCGCCGCATAGCTTTCGAGCCTGTTGCGAGGCTCTTAAACGCGCGGGAGCGCACCACTGCACGTGTTGCTTTTGCGAGCGCGGGGCTCCGTCTCCCAGCACGAATGAGTCTCGCGGCGTTTTGTCGGGCAAGGGTAACTTTTTGACTGAGTCCTTCAAGGTGAGATGTGAGCTCTTTTTGACCAACCTCCACCGCTCGAACATTTCGATTTGTGATGGCAAGCAGTAGAATCATCAGAAATGCGATTCCCCCAATAAATTGCCCAATGATAGGAATTATTTGAATTACCCCGCTAAATGTAATAATCGCAAGAATAGTCCAGGACAGGATGCGCCCGCGATTCATAACAGCTCGAACAACGAGAAAGAGATACAGCTCGACGAGTATACCAATAACAATTCCAGCAATAGCTGCGTCGGCAGCTGGTTTCACAAATCCTAGTATATCTAAAAGCACCGCTATCGCTGCTAGCACTAAATACACCTCAAAGAATGGCTTCTTGGCGCCACGAAGCGCGGCGATTGCTTCATCGGGCGATGCCGGGGGTTTTGTGGTTCGGTTGCTTAGTGATTCTTTAAATTTTTGTGCCGCACCTTTGAGTTGCGTCGCATTGGCCGCTGAACTCGATGCTACCTGAGAGGGTTGCTCGCGTGCGCTTGTGATGAATTGCTCTTGAGCGCGCACCTCTGCTTCTTTGGCGCGTTGCTCTTTCTCATTTCTCTCGAGAAATTTAAGCTGAACCTGTGCTTCATACTCCTCAAGCTCAAGAAATCGAACCTGGTTTCTGAGTGTCTCCGCCCGATTCTTTGGAGTGTCTGGTTTTGCGAGCTCTGTGAGAGTGGTGTCGCGCTCTTGGCCGATCGCTATGAGGCGACGACGCAACCCCTCAATCGTATTTGCCGATTTGTATGGTTGAGGACCCCCGAGGGTTCCAGGAATAATGTCGGTGGTAAGCGCCATGGGTGTTACTTCCCTATCTCCGCCCACTCCTTCTTTGCTTTTTCAATCTCGAGAAGTTGCTTCGGATCCGAGGTGATGATTTGATCTTCCGCGTACGAGGCGAGCACACGCATGCCGACGTGATTTGCGCCGAGGAAGAACAATCCAAATCCAACACGGGCTTCAAGGAGGTAGTATTTCTCCGAGTCGGTAAGGTTAAACGTTTGCTGGATGATATCGATAGCGGCTGGCGACTGCTTCATCAGCATCTGCATCGAGGAGTTCGTCACAATCGCCTTCCCTTGTGGCGAGGACATGAAGTCGGGCACATCTTGGCTAATAGTGGTGAGTCCGCAATAGTACTTGCGCCCGCGCTTTGCGATGTTGAATAAGAAGTCAGCTCCGATTTGGTATTTCATAAGCACCCACGCTTCGTCGACAACGAGGAGTCGCTTTTTCTTTTCTCGACGAACCTGAGCCCAGATGTAGCTCAGCACTGAATACATTGCGATAGGACGAAGCTCCTCTTCAAGGTCGCGGATACCAAAGACAACGAGCTGATTATCGAGCGCGACGTTGGTGGGGTTATTGAGGAAGCCCGCAAATGTTCCCGTTGTGAATTTCATGAGGCGAGTCGCCATGCGCTCTGCGCCAGTCATTCCTTCGAGCACACTCTGAAGGTCGCTCAATATTGGTGCGGGTAGATTTGAAAAGTCAGCTTCGGGAACAATGTCTTTGATGGCATACGTCTGAATGATTGCCTGGTCGAGCGTTGATTCCTCTTCTGGCGTCAGGTTCCCGCCCATGATGAGCTTCATGAGTCCCGCAACTGTGAGTACGTGGGAATTAAAGACATCCGCCCACGTCTCCTCATCTTTTGGCGTGGGAAGATCGAAGGGGTTGATGTGCTGGTCGGAATTAATTGAAATTTTGATGTTGGTTCCTCCGACAGTGTCGCTGAGGTAGCGATATTCATCTTCTGGGTCCAAGACGAGTACCTGTGTGCCGAGGAAAAGATAGCGAAGAAGCTCAAGCTTCACGGTGTAACTTTTTCCAGCTCCGGATTTCGCAAACATAACTGCATTCGCGTTTTCAAGAGAGAACCGATCAAACAGTACAAGGCTGTTGTTGGTGGTGTTAATTCCATACAGAATTCCCGTATTTGAAGTGAGGTCGCTCGATACAAATGGAAACATCGAGGCAATAGGATCAGTATTGAGCGCGGTGGTTTCAAGGAGGCGGTCGTTTGCGAGTGGCGAGGTAGTGAGGAAGCCTTCGAGCATTCGGAATGTTGCTTGGCGAGAAATCACCAAGAGTCCTTCGAGTACACTCTTAATCTTCCCCTCTGTTTCGTCGAGCTCTTTAATACTGTTTTCGTAGAGGGTGATATACAAACTCACCTGGAAAAATCGTTCCGTCCCCTGCTGGAGATTATTGCGAAGCACTTCGAGGTCTTGAGCTGCCGTCTCAAGGACGGGGTTTCTCACTTTTCCAGCCGCCTCCTCTTCCATGAGCTGCGCCTGAACGCGCGCGAGTTGGTCACGAAGTTTTTTGAGAATATCCGCCGTCGGTTGAGGGTTCACATAGATTGCAATATCGAGAACCTTGTCGAAGTTGATGATTGGCGAGAGCCAGTTTGCGTTTAAGAATCGTGGATAGGTTGCGACAAAAATGGTGCGCACATACTTACTTCCAACTTGAATAAAGTTGGGTGTGATTTGGAGTGCGGAGGGTGCGAGGCTTTGTGGAATGCCGAGTACGTTTGGTTCCATGGTGTGCGTGTTATTTGGGCTGACTTGCGGGGACAATGGGATTGTAGAGCTCAAGGAACAGCGCAGAAACCTCTTCTTGCGACATCATATGACCCTTGAGGCCCATACCCGAGAGTCCGCCGATAATGAGGTCGGCGCGTTGTTGGAGTTGGGATTTGTACGCAGCAAGTCGCTCGGGGGAAATACCTTGCTGCGCGGTCGCTCCGGCCTTCTTGCTGCCAAATATGCCTGCAAAAAATCCCTTCTTAGGCTCGCCCTCAACAGCAATCGAGGCGAGCGACATGGGAATCGCAACGTAAAAATTCTTTGCCATGATGTTTGCGAGTTCAGCGAGCTCGGTTACGAATTTGATATATTCCCCTGCTTGAATCTTTAAGAGTTCATTTGAGAGCTGTGCGGTTGCCTCTTGCACGCCAGCGATGTAGGTGGAAATATCGAATCGTCGAGAGTGAACAACCATCTGAACTGGAAAATCAATTGCATTCAGAAATGCGGAGAACTGCTGAAGGATGGCGGCCTGCTCATCGCTTGAGCGAAGCTCAAAGTTGATGGCACTCACTTGAACGAGCGCGCGAAGCGAGTCGTCCTTCATCACGATAACCCCCTCCCGAATTTCTTTGATTTGGACGAGATCCGTCGTTGATGGAGCTTCAGGCATGGGGTTGGTTGGTTAATTGCGAGCTATCCTTTTTCACCATATAGATATAGCGCTTCGAGCTTAGGAAGTATGCCGTCATGTACGCGAGGTAGTTGAGCATGGGCACCCCATCAACTTTGGCGAATGCGAGAGAGCCGAAGAACGCGCCGATGAGTAATAGTGCTGCATACAGAAAGATGCCGCTTAAGAAAATGAATGCCATGGCGCCCATACTGATGCCTCCCGCAACAAACAGAAACTGCTTGAGCGTGAGTGGCCCAATGATTTTCGTTTCTGTTTCAATAAATTGTGGAACTTGGAACTTCATATAAATGCCCAGCGTCTAATTGCTCGAAGCCTTCTTCCTTAAGTCTATTATATTACGACTTGCATACGATGGCACGTTACGTTGCGCAGGTTGTTGTTGCGCGGGTGCCTCAGGGGCTGACGATGCAGGAAGGAGCGCGCCAAGCTTTGACGCAATCTGCTCTGCGCTTGCGAGTGGTAGCCCAATCTTTTCAAGTGCGGTCGTGGCCTGCTCTAGTCGTAGCGTGCCGATGCACAAAAAATACATAACCCTTCCCGCGGCAACAGTATGCGTGCTGGGTAGAATACCTGCTTGAGCGAGGGCGTCGATGGTTTCTCCGGTTTTTGGAGACAGCGCGATGGACTGCGCATCTTCTGAAGTAGCTTCGAGCTCAGCTGCGATTTCTCGACGCCCCGCACCATCTCTTCCCTGTAGCATGGCGCCCAACGCGGTGCGCTGGAGCGTGCTCCAGATGGAAGGTTCGTCTATCGCATCGGGGTCGACGCGAATGAGGTCTAGCCAGTCTTGTGTGCGGAATGTGGGAATCTCTTGTGCGGCGAGAGCGCGAAATGAGAGCGGCATACCCGACGCATCAGTTTTCATCTTGAGTTGCGAGTATGCCTGCAGTACGAACATACGATTAAACGGCATCGCATCGTTCAAAAATGTTTCTCGCTGCGCGGGCGTCATATCGGTCATCTCGGCAAGAAGGGCGTCTACCGATTCGTACCGAATCCCTTCTCTCCCAAGCGCATCACGCATAAGAGTTGGCTCGGGCGCACCCTGCGCAAGGCCCGCAAGAGAAAGGCCGAGTGGCTGGAAGAGGCTAGCCTCAAGCTCTTTAATAATCTGAATTGATTGATCTTGAGTGATGCCAGCAAGATTCATTAAGAGCGCCGCAGTTTCAGGTGTTGGAACACCTCTTCGTAGTACGGCCTCCATAACAAATCGATGAATGCCACGAAACTGTGATTCATTAAGGGAATACCTTTGCGCGATAGATTCTCGAATAGCCTCATCCGTTTTCATGCCAGCGATAAGCTCTCTCACGTCACCTGGTAGCGAGTCTAAAAACGTCCCGTGCTCGAGAAGCTCTTCATCGCTTAGTGTGTCTATGGGCAGCAAGAATGGAAGAATGGTGCTCATGGGGTGAATAGCGCGTCTATTTTTGTTCTCAGTGTCGGCGCTTTCTTTTTCAGCTCTGACATAAATTCATCTCGTGCCTTTGTCTTTTGCGCTGCAAGTGGATCAAGAACTGCGGGTTCGGGGGTATAGGCATTAATTGCCGCCTTGAGGCTTCCGAACTCAGGGGTTGTCGGATCGAAGTATGTTCCCCTATTAAGTTTTACGAGTGCCTCAGGGTCCTTGAGCACTTCGAGGTAAGCTTCGACGCGCTGATCGTCTGAGGGTGCTGCCCCGTGCTTGTGCTCAAGGAATAGTGCGGGATGCTTCTTTGAGATTGCTGCTTCAGCGTTCTTTAAATCTTCGGGATCCGTAAATTGACCGAGGAACGCGCCAACATCGGCAGCATTAGTAATTGGAGCTGTTGTATCGCTAAGCTTCTCATTAACGAGCGCGAGCACATCTTCCTTTCGCTCCTCCTTTTCTTTTTTAGCTTCTGCGGCTTTTTCTTTTTGCGCTCTTCCTTTTCCAGCTTTTACGCGTTTGAGGAATTCAGATTTTGCTGCCGCATTTGGATACCAGGATTCGGTCTCTTTTGCCATTGCGCTTCCCTCGGCCATCAGCGGAGATCCGCGAGAGATAAGTATCTCACGCGCTGCCAATGCCTCGTTTCTGTTACTGCTTTTTGCCTGTGTTTCAAGCCAGGCATCTTGTTTGTCCTTTGGCACCGCAGCGATCCGTAGCTTGAGGCGGTCCTGCTCCTTCTTTATGTTTCCGGCCTGGATTGTGTTCAGGGCGCCATCTCCCCCGAGCACGCCCATGCGCGACTTCATTTGGGCGAGTTTTTCATCGTATGATTTTGCACGGAACATATCTGAACCAGGAATGCGGTTTGCGATATTCGTGCCTACTTGTTTTAGTTTTTCTCCGCGTGCGACTGCATTGGCCTTCAGTGTATCGTATCCCGCTGATACGCCCGTATACTTCGCGACTGTGCCAAGGCGCTCCGCGCCACTTGAGAAGATGCCAGTGGAACCCGCAATCTTACCGAAAAACTCAGTACTCTTCACTGAGCTTGCGAATGAAGTTCCCATGGCAGCGGCGATGCCGCCCATGAATATGATTGCCGCAAATACATAGAAGAAGAACGTTTGAATCATCAGGCTGGCGAAACTTATATCTCCCCCGTTTGCCTTCATGGCCATGAAGAAGTCGCCTCCTCCTGCGAGGATTATCATGCCGGGAATGAGCGTGAACAAATATATCGGAGCGAATAGATTCCATCCGAGAAATGTTTTCCACCACTTACCGAATCCGTCTGTCTGCGGTACCGCGTATGAAAGCCACGCGATTGGAGAGAAGACAAGCAGAATCCAAATTACAAGAATGCGGACCATAAAAAATCCAGCCATAGAAAACAGACATGTGATAATAAAAAGAATGAGGAAGCCCGCGAATGCACTTGAGCCTATGAGCGCAATCTTTTCTGAGAAGGAGCCTTTCGGAATAAAATCTTTGCTACCCTTATTTATTAAAGCAACGGCGCCTTCGGCAACCTCTTTTGAGGTAAATCCTGAGCGCGCGTCGAGAATCATGAGATTACAATCGCCAATACTTTTCCTGAATTGATCCGCCCCAGAGACCCATTTCCACAATTGTGTAAACGCCCCATCGTCGCTATTTACAACAGTTTTATATTCTGTGAGGCATTTTTCGAACTCAGCTTTTTCCTTGGCTGTTTGCGTTGATCTTGTGTCGGTAATTTTCCCGCTCACCGCAGAGGTGAGTATTGAGTTGGTGTTCGCAAGGAGAGCATTTGGGTTGAGAATTTTAACGAGTGTTGTGCCCGGGTCGCTCATGGTGGCGAGTATCGTCTTTGACGCCTGATCTGCGGAGAGCACCACCACCTTTCCTATCGCAAGAGAGAAGTTCATCACAATCGCGCCGATGATAAGCGGCATGAGGGCGGCGCTGTAGTTCCATCCGCGTACCGAGGGCAGTACCGAGTTGAAAATGGTTGCAAAAGAAATTCCGATAAGGACGACGATGAAGAACATGTTGCACATGTCCCGAATGATGGTCCACGCCGCAGCAATCATCGGCGCTTCTGTGGTAATTGGGAGCGAGAGTACCCAGGTAACCGATTTCGTCGCTGCCACGAGGAGTTGACCGAGAAGGCTGTTTACGGCGACAACGGCTGACAGAACAATATCAAGCACGAGTGTGAGTGGGCTGGAGATGTAGTCCAAGAAGCCCGCCTGAGCAATTGACGGAACAAAGAGAAGCCCGCCTATGACTCCTATGGCGATGAGCGTTTTTTTATTTCGAGAGAGAAATTGCATGGGGTGCTAGAGATTGCCCGCGGGACAGAATACGGTGGTTTGGCCGGGTAGACGAATGACGCCATCGGGCATGATGATGTTTGTAGAGTACTCAACCGTGCCAACAGCAACTACAATATCACCGTCTGAAAAGGGACTCCCATGGCACTGCAGAGGTGTGGCGCCGATAGCGGCACACACTGCTTGGATAAAGAGTGCATTTTTCCCGGGGAGTACGGACCCACCGCTTATGAGGGATGGGTTGCTTGCCATTGCGCTACGGGTAGCGTCTTGGATTGTTTGTTGTGCGAGTATTTGTGCGTCTGGATCATTCATGACGCATGTGCAGGCGTTATTGTTGTTGGTGCACACAGGGTCATGAGCGCCACCAGAGCCAGGTGGATCAGGGGTGAATACGGGTGGTGTGGGCGAAGGAAGCGACCCGGGTGTATAGCTGGCGGTAGTTCGCTGGGTTCTGCTGAGGCCATACTGAGGGCGAATGGATGATTGCGTTGTGGACAGCATTGAGCTCACGATGCTCGCGCCTATATTTGCCGACTCTCCCCCTTTATCGCTTCCATTTGTGAACCAATCAAGTTGAGCTTGCGATTGTGCTTGTACGTCAGCCGCAACCCCAGCTCCGGACTTAACAATCGGACCGTACTCGAGACACGTGCTCCCATCCCCTGCCAGCTTAACGCATGCGGTGCCCGTGGCGGGGTTTATGTCGCGCAAGCCACCAATACCTCCCGTTGCAACGAATTCATTCTCAGACGCCCGCTCTTCATCTTCAATTTGTTTTTGAATGTTTCCTTCCGCGAGTAAGAAGGAGCCCCAGATATTGTTTTGCGGCATGAGGAGCGCGGCAGCAATTTCAGCGGTTTGTGATTCGGGAGCAAAGGGGTCGACGTCGCTCATGGTGCATCGCGCTTCTTCCGTGTAATTTCCGCGCCCATCCTCGCTTTCGCCACTTAGCGGCACAGCTTTCGCTGGGTCAAAATTAAATAGTACCTGCATAGAGCCGACCATCCATGGACATAATTCTGTGTTCGCCATTTGGTTGCGGGCAACTTGAAGTCCGCGATAGCGGTTGTTGGCTTGGAATTGATTCCAGTCTTGCACGAACACCGCGCCTCCGTCTCGCCCGTTTTCCATCAGGATTCTTCGGCCCGCCTCAAGCACGTTGTCCAACGTATTGCGCCCTTCGCATGCGGTGATGAAGTCTGACTTAAACTGCTCTTTATATTGCTCATTCAATGCCGTCTCCATGGAGCCACCCACTTGTGTTGTGCAGTTATTCCCTGCCGAGCCAGTCCCAAATTGTGTCCAGCTTTTGAGGTAACAAATTAATAACTGGCGCGCGTACTTTCGGGGTATATCAAGGAAGTCCCGAATGACCTGATCTTTCAATCGACTCGCATATCCACTCAAAAACTGATCTATCGCATTTCCAATCTTTGCAGAGCCACAGTACTCGCTACCCTCGGGGGGCGTATATAGTTCGAGCGATTCATCTCCGAGAATGTCGCTAAAGCTAAATGCTTGCGCGACTATTGGCATCGCAAAGAGGGTGAGGAAGATGAGCGTATGTAGAATGATAGAGCGCCTGGTCATAATGTTAGAGCTTGTTCTGTATGGCTACCGCGAAGTCGTAGAGGACTTCTTGCGTACCTTCGAAGTGGATTCGCATGAGCGCTCCCAGCGCCGCAGAGCCTTGTACAGGGTCTTCTTTCATGGTCGCCAAGATTTCGTAGTATCGCTGTTCAAGACGAAGGAGTCTGAGTATGACGGTATGCTGTGGGGAAAATGATTTAGGCACAGGAATGGCGGAGATGCGTGCGGCTCGGTCTCCGATTGTTGATGAAAGACGACGCACATCCTTGAGGTACTGCGCGTAGCGTGTCGGGTCGCCCGCAATGACCGAAGGGTTCGAGAGTGGGAGGTCCCGAAGCGTTTCAAGGAATGCGCTATTGGCTTCCATGGTCGGCACAATGACGGTGAGTATCATGTTGGCCATCGTATTGAGGTACGTCAGCTTATTGGCGCTCGTGTCCTCGATGATGTCGAGGGTGTCAGTGGTAATGGTCGTGTTCTTTTTGAATTGCTCTGCCATCGCATCTGAGAGCTCTTTGAGTGATTGCTGATAATTTGGATTTTGTGGATCCAAGTCTCCGCTCGTGAGTCCGCCGATTGCGAGTGAAAACGCCTGCTCCGTGACGTTGCGCGCTGTGTCGAGAAAGTCGTTGGGGCCCTTGATGGTAGGGTTATGGCCCGAGAGCACCTCTTCCCCGTCGGAGTAGCCATCGCCATCGGTATCGGTGATGTCTGGATTTGTGCGCCAGTACGTCTCGTCGCGATCGGTGAGGCCGTCGCCGTCCCGGTCTTCATAGCCAGTGACCGAGAGAAGCGCGTCGTTTCCGGTTGCTGTTTGTGTGCTTGGAGATGCGGGCGAAAGCGCATTGGAAAGATACGCGATGGACCCCGCGGCAGAGACCAATAATATCGACATGATAATTCCGAGCCTCCAGCTCATATAAGCCTCATTCTACCACGAACAACGCGCGAAAAATCTATTGTTCGTGTGTATATCTAATGTAAGGCGACCACAATTCGTCGCCAGTCTTCGATAGAGAGCTCCTGCGGGCGGATTTTCGGGTCTATGCCAGCTTTCTGGATGGCTACTGCGTCTATGGAGTGGGAAAGTTGCTTTCGCTTATGCATAAACGCTGTTCGGGCGAGTTCAAGAATGGCGCGCGCCGCTTCATGCTCTTCGTGTGAAAGCTGGCGAAGCTCCAGCTGAATAACCGCAGATTCAATATCGGGCATTGGCCTGAAGCTGCCACGCGATACGCGCATGACGATAGATGGGATCGCGTAGAGTTGCACGGAAAGCGCAAGTAGGTTCATATTTGGTGGCGTAGCGGTCATCCGCTTTGCAACATCATACTGTACCATCAGGATTGCGCGTGTTGGTGCTGGCCACTCTTCAAGTATTCTCCGGATGAGGTGCGAGGTGAGGTAGTATGGAATATTTGCGACAACGGAGTATGACCCCGCAGTAAGCTCTGGCGTCCACTCACGTACATCGCCCTCGATGATGTCGACGTGGCGCGTAGATGCAAACAATTCACGGAGCGGTTCGATGAGGCGCCTGTCTTTCTCAATTGCGATGACGCGTGCCCCCGTTGCCACGAGACGCATTGTGAGTGATCCTGTCCCCGGCCCTACTTCGACAACGGTATTTGCCGATGTCAGCCCCGCTGTAGACACGATGCGGTCAAGGACTCCTTCGTTGACGAGGAAGTTTTGACCGAGAGACTTTTTTGCAACCACTCGAATATTAGTCATCGTATGAGATTGATTCTTCACGCTCTCGCCAGTCTTCGGCTTCAATTTTCTGCCACGAGAGGAGCTCGTCAGGGATTTCGGAGAGGAAGCGAGACGGGATGTTCGCCTGTCGAGATCCATATATATTGCGCCATTTTGCCAAACTAATGAAGAGGCGATCTCGCGCGCGTGTAATTGCCACATAGCAAAGGCGACGCTCTTCTTCCAGCTCATGGGGAGCCCAGATAGTGCGACTATGTGGGAAGAGGCCCTCTTCCATGCCACAGATAAACACAATGGGAAATTCCAACCCCTTTGCAGCATGCATCGTCATAAGTGTTACCGCCTTCTCCCCGTCTGCTAATTGGTCCGCATCTTGCAGGAGCGCAACCTCTTCGAGGAATTGTCCGAGCCCTTCAGCGCCAGCGGAGTCATATTTTTTTGCGACGGTGAGAAGTTCGTGTACGTTTTCGACGCGCTCTTCAGCGTTCTCTGTATCAGCGCCTTTTTGTGTGCGGAGATAGTCCTCATACTTTGTAGACTTAATGATGGCTCGGATGATGTCGCTTACCTTGTGATCTTCTGAGGTGCGCTGAAGTCGTACGAGAAGCGCGTGGAGTCCCGAGAGCGACTTCCCTGCTCGACTGGTGGGGGCATATTCTTCGGCGAGTGTCCCGATTGCTGACACGGGGTCTGGCGCGACAGTGGAGAGGATTTTCTCGATGGTAACTGCTCCGATGCCTCGCGTCGGAACATTTGCAATTCGTTCGAGACTTACCGTGTCTGCGGGATTATGAATGAGTCGTGCGTATGCGAGGAGGTCTTTGATTTCTCGGCGTTCATAGAATCGAATGCCACCCACAATACGATATGGAATTCCCGCTCGCACAAGCTGTTCTTCGAGTGCGCGACTTTGCGCATGGGTGCGGTACAGCACTGCGCAGTCAGAGAGCGTATAGCGCTGTCGCTTGAGTGAGTTGAGGGTGTCGATGATGTGCTGTGCTTCGTGGCGCTCACTCACGGTCTCGTGGACGCTAATCGAATCTCCCGATGCGTTTTTCGTCCAGAGGTCTTTTGGAATTTGCGCCTTGTTGTTTGAAATAATTGCCTGTGCGGCCGCGAGGATTGTCTTTGTGGAGCGGTAGTTTTGTTCGAGGAGAATTACTTTTCCTTTCGGCCAGTCGCGTTGAAAATTGAGGATATTGCGTATGTCTGCTTGGCGAAATTGATAAATAGACTGCGCATCATCGCCAATGCAAAAGAGATTTCCATGGCGAGCAGCAAGCATGCCGATGAGCGTATACTGGTCGTGACTTGTGTCTTGATACTCATCGACGAGAATATATCTCCAGAGGTCTTGGTATTGCTCCAGCACATCGGGGTGCTCTCGGAAGAGGCGCACCGGAAGCATGATGAGGTCACCGAAATCGACAGAATTCATCGCGATGAGCTGTGTTTGGTAGGCGCGGTAGATGCGCGCGACGATTTTGTCGGTATATCCCGTCCCCTCGTATGTGGTATGGAGTGTGAGTTCAGTTTTTAACTTTTGGATACGTCCGAGCATTCCTCCGGGCGTGTGCCGTTTCGGATCTAATTCAAGCTGACTCAGAATGCGTCGCACGAGCGCGAGTTGGTCTGCGGAGTCGAGTATGGTGAAATTCGTGCCGTAGCCGAGTCGCTCCGCGTGGCGACGAAGGATGCGGAGGCCGATGGAGTGGAATGTGCCCAGCGCTGGTTGAGTAGTTGATTTCCCAAGAAGTCCGCGCACGCGCTCTTTGATTTCCGCAGCTGCCTTATTCGTAAATGTGACCGCGAGAATACTATGAGCAGGAATGCCTGATTTGAGTAAGTACGCAATGCGATGCGTGAGGGCGCGCGTCTTTCCCGAGCCGGGCCCCGAGATGACGAGCACGGGGCCGTCCACAGTGGTGACGGCTTCGATTTGCTTATCATTGAGTCCGGCAAGAATGGCATCCATGAGGGTTACTATGACAGAGGATGGGTACATGTGCAAAACTTGTCGCGTGAAATAGTGGTATACTAATCGCAATGCTTCGGCATCGTACTAAATCTATCTCACTATGAAGAGCAAACACCTATGGTGGGCCTTCGGATTGGCGGCCGTCATCTTTTTGGCAGCACGCCGCATCTGGGGCACATGAGCGCTTGATGTATCGTACTAAATCTATCTCACCATGAAGAGTAAGCATCTATGGTGGATTCTCGCATTAGCGGCTGTCCTTTTGTTGGTGGGCCGTCGTATGTGGGCCACGTGATTGTTCGGCGTTTGACGTACTAACTAATTTCTCATATGCGTAACAAGGGAACCTGGATTCTCATCGGTCTCGGTCTCGTTGCCCTATTGATCTGGCTTGCGCCACGCACGCGGATGATCCAGCCAACATAGGGGGCGTTTCTTCTCTTTCCGCGACAACACCCCGCCATGGCGGGGTGTTGTATGTTTGGTGGACCCAAGGAGAATCGAACTCCTGACCTCGTCAATGCGAATGACGCGCTCTACCAGCTGAGCTATGGGCCCAAATACAGGGCTACGATAGCATGAAAGTGATGATTTGGCTAGGTAATTCCCTCATTTCTATTGCGTACTGAAAGAGAAGACTGTACTGTGCGTCATACAGTATGAACGTTTCAATTGAAGAGCGGTTTATGTCGGCATACGACCAATTCGCGGACCCTATCTTCAGGTTTTGCTATGCCCAGATTGGCCAGCGCGAGGTGGCACTCGATCTCATGCAAGAGACCTTTTCGCGGGTGTGGAAATATCTTGCGGATGGGCATCGCATCGATGAGATGCGCCCGTTTCTGTATCGAACAGCTCGGAATGCGCTCATCGATTATACGCGCCGACCGGTGGCCCAGTCGCTTGATGCATTGCTCGCGAGCGGATTCGATGTTGCCGATAATTACGCGTCCGACCCACATGTTTCCGCGCAAGCAGCTGAAGTTATCCGTTACATTTCAAAGCTCGAAGAGCCATATCGTGAAGTGGTGGCGCTTCGATTCGTTGATGACTTAATGCCTCGTGAAATCGCAAGGATTATCGGAGAAAATGAGAATACTGTGTCGGTGCGCATTACGCGTGGCATGCAAAAACTTCGCGAATCTATGAAATGAACGAACTTCAAACTGAACAATTCACGCAGGGTCTACGGGAGATGGCGATGACCACTGCGGAGCGAAGCTCTCGACGGCGCATGCTTTACGCGCTCACATTGATGCGCAATCAATCCTCCCCCGTCTCTTTCTGGGCGGTAGTTCGGAGGCATCTCATCGCGACCTCGCTCTCGGGCGTCCTCATTTTTATGGGTGCTCTTGGATATTCAGCCCATGACGCGAGGCCGAGTGACGTACTCTACGGATTCCGACTCGCAGTGAATGATCCGCTCCAGGTTGCGCTCACATTTGATGAGGGCGCGCGACTTCAGGTACGACTCGATCAGATAAATCGCCAGCTCAGCGAAGAGACGCTCTAGTGGGCGCAGAACACAAACACCCCGCGAAGGGGTGTTTGTGTGACCTATGTCAGACACAGTGTCGGGCCGCCGAGAATCGAACTCGGTCTTTATGAACCCGAATCATACGTACTACCGGTATACTACGGCCCGTCAGACCAAGATGCTACAGTAAAAATGGGCTTTTGCCAACCTACACGTAGTATTTCTTCATGCGCTCCTGCTCATCTGCATCGAGTGCCTTGCGGATGCGCTCAAGCGCACGAGTAAGCTCTTCAGGTGTCTTGGTGGCAAGTTCTCGCGCGCGCTCAATGAGGGTCTCGCGCTCATTGAGCGCTGGCTCATCGAGTGCTTCGGCAAGAAGTGAATTCAGGAGAAGTCCAATCTTTGGTCCGGGCTCGAGCGAGAGCTCTTGCATGAGATCTGCTCCGTTGATTTTTAGCATCTTCACCGATATCGCGTCGTGGCTTACCTTGTCGATCATGTATTTGAGATGGCGTAGTTTGTAGGGCACCGCTTTTGGTGTGCCTGAGCCGATGCGATCTCCCTCACGAAGACGGAGTAGGTCGTCGATATTTTCGAGTCCTACATTTGCGATAAGTCGGCGTACTGATGATTCGGTAACCTCGCCTACTGAGTAGTAGAACATGTGGTAGCGTACGAGGAGCGTCACCTTCTCGGCGAGATCTTTTGGAAACCTCAATCGTTCCATGATTTTGCGCGTCATCGTGGCTCCGACTGCATCGTGTGCGTAGAATGTGCAGTGACGCCCCTCCCCTCGTTTGGTGCGTGGCTTGCCCACATCGTGAAGAAGGCACGCGAATCGAACCGCAAATGAATATTTCTTTTCCGAAGAATACTTCATAGTGCGCAGATTGTGCTCCCACACAGTGTAGATGTGGTGGAGATTTTGCTCGACACCCAACCCCTCGCGGAGCTCTGGAATGATGAATTGCAGAAGCCCTACGTCTTCGAGGAGTTGGATGCCCTCGAATGCGCGCGAAGTATCGACGATTTTGATGAGCTCATCACGAATGCGCTCTACGGAGATGTCCTTGAGGGATGTGGCATGCGCGGTGAGTGCGGAAAGGGTTGGCCCATCGATTTCGAAGTCGAGTGACGTTGCAAATCGAACAGCGCGCATCATACGAAGCGCATCCTCGCCAAATCGAGCGGTGGGGTCACCGACAGCGCGAATAATCTTATCTGCAATATCACGCTGACCTCCATACGGGTCGACAATGGTCCCGTCGAGCGATGCGCCAATTGCGTTTACGGTAAAATCTCGACGCGACAAATCTTCCTCGATTGTTTTGGCGAATTGCACGGTGTCGGGGTGGCGCTTATCACTGTAGGTCCCCTCGATACGGAACGGAGTTACCTGGACGGTTCGAACGATAGGGTCTTCGTCGCGCGTCTTGATGGTGACGGTGCCGAATACGTTGTCGTAGAAGTTGTCGGGGAAAAGCTTCTGAATGTGCTCGGGCGATGCGCTTGTGGTGATGTCCCAATCGGTGGCAACGCGTCCCATGAGCGCGTCGCGTACGCATCCACCGACGACATATGCGGTGTGTCCCCCACCTTCGAGGGTGGTAAGAATCTCTTGAACCTTCGGATGTATCTCTATCATGATGATGTGGGTGCCCCCGGAGAGAATCGAACTCCCATCTCATTCTTAGGACGAATTTGCTCTATCCGTTGAGCTACGGGGGCTCGGATATAATGAAAAATACCTTGCTAGAGTACACTTTTTATGATACTTTTTCAACCGCTCAGCTGCTCACTGGGCCCATAGTGAAGCGGTATCACGCATCCATGGCATGGATGAAGTCGGGGTTCGACTCCCCGTGGGTCCACAAAATAAAAACGAGGCCACTACTGGCCTCGTTTTTATTTATGAGGTTATGCGCGGGGAGTCGAACGCCGGACCGATGCCCCGCAAGCTTGCGGGGCCGGGAGGCGGTGGCTAGCCCGAGGCGCGTGACGACGCGACGAGAGGCGAAGCCGACTCCCCGTGGGTCCACAGAATACAGAAGAACCCCTTTAGGGGTTCTTCTGTATTGTTGCCCACAGGGCACTCTCTGATTGTGAGGTATACTGGGAGTAACTATGGATGAAGATGGAAAAGGAAGCATGAATCTTCCTGAATCGAAGTTGCCATGGGGCGAGCAGCTGCATGATATGCCGCTCGATTTTCGTTCCAGTTTTCACTGGCGCGTTTTTCGCATCATGGCGGAATTCGTTGACGGCTGGCAATTTATCACTGATTACAAGAACACGGTCTCCATTCTCGGCTCGGCTCGATTTGCGGAAGACAATAAGTGGTATCAGGTTGCGCGCGAACTGGGAGGGATGCTCGCAAAACGAAAGGTTGGCGTGGTTACGGGCGGGGGGCCTGGCATTATGGAGGGTGGTAATCGTGGAGCGTACGAGGCGGGCGGAGAGAGTATCGGTATTTCAATTCGACTCCCCTTCGAACAGCGCAATAACCCCTACATTAACAAGAGCCAGCCATTCTACTACTTCTTCGTGCGCAAGGTCATGCTGTTTTATACCGCACAGGCGTATGTGTTCTTTCCTGGAGGATTCGGCACGCTCGATGAATTCTTCGAATTGGTGACGCTCGTGCAGACGCACAAGATTGATCGCGAGTCGGTGCCACTCATCTTGGTGGGCCGCGAGTTTTGGACTCCACTTCTTACCTTTATCAACGACACAGTGTACGAGAAGTATCAGGCAATCGATAAGGGAGACATGAATCTGTACCACTTAGTCGACACCGCACAGGAGGCGCTCGATATCATCATCAAGTCTCCGCCACGCAAGGAGGTTTACTACTAAATCTCTCGCGCGCCACTTCATTTGATAAAAGCCATGAAAAATGGTAAAATTCTGCCCTGAAGTGGGAGGAGCGTGGAGGAAGCGTGGCTGAGTGGTTGAAGGCACCACACTCGAAATGTGGCATGGGGGTAA
>CAYHIK010000007.1:0-56630 GCA_964356795.1 uncultured Candidatus Saccharibacteria bacterium | reverse complement strand
GCTAGCTAAATTTTCGCAAGTGGTACAGCCATACCAACCTTTGCGGGGCCCCATGCCGGATCATCGAGTGCGTCTGGGTTGTAGGGCACAGGCTTTGCGTACCCAAACATGAATCCCCCGAATGCGCGCGTCATGAGTGGGAGCAAAATAGACCCAAATAAATCAAGGTGCGGGATAGGATTCAATGTAAGGCGCCCCTCACGCTCAGCTGTGGTATCTCCCATTGAGCGCGCCATAAGGCCATGCGCGAGCTCGTGGAGCACCACAGAATAGATGAGGACCACAATCTGAAACACCTGGAACCAAATCGTATCTGTCATGGGTATTGCCAAAATATCAGTTTTCGTATATTATGTCCAAGCTGTATTTCACTCACTGAACACACTCATGGCCGTCAAATGCCCACGATGTCATAAAGGTTCCCGCATGGTTACCAGCCGCGTGCTTTTGCGCGGTCACTATAACCCCACGGGAAAGACCCGCAAGAAGCCCAATCTCCAGTGGGCGAAAGTCGATGGCAAGCGCATCAAGCTCTGCACCGACTGCATCAAGACAATCGCAAAGTCATGAGCGGGTCTGCGCCTCTGGCTTGACCCCTTCCTGTGTCACTCACGACGTCCCGCCTTTGGCGGGACTGTTCGTTCCTACCTCCCCAGCCCTCCTCATGCACGGCCTCTGGCCTCTCGCTCAAGATAATCGCTCGGACCTCGTCGGGGTTTCGGATTCTATCTTACTCAACCCGAGCAAAGCGAAACCGCTGATGCATGAGGTCGATAATCTATGCTGTAGGCCCTACAATCCGCCGAGATGAGAGCCGAAAAAATGATGAGGTAGACTAAGGCTCCTTTCGCTTTAGTCGAAAGCCCTTACCCCCGATATCGAAGTCCGTCTCCACGCTCCAGTTTGGGAGGTACCTCTTTGCCTCGCGCATAAATAAACGAGCGCGTCCTGATGCCCGACTCTTTGAATTGTAGTGCTGTTTCAAGAATTGTTTTCCAAAAAGTGATTCATAATGATCAAAAATCTCAGAGCCCTTATAGCGCTCCGTAAGCTCTTCGCGTGTCGATTCATTTCTGGGTGATGCGAGTATTTGTTCTAAGCACTGACGCATCTCTTCAATCGTATACGAGGAGTCTGCAGGTTCGACGAGAATCTCCTTCATATTATATTCGGGCAACGCTGCAACGCTTTCAATAAAAGCCGCAAGGGTAAACCCTATTTCATCATACGCATCAGCGCCCAAGTTGGTTGTTGCAAATTCGTACTCTCTCGTCTTAAAAATCAAGCTATACCCCTCATACGGTCTCTGGCCAAGTTTAAATTCAAAATGCAAGCCACGAATGGTCTTGAGGAGCCCAAACCGATTCAGAACTTCCACGCGACCAGGGGAATGAACGCGATACTCATAATGCGCAATCTGATCCTCCCTGAAGAGCTCGGACGGGGTATCGTAGTGATATTGTCCATCGAGGTGAAAAACCGGAAAGCGCGTCAGTGGTGGCTCTGACATCTTCTCGGGCTGAACGTCTGGGATATGTTCACCGGTCATACACATCAATCTAGCACATCTCGCCACAATAAGTCACCCGCCTCGATTCGAGCAAAATGAAACCGACGACAAGAATCAGCGGTATGCGCGTAATGTTCAGTTGCTGTACCAAAGCCGAGCGAACAGCGATGGCGACGTTACGCACCCTGAACGAGCGCGCATACTGCTGATGTGGGATGTCGACAATCTATCCCGCACGATTCGGTGAGATGAGAGTGCGCAGTGGATTATTGACAATTTTGTAAATTTAAGCTATAAATGCATCCAGAGGTGACTGAGCGTGCTCGAAGCAACTGGCGTAGATTTCTGGCAAGTCCACGGATGGGCGTTCCTCATCGGACTCGTGTTCTTCCCCCGAATCACGATGCTCGTCGCGGGCACCGCGCTCGAGTTCATGAAGTTCGCATCCCCGTGGGGCATCCTCGCATGGATTGGATGGATGTTTGCCCCGTACCTGGTCATTGCAATCCTCGCGTCCACCTTCTACTGGGACACCAACCCCGGGCTCTGCGTGGGAGCATGGATTCTCGCAGTCAGCGGTACGGGCGGTGAATCGTACACGGCTACCCGGAAGTCGTCGAAGGACGACTAGCTAGTAGCTACGCACCGTCAGGCCGGCGATACACTCGCCGGCTTTTTCTTTGCACAATCATTGGCACACGCGTGATTTTAGTATACAATCTTCAGGCAATATCGGGCTGTGGTATAACGGTATTACGCATGGCTGGGGGTCATGTAACCCGGGTTCAACTCCCGGCAGCCCGACACTACAACAGAATCGAGTCCCATGTGGGATTCGATTCTGGTGCGGTAACTTGGTGCTGCCAGGAGTTGAACACCGGAGCGATGTTGCGTCACCAGACGCAACCGCGAGGCGGTGGCCAGCCCGAGACGCACGACGGTGCGTCGAGAGGCGAGGCCAACGAAGGCAGCCCGACACGATTATGTTTTCATTTCTGAAACTCCCCCGCGAGGAAATCGAAAAGATCCTGCGGATGCTCCGCAATCCACGCGCGCCCATGGCGCCACGCGTCGTAGTTGCATTCCTTTTCCTTTATATTATCTGGCCCGTCGACTTAGTACCCGAGGCAATCGTGCCAATATTCGGATGGGCGGACGACGTTGGGCTCTTTGGCCTCACCCTCTGGTGGCTCCACAAAGAAGTAGAGCGCCTCTCGCAATAGGAGTATACTCAGGCCGTACATCCTTAACCTCATCTCTATGAAAGGATATGTTGCAAATATCGAACAGGCGGCGCTCGAGAATACCACTTTTCGACGTGTGCTCTACACCGGAAAAAATAGCCAGCTCGTCGTCATGTCGATTCCGCCTGGCGAAGAAATCGGCGAAGAGACGCACCACCTCGACCAGTTCCTCCGCATCGAGCAGGGATCCGCAAAAGCGATTCTCGATGACGTCGAGCACGACATCAAAGACGCCTGGGCAGTCGTCGTGCCAGCGGGCACAAAACACAACTTCATCAATACCGGTGATGTTGATTTGAAACTCTACAGCATCTATTCCCCACCAAATCACAAAGACGGCACCGTGCACGCGACAAAAGCCGATGTCACCGAAGAACACTTCGACGGCAAAACTACGGAGTAGCCAATGCACAGAAAATCAAAAATCCCCTCACGGGGATTTTTGATGGCCTGATCTGGGTCCACATAAGCAACTCAGCACTTTGAGTAGGGGTTGAATGCTACTAGAGGAGTAGCCCCCTATAGTGGGTGACCGCACTCCTGCCAGAACAAGCCAGCAGGACTGATATAAGTCTCCCGATTTGCAAAGAGTTGTCCTAAGGCTTATGCAGACTGACCAAGCTACCCTAAGCATAGTCCGCACACGCACCCACGCAAGTGTATAAGAATAGCACCAATTCTTGACTTTTCCGTCAATTTATGCTATTGTTAATCTTAAGGAGGACATTGAAAATGTCACAGAAGACACAGAACAGGCTTGTCGGATTGACGATGCTGCTCGCCCCGATGGTGGCGTGGGCGCTCATCGTACTAGCCCAGATCGGGGCGACCATCAATCCGGAGACGCCAATCCCCGCGTGCTTCGGCCTCGGCGCGGAAAAGATTCTGACTGCCTTGATCGCAGGTATCGGAATCGTCGCGCTCGCACCCGCATCGGCACTCGCCACGCTCAAGGTGGCACGTGGCGACAGGCATGGTGCACTCCCTCACGGCATCGTCTCGATGGTCGCGTATGTGTTCATTCTGATCATCTCGACTCTACCTCGTTGGGGTATCGACGCATACGAGAACTATCAGATGCTGCTATTCTCCGCGGCCATGGGGATGGCGTGGTTGGGCGCAGCGTTCGGTCTCATCTTCCCCGAAAAACTGCGAGGTCTGCCGCCCCCACCGAATCTGTTGCCACCCGACATGCGAAGGTGACCACCCGTCCCCCGCCCGACTCTCACGAGCCGGGCGTTTTCTATTTGACAATTCAAGAAACAAGTTTATAATCTTTTTGGAGGTGTCTCTTGGAAAAGATGGCACAAAAGGTACTCGGCTGGGCAATGCTCATCATCCCGCTCCTTCTGTTCCTTGGGTGGCAAGTCGCAGAGGATCCGATGGCACACATCCGTAGGTGGACGGATATCGGCATGCTCTGTCTTGTCTGGGCGACGTACGCACTCGCCGTATTGGCTGGCTGTGCCTACGCGGTAAAGCAAAAATGGGGCGACATGCTCGCATCCTGTTTCGTCATTTTCGCGACAGCACTGGTGCTCACCGCCAGACTCGAGAGTTCCTGGCCATTCGCCGCGCTCGGAGTAGTTTGGACCCTCGCCGCACTCAGCCTGATTGGTGCCCTCACCTGGGATGTTCCGCCCGCCCCAGGCGCTCCACCCGAAGACGACGAACTCAAGAACAGCCAGTAGTAGACGTTCCGCCCGACTCTCACGAGCCGGGCGTTTTTATTTGACAAGAATAATATTGTGTAGTATTGTTAATCTCAAGAAGTCGGCGTTCCCGAACAACCCAAGGAGAAGGAGAGTGCGATGAAAAAGCTGCTCGGATTCATCCTCATGCTGCCGTTTCTGGTGTGGGGTGGCACCCGCAAGGTCGCCGATATCCAGTACAGTCGCTACTGCGGAGATCACCTGAAACGTGCCGCAGACGCCAACACCGTCGACCTGGCCATCACCGAGATGGACACCGCGCTGACCTACATCGAGAGCCACAACCTGACGCAGGGATACACCAACGTCCTCTGGACAACGCCGGACTGCGACATGGGATTCTGGTACAAGAACCTCACGCAGGCCCGCGACGAACTCAAGGCCGTGAAGCCCGAGACCGCAATGCTGGAACGGACCAACATCCTCATGAAGTTGCGCGAGACACTCCTGGACCACGGCAGTCGTGGCTCGGAGTCTGTCACGCAACCCGAAGGCATCAGCATCGCTCCCAACAACCTGGGGTATGCGTTGTGGGGTTGGATGAGTGGCTTGATCGGCCTCGTGGGCGCAGTTCTCTTCATGGTCGGCCTCGACTAGCCTCAACGCTGCCCCGCCCGACTCTCACGAGTCGGGCGTTTTTATTTTTTATATCTACGCCCCGCGCCTCTCTCGCTACGCCGAGTACCCCTCCTCAGTACGACGTTCCCGCCTCACTGGCGGGCCGTCTCATTCTCGGCCCAGTCGGCCTCCGAAAGCCTTCGGAGAAGTACCCGACTTCGCTCGAGAGGATACGAAGATGCGCTGAACACCTCTACAAGGGCTTTCGGAGCGCGACGGCGCGAGAACGAGATGCGCTCCCAGTAAGGGAGCGACATCGTACCGAGTAGAGGTGTTCAGCGAAGCTTCGCAGTCATCTCTATGAGATTCTACCCTAGCTCAATTCATCCGATGCATAGAAAAAGTCTGCATCGGGTTTTGCATACGAGAAGAGCTCTGCGGACTTGAAGAAAATTGCGATTTCACGCTTCGCTGATTTTGCATCTTCAGAAGAATGCACAATTGTTGTGGAGCGCGACATACTGTAGTCGCCACGAATCGTACCGGGAGCTGCGTTCTTGCCATCGGTTGTGCCACACATCGTGCGCACTACGCGCGTAACCTCGAGTCCTTCGAGCACGAGCGCTACCACGGGAAGACGCTTCATGAATGATTTCAGGCTTGGGAGGAATGGTTTGCCCTTGTGTTGCGCGTAGTGATTGTCGAGAATCGCATCGGATAACTTCATGAGCTTCATGCCCACGATCTTGATTCCCTTCTGTTCGAAGCGATCAACAATCTCCCCCACGAGACCGCGCTGAAGTGCATCGGGCTTGAGGAGTACGAGCGTGCGTTCTTTCGGATTTGGTTTGCTTTCAGTCATTTTGAAAACGGCTTACGCCGTTGGGTGAGGTTGTACGCGTCCACGATACAGTGAAATCAGCCATGCGGCAAGTCCCACATAGAGCGCGATCATCGCGGTAGACGAGATGGGCATATCAAATGCCGCATACGGCAATCCCGCGAAAAACTTAATCACAAACAATTGATACGCCGACACCAGCCATGCTAACTGCCCGACAAAAAGTCCGAGGAATGGCCAGAGCATTCCCGCGACTGCAGTCGTAAGTCCTAGCGCCATCGCAATTGGCACGAACGGCAATACCAGCACATTTACCGGAAGCGTATACACAGCAAGTGTTCCAAAAATATAAAGCAAGAGTGGCATCACGAGCACTTGCGCAGAAAGCGTGGTTGCCACGAGCGATGCGAGCGGCTTCCATCGGAGCCACCGCTCAAACGTCTGACGCATCAATGGCTCCACGTACACGATGCCAAGCACCGCGAGAAATGATAATTGAAACCCCACATCCCTCCGAAGAATGAGTGGATTGAATGCAACCATCACGGCTGCGGACACCACAATCGCAGTCCCCATGTGTTGCGCGCGACCGATGTATCGCGCAGTCAGCATCAAGATTCCCATAATCGCGGCACGAACCACTGACGCCGAACCGCCCACGAGCACCACGAATCCGCAGATACTCACCACCGCAAGCACGAACGCGTAGCGACGACCAAGCGGCGCAAGAACGAGCATGAGCACCGATGCAATAATGGTGATGTTGTATCCAGAAATCGCGAGAATGTGGCTTGTTCCGGTGCGTGCAAATATATCTTTTAATTCGCTTCCTACAACTCCTTTTGCACCCACCAAAATGCCCGACAGATACCCCGCCATCGGTTGTGGCACCGCGAGTGCGATGTGTTCAGCCACCGAACCGCGAACACGCGCTAATTCGGAACTCACCCGAAGACTCAATCTCTCCGCGCCCGATAACCCAAGACTCGATGGTACGCCGTATGTCGGATAGTAGAGGGTTGCGTGAATACCATCTTTTGCGAGAAACGCAGCATAATCAAAATCTTCATACACCGCTGGTCGTTGAATCTTCCCCTCTAGAATGAGTTGTTGTCCGAGACGTGGACGAATCCAATCAGGCCCCGACACCAATACGCGATCATCAAGCGATACACGCCCGCCCGCCGACTCAATGCTTACCACGTGAAATGTATATCGCCCTCCATTCGCGGTTGCTTCGAAATCACCATCGACAAATCCCGCCATGCGTACCTTCGGCTTGGTGCCTGCCATATCCCAGAGCGCCGATGGCTCGCTCGCAACTACCGACATTCGCCATGCACCCAATGATGCGGCGATAAACACAACGCCGTACACCGCTATCACGCGCCTCGGTGATACGAATGCAATAAGTCCGAAGGCGCCGATAGCAAGCACGAGCCTCGAATCAATATGCGAAAACGATGCGACGCCAACGCCGCCTAAAAATCCAAGACACGCAATAAGGAGATATGTTGAGCGATGCATTGGAGCAGACCATAGCATGAAACGACCCCTCCGAAGAGGGGTCACTGCTCACGAAGCGGAGGCAACGCGTTCTGGTAATTCTGAAACACGTAAAACTGCCAGAAGCTGTACACGAAGAACGGGATTGAAAAATGTGGAAGTGCTTGCGGACCATCGAGAACCACGATGCCCATGCCGGCGTTCAAGATGGATGCCATGAGGAATATGGCCCGCTCAACACGCGTTGGCCCGACGGCGATTCCCCACATCGCAAGCAAACCGAAGAAGAATGAAAAGACAAGATACTGGAGTCGCACATCTTCAGGGGTGCTTGGCCACCATGCAACGAATGCCATTGCGCCAGACAAGATACACAACACTGGCCCCATGCACACGGCGAGTCGAAGGAGAACTCCCTCGAGGATGAGATTCAACTCACGTATCATGACATCTCCCCCTTTTCAATGGACCGATGAATCTATACCACAGAAAAACCACCCAGCCAAGGCGAGGTGGTTTTTCTGTGGCATCCTCGGTTAGTTACACACTCCTGTCGTGAAGAAGCAGTTCGGGCACGAGTAGCATGAACCGGCTTTAAACATGAGCGTGCCGCACTGACACACGGGTGCATCAGCATTTGTTGCGGTGAGTGCATGTGGTGCAGGAGCGGCGCCCACGGGAGCGTGAGTGTGCGGGATTGCAATGCCCGCATCGGCGACCGCCTGCATACGAGACTGAGCAACGGAGACAAGCTCTATCTGTGCGGTCATCTCTGGCCCACTATCGGGTCCAAAGAGCTCTTCGCGCTCCGCCTGATCCAAGAATCGCGTACCGAGATAGCGGAAGACATAATCAATAATGCTCTTTGCCATTGGAATATCGGATGTGTTCGTGAATCCTGCAGGAGCAAAACTCATATCCTTGAACTTTCGCACCAACGTCTTCAATGGCACACCCGCTTGAAGCGACACGCTTACCAGGGTCGCGATTGTGTCGAGAAGCCCAGACACGGTACTCCCCTCTTTTGCGGCAACGAGGAATAATTCCCCTGGCTTTCGCGTATCAGGATACAGCCCCACCGTCATGTACCCCTCGTATCCTCCGACTGAAAACTTGTGCGTGAGTGCTGGTCGTTCATCGGGCAAATGGATTCGAGTATACCCATTTGATTTCTCAACAAATGGCACTTCCTCCTTCTTTATGTCTTCGGATTTCTTCGTACTGAGTGGCTGTACGCCCTTTGAACCGTCGCGATAAATAGCAATCGCTTTGAGTCCAAGCTTCCACCCCTGCACGTAGGCATCGTACACATCTTCAACCGTTGCCTCATTGGTCATGTTGATTGTCTTCGAGATAGCGCCCGAGATGAAGGGCTGAGCAGCTGCCATCATGCGCAAATGCCCCATGTACCCAATACTGCGATTTCCACGAGCAGGCTTGAATGAACAATCAAACACGGGAAGATGCTCCGACTTCAGGTGCGGCGCGCCTTCGATTGTTTCGTGCTCGAGAAGATACTCACCAATCGCTTTCACTTGCTCCGCATCGTATCCAAGATTCGCGAGCGCAAACGGTACCTGCGTATTCACCAGCTTCAGCACGCCACCCCCAACGAGCTTCTTGTATTTGATAAGCGCAAGCTCCGGCTCGATGCCCGTGGTCGCGCAATCCATCATGAATGCGATAGTGCCAGTCGGCGCAAGTACCGTAACTTGTGAATTACGTACGCCGTATTCGCGGGCAAACTCAAGCGCCTCGTGCCATACCACACGTGACGCAGCTTGCAGGTTGCGGTCACCAACACCCGCGGCAAGCGCGCGCTCATAGAGCGCATCAGCTTCTTCGCGATGCATATCAATAACATTCAATTGAGGCTCACGATTGACTACAAATCCCGCATACGGCCCCTTGATGTCGGCAATCAACGCACTCATGCGATATGCGGCACCACTCATGAGCGAGGTAATCTGCCCCGCCATGAGGAATCCTTCTTCACCATCGTACGGAAGACCCATCGCCATCAAGAGCGCGCCAAGATTCGCGTACCCAAGTCCGAGCTCTCTGAAGTCGTTTGCGTTACGAGAAATCTTCTCGGTCGGGTAGCTCGAGTATCCTACGATAATCTCCTGCCCAAGAATCATCGTATCAACGGCGCGCCGGAAGAGATTTGAATCAAACGAGCCATCCTCGCGGAGGAACTTGAGCAAGTTCAATGATGCGAGGTTGCAGGCGCTGTTGTCGATGTGCATATATTCGCTACAGGGGTTCGAAGCATTGATGCGTCCCGTGTTCGCTGCGGTGTTCCATTTATTGATGGTCGTATCGTACTGCATGCCCGGATCTGCCGAGTGCCACGCGGCGTCCGCAATCCACTGCATCACCTCACGCGCGCGTACGCGCTCGAGCACAGCTCCCGTGGTCACCGCCTTGAACTCCCACATGCCGTCCTCTTCGACGAGCTTCATAAACTCATCCGTTACACGGACGGAATTGTTGGCATTCTGGTAGGGCAAGAGCGTGTACGGAGAGAACAAATCCCCATCAATCGAGTTTGCGATGCCTGCAGCCTCGAGTGCTTTGGAGTAATTCTCGATGACCATCTTGCAGCTAATGAAATCCTTGAGGTCTGGGTGGTCAACGTTCATCACCACCATCTTCGCAGCACGACGAGTTGTACCACCGGAACGAATAGTATTTGCAACACCATCGGCTCCCTTCATAAATGAAACGGGACCCGAGCTAAACCCACCCTTGGAGAGTGGTTCGCGCGATGAGCGAAGCTTGGAGACGTTGAGTCCGGAACCAGAGCCGCCCTTGAAGATAATCCCCTCATCGCGATACCAATCAAGAATGCTCTTCATGTCATCCTCGACGGAAAGAATAAAGCACGCAGAGCACTGCGGCTTATCGTAGACGCCCACATTGAACCAGACGGGCGAATTAAACGAGACATACTGGTTCACCAAGAGCCAGGTGAGGTCCTCGGTGTAGCGCTCCGCATCATCTGCCGATGCGAAGTATCCCCCCTTCACACCCCAGAAACCAATCGTCTTTGCGACGCGATCAATCATCGCCTTCACGCTCTTCTCACGCTCAGGCGTACCGAGCTGTCCGCGAAAGTATTTACTCGTGACGATATCAGTTGCGGTCTGGCTCCAGAATGCGGGAGTCTCAACAGCAAGCTGCTCGAACACGATGCCACCATTTGCCTTCGTGATGCGCGCATCACGAAGCTCCCACGTAATTTCATCGTAGGGATGGACGTCCGCAGTTCCAAACTTGCGTTCCCACGCAAATCCGGAACGTTTGCTCGAGCGCTGTGTATGAGTTCGAGAAACCGGATCTGCGTGCGTCTGACTACGTGACTGCGGCGGCGTTATATCCATCGGCAACGTGGGCACACCACCGAAGCGTCCACCAGGGCGTGGGGGGCGTAACACACCGCACGGGGTGCGGTGGGGCGGCGGTATGCTTTTGTAAACTTCACCCTCTACGGAGGATAGGACCTCCATTGTAGTGTACTGGCACCGGGGAGCAATGTGGATAAATATTTTGACCAATCTCGATTCTGTGGCGCAAATAAAACCAAAAACGCCCCCGTGGGCGTCGTCGGTTTTGGAACATCTATTTCATCTTCCGTCGGATGAACGCGGGAATGTCGAGATCAAAATCTTCTGCAACAGATGGATCGGTGATGGTGTCTCGCGAAGACGTCTGCTGTGTCATCGAAGAAGAAGATTGTGCTGGCTGTGGTGGTGAAAATGAAGACTGCTCGGGTCGGGGTTGTGGCGCAGGACGTACCGGCTCACTTCCGAAGAAACTGATATCAGACGCTGGAGCGCGCTGCGCTTGATTGGTGAGCGATACACGCGCAGGCTGGAATCCTCCCGAAAATCCAGTCGCAATCACCGTCACCTTGATTTCTCCTTTCTTGAGTTCGCTCACCTCATCGTACCCCATACCAAAGATGATGTTGGCATCGCGATCAACGTGTTGCGTGATGATACTCGCTGCCTCTGCAACCTCGGCCATCGACATATCCTCTCCGCCACGTAAGTTGAGCAAGACACCCTTTGCGCCCTCGATGGATACATCGAGCAACGGAGAGTTAATCGCAAGCTTTGCCGCTTCGATTGCGCGGTCATCACCCGATGCAACACCGATTCCCATCAATGCGGAACCAGAATTCGCCATCACCTTTTTCACGTCGTTGAAGTCAGCATTAATGATGTCGTGGCGCGTGATGAGATCCGACACTCCCTGCACACCTTGGCGAAGCACATCATCTACAATCTGAAACGCCTCGCGCGCGGGAGTCTTGCGATCGATGATGCTCAAGATGCGGTCGTTTGGAATCACGATAATGGAATCGACTTTCTCGCGAAGCGTCGTGAGCCCCTCTTCTGCGATACGCATACGAGCATTGCCCTCGAACATAAATGGCTTCGTCACAACAGCCACGGTGAGCGCGCCCATCTCACGGGCGATATCTGCAATCACGGGCGCAGCGCCTGTGCCGGTGCCTCCGCCCAACCCACACGCGATGAACACCATATCGGCGCCACGAAGTGCGCTCTGGATTTCTTCTTTGGTATCAACGGCGGCCTGTCGTCCAATTTCGGGATTCATGCCCGCACCAAGCCCACGCGTAAGCGATTTACCAACGTGGACCTTCACTGACGCGGGACTACTATGCAATGCCTGCGCATCGGTATTGACTGCGATAAACTCAACGCCATGAATGCGCGCCTCAATCATGCGCGCCAATGCGTTGCACCCCGAACCACCAACGCCAACAACCTTCAGCCGGGCAAATGTTTCAAATTGTGGTTTTACTTGTGGCATGCGTGTATCTGGAGCGGGCCGGCGCTCTGCTTGGCCCCTTCCAGCGTCGTTCATTCATCTCGCTACTGCTCTATGATTCACTCCTGCCTCCCCAGCCCTCCTCATGCACGGCCTCTGGCCTCTGGCCTCTGGCCTCTCGCTCTAGAAGTCGCTCGGACCTCGTCGGGGTAACAGATTTCTATATACTGCACTCGCGGTTTATCACAAATGAAAAGGGGGCGCAAACAGCGCTCCCTCCCCTGTGTATATCTCTGTTGATAAGTGCCTCTCACCTTACCATTCTTTTTAGTATTTCTGCAAATTTATATCCGTTACAGTGTTGCAAAATTCCAAGATACGCAGGCTTATTCTCCGAGGTGACGCGCTCCAATATCCGACGCCTCGTTTTTGTCCGGAGCGTCGTGCAATGTGGTCGTACCACATACCCAACAAAATCGATTCCCTGACGATGAGTATAGAGTGCGACCTTATTCGGATGCATCTGCAATCGAAGTCTTTGCTGGAGAAAATCAGCGATGTCGTCTTTCGCCTGAAGCAGTTGCTCCGCGCTACTACCAAGTAATAGAAAATCGTCACAGTATCGCATATAGAACGGGGCTCGAAGCTCATGCTTCACAAACCGATCCAACTCATGAAGATAGATATTCGCAAATAGCTGACTCGTCACATTGCCCAGCGGCAAGCCAGTGCCGGGGAATTGGTGATAGCTGTTGAGTATCTGCCCTATAAGCCAGAGCGCGTCGCAATCGACAATATTTCGATGGATAAGTGAGCGTAAGATCCGGTGATCAATTGAATCGAAGTAGCGCCGAATATCGCACTTGAGCGCAAAGAAATTCCGAGAATTATTTGCGCTGGCCTTACGAGCAAAGACCTGCAATCGCCTCACCGCGCGATGCGTGCCCTTCTTGATTCTGCACGAATAGGAGTCGAATATGAAACAGCGATCAAATACGGGATACAATACCCGAAATATCGCATGATGGAGTAATCGATCACGAACGGTCGCCTTGTGAATGTGTCGGGGCTTGGGATCGTTGATAGAAAATGGTACATACACATCATGTCGATATGCTCTGCTGACCAATTCGTCGTGCAGTTGGAAAATGTTGTCCTCCAACGCAAACTCGAACTGCTGCACATCATGTTTTGCACGCTTGCCTTTTCGAAATTCGCGCCATGCTAAAAACAGATTCTCAAGGGATACGATGCGATTAAACACATCATCACCATGAATACCCCCCCCCAACGATTTCCAGGCCCCGATTGTGCATAGAGTGTTTGAATTCTACAAACTATTCTACAGTATCGGAGCTAAACTCCCCAAACGGGAGCGGCATGGTATCTATGCAGCAGCAGACAAGCTTTGCCTCGACATCATTCAAGACATCCTCTCTGCCGCACTAGGGCAAAAACCGGAAAAGCAAATCTCGCTCACCCGCGCCCGAGTGCGCATTGAAACGCTCAAGCGCCTCATCCGACTTATGCGAGAGTTGTGCATCGTCCATGAGAAGTGGTATTTGCAAAGCGAGATAGAGTTGCGAGACATCTCAAAAATGACATCTGGCTGGTTGCGATACCTCTCCTAAATACAGAAATCTCCCACGCTTTAGGGAGATTTCTGTCGGTATTGCCTCACGCACACGCAGATTGTCATTCGCGTTGGCGCGGTTGTACCAATTCACATACAACGTGCTGTTGTCGACGTTCCAGTTCGCGTTCGCCACGTTGCCATCGCGATACAACGACCCATTTTGCGTCCAATGCCATCCAACTCACCGACAGTCCTCACAAGAATTGTCTGCGTTCCCGGCATGCACCGGATTTATTCAAGAGGGAGTATTTTGCATCCTCACCAGCACTGGACACGCAATTCCGATTATTCGGCAAATCGATACTCTCATGAGCCGATTGTATGAGCCGTAAGAAGAGTATAACAAAAAAAGAAGGTCCAGCCGGCAGGAGCCGACTGGACCAAGGGTACCAGCACCAAGGTGCAAGGGTTACGGCATCGGAACCACCTCACGCACACGCAGATTGTCATCCGCGCTGGCGCGGTCGTACCAATGCACATACAACGTGCTGCGGCCGACGATCCAGCCCGCGCACGCCACGAGGCCATCGCGATACAACGACCCAGTGCAGAGTGTGATGTTCTCGGAGTCCAGGTGCGTCGAGAAGACGCGGAAGTGGAACAGATGATAAAGCACGTACTCCAGGAGAGTGCAACCGATGACGCCCTCCTGCTGGAGTGTGTTGTACGACTTGTTCTTGTGCTCCGCGTCCGCCTCGGTTCCAGCACGGTGCCAGACGGCATACGGAGCCGTAGTGGCAGTTCGGGTGCTCGTGATGAGCGCATCCAGATCGCTGGTGGTCCAGCGCCAGATTTTGAAATACTTCTGGCACTGCGTGAGCGCGCGCTCGATGGTGATGCCGGGGACCACCACGATCAGTGCGCCGAATCCGGGCTTTGGATCGGGGACGCGGACCGTGGCAGGGTCCAGCTCAATGCCGAACTCGGCTTGGTAGAAGGTGATCCACGGCTCGAGGACTTTGTGCTGCACGGCGGGAGCGGGGTCGGAGAAGATGGCGCGGATGCTAGCCGCGACCTGCCGCTGACGCCCGACGAAGTACTTGGCGCGCTCCTCGGACAGCCGAGGAACTGCCTTGACCACCATCGCGAGCACTTCCCTCATCTGCTCGTACGATGCTGGGTTAGGGACATTCTCACGCTTCTTTCGCATGAGCATTTCCTTTCTGAATGTTTGTTTTCAAAGACCGCAGTCTTTGGACGCCCGGAATGGGCCTAAAAACTCGTAGAGAGCCTACAAGTCAATAATAGCATTAAAATCAGAAAGAGTCAAGGTAGGAAATTTTTCAGCCATTGTCGAGCGGACTTTAAGAGCCCACTCACCTGAGAAGAACCCTCGGGACGCATGCCTCCGCCGACCTCTCGTTCAAATCCCCACACAACAAGCCCCGTGGCTACTGAGTAGACCGGGTCCATTCCTGCATCAAATGATTCAGCGCCCACCAGCTTTGCATTTTTGGTGGGAAGTCCGAGCGTGTCACGCACGAGCGCGGTAAATCCGGGGAGCTTTGAACCTCCACCCGACACCACAACGCCTGCAGGAAGCTTTCCATCTTTGCCAGCTTTTTGAAGTTCTTGCTGAACCATCTCGAGAAGTTCGCGGGTGCGTGCCTCGATGGCCCCCATGAGATCGCGACGCTGAACACTGAATGGCTCCTCCATGAATGAGCTCAAATCGACAAGCTCAGGCTTCTTGCGACGATCCCAGTGCTCATTCACGATACCAACCCCTACTTTGATTTGCTCGGCGGTCTCCAACGATGTCTTCAGTAGTATGGCGAGGTCATTGGTAATATGACGCGAACCGACTTTCATGATTGCGCTATGCACCATATCCGCCTGATCCCAGACGGTAAGGCTTGCGGTACCCCCACCGAAATCAAGATGCGCAACGCCAAATTCTTTCTGGTGCTTATCAAGCACTGACATGGAAGCGGCGAGTGGCGCAAAGACAAATCCCGCAACTTCGACACCGCACTCATTGGCGCATTTTGCAACGTTTTTGAGGTGGCGCGTAAGCCCGTGGACGATGAGAACATCGGCTTCGAGGCGAACACCTTTCATGCCGAGCGGATCTCGCACGTGCTCCGTGCCATCAATAACAAACTCACGCGGAATCACGTGAATGATTTCTCGATTTGGCGGAAGTGAGACGACTTGCGCAGTATTAATCACGCGATCGATATCGCTTGCCGTAATCTCACCATCGGGACGACCAATTGCAATGGTTCCCTTGGAGACTTGGGTCAGCACATGCAGACCGCTCACCGATAAATAAGCACGACGAATAGGTGCGCCCGCCATGGATGCGGCCTGAAGCAACGCGGTGCGAAGCGTGTCGATTGCTTCCTTCATATCAACAATTTCGCCCGCACGAAGTGCGGACGTGGATGGGACCGAACTCGCTCCAATAATTTCTGGTTGCACCGATGCGGGGTTCACGCTCGCAACAACAACCTTCATGGATGTGTTGCCGATATCAATTCCGCAAATGGTGTAAGGATTACTCACAGGTTCAACGCTGATAGTATGGTGCGCTCCGCCTCAAACATTCGATTCGCTTCATTGGTGGAGCCTTCATGATCATATCCCACGAGATGCAACATGCCATGGACAATCGTCCACGCCATCCGCGCGCGCTGACCCCGATCTTCCTGAATTGCTTTTGCGCGCACCACCTCTGGGCAGATGAAAAGGTCACCCAACAATACTGAAGTATATCCTTTAATTGGCTCCATGTGGAGTGGAAAAGATAATACGTCCGTTGGAGTATTAATTCCGCGACGCTCGCTGTTGAGCTTCTGCATCGCCTGCGCGTCCACAAGGGTCACCCCAACCTCGGCCGTATGGCCGTTTGGAATTTTGAGAAACGATTTAGTCGCCTCGATGACGCGCACGAAAAAGGCACGCTCGAAGGCGCGGCTTTTCGTGCGATTGTTCAGCACAATATCAATCATCAGTCGGCAATCCAGCTATGCACCAAGCGCCTCGCGAACGAGTTCATTCACGCGCGCACCGTCGAATTTTCCTTTTGTCTTTTGAGTGACAGCGCCCATAACCTTACCCATATCTCCCGCGCCAGCAGCGCCGGTTGAGGCGATTGCCTCGGCGATGAGTGCCTTCACTGCGTCTTCGCTTAGCTGTTCTGGCATATACTTCATCAATATCGCAGCTTCAGCAGATTCTCCTGCAGCAAGCTCTGGGCGACCTGCGGATTCGTACTGTACGACTGCATCTTTACGCTTCTTCAGTTCGCTCATAATTGCATCAGTCACCTCGGCATCGCTCAAGAGCGACTTCTCTGCGACTTCCGCTTCAGTGATTGCGCCGGCTTTCATAAGTTTGGCGCGCTTCTCAAGCTCTCGGTTTTGAATGACAGATAACAGCATCGTGAGCGTGCTACGCGTAACCGTATCACCAGCCTTGAATGCTGCCTTCATGTCGTCTTTGATAGTGTCTTTAAGTGACATCGTGTATGGCCTCGTCTCCTCGCGGAGACGGGCGCTAAAACATTATAGATCGATCTCCTGCTTCAATCGACGCTTTGCTTCATCGAATGAATCTTCGCTGTACTTACCAAGCTTCTCCAAATTCTGGCGGAGCTTGCGAAGATGGACTCCCATGATTGCTTTGTTCTTTTCCTGTCGCTCCGTGAGCTTCTTAGGGCGAAACTTCAAGCTCTTCTTGCGAAGGAGTACCCCGGACTGCTGCACGAAACGCGAAAATCGGCGCAGCATACTGCCCGTTGATTCGTTCGCTTTCCTTTTTACTTCTACCATGTCATATACCCCCTTTCCATATGTATTCTAGGCCGTTAGGCGCTAGGCGCTCGACACGAGATTCCATAAGCTCATGCCGAATGCCTAATACCTACTCCGCCACTATTTTTGGTCCTAGATTTTTCCCACCCAACAAATGAATGTGAAGATGGGGAACAATCTTGTTGCCATGCGCACCCTCATTGATGATGAGGCGATACCCCTCATGGAGTCCCCGCTCATCCGCAATCGTATGCGCGATGCGAAGCATGTGCCCCAACAGCTTGCCATCGGTCTCAGAAAAATCCGCAATTCCTGTGTAGTGGCGTACCGGTACAATCAAGAGGTGCACCGGCGCCTTGGGATTGATATCCGCAAACACCGCAACATCATCGTCGCGATACACGAATTCGGTGGGAATATCTCCGGCAATGATTTTGCAAAAAACGTCTGCTTCCATCTTATTTGCTCTTCAATCGCTTCTTCAGCTCATCGATAATCTTCTCCAGCGGAATCGTCTCTTGGATGCCCGTCTCCATCTCGCGAAGAATCACGGTACCCTCGAGCGCCTCCTTCTGACCAAAGATGAGCGCGAATCGAACACCGTAGCGAGCCGCCATACGCAACTGCCCCTTAATCGTATCACGACTCAAGCTGTAGCGAACCTCGATGCCCGACTTGCGAATATCCTCGAACAACATGAGTGAGCGCTTCTTGGCTGCTTCTCCGAGCTGACTCAAGAATACCTTTGGCCGTGCGCCAACCTCTGATACGGGCGCATTCTTTGCACGCAATCGGGTAACCACGGAGTCAACACTCATCGCCCATCCTGCCGATGGCGTCTTGCTTCCGCCAAGAAGCTCGGCGAGCTTGTCCATTCTTCCTCCACGGATAATAGTGAGTCCATCCTGCGCAGGAACTCCCTCCACTGCGGGAACGGGATCGAGGATAAACTCCCAAATCGTGTGCGATGCGAAGTCGTCATTGGTGACGAGTGTGTGGTCGATGTTGTAGGGAACCTGACCCTCGTCGAGAAATTCAAGCAATCGCTTGAAGTGAAGCCGTGCTTCATCGGAGAGGAACTCAACTGACTGAGGCGCCTCACGCGCGAGCTCGATGTCGTCCACCGCAAGCACGCTCAAGCCACGCAACGGATGCTCCTTGATGGCAGCGAGCACACGGGTGCTTAACTTCTTTTGATGAGTCTTGAAGAATTCGCGGAGCGCGCGCACATAGCCGACGCGGCCCACGGGATCGCCGATGGTGTTGAGTCGTACGGAAAACGAGCCAAGGCCAAGCGCTTCGATGATTCGGCATCCGAGGAACAGCAACTCTGCATCAACCGCTTCGGAGTTATCGCCAATCGTCTGCACCGCCAACTGCCAATGCATGCGATGTCCACGCTCAACGGGAACAAATATCGGAGCATTTGAAAACATCTTCACGGGATGCGGAAGCGCGTGCATGCCGTACTGAAGATACGTGCGCATGAGTGATGGCGCCATACTTGCGCGCAATGCGAGTTGCATGCCATGACTCTTGCCATTCACAAGACGACGCGCAAGGTCTGGGTCGCTCACTGCGACAGGACGGGTGAACGTATCCATGTGCTCGATGGGAGCAAGGTCGAGACGATTGAAACTGTAGTCCGCTAAAAGACTATTAGCTTTGCGCCATATAAAATGCCAGTACTTCTGATCTTCCGGTGTGATATCGAAAAATCCCTCTGGTAGTTGTGGAATATTGGACTTCTTTTTTGCAGACATGATAATACGCAATGCGTGCCCTCCTATTGCACGATTGGCGGATAGGTATATCGCTCAATGAAACCGATTTTGTTGAATGGCCACACGCGCAGCCACGCAATGCCTGAAAAGAACGACTTATTCACCGCTCCGAATAAACGACTATCGCTCGAGTGCTCGCGATTGTCTCCCATCACGTAGTACTCCTCCTCGCCTAAGGTAAACTTCTGACCACACGATGGTGTCGCATTCGGGCAATATGTGGGATTGGCATCCGGCAAGTAACCCTTCTCAGGAAGTGTGAATCCGTCGGGATATCGCTGGTTGAAAATCTTGACGGAATTATTAAGTCCCGCGAGAATCGTCTCACCGGGCAATCCAATAATGCGTTTAATGAAGTATTCCTTCGGATTTCCAGGATACCGGAACACAATCACATCTCCACGCTCTGGACGGCCCAGCTTGTACGACCACTTATCGACAAGGATATATTCCGTATTATGGAAATTCGGAAGCATCGAGTTCCCCTTCACAAAGAACGGCTGAATCAGATAGTACCGTACGGGAAGAATGATAACCAGCGAAATCAATACAACCTTTACCGTTTCCCACGCGAACTCGAAGAGCTCGCTCATCATCGTCGATCCTTTCTCCTCGGGCACGGGTGCTGAGGATTGAGTCGGCGATGAAACAGGAGCTGGGGGAACCGCAGAGATTGTCGGTTGAACTGGTTGGTCCTCCATAAACGTGAAACGTAGGTACAATGCGGGTGACGACGCATAGTATCACAGATTTTCGCTCAATTCAAGGGCTCCCTCCCCGAATCCTCCGACTCTGCGCTCTCTCTTGATCGACTCGCCGTTCGCATAGTGAGCGGCATCCTCTGTGTGCCACGGAATCATCCGAATCTCCGCCGTCGACTCCGTCTTTGGGCTCCGGTCATGCGGATGATTCCGGGCACTCATCTCGGATGCCAGTGTATCTCTGCGCTCACGATGGCTCGCCGACCAAGAGAATCGCTCCGAGGACGCTCGAGTCGAGACGGATGCTTCTGCAAGGGCTTTCGGAGGCCGACGGGCCGAGAACGAGATGCTTTGCCAGCCAGGCAAAGACAGCGTACCGAGCAGAGGCATCCGAGGAGATGAGAGGAAGTTAATTGACGTATATTTAAATATGTAGTATTATATATATTGAGAGAGGAGGTTTCGATGAGAACGAACATGCCCTGGGCAATTGCCGGAGGATTCGTTGGCTTTCTTCTCACGATCTACGCCGAGGATATCGCGCGCACCCTGGGGGCACCCCCAAAGATACAAAAAGGGGCTAAGAAGATCTTCATTCTCTTCTTGCTTACCATCCTCGTCGTGGACATCCTCATCTAGCTCTACCTCGGAACGCCAATGCCCGCCGCGCCCCGTCTTTGACGGGGCTTTTCATTTGACGTAAGAGCGCTTCAGCATATCTTGACATTGCATCATTATTTCAGTACTTTAGAGCATCGTCCTTCGACAATAAAAACCCCAAGAACCTGAAATTCTGGAGGATACATGACGGATACGAGCAGTTGTCGCCTGTCGAGCGATGTCCACTTCACTCATTACGACGTCGCCATCACGCCTAACTTCGATGACTTCACCTTCGCAGGCGAAGTAACCATCGAATGCACCATTAACCGGCCCACTCGAGCAATCACACTCCACGCTGCCGATCTGAACTTTGCCCAAGGATGCGCTTCTCTGCACAGATTTTTTGCAAATCCAGGGGCTCCCCTTGGACTCATCGAAATTGATGCGACAAGGATTGAGCTCAACCCGAACACCGAGACGGTCACATTCACATTCGATGAAGAAATCCCCGCAACGCGGATGTCCTTGCACATCCGTTACACCGGCACGCTCAACGATAAGATGGCTGGATTCTACCGGAGTGCGCACGCCACGGCGGATGGAACCAAGAAGCATCTTGCGGCGACGCAATTCGAGCCGACTGATGCACGCAGAGCACTCCCCTGTGGCGACGAGCCCGCGTTGAAAGCAACGTTCAACGTGACCCTCATCGTACCGCCCGGCATGACCGCACTCTCGAATATGCCCGTACGCGATTCTATCGGATTTGAGAATGGCACTCGCCTTTTCGAATTCGAGCGGACTCCGAAGATGTCGACCTACCTGTTGGCATTCGTCGTCGGCAATCTCGAGCACAGCGAAGCGTTCACAAAGAACGGCACCTGCATTCGCGTCTACACCGTTCCGGGCAAATCCGCCCACGGCGCATTCGCGCTCGAGACGGCACGGCGCGTGTTGGAGTTCTACAACGAGTATTTCGCCATCGACTACCCGCTTCCGAAGTTGGACATGGTTGCAATTCCCGACTTCGCCGCTGGAGCGATGGAAAACTGGGGACTCGTGACGTATCGTGAGAACACGCTCCTCATCGACCCTGAGAATTCGGCGTCCTATGCGTATCAGCGAGTCGCAAATGTTGTGGCGCACGAACTCGCGCATCAGTGGTTCGGCAACCTCGTCACCATGCAGTGGTGGACCCACCTCTGGCTCAACGAAGGATTCGCAACCTGGATGGCGAACTTCGCGCTGGACCGCCTGTTCCCCGAATGGGACATCTGGACTCAGTTTGTCTCCGACGACTACGCAAGCGCGCTTGGCCTGGATGGTCTACGCTCAAGCCACCCCATCGAAGTTGAAGTGCATCACCCCAACGAAATCAACCAAATCTTCGACGCCATCAGTTACTCCAAGGGCGCAAGCATCATTCGTATGCTCCACGACTCCATCGGTGCGGATGCATTCCAGCGAGGACTCCGCACCTACCTCACGCGACACGCCTACGGGAATACCGTCACAGAAGACCTGTGGGACGCGCTCGGAGAGGTGGCGCAAAAGCCGGTGCGCGAGATGATGAACACGTGGACGAAGCAGGCGGGATACCCGCTCATCACCGTGGCCCGCTGTGGAGTTGTTGGATTCATGACGCAAGAACGATTCCTTGCGAGCGGAGCAAGGCCCACACCCCAAGAGTCTGCTCAGCAATGGCACATCCCCATGACCATGCGCCCACTCTCCGCAGACGATGCGAAGCAATGGTCGTTTACCTTCAAAGATAAGCTCCGATACTTCAGCACGCCAAGAGAGCCCGGAATCTTCAAGGTCAATGCGGGTCAAACCGCACTCGTCCGCGTGAACTACACGAAAGAGTCTGGCTTGTGGAGCCGTCTTGCTCGCGCACTGCGTGAAGGCGCACTGCCTCCCGTCGATCGGTACGGACTCATCAGCGACGCACGCGCACTCGCGCGAGCCGGAAAACTTCCGACGAGTCAGCTTCTGGAAATTATCGCCAACTGCACGAGCGAGACAAACTACTCGGTCTGGAATGCGATTCTCGGGGCGATGGGCTCTGTGAGTGCGCTCGTGGAAGAAACGCCCGACGAAGAGGATTTCGATGCGCTCGCACGCACCGTACTTGCGCCAATGGCGGCGAAGCTCGGCTGGGATGAACAGCCGGGCGAATCGCATACGACCCAGATGCTTCGAGGTAGAATCCTCGGTGCGATGGGAGCGTATGGCGACAACGCAACGCTCGCACAAGCGTCCCAACGCTTCAGCGAACACATCGCTGGGCACAACGTACTCGCTCCGAACTTGCGGGCTACGACGTACGGCCTGGTTGCTCGTCAAAATCGCCTCATCGACTTCGAAGTCACGCGCTCTGCGTATGAACGCGAAGAGCTCCAAGAAGAAAAGGTGCGCCTCCTCAGCGCGCTTGGCCAATTCAAAGATGCGTACATCATGGACCACGCGCTCGATTACGCATTCAACTCTGGCCACGTTCGTCCGGGAGACTTCTCCTACATCCTCTCGGGCATGCAGGCAAGCTTGGTCGGAACGCGCGCCGCATGGGCATTCATCACGAACAACTGGGATCGCGTGAACGAGCGCTTCTCGGGTGGCGGACTGAAGATTCTGGCGAACGTCATTGAGGCAGCTATCAGTGGCTTCAGAGACGCCAAAGACGCGGACGCCATCGAAGCGTTCTTCGCCGAACATCACGCACCGAGCGCAACGAGAGCCATCGCAGAATCGGTCGAGTGCATCCGCATCCTCGACGCGTGGTGCCAACGCGACCGAAACGACATCGCGCAGTTCTTGGTAAAGCATTCGAGCTAGCCCTTCCCGTGACCGCCGGAGCAATCCGGCGGTCTTTTCTTTTCCATCACAACTGTGTACGATTCGCGTATGAAACTTATTATCGGTATTGGAAATCCAGACCCCGAATACCTCGAGACACGTCATAATGTAGGGTGGCAGTTTTTAGACTGGCTCAATAAGAAGTACAAGGGCGAGAAATTTGAGAATAATGCCAAAGTATTGGGCTCCGTCGCCAAGATAGATATAGAAGGCCATGCAAGCTGGCTCCTCAAGCCGTCTACATTTGTAAATAAATCCGGAGATGCTGCACGCAAAGCGAAGCCATGGGCGAAAGCAAAGAACGAAGACATCATCGTCATTCATGATGACCTCGATATCCCCTTTGGCATGTGCAAATTTTCATTCGAGAAAAACGCCGGCGGACACCGTGGCGTTCAGAGTATCATCGATGCGCTCAAGACGAATAAATTCTACCGCATCCGCATCGGCACCGGCGTGCGTGCACTCGACAAAGCGCGAGAGCAATCCGAAAAAAAGCGAGATGATTTCGTAAAAGATTTTGTGTTAAAGAAATTCACACCTTCGCAACACGACGAACTCAAAGCAATCTTCAAAGAATGTGAAGTGCGCCTCCTCTTGGCGCTGAAGAAATAAAAAGCCCGGGGGTTTTGATTCCCCCGGGCCAATACGGATTACTACGAGGCGCTACTTCTTGTCGCGCTGGACGCCACGCGGACGGTGCACGTGCGCCATGCCCTCGCGGACACAGCTCACCACCTCGTCCAGCGACAGACGCGTCTTTGGCGTTCGCCGAGTCTTCAGCGAACCGTTGAACACGTGGATGACTTTTCCATACTTCTCAAAGCCATACCATGCCGGCACGAGTGGGTGCGTCCCACCGCCGGAGAGCACTGCCATCGGGAGGGTTCCCTTCCGACCGGACTTCCGATACTCGACATCACGCAGACGTCGGATGATGGGACGCAGGTCGCGCTTCTGATCAGAAAAGATTTGCACGTGACCATCCGACCTCTGCTGAACCAACACCGCGAGGGTGCGATCGGCGAAGCGCGCCGCACGATGCATCTGCTCGTTGTCCGAACAGATCACCGCGATACGCGCATGCACACCATCGAGATACGAACCTTCCTTCTTGAAGCACTTCAGAGCGGAGAGGAACTCTCGCTGGACGTACACCTTCGCATCGAGTGCGTCGTGCACGTCATTGATAACGTACTCCTCCGTCGCACCGGCCATCTGCAAGGCAAGCGAGAGCCCTCGCACATCGAAGCTCGAGAATGCCCCCTTCGATGCGTCCGCGTCGACGAACCGTGCGATTTCTCGCACCTCGTCGACCTTCTCGGACGAAAGCCCGATGGCCTCCATCGCGTCGGCGAACGATCCGAAGATGAGCGACCGATGCTCCGGCTCACCGTACCGAGCGATGAGCCATGCGATGGCCATCTGCTTGAACGTCGCGTGGTGTGCGTCGAAGTTGATGGCGCCCGTATCCACGAGATACAGAGCGTCGAACCATCCTCGGTGCTTCGCGCGCACGCGCTCCAACGGCACGCCGGCCGAGTGGAAGTTCTTGATGACCGTCGCCATCGCGAAGGGGTGGTCCTGCGCCTTGTCGTCGGCACGCAACGAGTACGCAAGAATCCGCTGAAGACCGGCGTCCGCAGTGAGACCATAATACGCAGCAGCGATGGTCGCCGCCGAGGCTCCGTCGCCCTTCCCGTGCTCGTCGAACAGGACGAACGGTCCGCCTGTGCCGATGAGCAGGTACCCGTTCTCGAACCACTTCCGCGCTTCATCCTCGCTCAACTGGAGCCCAGCATCCTCGGTCAGGAGAGGGCTGTCTGCCACACCGGGGAACTGCTGCGTCCCCCAGATCTCGATGATGCGGACGTTGGTGAGCTCGTCCTCGTCTGGCCGGTGATGCGTTACCCCACGGAATTGCTGTTCCACGGTATTCTCCTTGCTCCTCTACGGGAGCTTGTGCACTGTGCACATTGTGAACGTTCTCTGGCCCGAATGGCCAATACTTAACTATATCATATTTTATGCGATTGGTCAATTCCCCTGTTCTATGGTATAGTCCCGCCATGATTCGGCTTTCCCACACCATTGCACCGCTGATTATCGCGTCTTTCTTCATTCTCACGCTCTGTAGCGCAGGGCTTCTGATGGCGCATACTCATGGCGCTATGCACGCAGTCATGTGCCCATTCACATCAACCGTACAACTCTCGCATCTCGCAACCATCGTAGGGACCGCACAGAACAGTCTCGCCCTAACCATCCTCGTCCTTGTATTTACACTCGCGCTCATCATCTCGTACGCCACAACTCCTACGACGTACTCCACCGTACAACGTTTATTCATCCACGCGCCGCCAAACCTCTTTTTGAAGCCACTTCAGCTCGCATTCTCGCAGGGAATACTCAATCCCAAGGTGTACTAGCATCCTCACTCGCCACCTCCACTCATGGAAGTGTGGCATTTTGTTTTGGAAGTATGAGATACTAATATCACCTTATGAAAACGTATTATCAGATAGAAGGCATGCACTGTAAGTCGTGCGAGATTCTTGTCGAGAAGCACCTGCGAGAAATTCCGGGCGTCACCGACGTGCGTGCGAATCATGGAACCGGAGTTGTGCACATCACCCACAACGGCACGCCTCCCGAGAAATCTCGTGTCGCGTCTGCTGTTCGCGACGCAGGATACTCACTCGGAACATCTGGCCCGCGCCCATTCATCTCAAGCGACCCCTCACTGTGGTCGGAGGTGTTTGTTTCCGCGTGCATCGTCTTCATCCTCTATCTCTTTAGTAACATCTTCGGATTGTTCGACATCATTACTCGCGCGGGAACCGCGAATGGGCCATCAACGGCGCTTCTGGTTGGTCTCACAGCGGGAGTATCGTCGTGCATGGCGCTCATCGGCGGACTTGTGCTCGGTATCTCTGCGAGATACGCGGATGCGCACCCCGAAGCAACACGTCTCCAGAAGTTTCGCCCACACGTCTTCTTCAATCTTGGACGCTTCGCTTCATTTGGAATCCTCGGTGGCGTGATGGGTGCAATCGGCGCCGCTGTGCGACCGTCAGGTGGCATGCTCGGGGCGTTGATTATCCTTGCAGGTGTCGTCATGGTTATGCTTGGAGCCAAACTGCTCGAAGTATTCCCCCGTATATCATCAGGACTCACACTCCCCACCGGCATCGCGCGCATCCTTGGATTTAATCGCCGAACAGAAGAATATAGCCATCGCAACGCATTCACCCTCGGAGCGCTCACATTCTTCCTCCCCTGCGGGTTCACGCAGGCGATGCAAATCTATGCGATAAGCACGGGAAGTTTTGCGCAGGGCGCACTCGTAATGTCGCTCTTTGCACTCGGCACAACCCCGGGCCTCCTCGGCATCGGCGCGCTCGCATCAATCGTGAAAGGAAATGGTGCGCGTATATTCTTCAAGGTTGCGGGCATTATCGTCCTCATACTTGGATTCTGGAATATCAGCAACGGCTGGAACCTCACCGGTATCGTACTCCGCCAGACTCCGACCGGAACTGCAGTGCAAAAACCCGGAACCACCGGGACACAGGCAATCCAGCGCGATGGCAAGCAATACATCACCATGAATCAATGGGCGGGAGGATACAGCCCCAATCGATTCATCCTGAAGCGTGGCGTGCCCACGGTATGGACTATCACCTCCACGGACTCATATTCCTGCGCAAGCTCGCTTGTGGTACCAGCGCTCGACATCGCTCGCACACTCCGACCCGGTGAGAATATCATCGAATTCACACCAACCAAGGCTGGCCGAATGAAGTTCTCGTGCTCCATGGGCATGTACACCGGCATCATTGAAGTTATTAACTAACCCGCTATGACTACGGATCAAATCATCGTTCTCGGCGGAGCGGTTGTCGGCATCATTGCAGTATATTGGTTCTTTCTGGGTAAGCGCTCAACGACAGTTCGCGTTTCGGGCGATATCGAGATTATCGTTGATGGTGGCTACACGCCTGATGTCATCGAGATTCCCGTGAGCACCCAGACCACCATTCACTTTCTTCGCAAAGACCCCTCGAGCTGCCTCGAAGAAGTTGTCATCAGCGAGTTCAAAATTCGTCGCACCCTCCCGCTCAATGAACGGACTGACGTCCAGATTACTCCCACCAAACCTGGCTCCTATCCATTCACGTGTGGGATGGGTATGTATCACGGCTCGATTATCGTGAAATAACTATGACACCAACGAAAAAAACATTTCCCATCAAGGGAATTCATTGCGCCTCGTGCGTGCGCGTACTCGAAGATGCGCTGAAAGAAGTTCCCGGCGTCGACACCGCGACCGTGAATCTTGCGACTGAAAAAGCAACGGTTCAGTTCGACGCAACTCGCGTGAGCGATGAACACCTGCGCTCTGCGGTTGCGAATGTAGGCTATCAAGCGCTTATCTCGGACGAGATGGAACATGAAGACGCAGAGCGCACACGAAAGAGCCGAGAGCTTTCTGCGCTACGAACCCGCGTCGTGGTGAGTCTATCGCTCGGTGCGCTCATTGTGTGGGGTAGCTTCCCTGGCCTCATGGAAACCGCGCCGTCGGTTATCAAGAATTTCTGGCTTCAACTCGCACTCGCGATACCCGTACAGTTTTGGGCAGGGTGGTCATTCTATCGCGCTGCGTTCTCTTCACTGCGACACCGCACCGCAAACATGGACACGCTCGTCGCGCTCGGCACAACCGTGGCGTTCGGATATTCGATTGTAGTCACTGCGGCTCCCGAACTCGTGATGCGAGGAGGCGTTGAGCCGATGGCATACTTCGACGTCTCAACAATTATCATCGGCCTTATCTTGCTGGGTCGCTACTTCGAGGCGCGCGCAAAAGCGGGCACGTCTGATGCAATTCGGAAGTTGCTCGGACTCCAGGCCAAGACTGCACGTGTCGTGCGCGACGGCAGTGAGCAGGACATCCCACTCGAGCAGGTTATTATCGGCGATGTCATTCGCGTGCGACCTGGAGAAAAGATTCCCGTTGACGGAGTGATTGTCGAAGGCGCGTCCGCGATTGACGAATCGATGGTGACCGGCGAAAGCATCCCCGTCGACAAGGGCCCTGAATCACCGGTCATCGGGTCAACCATCAACGCCACGGGCTCATTCCTCTTCCGTGCAACCAAAGTCGGAAATGAAACCATGCTCGCGCAGATTGTAAAACTCGTGCAGGAAGCACAGGGAAGCAAGGCGCCCATTCAACGGCTCGCCGACATTGTGTCATCGTATTTTGTGCCGATTGTTATCATGCTTGCACTCGCAACATTTGCAACATGGTATGCATTTGGCCCTGAGCCAGTGCTCCTCCGCGCAATCCTGAGCACGGTTGCGGTACTCATTATCGCATGTCCATGCGCCATGGGACTTGCGACGCCTACCGCTATCATGGTGGGCACCGGCATTGGCGCGCAACACGGCATCCTCATTAAAGATGCGGCAGCACTCGAGACTGCGCACAAGGTTCGTTCGGTTGTCTTCGATAAAACAGGAACACTCACCGAAGGAAAACCGCGCGTCACGGTTGTAAAACCGGCAAATGGCCATACCGAAAACGAAGTGATTCAGATGGACGCCGTTGTAGAGCAGTCATCAAGCCATCCCATCTCGCAAGCAATCCTCGAAGAAGCGAAGCGACGCGAAATCATCCTGCATGCATCATCTGAACAATTTGAAACAGTTCCCGGCAACGGCGTCCGCGGAACGGTAAGCGGGACACGAGTTGTATCGGGCACCGAACGATTCATGCGATCAGAGGGAATTAGTGTTGACGCACTCCGTGGCACTATTGATGAGATATTAGATGGCGGGAATACCATCACCATCGTTGCCGTTGATGGGAGCGCCATCGGCGTCATCGGAATTGCAGACACGGTAAAGCCGACAGCAAAAGCGGGAATCGCTGAACTGAAAAAGCTTGGCATCGAAGTAGCAATGATTACGGGCGACCACATGCGCGTCGCCGCATCGGTCGCAACACAGCTTGGCATCGAGCGATACTTCGCTGAAGTGCTCCCCGAAGATAAAGCATCCGCAGTGATGAAACTTCAGCAGGAAGGGAAAACCGTTGCAATGATTGGCGACGGCATTAATGACGCTCCCGCGCTCGCACAGGCAGATGTTGGCATCGCCATGGGGACAGGAACCGATGTAGCAATCGAAGCCGCGGATATCACGCTCATCAATCGCGACCTGCGCACCGTTGCGTCTGCTATTGCGCTTTCGCGCAAGACGCTTCGCACGATTAAGCTCAATCTGTTTTGGGCGTTTGGCTACAATATTATCCTCATTCCTGTTGCGATGGGGGCGCTCTACCCTATCTGGGGTATCCAGCTCAACCCAATCTTCGCATCGGTCGCGATGGCGGCAAGCTCCATTTCGGTGGTGCTCAACTCACTTCTCCTCAAGCGAGCACGAATCTAGCCCTCCTTCGAGACAATACGGATAATAAGTGCAGTGGCAGCGATGAGACCAGAAGCAAAGGTTGCGATAGCGATATACTTCCAAATAAGTGGTCGGCGCTTCTGCACGAGTAAGAATTCTGCCTGCACATCGGAAACTGCCTTCTGCACTTCCGTTTCGGACTTGGTGGGGAACGCCTTGTATGCATCTCCACCATCCTCCGACTTCTGCTGCACCATGTGCTTGAGATATGCTTCGTTGAAAAACTTAATCACATCATAGCGCGATACCACGCCAACCAACTTCCCCTCTGCATCTACAACGCAGAGCGGATTCACCTTGGGATAGTCTGCGAAAATCTTTGCAGCTTCCTCGAGTAACGCATCGGGGCCGATAGATACTACCTTCGGATTCATAATGCTGGTGGCCTTGATGTCGCGAAGTTTTCCGAAGTGAGCATCAAGCGCACGCGCGTCGCCCTGTTCACGCGCAATCTGATCCATAATCTTTAGCATCGTCGGCAGATGAATGTCCGATGACTGGAGCACCAAATCGTACATCGTAATAACGCCCATGAGCTTCTTGGTCGAATCAATGACGGGCATGCCATCATAGTTGTATTTCTCGAACAATCCCGCAATAACATCCAGCGTGTCGTTGACATCAATCGCCAGCACGTCTTTCGTCATCACATCTCCAACCTTAATTCCCTGTTGTACAGATGCAGGTGCGGCGGGCACGGGAGAAACTGGCGGCGCCACAGGTTCGGGAGCCTGGGGAGGAGACACGGGCACAGGCGCTGGTTGCACCGATTCAGGTGCTGACGGTAATTGAGGTTCGTCCATATAATATAGTATACCATGGAGCATTCAAAAAGATCATCGCCGATGTGGTCAATCACTAGCGCAGTCAGTCGCCGATACATCCCCGCAGACACACTCCGTGCTCCCCTGGTCGGAATACTTCGCGGACAACCGATAGTCCGTCGACTCCTGCGGTCGCCGGCTATCTCGATGCTCGAACCTCGGCAGAACCAAGCCCTCGGTTCTGCGCAACGTTGCCTCGAAGCACTCCGGCCATGGGAGCGCGAGCACCGATGCATCTCTGCACGCAACAGCGACTGCCGGTGGCACGGCCTGTCAATGGTCTTTCCTTGACAGCACCGGCATCAAGCTCTTAGCGAAGCACGCTCGCAGGGCGTGCGAGCGTGCGTGCAGAGATATATCGGTGAGAGCGCTTATCTACACAAACAGGGCGACGAGCGCGAGGGTAAGTGTGGAGAGCAACTTGATGAGCACGTGAAGTGATGGACCAGCGGTATCCTTGAATGGATCGCCCACCGTATCACCAGTCACTGCCGCCTTGTGCGCCTCGGAACCCTTACCACCGAGATGGCCCTCTTCGATATATTTCTTTGCGTTATCCCATGCACCGCCAGCATTGTTCATGAGTGTTGCCATCAAGATACCCGCAATCGTGCCAACCATGAGGAGTCCGGCCGCTGCTTCTGCTTTGAATATCATACCAACTGCAATCGGCACAATGATTGCAAGCAAGCCTGGGAAAATCATCTCCTTCAATGCACCACGTGTGGTGATATCGACTGCGCGTGCGTAGTCGGGCTTTGAAGTCCCCTGCATGATGCCAGGATTTTCTTTAAACTGCGCGCGCACGTCGTTGATGATATAGTAGGCAGCTTTTCCGACTGCACGAATGGCAAGCGAACTAAATACAAACACAAGCGTTGCGCCAAGGAGCGCGCCAATGAACACTTCGATGTTCGCCAAGTTCACCACCGTCAGGTGCGCCTCTTCCAGATATGCACTAAACAACAAAAACGCAGCGAGTGCCGCCGAACCAATTGCATATCCCTTCGTGAGTGCCTTCGTGGTGTTACCAGCAGAATCGAGCTTGTCAGTGGTGCGACGAACACTCTCTGGTGCTTTCGACATCTCCACGATACCGCCCGCGTTATCCGTGATGGGTCCGAACACATCCATAGCTAACACGTACGCTGCGGTTGCGAGCATACCCATCGTTGCAACGGCAGTTCCATACAGTCCGCCATGTGGAACGCCACTATTGGAGCCAAGCCAGTATGATGCAAGGAGCGCAGCACTAATCGAGATAACTGTTGCACCCGTGGACTCAAGACCAACCGCATATCCGGATATGATGTTAGTGCCTGGGCCAGTTGTGGATGCCTGCGCAATCTCGCGCACCGGACGGAATCGAGACTCAGTGTAATACTGCGTCAGGTACACAAATACAATCGACGTCGCAATACCAACCATACCGGCCCAGAAGAACCACATGTTATCGAGCATCGAACGAGTCACAAAGAAGAATGCAACCGATGCGAGAATAGACGTAACCCAGTAGCCACGATTCAAGCTTGCCATTGGGTTTTCACCTTCCTTCGCTTTTGCGGCGAAGATACCAATCATGGTCGCGATAAGTCCAAACGCGCGAAGCACGAGTGGGAACATGATTCCCTCAATGCCAAACACCGGATAGAGCGCGACGCCCAAAATCATGGCTCCGATGTTTTCTGCAGCAGCAGACTCAAACAAGTCAGCACCACGACCAGCACAATCTCCTACGTTGTCTCCCACCAAGTCCGCCATCACCGCAGGATTGCGTGGGTCGTCCTCGGGGATTCCCGCCTCAACCTTACCCACTAAGTCCGCACCGACATCTGCGGCCTTGGTAAAGATTCCACCCCCCAACTGCGCAAAAAGCGCAACGAGTGATGCGCCAAAACCATATCCCACAATCAACGAGGGAATATCGCGGATTGCGACACCCATCCATTCATACATCAAGAAGAGAACCGAAATACCCAAGAGCGACATCGCGACGATAATAATACCCGAGACCGCTCCGCCACGAATCGCAACCTCAAGCGCCTGCGGAAGGCCACGCTGTGCGGCACCCGCGGCGCGAATGTTCGCGCGCACCGAAATCGACATAGCAACGATACCCGCAATGGCGGACGACACCGCACCAAACAAAAATGAACCCGCGGTCTGCCAGCCATGCTCCCAATTACCCGAAAGTCCGTAGGCGAGCAATAATACAACCGCGAGTCCGAAACTGATGTATCCAATGGTCCGATACTGGCGACGCATGAAGGCATTTGCACCCTCGTGAATCACATCAGAAACCGCAACCATCGCGGGCGTTCCCACCGGCTGACGAAGCACCCACCGCGCCAATAGCCCCGCAAACACGAGCGCCGCCACCGAAATACCAAATGCAATCAGTGTGTATTCCATACGAAAATAAAAAAGACGGTTGACCTGTTATGTAATTGTACGTTGACCAGTGTAGAAAAAACGTGCAGAAAATGCAATAAATTGACAATTATAACTTAGTATTGTATAGTAGATCATTCGTTCTCTGACAAGGGAGGTCACATGTCTGTGCTTTCCGTACTCGGAATTGCGGCCTGCTGGCTCGTAAGCGGCACCCTGCTGGGGATGCTCAAGTGGAGTGTCTTCCACGATAATGGGCCCGCGAAGCGGTGGTCGGTCAGATACATCTTGCGCAAATCGCTATTCCCAGAGTCGTCCGGCGATTGGGATAAAAGGGCTAGTAAGGATCGGAATCCCGCCTCAACACCTCTCATCGCTGACTACAAGGATAGGGATTCATACACCGGCCTTCATGCAGCTTGTTCTCCGGTGCCGTTGCTTGCACTCATCGCCGGAATGATGATCCTGTGCGCGATAGCCGTCGTGCAGATAACAACGAGTATCACGGGCAGTGCCGTCAATCTCGTCGCCAGACTCTTCAAATCAAAGACCGCGCCAATCCCAAAGTCACACAACATCTCGGAAGAGTTCGCGGAGTTCCAGCGCAACGAACTCGATGCGCCACAGCGCGACTTCGAGGCGCGCCTCAGAAAACTCCAGAATGAGATCGAGAGGCTCGAATCTGCCCGAGAAAGCGTTGCATCGGAAACCACATACTCGGCAATCGCTGGCGCAGTTCAAGCCGCTCTCGCTCGAGTCGACGCCACACTCCAAGAGAAACGGCGAGCCATCGCGTGCACCACGGAAGCGCTCACAACAATCAAGAGCACCGCAGACCAGATTGCCGGACTCGGGAGGCTCCTGCAGCTACATGAAATGGTCGATGCTATGGACTCCAGCGGGGACGCCTCTCAACAGCTCATCAATCAGGCGTACAAGGCGATGGACTCGTGCCGGGCCATCATCCGTCGAGCAAACGGCATCGGCGTCACCCTGCAGGTGGAAGCAGCGCCCGATGGTCTCATCGACACCCGAGAGCTCGGACGACAAATCGACGCGGCGGAGCAATTCGCAGAAAGCGTTACCGCGCAAAGTGAAGCGCTGCTGGATGAGACATCTGGCATGTCGCCCGCAAACACCGAGACGCCAACGAGGTTGGCGAACTAAGGAGACTAACCGTGCGAGAAATCATCTGGGTCGGGGTGGGGTTCGATGAAGAGCAATTGTCAGACTCAGCATACGTAGGGGAACAGCACCGAGCCCTCAACGATCTCTGCGACGACATCGGACCGTGCACAATCACGAAGTACCCGAGCGATGCGCAGATCGAGGAATACGACATCCCGCTCCACAAGGCCGTCGACATCTACGACGCGCTCGGCTGGCGAATCGGCTTCGGCATCAGGGTTGCGAGCATCAAAGAAGGCCAGGAGAAGCTCCAAACCGTTCAAGACTGGCTCAAGCCATGGCTCATCACCATGCCCGTGAGCGTGTGGGCGTGGAGCCCCGCATCCGTGCCATCGCGCATTATCCGTCGCATCGAGTGACGCCCCGCCCCGCCAAGACACATTTGGCGGGGTGTTTTATTTTGATTTTACATACGATACATTACCCTCCGCAGATTCGCTCGCCATACCCGAAATGCTTCGCGGACAACCGATAGTCCGTCGACTCCTGCGGTCGGCGGCTATCTCGATGCTCGAACCTCGGCAGAACCAAGCCCTCGGTTCTCCGCAACGTTGCCTCGAAGCACTCCGAGTATGGCTCACGCTCTTCCCGATATGCTTCCGGAAGCAGTAGCGAATGCTGGTGGCATGGCCTGTCAATGGTCAGTCCTTGACAGCACCGGCACCGAGCTCCCTAGCGAAGCACGCTCGCAGGGCGTGCGAGCGTGCTGACGGAAGCGTATCGGGGAAAGCGTGACTTCGCGGGGCTCACTCTATCTCCTTCACCTCTTCACTCAACTCAATCACCTTCTGCGTGCGCTCCACGAGCAGACCGAGGCGCTTGTCGGTGTCGTCGAATGCGGATTGTGCATTCCCGATATGTTTCCCGAGCACACGGAAATCATCAGCGAGCTTACCCGCGTCCTGCACCACGCGGCTCAATTTTTTCATAATCTCACGCGTCTGCTTGCTGAACTGTACATCGTTGAACCAGTGGAGAATTGCCGAGACCGTGAGGAAGAATGTGTTGGGCGAGACCAAGATAATCTTCTTTGCGCGAGCATACGACGACAAGTCCGCCTCTTTTACGTTCTGGATGACTTCGTAGTAGAGCGTCTCTGCTGGCATATACATAAGCGCGAAATCGGTAGTACCCTCGCCGGGAATGAGGTACTTCGTAGCAATCTCGTCTATTTTCTTTTTTACGTCTGAGAGGAATTGCTTTCGGAATCCATCACGCGCAACTTCGTTGTCGGCGTTTATCATTTTCTCAAAGTTTTCCCAATTGAATTTACTATCAATGGGAAGGAGGAGGTCGTTGGGAAGCTTGAGGACCGCATCAACCGCTTCGCCCGATTTGAAATAGTGCTGAATAATATACCGGTCATTGGGGAAGTACTGCGCGAGCGCACTTTCCAGCGATGCCTCGCCCCAAATACCACGCAACTTGGGCGACTTAAAGATATCCTGAAAGTTCGCGACATCCTTCACGCGCTGTTGCACCTGCTCCACCACACCCTTGAGCTCGGTCATGCCCTGCGTGAATGACTGTACCTGCGACATCACTGATGATGCCGATCGCTCACTTGCTTGGCGTGACTGCTCAAGCTGGGCAGAAACCTGCGTCTGGAGCGCGTCCAAGCGAGAGGCGAGCATGAGCATGCTCTGATCGGTCTCCCGTGGCTTGCGAGCTTGTAATTGCAGCCACATTACCGCGATAACCAATGCCAGGAGCGCTATTCCGACGATGATGCTGAAGGATTCCATGACGGCAGTATACCAGACCAGTAGGCGCTATCATAGCAACAGGCGCCATCGAATATGCTGTGGTATACTTAAGTCACATACGCGACACGACGTTCCCGTTGTATTGCGTGCACAATCATCCTCATGCCCACCGAAATCGGAAAAATAGTTCTCATCATCGAAGATAATGAGTTTATGGCGCAGTTATTGAGTGAGAAGATTACGCACCGTGGGTTCACGCCCACATTCGCGCAAGACGGCACGCTCGGAATTGCTAACATCGAAAAACAATCCCCCCACCTCGTCGTTGTCGATATTCCACTTTCAGGAACACTGGACGGATACGCAACAATAAGCGAGATCCGCAAAAAAAAGACCGCCGAAGAACTCCCCATTCTTGCGCTCTTTACTGCTGAAAATAAAGACGACATCAAACGAGCACAACAGCTTGGCATCAATGGATTTCTCATCAAGGGAAATGTGAATGCCGACGAGATTGTTACAAAGATTTCTGAAATACTCATCGGTATTATTCCAAAAGCTCCGACACCAGAAAGTCCCGTCCCAACCACTCCATCCGACACGGCCCCCAAAAAACCAGCTGATGGCTCGGGTATGGACTCGACCGCATTCGCACTCCGAGAAGAAGTGGACAAAATGATAAAGCTGCCCGAGGCGCAGATTTCAATCATCAAACTTGTCGACGATATGATGGCGTACGGATACACCGCACGCGCGTCAGACATTCACCTTGAACCCTACGAGGAAAAACTCGTCGCGCGCATGCGCATCGACGGCATCCTCAATGATATCTTCATCTTCCCTCGTAGCCTTCACTCAGGCATCATCACGCGCATCAAGGTGCTCGGTGGGATGCGCACCGATGAACACCAAGCCGCACAAGACGGCCGCTTCCGCATGAACCTAGCGAGTCCCGCCATTCAGTTTGATGTACGCGTAAGCATTGTGCCCACGTACTACGGAGAGAACTGCGTCCTACGTCTTCTCGCTGAGCAAGCAGGCATCAGTACGCTGGATGCGCTCGCGCTCACCGATGCTGACCGCAAGAAGATTCGTAAAGCAGTCCAGACTCCCTATGGAATGATCCTCGCAACAGGTCCAACAGGGTCAGGGAAAACGACAACACTCTACACCATCCTCAAAGAGCTCAATACGCGAGAGGTATCGGTCATCACCATCGAGGATCCTATCGAGTATTCTCTTGAAGGCATCGATCAAATCCAAGTGAACGCTCGCACGGGGCTCACCTTCGCAAATGGACTACGCTCCGTACTTCGACAAGACCCGAACATCATCATGGTCGGCGAGATTCGCGACGAAGAAGCGGCTGCAATCGCAATCAACGCCGCACTCACCGGTCACAAGCTCTTGAGCACTATCCACACCAATGACGCCGCCACCACACTCCCTCGATTACTCGATATGGGCATCGAGCCATTCCTCGTCGCATCCACCATCAACGTCGCCATCGGACAACGCTTGGTACGCACGATTTGCACCAGCTGCAAAATCCCGCGACGCATTACCGAGGGCGAATTTAACGCACTCAAAGAAAACATCCCCGTTGAAATTCTCGACAATCACCGCGACTTCTTCCAAGGAAAAGGGTGTGCCATATGCCACAACACAGGATACCGGGGGCGCTTAGGAATCTATGAGGTCTTGGAGATGAATGATTTTATCCGCGAGGCAATGATGCGTCGCGCCGATGCGGGAGAAATCAAAAAGATTGCCATCAAAAACGGCATGACAACGCTCCTTGAGGATGGATTCCAGAAAGCAGTTGCAGGCCTCACTACGATCGAAGAAATTCTACGCGTTATTCATGAATAGTTCGTAATCTACAACGGAGGGATATGTCATGGTTCGATAATCTCAATAATCTTTTCTTTCGTCTTTCCTTAAAGGATAAGATGCTTTTTGCGCGCCACATGGACATGATGACGCGCTCAGGTATGCAGGTGCTCGACGCGCTCGAAATCCTCAAGCACCAAACCACAAGCCGCCCATTCCTCCACGTGCTCGATGGCCTCATCGATGATGTGCGCAATGGCCACTATCTTTCTGTCGGAATGGAACGCTACCGAGCCGTCTTCGGCGACTTCTTTATTAATCTTGTGCGCGTCGGTGAAACATCGGGAACGCTTTCAGAAAACTTCAAGTATCTAGCGGAAGAGATGGGGAAAAAGGGTGAGCTTCAAAAGAAAATACGTGGAGCAATGGCATACCCCATAATCATCATGTTCTCCACCTTCGGTATTACCGGCATCCTCTCGTTTGTTGTGTTTCCGAAAATCCTCCCCGTGCTCCGTGGACTGAACACCGAACTCCCCCTTTCAACGCGCGTATTCATCGCGATATCTGAATTCTTTATCTCCTATGGCGGATGGGTCTTCCTCGCGATTCTCATTTTGGTTGTCGCATTCATACTCCTCCTGAGGATTCGATCATTTCAGAAAGCGTGGCACTCGTTCATTCTGGCGATTCCCTATGTCGGCGGGCTCTCAACCGAGGTTAATATCATCAACATCGCACGCACCCTCAACCTCCTCCTCCGTGGCGGAGTAAAAATCGTGCAAGCGCTCGACATCACCGCCGAGACCCTCACCAATCTTGTCTATCGAGATGAGGCGCTCGCCATTGGACGGGCGGTACAGCGAGGCGAACCCATGAGCAAGTCGATGATTGCCAATGAAAAGCTGTTCCCTCCAACGTTTAGCCAAATGTCGATGGTTGGCGAAAATACCGGAAAGCTCGATGAAACGCTCGTGTTCCTCGCTGATTTTTATGAAACCGAACTCGACAACACCACGAAGGGATTAAGTAATATACTTGAGCCGATTCTATTACTGGTCATGGGCGGCGTGGTTATCTTTGTTGCGATTTCGATTATTACCCCGATTTATGCAATTACCCAAACGCTTGGGCGTTAACGCGCAGACGTCACAACTCGGATTCACCATCATCGAGACGCTCATTGGGCTCACCATTTTAAGCATCGTGAGCACGAGCATCTACTTCGCTTATTCGAACGTTCTCGATATCGTACAATCCGCACAATACAATAGCGTCGCACTCGATACCATCGAATCAGAAGTCGAGTCTGTTCGAAATATGCGCTACGAAGATGTGGGAGTTGTGGAAGGTGCGCCCCAAGGCTTACTAGCGCAAGAAAAAATAATTTCTGTTGGCACGACCGACCTTGTGCTTCACACCTACGTCCGCAATATAGACGACCCCTTCGATGGTACGCTCGGCGGCACCCCCGGAGACACCGCACCCGCCGATTACAAGCTCGTCGAATTTCAGGTGACCTGCGACACGTGTCCACGACACAATCTTATTTCAATGTCAACATACATTGCGCCAAAGAATCTCGAAAGCACGAGCAGGAGGGGCAATCTCTTCATTCGTGTATTTGATGCTGCCGGTATCGCCGTGAGTGGCGCGACCGTGCACATTACCAACACCCTGGCATCACCAGATATCGACCTCACCGATATCACTAATACTGACGGCGTGCTCCAACTCGTGGACACTGCAACCGGCTCTGCTGCGTATCGTGTCGAAGTTTCAAAATCAGGATACTCAAGCGATCGAACATACGCACCGGGCTCGCCGGCGAACCCCATAAAGCCCGACGCTACCGTTGCGAATCAACAACTCACTATCGCAAGCTTCGCGATAGATCGCGTGAGCTCTCTCACGATTCGCGCTCGGGATCAATTCTGTGCGCCGACTTCGAGCTTTGACGCCCTTGTTACAGGGGCAAAGAACATCGGCACAAATCCCGATACGCCAAAATACTCCGTCGCTCACACAACCGATGCCAATGGACTTGTCACGCTTGGCTCACTCGAATGGGATACCTACTCGCTCGTCCCCACCGATACAGCATTCGACATCGCCGGCGCGCATGCATCGCTCTCGTTTTCCATCGATCCAAATACACAACATACACTCACCTGGATGACCTACGCGAAATCAGCAAACGCACTCCTTGTTTCTGTTGTTGATGCATCCGGACAACCGCTCAACGATGCACTCGTCCACGTGACGGGGACCGGCTATGACGAATCTCGAACAACGGGACACTGGGCGCTCACGCAAACAGATTGGCCAGCTGGTTCATACGACTCCGCAAGCGCATTCATCGAGACATCCTCCGGAGGAGTGCTCACGCTCAAAGAATCAAATGGCTCCTATGCGAGCGCAAGTGAAGAGTGGCTCATATCGAACACGTTCGATATTGGTACCTCGAGCATGGATTTCGACACCCTCAACTGGTCGCCCGCGTCTCAACCACAACCTGCGGGCGACAACAGTCTCCGCATGCAACTCGCTGCAAATAATGACAATACGACATGGGCGTGGACAGGGCCTGATGGAACCGGAACCTCATACTTCACAACCTCTGGGGACGCGATTCCTGTATCGCTCAATGGGAATCGATACATCAGATATCGGGCAATCCTGAAAACCGATAGCGAGCAAATAGCCTCTTCACTCGAAGATGTTAGCATCAACTACGCTTCCGGATGCGTCATGTCAGGACAGGCATACATAAACGGCCTAGCACTAGAAACATATGACGTCACCATCACCCGATCCGGATACCAACCGGTGACGCTCAGCGTCCCAATAAGTACAGCGTGGGAACGTATTATTGTCTCACTGACCCCCTAAGCCATGCGAGGATTTACGCTCATCGAGATTCTCATCGCAATCGCCATCACCACGCTGAGCGCTGCGTATGTGACATCATTTACGCTGGATCTTTCTGATTTTGGTGTCAATCTTGGAAACCGCCTCGAGACTGAGCGCGAACTCGAAGCAACGCTTCGTACGATGATTTCTGAAGTTCGCTCAATGGGCCCCGGCGGGAACGGCGCATACACGATTGCCGCCGCTACACCTACTTCGCTCACGTTCTTTAGCGACATCGATGTCGACGGAGTATTTGAGCAGGTCCGCTATTTCCTCCAAGATGGAGTCATCAAAAAAGGAGTCACAGAACCAACGGCGACAGAGCCCGTAACATATCCCTCCGCAAACGAAGTACTCTCTGACCTCGTACACTACGTCACCTCAACGAGTATTTTTTCATACTACCCCGCAGGGCACCCCGATATCACCGCCCCGCTCGCGAGCCCCGTCTCCGTAGCAGACATCCGGCTTGTGCGCGTGATGGTAACAACCGATAAAGACTCAGAAGAACCACCCTCTCCCACAACGCTTGGGATCACTATAAATATCCGAAATCTTCGAGGCGACATATGATGAACTTCCGCACTCGACAATCAGGCGTGATATCCCTCTATGTGCTCATTTTCAGTTCGGTTTCAATTATTATATTGTCCGGATTCATCCTATGGGCCGATGCGAATATTAAGGCCGTCTTCCGCGATTATGATCAAGCACAGGCATTTATGATTGCGGAATCAGGTATCGAGTACTACCGGTGGCACCTTGCACACGCGAAGCAAGACTACAAAGACGGCACAGAATCCTCTGGCCCCTATACGCATGAATTTCGCGATAAAGATGGAGACCTCATCGGTTCATACTCTCTGAATATCATTCCGCCTGACACGGGCTCCACCGTGGTAACACTCGAATCAACAGGCGCTATCACCGCGAACGCAGACGTTTCAAAAATCATCGAAGCAAAGCTTGCAATCCCCTCATTCGCACGCTACGCCGTTGTGATAAACGACTTCGTACGCTTTGGGGAGGGAACCGACATCTACGGCCCCATCCACTCAAACCTCGGCGTCCGTGTGGACGGCGTGGCACACAACTTGGTAACAAGTGCCGTTGACGAGTACAACGACCCCGACCATTCGGGGAAGGATGAATTCGGCGTCCACACGCACGCCTCCCCAATCGACCCGACGCCACCCGCGACGGTTCCCGTGAGGACCGATGTATTCATGGCAGGAAGAGAGTTCGCTGTCGCACCCGTTGATTTCGTTGGCATCACCCAAGACCTCGCAACGATGCAGTCGAGTGCGGAGAGCGCTGGCTTCTATCGCGACTCATCGGAAGAATCTGGATACCACGTCGTCCTTAAAACAAATGACACCTTTGATCTCTACAAAGTAAACAAGACGCTGAAAGCTCCGAATGGATGCATCGAGGTGCTCGGTCAACATGATTGGGACACATGGAGTATCGAAACTGAGACGCTCCTCGGTAATTACCCGCTTCCAAGCAACAATATACTCTTCTTCTCTGATAATGTTTGGGTTGATGGCCAGATTGAAACCGCACGAGTCTCAATTGGTGCCGGCATCTTCCCCGAAAATTCCGCACACTACGCCCACATAACCGTAAACAATAACCTCCTCTACACAAACTATGACGGTCAAGACATCCTCAGCCTTATTGCCCAAGGAAATGTAGGCACGGGACTTAAGAGCGCCGACATACTCCGTATCGATGGAGCGCTCTTTGCCCAAAATGGTCGCGTAGGAAGGTACTACTATCGACCTGCATCGGGAAACCAATCGCGCTGTGGCGCCGAAGCATATCGCGACACCATTACACTCTTTGGCATGATTGCGTCAGGAGAGCGTTATGGATTCGCCTACACCGATGGAACTGGCTACGAGTATCGCATCATTATCTACGACGCGCACCTGCTGTATGGTCCACCACCCGCGTTTCCACTCACTGCCGATTACTACACGCCCATCTTTTGGAACGAGAAAAAGTAGTTTATGTGGATAAGGCACGAGTCGTGTAGTGGTATACTAAAAGGAAATAAAGGTCGATATTGTTGGGGTGCTCCATGCATGGCATCTCAGCGAAGTTTGTATTCATTTCGTACTGTTTAATCATTAACCACCCATGTCAGCAAAGAAAAACCAAAAGGGTTTCACACTTATCGAAATCCTCGTCGTCATCGGTATTATCGCAATCTTGGCATCAGTCGTCATCGTTGCGTTGAACCCAGCTCGTCAGTTCGCGCAAGCTCGCAACACGCAACGCTGGAGCAACATCAATACGCTCCTCAACGCAGTCGGCCAGCGCATGGCAGACAATCGCGGTCTCTGGTCATCCTCATGCACCGGCCCCGTCACGGTTACGCTTCCGTCAACAGCAACGTATGTTGGCTCAGCAGTTGGCCTCATCGACCTCGAGGCATGCTTAGTTCCCACCTACGTCTCAACAATGGTTGTTGACCCAACCACCGATGCGACCGCGTCAGCAGGATACTCTGGCTACACGATTGTCCGCTCAGCAACAGGCCGTGTCACAATCAATGCACCGCTCGCGGAGCTTGATGAAGTAATCTCGGTGTCTCGCTAGCAACCGCCAGGAGATATCACGTTAAAGCGCCCCATCAGGGGGCGTTTTAACGTGATATACTAGATTCAATGAAGCGAATACTCTGGCATGCTGTACTCATCGGATTTTTCTTAGCGCCCAACGCTGCACACGGTGCGGCATATAGAGAATTTGCGCCTGATTACGCGCAGAGCCTACTTGTTGCATCATCCGGAACGATAGACGAGGTCTTTCTTCCGCTGAATGAATATCTCGCAGGGTTTGATTTCTGGCTCAGCAATGGCGGAGTACCCACCGATGCAGTATTCCAACTCTACACCAGCGCAAACACGCTCCTCGGAACCACCTCAATCACTATTCCCCCAATCGCAGAGAGCGAGGCGGGTACGCGCATTCATATCTCCCTCCCATCGCAGGTTGCGGTAGTCGGGCAAAACGCCTATCGGGTACGCATTTCATCATCAGCTCCAACACTGCGAATGTATTACGCTGAAACCAATATGCTCCTCGCGCACAATGGCGTGCCGCTCCCCGCATACACGGGGGGACTCGCTCGTATTGGCGGAGATGATCGGGCGTACAGCTTTAAATTCGCACTCTATGAAAACAGCGAGGGGAGCCCACCCGTTATAAGTTCTGTTACCGTTGCACAAACAGAACTCTCACATGTTCTCATGAGCTACTATGCAAATGAGCCAGTTGATCGGTCTATTGCGTACGGTGACGCCATCGAGGACTGGGTCGGTCAATACACATCCTGCCTCATCACCACGCAGCCATGCACCGCTCTTCTTCCCGTCACACCTGGCACAATGTACGTATACACGCTCACCGTTCGTGACGCGTGGGGAAATTCCACCGCGTATAGCGGGTCATTTACCACGCTCGAATCGGGGCAAACACCAACTCCTACGCCCACCCCAATCGGCGCAACGCCGACGCCTACACAAGCTCCAACTCCTACGCCAGACACAACACCACCGACCATCTCAAATGCGCGAGTCGTCTCGATGACCCCGAATTCTGCGACGTTCGCATGGACTACCAGCGAAGCCGCAAGCAGCATCGTGGTGGTCCAGACACTACCAGAATACATCAATGCTGGCTCCAATTTTGATCAAACACTCGAGCTAGAACATTATATAACCGTCGGGAGCCTACCAACTGATACACATCTTCGTGCCAGCATTACCTCGAATGATACATCGGGAAACAGCGCGAAAGCTACGATAAACTTCCTAACCCCACAGAGCACGCCGACACCAGCTCCGACGCCTATGACGTCTCCCGGAGCCCCCACACCAACACCCGAAATCACAGCAACTCCGACACCAAGCTCAGCCCCCATTATTGAAATCCTGAATGGCGACACGCTCTCGTGGCCAACGCCCAGCTCAACGCCTGCAACTCAATATCGTATTGACGTCTTTGACGCTCAAAATAACCTCATTCGCTCAGTCGTGGTTTCGGGCGACATCAATGCGCTCGATGTGACAAATCTGCCCGAAGGAGAGCATCGCATCGTTGTGTATGCCGACCGAGGCGGGGCGTTCGAAAAAATCGCAACACCTGCAACCATCACTGTGCAGCACCCAACACTTGCTAAGCGAGTGCGATCGAATCTGCCGAGCATACTTATGGGCATACTACTCATCGGGGGTACGCTGTTCGTAATTCAGCGACTTCGAACACGCGCGCACGTTGGTGTTGCTGTAGCTCAACCACCAGCCCCTCAAGCAAGCGCACCCCCAGAATCTCCGCCGACACCCTAGGCACACACCACAATATATCGTCGCTTGAATGCAAGTAAAAACGCCTCGAGCGCAATAGACTTCTGTCCCTCACGAGGCGCCATCTCTTCGGGGTCGTTGAATAAAACCATACCATCATGAAAACCCGTCACCACGACGATGTGCCCGCCCCCGCGATTCGGATCCATGCCCGCATACACACTCGCAAGCACTGGACCGCGCTCAAGCTCGACCACAAGCATACTCCACGCTTCATCTAATGCTTTAGGAGTCTTACCCTGTGGCGCGAAGTCGACATTGAACGATTCGTATCCGTGTGACTGCGCTAGCTCAGCAAGACCTCGGTGCGTCCACCCGACGCCCTCTCGATATGCTTGCGATGCAAGACCCTCCGAAAGCAGCTCATCGAGGGAAATAGCCTGATTACGAGCATCAACGCCGTGCCAGTAGTCCATCACCATCTTGAGCGCGGTAATTCCACACCCACGCGCTCGCCATTCATGGTGCCCAAGATCAGCGTATTGAGATAAGAATGGAACCGTATACTGAGGCATTTCGGTGGACCCTAGCGGATTCGAACCGCTGACCTCCTCATTGCAAATGAGGCGCTCTACCAGCTGAGCTAAGGGCCCGCAGGCGCCATGATATCAGAAATAGTTGCAGAATGCTAGGTTTTGAGGTATTATTTCCCATGCTACGGGCGATTAGTTCAGTGGTAGAACGCTGTCCTGATAAGACAGAGGTCCAAGGTTCGATTCCTTGATCGCCCACCAATAATGCTCTACGCATTCATGAATCGGCGACGGTCCCAGAGAAACGAGAGGAACGCGAGTGCGACGAATATAGCCGGTATCCAATATCCGGGAAGATACAGCTGTGCAATCGCCCAATAGCTTATCCACTTGAGCGACACAGAACCAGTTACCGTCGCAACATCATCAAGCAAAGCTTGGTCTTGAGTTTTCACCGCAGTCTGCCAATCTTGGGCATTCTTGATATTTGCATCTGCGTCGCGAAGTTGCGTCAAATACGCGGCGCTTTCGTTAGCCATCTGCTGTTGCAACAATGATAGATTATTCGTTATCTCTTGTATCTGAGCTTGTATCGAGGGTGTCTGGGCTTGGGCGCGCAAGGAGTCGAGTAATTGCATATCGGCATCTATCTGTGATTGGAGCACTCCCACCGCGCCTGTGTGCGCAGTTACTATTTTTTGCCGAGCTGCTTTGTAAGCAACAAGCGTACTGCCTGCCTGTTTTTGTTGCTCCTCAATACTCTGTTTCTGTGGCAACAGATTCTGTGATGCAACATTCACCGCTAGGAATCGACGCTTCGTAATACTTTCCAACTCGTCGCGAAACTCATCATACTTACTCATGGGAACAACGAAATGTAAGTAGCCATACCGCGGAGAACTTGATACTTGGTCAATGCGCCCACCATGTCCACGTACTATTGTCTCGACCCTACGCGTGAGCCCCTGCACATCGCGGGTTTGAATGGAAGCGTCGTAATTTACTTTCAAAAATTCGCGCGTATCAGTCGCTGGTACCCCTTTATTGTAATCCGGATAGGGGTAGTACCTATCCAAGCCGACCTCGGATATACCCATGCCAGTAGGCGGCACCGCCACGGAGCTGCCGGTGCTTTCTATACCGCCACCACTAAACTCCATCGGCGACACATACAGAACATCGGGACGAGAAATCGCAAAAAAGGTGACAACTGCAAGAAGTGCCAGCACCACCGTGAGCCAAGAAATACGTTGACGTCGGGACCCGTGGGATGAAGATGCGTCATTCATGCCCAGATACTACCACATATTCGTCACGCGGGACAATATAACAAAACCCGGTCATTACTGACCGGGTGGGGGCTTTGTGCGGGGTAACGAAAGGAAGTTCGGCGTACGCATCGACGACCGGCCAACGGATGCTCCCCCCGGCGCTGTCGTCGCTTCTATACGCTAGCAATCCTCTACCATATCCTTCCTCCAGATGGAGCAGGAAGTTGCAATATTATAGCATAACTTATGTGTCTTGCAAGCTCCATGCACCTTGCCAAAATAAGTCAGTTATGCTATTATTTCTACATTGTATGACCGACATCAAGACACTCACTTCGGTCAATAAGGCCCTCAAGGAAAAATTCAAGGGCCGAAAACTCGTGTTCGGACAGGGTCTCGTCGGCGCCAAAGTAGTGGTCGTGAGCGAAATGCTCGACCCCCATGGTGAAAAAGATGGCGCGCCGATTGGTGGCCCGCATGCCAAGCTTCTCAACAGACTTCTCCGCGAAGCGGGTATTGATCGCCGCAAAGTCTACGTCACGAACGTGATTAAATATCGCCCTGACGCTGACAAGATGCCGACCCCGAAGGAAATCAAGAGTCATGCCACATTCCTCAAGGAGGAAATCCGCACCGTGAATCCAGAGATCGTAGTCACGCTTGGCAACATCGCACTCAATGGGGTAGGCCTTCGTATTCCCATCGAGAATGTCCACGGGCGCACGTTCCCGCTCGGTGGCTACCGATTGCTCCCTACGTTCCACCCCGAACGCGCACTTCGCGACCCCAGCGCAAAGATTCTCCTCGAAGCCGACTTTGCCAAGCTCAAACTCCTCTTCAAGGAGCCCAAGCCCGAAGCAAACTAAAACCTCTCCAATTGGAGAGGTTTTAGTTTTATTTCTTTCGAGAAATCACCCTCTTTACGGCTGAAACAATAGACTCCGCAGTAAGGCCAAATGCTTTCATAAGCTCAGCGGGCGTCCCAGATTCTCCAAATCTATCTCGGATACCCACAAATTCGATAGGCACGGGGAGCTCTCGCGCGAGGAGCTCGGCAACCGCTGAGCCCATACCGCCTGCAATTTGGTGCTCTTCTGCAGTAACAATTGCGCCACAGCGCTTTGCCGCAGCAAGAACGGCAACATTGTCCATTGGCTTGATTGTGTGATTATTTAAAACCGTACACTGAATACCTTCGGTCTCGAGCGCGTCTGCGGCTCGCAGGGCTTCGTGCACCATGACGCCACACGCGATGATTGCAACATCGCCACCTTCTCTCAAGGTGATCGCCTTGCCAATCTCGAATGGAGTTTCTGCCGTCGTGAGCACAGGTGACTTCTCACGCCCAAGGCGCAGATATGATGGCTGACCATTACTCGCAATTGCGATAGTCGCCTTCTCTGCCTCAATCGCATCACATGGCACCACCACCACCATACGGGGGAGTACGCGCATCAGCGCAATATCTTCGAGCGCCTGGTGCGTTGCGCCATCGGGACCCACGCTAATCCCCGCGTGCGCACCAGCGATTTTCACTGGCACATTATTGATGCAAATATTCGTGCGAATTTGTTCGTTATTCCTGCCAGGGCTAAATGTGGCATAGCTTGATATAAATGGAATCTTTCCCGAGGCCGCCATCCCCGATGCAATCACCGCAAGATTTTGCTCTGCAACTCCAACCTCAAAAAATCGGTGAGGAAACTTCTCCGCAAACCAATGACTCCGCGTGGACTCGGTAAGATCGGCGCACAGCACCACAATTCGCTCATCCTTCTCACCGAGCGCAACAAGTCCCTTCCCATACCCATCTCGAATTGGAATTTGCTCTTTGATTATTTCCATTATTTTTTGATTCCAAAACAGGATATACACTCCCGCATGCGCGAGACATCTTGGATGCTCGCCGCATGAATGCACGCGCCCACCTCTTTCTGAGGGCACACTGCGGGCACGGTTGCAGTATCCGCACTCGAGCGGCCAACATCAATAACCGGGGGTGGCGTGCCAATACTCGCTAAGGCTGCGTCCGTAATCTGCGCCTTGAGATAGGGGTTCATATTGGACTGTGCCACAATAGCGAGAACTTCATACGCCTGCTGATATGCAAAACTCTTCGCGTTTCTTGCCTCAACATTTTTGTAAACCCCAAACACGAGCGAGACAACTGAAAGGAGCACAGAAAACATAAGCGTAATATCGCGCGTCATAGTGCTATTCATGTTCGCTCATAATAGTACCCCGAAGTGTTCGGAGCTCGTTGAGAAACTTCTTTGCCTCCTCTTGCTTCGGGGGAATGCCATGCCATTTGTAGTCAAATTCAATTTCTTTAATTCCCTTTCCCGGAATCGTATGCGCGATGATGACTGTCGGCTTCTCGTAAATCGCCTTCGCTTGCTCGACGGCATCCACGAAGGATTCGATATTGTGCCCATCAACTTCCAGCACATGCCAGTTAAATGCTTCCCATTTTGCGCGCAGCGACTCTAATGGCATCACATCTTCAGTCATGCCGTCGATTTGAATGTTATTCCGATCCACAACAACGGTCAGATTATGAAGACGATATTTCCCCGCCAGCATCGCCGACTCCCACACAATGCCCTCGTCGAGTTCCCCGTCGCCCATAAAACAATACGTACGCCATTTTGCACCGTCCATACGCGCCACCAGCGCCATGCCAATTGCTTGACCAAGGCCCGACCCCAGTGGACCCGATGTTGTCTCTAGTCCCGGCAGGCGCTCGCGCTCAGGATGTCCCTGCAGGCGAGTTCCAAATTTTCGGAGTGTAAGGAGCTCGGAAACAGGGAAGTACCCTGCATGCGCCATCGCCGCATAGCGCACAGGGCATGTGTGCCCATTGGATAAAATCAAACGATCACGATCTGCCATATCGGGATTCTTCGGGTCGTGATGGAGTACATGAAAATACATGGCCGTATATATGTCCGCCATGCCCATGGGGCCTGCCGTATGCCCCGAACCCGCCGAAACAAGCATCTCAATAATGCTCTGGCGAATGTCATTCGCCTTCAGCTCCAATTCTTTGATTTTGCTTTCAGAAATGTATTCGGACATGCCTATATTAACCCCCTGATCATGGTTTCCACCAAAATACTAGCTAAGACAACTCCAAGCCCCGCAATAAGTCCATGTATAAAACCTCGGAGACTCGCTGGAGCACTCACCCCACTAAAGTAAAGTATGGCTGAAAGGATTATAGCAAGACAATACAGGACAGCCTTTATTTCGCTATTGAAATCAAAAGCTCTAAAATAGTCACTCTCGATAATGTCTAGAGAAAAGATTGCCATACCCACCGCAAACCATATCCAGTATGTTCGTCGCCCGGTGAATCGTGGACCGTTCTTCGGTTGAATGGTGGGTGGTTGGAATTCTTGCTGCGGAGATGGCAACACTGGTTGATTCATATTTTGATTATTTTCGTTCATATGTTTTTGCTTGTTTCAGTTGGTAGCTTCAGATTTGGATGCAGTTCGAGGAGGAGCCGAGCACGCCGTGAGACGCATAAGCTTGCGCTGCGTCGGAACGGGATGCGGAGGCGACGACAAAGAAATGTGCCAAATCTGAAGCTAGACATGTTTTGCTGCTAGCAAAACATGTTGTACCAACGTATTGGTGTAGCCAAATTCGTTGTCATACCAGGTATACACCGCGCATAGGTCGCCATCGACAACTTTTGTGAGCGAAAGATCGGCGATTGAAGCATGGGGATCGCCGATGATATCGGAAGAGACAAGCTGGTCGCTGGTCGTTGTGAAAATTCCCCTCCATCGCTCGTCAGCGGCAGCGAGCGTGAGAATATCATTGATTTCTTCGACGGTCGTCTTTTGCTTCGACACAAACGTGATACACGACATTGAACCGGTGAGCACCGGCACCCGCAATGCAATGCCATCAAATTTCCCCTCCATGCCATCAATCGCTCGCGCTACCGCAATTGCTGCGCCAGTGGTAGATGGTGTGATGTTGGCAGCCGCTGCGCGTCCACGCCGGAAATCAGAGCCCTTCACGGGACCATCAATGAGATTCTGCGTGGCGGTGTACCCGTGCACCGTATTCAAGAACGCCTTCTTAATCCCCAACTCCTCACTCAAAATTTGCATCACGGGCGATGCGGAGTTTGTGGTGCATGAGCCGTTACTCGAAAGGACGCACGTCTTCAACGCTTCGGGATTCACGCCCATCAATACCGTCTTCGCATCAGCGACATCATCGTCTTTTGCAGGAGCGGTGAGCACCACACGCTTCGCGCCAGCCTCCAGATGAACTCGTGACTTCTCAAAACTCTCAAACACACCCGTGGCCTCTACCACAACATCGACATCAAGTGCTTCCCAGGGGAGCTTGACTGGGTCTTTTTCCTGGAGAAACATCATGCGTCTATCACCGATAACGAGGAGCTTTTTTCCATCTGCATCTTCCACCGACACAGGTTGATTGTAGCGACCATACGCAGAATCGAAACGGAGAAGGTATGCAAGATTTGCAGGATCTCCTAAATCATTAATTGCTACAACGTTTAGCTCAGGATGCGTGAGCGCGAGCTTGAGGAATGCGCGACCGATTCGGCCGAAGCCGTTAATTGCGATGTTTGCCATATCGTTTATTTTATCACGGTATGAAAAAGATACGTCCCGCCTTATGAACAGGCGGGACGTGAACGCGGACTTCGAGAATACCCGCAGGTGGGGTTGGCTGGGGTCGTCGATATCGTTGCGGAGACGGTGAGGGAGTCGGCTGTGCCTTTGGGGACCCTCCAGAATTGCGGGGAATGAGTTGCCCACGCAGGTACACCCAATCCTTGCCTGTGTCCACAAATACGAGCTGCGGGCCTCGAATCATGACTCCGATGAGGTTGTACATGGTGACGCACTCAAGCGCGTTTTCACTACACGCAAGCCAGTAGGTGCGCTCCCATGTACGCACTTCTTTCTCATGGGGAAGTTGATACGAGATGGAAACCTCGACAACCTCCGCCACAGGGAAGAGAAGCCCAACGGGAGAGAGGACTCGCATCAACACTCGCCCAATCCTCGATGGCACAAACACCGCATCAAACGAAATAATCTTTGTACCCGGAATAAACACTTCCGGGTCCTCGATCACTCCGTAGAAACCGTGCTCACCCGACAGCATGACCAACTTATAGTCACGCACGCCGAACTTCGTCCACCAGATTGCCGTGGCAAGCAGGAGCACAACGGTGACAAGAGAGGCCTCAATCAAACGACGACCCAGAGAGACGAGCCATCGCCGAATTCGAGTACGAGCACGCTCGGCCATAACCGCCTCCACCTAGTAAAAGGACTGATGCGCTATTCTGCGCTAGCGAATCTCTTCGGTCAAGACACCCCGAAATGAGCGCCGATGAATGGGGCAGGGGCCGTGAATCGCGATTGCCTCCCGATGCATCTTCGTTGCGTATCCCTTATGAACCTCGAGGCCATACAGCGGGTATTCACGCGCATACTGCTCCATTAATCGATCTCGATACACCTTTGCAAGCACCGACGCCGCAGCAATCGCCCAGATCTTTTGGTCACCCTTCACGATGGGCATTTGCGGTAGCTTAAAATCATGGATGCGTTTATTCCCATCAACCAGCACCATTGGATTATCAGAAAGCGGAAGCTCGGAAACTGCACGGCGCATCGCAACGCGACTTGCCTGATAAATATTTATCCTGTCAATCTCCGCCGGCTCACACAGCGCGGTTCGCCAGACGAGCCCCGGGATACCCTCGAGTTCGGCTGCGAGGCGCGTTCGCTGAGTAGGTGAGAGGAGCTTTGAGTCTCGCATTCCCGCGAGTCGCCGATGTTTTGTGTTGTAAAATTCAGGAGACACTGCGAGCGCACACACTACCACGGGGCCGGCGAGACAGCCCATACCAACCTCATCAATACCGATGAGGGAGTCGTATCCAGACGCCAACAGATTGCGTTCGATTGTCGTATGGGGTACCTTCACCATGTTCTTTCTATCATACGCAATCCAGCACGGTTTACGAGACACCCCCCCCCAATAGTGTCGCATAATGGATTTCGGAGGGCCACATGGCTAGCGTCCCCAAACCGCCCACCCCGCCAGCGGTCACGAAGTTTGGCACGCAGAATGGCGCACCCGCAGGTCGACGCTGCGATGTCTGCTTCAGCCACCACAGCGTCTACTGGATCCGTATTCCTCTGATTATCGGAACCTCAGCACACGACCCCGAAATCTGCCAAGGATCCTACTGGAGACTCGCAAGCCTCTGTAGTACGTGTCAGTCGAGCGACGGTGGCCTCGTCAGCTTCGCGAGTCGAAATGGAGTCCTCGTGTATCGTCTCGGCTCAGAGTCTCCTTGGCAGGACCGTACCGTCATCGTTCCGAATAATACATTCGTTCACTAAATTGTTCCGCGCTCCGCGTAATTTCAGTAAAAATCGCCCGATTCATTCCGGCGATTTTTTATTCTTTTTTCTTGAAGAGCGACGCATCGGCAACTCAAGCTACGTTTTGCGATCACACTCTTTGTGTTGCAAAACGTAGCTCGGAATTGCGACATCTCCCATGTCTCAATTCCGAGATTGTGCGACGTTAGAGCTTTACCCTATTCCCATCCTCTCGTCAGCTCGTAGAGCGCCACCCCAAGCGCAACTGAAACATTGAGAGACTCCTTGGTGCCGCGCATAGGAATCTCGATGATGACATCGGCTTTGCGCGCAGCCACCCCCACCCCATCGACTTCATTACCCACGATCATAGCAATTGGAAATTTTGGCGAGCACGCACGATAATCAATCGACGATTTCGTCTGCTCAAGTGCAATAACCTGAACACCCTCTCTCCTGAGTCGCGCGATCACATCCCCCACCCTCTTCATGCGACTCCACGGCACCATCGCCTCTGCGCCAAGCGCAGTCTTTGCAATACGCTCCGGATGCGTGTCGGGCCCTGGCGTGTAGCCCGTCAACCAAATATGCCCAACCCCAGCCGCATCAGCAGTGCGAAAGAATGAGCCTACATTCAAAATACTCCGCACATTGTGGGCTATAATTGATATATTCGGAGGGTTGCTAGTGGAGTGATTCATAGCGAAAATAATGCTATGATAGTAGCAGTATTAATGCATAAACCTCAAGCCATGATTGAAAAATTTCAAAAGCAGCTTCAAGTGGGTGGGTGGGTGCTTGTAGCAGTTCTCGTCCTTTCTGGTATCTGGCTCTGGCAAGGCATCGACCGCATGGGTCGCATGGGAAATGTCGGGGACGTCATCAGTGTGAGCGGAGTCGGAACTATGCTCGCGAAGCCCGATGTAGCAGTTGCAGAAGTGGCCATCAATGAGGAGGGCTTCACCGCAAAAGCTGCGCAAGACGAAGCAAATAAAAAATCAAAGTCAGTCGTTGACTACCTCAAGGGAGCGGGCGTCAAAGAAGAGGACATCCGAACAAGTGGATACAACATTTACCCGCAGTACGACTACACCAATGGTCGCAGTATCATTCGTGGATACCAGGTAACCCAGTCACTCACCGTCAAGATTCGCGACATGGACAAGGCGAACGACATTCTTGACGGCGTTGTTGCCGCGGGCGCAAACCAGGTCAACGGTCTCCGATTTGAAATTGATGACCCAGACCAGCTCAAGGCAGAGGCGCGCAAGAAAGCAATCGATGACGCAAATGCAAAAGCTGAAGAGTTGGAGGAGGATCTCGGGCTCAATCTCGGAAAGATTGTCGGCTTCAGTGAGTCGGGCGATTACAACCCACCCATCATGTACGGTCGCGGCGGTGGAGATATGATGGGAATTAAAGCTGAATCAGTTCCTGCTCCAGAAATTCCTGTAGGTGAAAATGAAATCACGGTCAACGTGACCATCATCTATCAGGTTCGCTAGGAGTATACTAGGCACATGAATCCTCTCTTTGTAGCCATCATGCTCGCGATCATCGTAAGTGTGGGAATTTATATCGGATTCTCTGGAATCACGACGCAATACGCATTCGACGCCGGTCGCTCCTCTGCAGGAGAAATCGTATGCGCGCCAAGTGCGCTCACCGCCAAACCGTCTCAATCAGTCACTTTCTCCACGTCGCTCCCTGAAGGCACGCTCTACATATGGAGCGCACCCGAGGGCACGGCAAGCTTTGTACGAAGCGGCCCACTCACGGTGAACTATAAGACTGCGGGCACCAAAACCGCATACCTGTTCGTCCTCGACGGCTCCAAGTGGAAATCCGCTACCTGCTCGGTGGTCATCAAGTAGCGCCTCACAAGACCGCTACACTCCCCGACCCTTCATCTTTCCGACGAGACCACTAATAATGGCGCGCAACTCATCGGGATTCGCAATCTGCTCGATATCGAAGTTCTCTTCGTTGCCCGCACTCTGCACGTGCACCGAACCATACTTCAGGAGCGTACCAATGACCCCCGCAATGCGCGTTTCTAAATCCTGAACCCTATCAAGTCGCATGAGGGCGATATTGCGATCCCATAGTCGTCGCTGGTCGATAAATATAATGCGCCGATTCGTAATGACCCATGTATCGAGGTAGTAGGTGGTCCAGAACTGCCAGAAGATAATCCACGCAATGAGTGTCCAGAGTGCGGTGAGTGCCACGACGCTCGCAAGCCCCATCGCTTCGAGCACAATCACCGGAAACCATACGGTGATTGCCACGATGCCTAGCGGGAGCAGGAGCGCAAATCCTATCATCATCAGAATATGCGCAACAACAAAAATCCAATGCCGATGCTTGGTGACAATGAGCTCTTCGCCTTCTTCAAGTGGAATAAACATGGGCTAAAGAGTGAAGATAATCGACACGAGCGCGATGCCAAGAAGCAGACCAGAGCCGATATAGTAGAGTCGCTCAGCACGCTGAAGCACGGGGGCATCAAACTGAAACTTCCGCCAGTGATAGGTTAAAATAATCGACATCCCCGCAAATCCAATACATGCGAGCAAAAAGAGTACGAGAAGAATTGGCGTATCAATCGAGAACTGTGTGGGTCCGATGAGCGATGAAAGAAAGCCTTCGGGCGAGCCCCAGAGAGGCGCGACGGTAGCCGCAGGAATGACGGGTACAGATGGAACAGGGACAGCCATATCGTACTCAAAGTATACCATAAAAAATGGCCCAGGCGCTGTGCCCTGGGCCTGCGGAACTGAAGCTGTTGTGGCATGCGCTCACCGGGGCGCGTTGACCTTGGCACGATACATTACGCATTGCGAGGCCAATCTCCCGCCGTCGATCGCTCAACGGACCGTGTGGGCTCGTACCTACCCAAGGCAAGCCATTTAGGTCCTGCGGGACTCGCCGACGATGGTTCAGTATACCACACAAAAACCCCGTGAGGGGTTTTTGGTTTTCCTATCTTACACAGTCAATCAGTCCCAGAGTGCGATTTAGTTCCTAGCACCATTAATGGAACTCCGATTTCGCTGTCGGACCCAGCATAGCTCGTACGCCGTACTACCCGTGAAGGCAATGCGACGTACACCCTATATCGACTTCTTTTACCTTTCCCTCATCTCTTTTCACGAAGAAAAAAGAATAGAAAGGAGGTGATCCAAGAGCAGCTTCCGCTACCCTTGCCTTGTTACGACTTACTCCCTGTTACCGATCCTACCGTGTCCCCCCAGGAAATTAGGGGTCT
>CAYHIK010000006.1:10285-70648 GCA_964356795.1 uncultured Candidatus Saccharibacteria bacterium | reverse complement strand
TGTGCCGGGCCCCAGAGTCGAACTGGGCACGCCTGCCTCTTCAGGGCAGCGCTCTACCGATGAGCTAGCCCGGCGCTACTCTATTGTAGCTCTTCGCGCTTATGCGCTCGGAGCAAATGGCCGACCAACTTCACAGAATATTGAGCGGCCATTTGTGGGCGGTATAAGACTCGAACTTATAACCCTCTCAACGTCAATGAGATGCTCTACCAATTGAGCTAACCGCCCTTCGATTTTAAGATAACTTCTGTAGCCCTGTCGCTGATATTCTGTAGTCCTTCGAACCTTGTGTTCTCAGGACAAATGGCCAGTTACAAACTTCTGTGGCCCTGTCGCGCCTATGCGCTCTAGGGCACTTCGCCAGCCAATCCTCCAGAACAAGGAGTGGCGAAGTGTGCGCGGGAGAGGACTTGAACCTCCATGCCCTTGCGGGCGCTACCACCTCAAGGTAGTGCGTCTGCCAGTTTCGCCACCCGCGCATTGGGTTACGAGACTTGCATAGGATACCGCAAAACCCCACCTTTTTCAAGGTGGGGTTCGGGGTTTCGCTTATGCTCCGATTTCTTCGGTTGCGGGAGCTTCGGGGAGCTCTTGTGAGTCCTGGGCCTTCTTTTGGGCGGTGGCCTCGGCACGAGTCTTTCGACGGATTTCCTTTGCGGTCTTGTCGCGCAGGTAGTACATCTTTGCTCGGCGGGTACGACCCTTTTTGACGACTTCAATCTTCTCAATAGTGGGAAGGCGAAGCGGGTATACTTTCTCTACTCCGTATCCACCTGCGGTGCGACGAACGGTAATGGTGGCCCCTGCTTCATCGCCATGCTTGCGAGCAATGATAATACCTTCGAAGGTTTGGCTCTTTCCTTTTTCACCCTCCTTGAGTCTCTGGAGGACGCGAACGGTCATGCCGACCTTTAAGTCGCCAAATCGATGGGCGGGGTTGTTTGCTTGTGCGAATTCGTTGATGATTTGCTGTGACATACAGTATTGAATAATGCCGAAAGTATTGGATTTACGCAGGTGTTATTGTAGCGTATCGAGGACTTTTTGTAAAGTCTCCGGGATATCTGCTTCCAGATGGAGCGCGGTACCCGAGGGAGTAGAGAGCTCGAGCTTCCAGGCGTGGAGGAATGGGCGATTGAGGTCGAGGGTGGGCTTTCCGGGTGAGTAGAGGGGGTCGCCCACAATGGGGACGCCTATGGATTTGAGGTGGGCTCTAATTTGATGGGTACGGCCTGTGCGCGGCATGCACTCGAGAAGGGTGTAGCCAGTGAAGCGTTTGGACGTGCGATAATCGGTAATCGCGGAGCGCTCCACGAGGTCGCGTGTGCCGTGGATTTTGGTTGTGGTTTTGGCGCCCACACGGGCAACGGGGGCATCAATAGTTCCTGAAGATTCACGCGGTGCTCCGTGTACGAGTGCAAGATACGTTTTACGGATGGTGTGGTTGTGAAATTGCTGTTTGAGGAATTGAAATGCGGTCTGATTTTTCGCAAGGACAATAATGCCAGACGTGTCTCGGTCGAGACGATGCACGATGCCGGGGCGAAGCGGATCCTCGCCAACGCTCTTCATTTCTGGCCATCGCTCCAGCGCCACATCCGCAAGGGTTGTTTGTGGGTCGGTTGCGGATGTTTTATGCACGGTTAATTCGGGTGGCTTGTTGAGCGCCACCATATCCGCGTCTTCATAGATGACTTCGAGGTTCATATCTAGTCGGTAAAGCCAACGAAAGTAAGTACACTGCGATAGAAACACATAGTCCAAAGAGAGATACCGGTATCAGCGGCGATGGCACCGGCATACGCGAAATCCCCGCCAAATTTACCTCGAAACGAAGCTTTTCTAATTACATTAATAGGAATTGATTCCACGGCCGGCTGGAAGAATATTGACGACTTAAAGTGGGGTGGTACAAATTTTTTTGTATGATAAGCGTGCAATCCGCGAGCATATTTCAATAGGACGCGTTCGGTTCTTTCTTTCGGAATCTTAAGCTTATGAATTCCATCCGAACTGTCCCGGTACGTACGGCTGAGGGTGTCGGTTAGTCTTCCGGGATTCCGGCTAAGCGATCTAACTGTTGTGGGCCAAATTGCTTGAGATGTGGAAATAGCCGAGATGTCGTTTCGAAAACTTTCCTCATCTTCCGAGTAGTCCAAATTACATTTTCTATGTGCTGGCAGGGTAATCTGATGATCGGTGAGCTTGCTGAATATTGCGCGTGATGGGATATGATCTCGAGCGACGTCATCTCGCTGAAGCGCTTCCCCGCATAGATAGCAATAAGTGGCGTGTTCAATCTTAGCCATAAAACGATGGAATTATTGGTGCTTATCGCCAGAGCCGCGTGTCGCGCTCAGGATGAATTGATAGATTACGCCAATAATATACTTGAGGGCGATGACTGCTACTCCACTAATAAGAAGTTCGGTGCCACGTCCTGAATTTCCAAATAAATAAGCAATCACACCAAGGGCAATTCCGAGCCAGCCGAGATAGTGGAGGGTCAATTGAATAAAAGCGATGATTATCATTATTTGTTGATTATTAGCTCGCGATTCAGTTTTTCCCTCTCGTGTCGCCGCCACGATGGAATTATTGCGGTCCTGTCGCGTCGATGCGCTTTAGGGCTAGGATTCACCTTTCGCTCTCGGCGTCGTCGGCCACGACGCCTCGGCTTCAGGCTCCTGCCCTCGCGGTGCTGGCTACTGCCACCACATCGCTTCGGGCTTCGAATCCTTCACACTCAACTATCGCTTATCATAAACCCGCCACATGGCGGCTTAATGATAAGTGGTGGGCGGTGAAGGATTCGAACCCTCGACCTCCTCGGTGTAAACGAGGCGCTCTAACCAACTGAGCTAACCGCCCGGGTACTATTGTAGTCCTTCGGACTTTGTGTCCTCAGGACAAATGGCCAGCCATTCCTACGGAATAGGAGTGGCCATTTGTGGGGGAGCTAGGATTCGAACCTAGGACCACCAAGGTATAAGCTTGGCGCTCTAACCAACTGAGCTACTCCCCCAAACGAACTAAACGATCTGAACGGGAACCGGCTTGCCTATCAACGCGTAAAACTCCGCCTGCTCTATCGTTTCCTTCTCTATGAGGTGTACGGCAACCTTTTTGAACCCCTCCATATTCGACGTGATAACTTCTTTTGCGGTCGCTACTGCGCCCTCGATGAGCGTTCGAATTTCTGCATCGATTTGCTGGGCGACTTGTTCGCTATAATTGCGCTCATGCATGAGCTCGCGTCCGAGGAACGGAGACTCATGGATTTCGCCGTAGGAGAGGGGGCCCATCTTTTCCGACATGCCAAACTGCGTCACCATTCTGCGCGCAAGGTCGGTGGCGACCTTGAGGTCATTGGATGCACCCGTTGTGAGTTCGTTGAACATGATTTGTTCTGCCGAAAATCCGCTCAAGAGGACTGCTAAATCAGCCTCGAATTCACTCTTTGTTTTGAGGTACTTATCCTGGCTTGGGAGTTTGAGCGTGTATCCTCCTGCGCGGCCACGAGAGATGATGCTCACCTTGTGCACGGGGTCGCTATGCAGAAGTGTCGAGGCGACGATAGCGTGGCCCGCCTCATGATATGCGGTGACTTCTTTTTCTTTTGTGCTCAAGAGGTGCGATCTTCGCTCTGGTCCGAGCATAACCTTCTCAATAGATTCGAGAAGATTTTCTTGCGAGATAGTTTCTTGTCCTTTACGCGCCGCTAGGATGGCGGCCTCGTTGATGAGGTTCGAGAGGTCTGCTCCGCTGAATCCCGGCGTGCGCTCGGCAACAACGCGCATGTTCACGTCGTCGGAAAGTGGCATGCCGTCGGAGTGGATGGTAAGCACTGCAATGCGGTCGTTGAGCGATGGCTCATCTAAGATGACGCGGCGATCGAATCGTCCGGGTCGCAAGAGTGCGGGGTCGAGCACGTCGGGGCGATTCGTTGCCGCCATGATGATGACAGCGTCATCGGTATCAAATCCGTCCATCTCAACGAGGATTTGATTGAGCGTTTGCTCGCGTTCGTCATTCCCTCCGCCGATGCCCGTTCCGCGTTGGCGTCCGACTGCATCGATTTCGTCGATGAATACGATGGCGGGGGCTGCTCGCTTGGCGGTCTCGAACGTGTCACGTACGCGGTTCGCTCCAATTCCTACAAACATTTCTACGAATTCAGAGCCCGAAACGTAAAAGAAGGGAACCTTTGCTTCATTTGCAACAGCCTTCGCGAGGAGTGTCTTGCCGGTACCGGGAGCTCCCACCAAAAGAATGCCACGTGGAATACGCGCACCGAGGCGATGGAACTTCTTTGGATCTTTTAAGAACTCAACTACTTCTGATACCTCTTCTTTTGCTTCGATAAGGCCCGCAACATCCTTGAAGGTAATGTTCTTGTCCGTCGGGTTCATCCCTGCGAGTTTTGCGCGCGACTTACCGAAAGTAAATGCCTGCATGGAGCCTTGGCGTGCTTGACGGTACATGTACCAAAACAGCCCTGCAATAAGAAGGAAGGGGAGCAAGATAGGAATAATCGAGGACAAAAATACCGACATGCCCGATGGATCCTTTATCTCGATGCTGACCGCTTTGAGCCTTTCTGGGCTTACACCCGCCGCGACAAGCGTCTCATAGAGTGATGAGGATGATTCTTTTTTCGATGAAAACTTTGCATCATCGGTTGCGGTTGCTGAGATGTCGCTTTCACGAACGGTGATATCTCGAATGGCGCCACCCTGAATTTTCCCTACGAGCTCACTGAAGGGGATGCTGGTGACTGGTGTAGATGGTTCAACAAACAGCGATACGAAAAATGCGACGCTGATGAGAAGCGCGAAAACGATGGCGATTGATCGAAGAATGTGTCGCATAGCGAAGCCTAGTCTACCACAGAATAGTATCATCGGCAACGAGGCGATAATTGACACTTCTGGCGCGGTATTGTATGTTCGCACCATCGTTTTCGCTGTTTGACAAGCTAGTCAGAGAGGAGACTCGCATGACTGATGTCGCCTTCACGTCGTGGGGTAGTGCCAACAGCATCGGGCCAAGTTGTCACGTGTTGCAGTTCGGTTCGTACCGAGTTGGCATTGACTACGGTGCGGGGATTCGTGAAGGGGAGGATGAGCCGCGCTTCGAGGGTTCGTTGGACGCGCTGTTCATTACGCATGCGCACCGCGATCACGCGGGGATGCTTCCTCGGGCGATTGCGCGATGGCCGAAGATGCGGTGCTGGGCGACGTTTGAGACGATGGCCTTGGCGCGATGGATTTGGGAGGATGAAATCAACATCTCTCACATCAACCGTCGTCCCGAGCCGTTCTCGAAAGAAGATGTTGCCGCCGCGTCTCGTCGCGTGAAGCGACTCCTTCCTCACCAAGAAGTGCATCTCACCGATGAAGTGTCAGTCACGGCATTTCCTGCGGGGCACATTCTTGGCGCAGTAGGGCTCGTGTTCCGATATCGTGGAGAGTCGTACGTCGCAACAGGCGACATCTGTCTGCGAGACCACGGGTTCATTCCCGGCGCAGAAGTTCCTGACATTGCGGAGTCGCGACTTCTGATTCGCGAGTCGACGTACGTCGGGCAGTATTTGGAAGAGGAGCGCGCAGCGGTGAAGGAGCGCCTTCTCGAAAAGTCGAGAGCTATCCTTGAGCAGGGTGGACGCGTGGTCATTCCCACGCTTTCCATCGATCGCATGCCTGAGATCTGTGAATTGTTCTATGGTTCGGATATTCCATCCGAGTGGCCTGTGTGGGTTGTGGGCGGTCCGCGACCCGTGCAGATCTATCTTGATTACGCCGACGGCACGAAGTCACTCCAAGGCGTGCGAAGGTTCGAGCATTGGAAGCATCAGCAGGACGTCCTGAAGTCTGAGTTCCCAATGGTTGTCATCGCAAGCTCTGGCATGCTGGTGCCGAATACGCCATCGTACACGTGGGCGACCGCGGTGCTGGGTGATAAAGACAGTGCCATCTACTTCGTGAACTGGCAGGATCCGTGCCAGCCAGGCGGGATTATCGCAGACAGCAACTCCGTAGGGCAGACGCTGAAGTTGCCCACGGGAAACTTCGTTCGCATGTGCGACGTGGATCGATTCCATCTCTCGAGTCATGGGATGGAAGACGAGATGAAAGCGCTGGAGATTGCGGTGAACCCTCAGGAAGTTGTGCACGTGCACGGCGAGGGTGCGCGTATCCAGGCGTTCGTTGAGGCAGAGCGGGGACGAGGGCCTGCTCGGCGAATGGCTATTGTCGGTGAAGTGGTGAGCCTCTAAACGCACAGCTCCCCGCCTTGGCGGGGAGCTTTTTATGTGCGAGATATTCCGAGAGACGATTACGCTTCTTTTTCCTGGTCGAGCGTAAGAATCAATTTGTGGTCTTTGGGATCAATGTTCACAATGGCGCAGGAGTATTTCTGGCCAACGGTCACAACCTCTGCGGCAGGGCGTCCTCCAAACTCCGTGGTAGGAAGAAGTCCGACGATATCTTCGTTCAACTGAACGAATGCGCCGTTGCTGCGAATTTTGATAACCGTGCCTGAAACTTTCTGTCCAACCTTGAACGCCTCCTCAACGGTGAGCCATGGATCGGGGCGGAGTGCTTTGAGGGAGAGTGCAACGCGTCCTCCATCGAGACTGATGATCTTTGCGTGAACCGTTTCTCCTGTTTTGAGAATCTGGCGCGGGTCCTCGACAAACTTCCAGTCGATTTCACTCGAGTGGATGAGGCCATCGAGATTATCAGTAAGGCGAACGAATGCTCCGAAGTCGGTAACCTCCGTGATGATACCCTCAACTGTTTGCCCGGCTTCGAGCTTCGAGATTTCTCCTTTGGCTGCTTCTTCCTGGATTGCACGCTCGGAGACGATGAGCTTTCCCTCCTGTTCGCTGTAATCAAGAATCTTAACCTTGAATGGCTGGCCTTTGAATTTCTGAAGTGCCTGCACGATCTTGGTGGTGTCACCGCCCTCAACCTTGGGGTAGTGCTCGCTGGCGAGCTGTGAGAGTGGCAAGAATCCCTGGACGCCCTCAACTTGGACGATAAGGCCTCCCTTATTTATATTGCTAATAATTGTGGTGATAACCGTGCCACCATCGCGCAATTCCTTGATGCGCTGCCATGATGTGGTGAGCTGTGCTGCTTTGAGCGACAACTCGCGGTAGCCGTCCTCGTTTTCGAGTTCGAGAAGTACTGCGGTGACCTCTTCGCCCGGCTTGAGTGCGCGGACGCGGTCTGGATTGTCATAAAACTGACCTGGATACACGATACCAATTCCTGCGGCGCCCAGGTCGAGTAAGACGTTGGACTTTGAGACGCTGATGACGATGCCTGTCAAAATCTGACCGGCGCGGGGCAGCTGGAACTCTTCTTTTGCAAGAAGGTCCTTCATTGTTTTTACGGTTGGTGCTTGAGCCATACGAATGAAAAATGTCTCTCCGTCACACTTTGGCGACTCTTGAGACCGGTGCGTAATATACATGATAAATCAGCAATACGCAAGGGTTGAATGTGTCCTATTTTCTGGTATGATTTGTCCGATATGAATATCTCCTGGTACGGCGGACGATGTATCCGCATTGAATCAAAAGAGGGCAGTATCTTAATCGACCCGTTCGATCCGAAAGAGGTTGGACTCCGAGGCCCCAATATAAAGGATGACCTCGTGCTTATCAGCGAGTACGCGCCTACAAAGGGGGTTCTGGAACGCATCAATGATGACGCATTCGTGATTCGAGGCCCTGGCGAGTACGAACGCAAGGGAATCGCGGTCAAGGGATTCGTCGCGTATGCGGATAGTCAGAAGGGAAAAGAATTAGGCCTATGTACTATCTATATGATCGTCGCAGAGGATATGACCATCTGTCACTTGGGGGCGCTCGGCCAAGAATCGCTGACCGCTGAACAACTCGAAGCGATTGGTGATCCAGACATCCTCTTCATTCCCGCGGGCGGACAGAGCGCGCTTCATCCAAAAGAAGCCGCAGCGCTTGCGATGCAGATTGAGCCGAAGATTATCGTTCCCATCATGTATGCAGTTCCCGGAGCATCATACGCCGCAGAGAAGCTCGACAAGTTTACCCACGAGATGGGGCTCACCGTGGAGAAGATGGATAAGTTGCGCATTGCCAAGAAGGCGCTCCCCGTTGATCAGACGCAACTCATTGTGCTGGAGGTGTAATCCGTTTCGCTATGTCACTCATTCACGAAATTCATCAACAGCGTCCCGTGGTGCGCTACACACTCTTCGCGCTCTCGATGATTATCGTGATTTCCGTGGTTGGATATTTTGGCATCTCATCGATTCAACGAAATGCATTCCTTGCCATTCATACCGACGAGCAGGAGCGAGCAGATTTCTTAGCACAGCAAGAGGCGCGCGCTCCAAAGCCGTTTGTGGCGCTTGCACGGATTGCGGGCTCACTCACCGCACAGATAGGGTCGCTGTTGGGATGGGAGCCGGATGCTGGTTTTGACAGGACCGAGAATCAAGACAATAATCGAGGCGGGGTACATCTGCTCCCGTTGTCACAGTAGGGACTTTTTTCATTTCTATGGCAAAACGAACACGCACACCCGAAGAACCAACCGTATCTACTCCCTCTCCTTTGAGGGAGATTACTGCTGAAATTCAGAAGTCGTATCTCGACTATGCAATGTCGGTGATCGTGTCTCGCGCACTCCCCGATGTACGCGACGGCTTGAAGCCGGTGCATCGCCGTATTTTGTGGGGCATGTGGGAGTCAGGCAATGCAGCGGGCTCCAAGCTTCGCAAGTCAGCGAACACCGTTGGAGAAGTCATGGGACGCTACCATCCACACGGCGACTCGGCGATTTACGACTCCCTCGTACGTATGGCGCAGGACTTCTCATTGCGCTATCCGCTTGTGCAGGGGCAGGGAAACTTTGGCTCAATCGATGGCGACTCAGCGGCTGCTATGCGCTACACCGAGGCGCGACTGGCACGCATCAGTGATGAGATGCTCACCGATATTGAAAAAGATACGGTTGATTTTCGTCCGAACTATGACGGCTCGCGCAGGGAACCATCAGTGCTTCCCGCAAAAATTCCCAACCTTTTGATTAATGGCTCGATGGGTATTGCGGTGGGTATGGCGACCAACATTCCGCCTCATAATCTTGGCGAGGTGCTCGACGGCCTCATGCATCTCATTGAGAATCCCGATGCAGACGTAAAAGAGTTGAGCAGATTTATCCAGGGGCCCGACTTTCCGACAGGAGGCGCAATTTACAATGAGAAGGATATCCTCAATGCGTACGCAACGGGTCGTGGCCCTGTGGTCACGCGCGGCGTTGCCGAGATTTCGGAGGGGAAGCGCGGACAGCAGATTATTATCACCGAGATTCCGTACCAGGTAAACAAGGCGGAGCTCATCATCAAAATTGCAGACCTCGTGAAGGAAAAGAAGCTCGACGGTATTCGAGATATTCGCGACGAATCAGACCGACAGGGTATGCGTATCGTCATTGAGCTCAAGCAGGATTCCTTCCCCAAGAAGGTGTTGAACTCGCTCTACAAGTGGACAGAACTCCAAAAGACGTTCCACTTCAACATGCTCGCGCTTTCCGATGGTATCCAGCCGCAGACGATGAGTCTCAAGAATATTCTCGAAAAGTTCATCGAGCACCGCCAGGTTGTGGTGCGTCGTCGCAGTATGTACGACCTCGCAAAGGCAAAGGATAGGGCGCACATTCTCGAGGGTCTCTCCAAGGCGCTCGACCACATCGACGAAATCATCAAGGTTATCAAGAGGTCGCCCACTCGCGAGGATGCATTTGGGAATTTGATGAAGCAGTTCAAGTTTTCTGATAAACAAACAAACGCAATCTTGGAGATGCGCCTTCAGTCGCTTGCTGGACTCGAGCGCAAGAAAATCGAAGACGAGCTTCGCGAGAAGCGCGAGCTTATCGCGTTCCTCGAAGACCTCCTGAAATCAACCAAGAAGCTTATGGCAGTCGTGAAGAAGGAATTCACGGAGCTCCGCGAGAAGTATGGCGACGAGCGACGCACGCGCATCATTAAGACAGCGCTTCGCGAGATTGGCGATGAGGAGCTCGTGCCAGAAGAAGACGCGCTTTTCATGATTACGCTGGGCGGATACATCAAGCGCCTTCCACCCGACGAGCTTCACGCGCAAAAGCGTGGGGGTAAGGGTGTGGGCGGCATGGCGACAAAAGAAGAGGATGTCATTAATCATTTCTTCTTGGCGAACACACACGACAATGTGCTCTTCTTCACGAACTCTGGGAAAGTGTTCCAGATTCGCGGATACGAAGTGCCCGAGGCAAGCCGCCAATCAAAGGGTCGCGCAATTACGAACTTCCTCCAGGTAACAGCAAACGATTCAATCACAGCGGTTGTGCCGCTTCCGAAACAAAAGGAACAAAAGGGAATGTTTCTCTTTATGGCGACAACCAAGGGAGTCATCAAGAAAGTTCCCATGGATGCATTCTCGAATGTTCGCAAGAATGGCATTCTCGCAATCAACCTCAAGGGCGACGATCGTCTAGGGTGGGTGTTGAGCACCTCGGGAGGCGACCAAATCATTATGACAACGGCGACGGGTTCTGCGATTCGATTCAGTGAGAAAGATGTGCGCCCCATGGGTCGCACAGCAGGTGGCGTGCTTGGGATGCGACTTGAGACTGACGATAAGCTCGTTGGTGCCGACGTCATACATGCCAGCGCCGAAAAAGGACTCACATTGATGGCGGTGATGGCGAATGGATATGGTAAGAAGACCGAAGTAAAGGAATACAAAGTACAACATCGTGGAGGTGTTGGTATCCTCACCGCAAACATCACCACGAAGACGGGGCGACTGGTGTCAGCGCATGTCATCACCGAAGAAAACGAAGAATTTATTGCGGTCTCCAAGAAGGGGCAGGTGATCCGCACTTCAATCAAAGAAGTTCCCAAACTCGGTCGCGCCACACAGGGCGTACGCATTATGCGCCTCGATGGCAGCGATGAGGTCGCATCGGTTGTGTTGTTCTAGCGATATAAAATCTCAGCATGCCCCCATTCGGGCACGACGTCCCCGCCTTACTGGCGGGTCGTCTCGTTCTCGCGCCATCGCGCTCCGAAAGTCCCTCATGAAGGCACGCCGAGATTTTATATCGTAGAATACGCCGTAGGCTACATCGTGTGGGTAACCTCGCACCGCTTTTTCGGTTGATGGTGGTATGATTTAGGAATGGTACAACTTCCTACTGCTGGTGCATTTTTAGACACGCAACGTATCGTGTCATCTCTCGGTGGTTTGCAGGGGCGCCACGTTGCCGATCTCGGCTGCGGTTCCGGCTATTTTACACTGTCACTTGCGCAAGCGGTGGGGCGCGACGGCGTCGTATCCGCGGTTGATGTTATGCAGGAGCCACTGCAGTCGGTGCAGTCGCGCGGTGATGCGCTTGGACTTCAAAATGTACGCACCATACGTGCCGATTTAGAGGTGCTGGGAGGCACTAAAATTCCCGACGCAAGCCAAGACATCGTGCTCATTGCAAATGTGCTTTTTCAGTCTCAGAAGAAAGAGGCGATACTTTCGGAGGGGATGCGTATGCTCAAGCCTGGTGGGAACATCGTTGTGATTGATTGGAAAAAAGGCGTTCCAGGGTTTGGGCCACCTGACGAATCTCGCACATCAGAAGACGACCTACGTCGGCTCGTCGAATCCGCTGGCGCGAAATACGGGCGAGCACTCGATGTCGGTGCGTATTATACGGGCGCGGTGTATATAAAATAGCGCATGAATATTTCTGAATTCGTATCGGACTCGAGGAAGCTTACCTATATCATGGGGGGCGCAATTGCGCTCATGGTATTCATTACGATTATATTCGTCTTCATGAGCTTTGGAGGAGGGGATACGGGTGGAGGGGACGTGACGCTCGAGGTGTGGGGCGTATTCGATGATCGCACGCTTTTCGACGATGCATTCAAAGCGTTCGAGACCGCAAACAAGGGTACGAAGATAAATTATACGGTGTTTAGCCCCCAGGAATACGAGCAGGCCGTGCTCAATGCGCTCGCAGCTGGTCGTGGGCCAGACGTGTGGATGATGCATGACACATGGCTGCCCAAGCACATCGACAAAATACTCCCTATGCCCGCGAAGATGCCGGGTACGAATGCGCCGCTCATGACGGTGCGGCAGTTCAATGATCTCTTCGTCGACGTCGCAGCGTACGACCTCGTCAACGATGGGAATATCTATGGGCTCCCTCTCTATGTTGATACGCTCGCGTTGTATTACAACAAGGACATGTTTGCATCAGCTGGTATTTCGCAACCACCCAAGACGTGGGCCGAGTTCTTAGAAGACGTTGCTAAAATTACAACGTACGATGCGAGTCGCAATATCACGCGCTCAGGAGCCGCAATCGGAACCGCCCGCAACATCAACCGCTCGACCGACATTCTCATGATGCTCATGTTGCAATCGGGTGTTCAGATGACAAAAGACGATGGCTCCGAGGCCACGTTCTCGCGCTCCGTTGAGGGGACGAATGTGGGCGAGCGTGCGCTTGAGAATTATACGCAGTACGCAAAGCCTGAGCGCGAGGTGTACACCTGGAATGACACAATGCATTATTCAATCGATGCGTTTGCTCAGGGGGATGTTGCGATGATGATTAATTACTCGCACCAGATTCCCGTATTGCGCGAAAAAGCGCCACGCCTTAACTGGGCCGTAGCGCAGGTGCCTCAGGCGAGTATTGCCGATGTGCGCACCTATGCGAACTACTGGCCACTCGTTGTTTCGTTGAATTCCGCCAATTCCATGCAGGCGTGGAGGTTGGTGCACTTCTTGGCGGCGGGTGAGGGCACGGTTCCGTATCTCAACAAAGCAAATAGGCCATCGGCGCGGAAAGATATTATTGACTCCCAGAAATCAGATGCAGATCTCGGCGTGTTTGCGGAGCAGGCGCTCTCTGCGCGGTCATGGTATCAGATTGATAACGTCGCAATTGAGACAATCTTTGCAAATATGATTGATAGTGTGAACTTGGGGCGCCAGACGGTCCAGGCTGCGCTTCGTGAGGCAGAGAATAAGGTTTCGGTTTTGATGAATCGCTAGTATGACTTCTCGACGTATACTCATAGTGCTTCTTGTCGGATTCGCCGTGCTTTTGCCTGCCGCTGCGGGGGCGGTTGAGTGGCTCCCTATCGTCCAGTGTGGCACGGGGAGCACGCCGTGCACACCGTGTGACTTATTCGCCACGTTCAAGCGTCTCATCGACTTCGTGCTCTATGGAGTCACGGGTCCCGTTGCTGCGTTTATGATTGTGGTGGCGGGTGGCACCATGCTCTTGAGTCGCGGTGATCCGGGTATGTTCAACAATGGCAAAGCGATGCTCACGAATACGCTCTATGGCATCGCAATCATCTTGCTCTCGTGGATGATTACGAATTTCGTAATTAAATCGCTTGCGAAGGGGAACGAGTTTGATACGTGGTATGAGTTCTCGTGTCCCGCATTCTTGCAGAGTTCGGGAAGCTCCGAAATGAAGGCTGCGCCGGCAGTCGCGCCAGCGCGTCGCGGAAATGAGCCAGCTCCAGAATTGGTTGCCGCACTCAAGGCGGCATGCGATGGAGAAAATCTTTCGAAAGAATACAACACGCCCGCAGGCGCGACGGCGGAGTCTCCTATGCTACAGCAAGTGATAACGTGTATTCTTGCAGATCCAATCGTTACAGCCCTTTCCGTTCCGCGAAAAGACTTGTATACCTATGAACGAGATAATCCCGAGTGCAACCTAACTCGTGGAATGCGTGTATGCGGCATGTGTGCTCACGCCGAAAATTCGTGCCACTATGGCGGAAAGACGGGGACTCTTGGGGCTCAAGCGGTAGACTTTAATTGGAACGGAAAGACGGTGAATTATGTGACGGCGACGCGAAGGGTGTTTACCGGGGCCATAATAGAACAGCCAGAGTGTACGGTTGCTGTCAATGGTGAGGCAAGACTGAAGCCGGGTGCGTGCAGAACGGCGACGGGGGAGCAGGGGCTGCTGACTGAAATCCACCGCACTATCATCAATAGAAATTGTAGCGTGAAGATGCTCAATTTTGAGCGAGATCACACGCATGTGAGTAGCGCTGACTGTGATACCGATGTAAAAATGTTTCCAGGGCTTATTTCGCCCCCCATGCCATAGACGGATATTGCAGGCGCGATATACTATACCCACATGAATAAGAGAGGAACGATTGCAAAAGTTGCCGCGACAGGAAGCACGTTTAAGATTGAAAATCCGCTTGGATCGGGCGACCTTGCAGAGCTTGGTAAGACGCTCAGTTCACGACTTCTCGAGCTCGCCATTCCCGTGGCCGTGCTTATGTATATCTGGGCGGGGGTGCTTATGCTGACTGCGGGGGCAAAGCCAGAAAATGTGAGTAAGGCAAAATCGATTGCCACCTATACGACCATCGGACTCGTCGTTATCCTAATCGGGGGCGGATTCGTCGACCTCATTAAGAGTATTATAAATGCTGGACAATAACTCCCAACTTCTCGCTGCAATTGAGACGACCGTCCCCACGGCGGGCGGTGAATTTACATATGATCGACTCGTCGACATCGTATACTACTTGATTAAGAACGCGATTATTTTTGGTGAACTTCTTGCGACGGCAATGATTATTTATTATGGTCTTCGAATGGCGATGTCGCGCGGGGATGCGGGCGCGTTTAGCGCAGCCAAGGATTCTCTTTTCAAGGTGCTTATCGGCGCAACGATTATTTTTGGTGTCTGGGTTATTGTAGAGACAATACGAAATGCGGTTGGCGTACTAACGGGTTAACGGTTTGCATGATATACTTACTTATATGAAGCGTCTCTATCCATATATTGTCGCACTCAGTATTTTTTCGATTATGTGTGCGCCAGCGATTGCATTAGCTGCGGAGCCGATTACGCTTGGCAAGATTTTAACGCTTGCAGAGGATGTATTCACGATATTGGGTGAAATTGCCATCCTCATCGCTATTGGATTTCTGGTGTATGGCGGATTCGTGATGGCAACGGCGGGCTCAGATAGTGGACGATTTACTGAGGGAAAGAATGTTCTCACGAATGCTATGATAGGGTTAGCGATTATCCTTGGCGCTGGCATCATTATCGCTACGATAAGTGCATTTGCGGACAATCCATTTAACGTCCTTTAGGATGTATCTAGGATTTTTCGCTAGAAAGGGGGTGTCGCTATGAAACGAATCACACAATATGCAGTGGTCGCATCGGTTCTCGCACTAGCATTGGCGCCATCCCTGGCGTTGGCTGTTACGTTGCCAACCGTCCCGCCCGGTACCGGAGGACAGGCATTAACCGGACAATCAGTTGTTGACCTTGTTAATCAGGTTGTACAATACATTGTTACCATTAGTGTCATCATTGCCATTGGTATGTTTGTCTGGGGCGCAATCAAGTACGCAACGGGAGACGCATCCGCTACGGGTATTATGAAGAATGCAGCTATTGGATTGTTTGCTATGTTAGCAGTTGGCTTGCTTGTGAACACCATCGCAGGCTTCATCAATCGTGGCCTGAATGTCGGCTAGTCATTCGTAGCTACGAATACCACAAACCCCGCGCTTTTGCGGGGTTTGTGGTATGATGGCAAGCGAAGCGTTTTGCTCGGGTGGCGAAATTGGCAGACGCGCCAGCCTTAGGAGCTGGTGGGAGCAATCCCGTGGGAGTTCAACTCTCCCCCCGAGCACAAGGTGTAATGATTAGTTTGTCGAGCTGGCTATCTTTTTGTCGAGCTCGCGCCACGCATCCTCAAGGGTTGCGCCCTCGGCTCGCACGACGAGCCCCGACTTGTCTCTTAGCTCTACCTCAAATGGCATTGCTCCAGATAAAATCTGCGCTTGACTCCGTTCGTGAATCGTCGACGTGAACAGTGGCTCATGTGAGGGCTCCACTATTGCTTCTTTGTTTTGCTGTTCCGTCATTTCAACTCTATCTTCAGGCGTTTGGTCTTGGCCTTTTCGAGGGTGGGGAGGCGAATGGTGAGGATGCCATTCTTCATGCTTGCCTTGGAGGCGTCGGCATCAACTTCTTCGGGGAGGATGATGGTGCGTGAGAATGGGCCCCAGTAGAGCTCTTGGTAAAAGTAGTCTTGTGGGCGAATCTTAGAGTCGGGCTGGCGATTTCCCTTGATGGTGACCATGTCGTTGAGGATACTGATGTCGATATCCTGCGCCGTAGCACCCGCGATGGTTGATTGAATGACAATATCGCCATCGTCGCGGTAGACATCAACGGTTAATGTGCCCTCGGGTTGATCCTGGGGTTGCTTTCGTGTGGTAGCGAGCTGGATGTCGAGTTCTTCTTCGTTAAACATGGTGGGCATGAGTTCAAACAACGGTCGGGGTTACCTGCCCTTCTCGTTCCTTTATTTTATCAAACAATGAAGATATCAGGAAGGCCATAATCATCAACAGGAGAGTTGAGAACACTAAGCTGACTGATTTATGCATTTGCGAGATGAACAGATTAAATGACCAATGGAATACCGTGGCAAGCGCGAGGCCAACGGCGAAGAGCGATTTCCGCTTCTCGTAGTAGTACCACGCGAGTGCGATGAAGTATCCTAAGAGCGCCGAAGAGAGTGCATGCAGAAGCGTGGCGCCCGCGAATCGGAGGCTCCAGATGCCGACGGTGGCAGCGATGCCGTCGGCGGCGACTCGATTGATGACGAGAATGTTTTCCATGGCTGCAAAGCCGAGCGCGGCGGTCAGCATGTAAATCATCGCGTCAACAGGCTCGTCGAAATCAGGCGAGCGAAGCACAATGAAATAAACTGCAGCGTATTTCACTAATTCCTCGACGAATGCGGCCCAGAGGTAGAACATCGGACCATCAGAGAGTGTGGAGGATGGGAGTCCGAAGAGTCGAGCAATGAACTGCACAAACAGGAGTTGAAAGATAATCGCGAGCGGGGAGAGGATGATGCCAAGGAGGAGCACCTTGGTGATGAGCACTTTGGGTTCTGGGTGTGCGTCTTTGCGAAGCCAGTAGGCAAGCCAAATTAAGCTCGGAAGTACCCCGATAGTAACGAGGAGCATATACATGCCAATCGAATCCATGCCACTTCAGTATACCACGAGTTACTTCGAGCGTGCCGTGGGCCAGCGCTGAACCATGAGTAAATCTTTTGGTTCGAGTGAGTATAGCTTTCCCCAGAGCTCCTCGGTCACGAATGGAGCGAACGGATGGATGAGCTTGAGGGTATTGGTAAGGCACCAGATAAGCATATGAGCGGTAGATGCTTTTTGCGTCTCATCGGTGAGCTGACCCTTGGATGCTTCGAGGTAGACATCGGCGAGTTCATGCCACGCAAATTGGTAGACCTGATTTGCGGACTCATGGATAACCATGCGTTCAAGATTGCTCGTTACTTGCGCGATGGTGTCGTCGAGCTTCTCGAGGATGGCACGATCGGCGTCAGTTGCGGGCGTGGGGCGTTCTGAAGCAAGCGCTCGAATGTCAGCGTCCCCAATACTCATAAGCACGAAGCGCGCGATGTTCCAGAGTTTATTGGCGAAGTATTTGTATGCCCGTATTTTATCTTCGGAGATACGACTATCGGTGCCCGGCGTGTTGCCAACCACGAGTGCCATGCGACATGCATCAGCGCCAAACTTCTGCGCAACATCGATGGGGTCGATTCCATTGCCAAGCGATTTTGACATCTTCCGTCCTTGCGCATCGCGGACGGTACCATGGAGATACACTGCACGGAACGGAACGGTACCGAGCGCGAATCCTGTCATGAGAATCATGCGCGCAATCCAGAAGAATAGAATTTCGTATCCAGTCTCAAGTACATCGGTAGGATGGTAGATTTGAAGGTCTTTGGTTTCATTAGGCCATCCAAGCGTTGAGAACGTCCATAGACCGGAAGAGAACCATGTGTCGAGCGTATCGGGGTCTTGCTCCCAGCCGTCACCCTGTGGCGCATCTACATCGCAATGCAACTCGTCGCCACGGTACCACACGGGAATGCGGTGGCCGTACCAAATCTGGCGACTAATACTCCAATCGCGAAGATGATCAATCCAATGGAAGTAGGTTTTTCCAAAATGCTCTGGAGTAATTGAAATCTGATCATTCCCAACTGCCGAGCGCATGAGTTCCTTGAGCGTCGTCTCGGAGCCCGATGGAATGCCCTCGATTGATGACTGCGGGATGGTGAATTTTTTATTCACGTCGATGAACCATTGGAGTTTCGGGAGTGGCTCCACGATGCCTCCCGTGCGTTCTGCGGTGGCGACGTTCTGCGTGGTTGTTTCTTCTTTTTCGAGAAGGCCCTCGCTGGTAAGCCATGCCACCACAATTTCTCGTGCTTCGAGAACTTTTTTATCTTTGAGCTCTGGCGCATCCACTGCCATGCGGGCGAATTCATTGATGACTTGTGGCGCGGGGAGGTTGTGGCGCTGTGCGATGTCCCAGTCAGTCATGCTGTGCGCGGGGGTGACGCCAACCGCGCCCGTGCCGAACGCGGGATCGGCGGCAGAGTCTGCTACGACTTTGATATGGAGGGGAACTCCACAGAATGTGACGTCGTATTCCTTGCCGATGTATTGTGCATAGCGGGTATCGTCGGGATGCACAGCGACAGCGGTATCGCCGACTTTTGTCTCGGGGCGTGTGGTAGAGATGGGAATGGGAAAATCTTTTGCGTAGCGGAAGGTGTAGAGCTTTGCGGGGCGCTCCTCATATACAATCTCATCGTCGGAAATGGTGGTCTGTCCTTTCGGGTCCCAGTTGATGATTCGGTTTCCGCGATAGATGAGTCCCGCATCATACATCCGCTTAAACATAGTGCGCACCGCAAGATTGCGCTGCTCGTCGAGTGTGAATGCTTCTCGTGACCAGTCACAGGATGCTCCGATTACTTTGATTTGTTCAGTGATGGTGGCGTGGCTCTTGGTGGCGAATTCGGTGATGCGACGAAGGAGTTCTTCACGGCCCAAGTCGTGGCGACTCTTGCCTTCTTTTTTGTAGATATCTTTTTCAACAACGGATTGCGTCGCGATTGCGGCGTGGTCAGTCCCAGGGAGCCAGAGCGTGCGGTGGCCTCGCATACGCGCAAATCGGATGAGGATATCTTCAATGGTGAGCATCATTGCATGACCCATATGGAGAACGCCCGTTACATTTGGGGGTGGCATGATGATGGTATAGGGCGGTGCGTCCTGCGGTGTGACGCCCGCTTCGATGCATGCTTCGGGGCGGAAGAAGTCGCTCGCAATCCAGCGACCATAAATCGCTGGCTCTGCTGAAGCGGGTTCGTAGTTTTTGGGAAGTTCAATCATGGACAGATTCTCTTGGGTAAGGTATATCAATCGATAGTACGCAAAAAAGCGAGGTTTTTCAATGGCCTACGAACCGCATGACGCGAAGGCGTGTGGAGAGTGTGCGTATATTCCTAGCACGTCATACATTCGCACCACGGAGGCACAACGCCGTGCAGTCGTGGAAACACGCCCGCAAGCAATTCTACGTGGTCTCGGATTCGGCTCATGGGAGGATTCGATTCTCGAGCTTGGACACCATACGATGCACTTATGGCGTGGGCACGCAATGTTCTACTTGTTCCTGTGCCCGAACTGTGGCGCATACGCTGTCGACTATCTGCACGGTATGACGCTGTATATGAGCTGCGACGCGTGTGACGCCCGTATTCCGCTCACGCAGGAGCGCTTCTATGAGGAGCGTGGCGGGGAGCCCCCGCCGAGCTTTTTCGAGCAGTTGAAGTCGTTGTGGCGACTTCGAAAAGAGCTTCGCGCTCTGAAGATTACTCCGCCCCCAGACGAAGGTTAGCATCCATACGAACCGCTTCCCATGAGGAGGCGGTTGTTTTTTTCTGGAACGCATAATACCCAGCGACCGCAATCATTGCGGCGTTGTCGGTGGTGTATTCGAGGGCGGGGATGACGCATTGCACGCCGAGCGATGCGCCGAGCGATGTGAGTCGTTCGCGGAGGAGCGTGTTTGCGCTCACGCCACCAGAAAGCATGACTGTTTGCACGTCGTGCAGGCCCACTGCGCGTTTTGTTTTTTGTATGAGCACGTCGATGGCGGCTTCTTGGAATGATGCGGCGATGTCGGACTTTTCAGTATCGGTGAGTTCTCGTGTTCCGCCGGTGATGTCACGGATAAGATAAAGGACCGCGGTCTTGAGTCCACTGTATGAGAAGTGGAGATTATCAGAATGAAGCATGGGGCGAGGAAGCGGGTATGCGTTTGGATTTCCAGTGAGCGCCGCCTTGGAAACTTTTGGTCCGCCGGGGTATGAGAATCCAATGAGGCGTGCGACTTTGTCGAACGCCTCGCCGACGGCGTCGTCTTGGGTTTCTCCGATGATTTCATACGCTCCGTGGTCGCGCATGAGGACGAGGTCGGTGTGTCCGCCTGATACAATCAGATTCAATGCGGGGAAGAGGTTGGTGGGCATAGATTCTCGTCCGAGCCAGTTGGAGTGCACATGGCCATCCATGTGGTCGACGCCAACGAGGGGTAGACCGAGCTTCCACGCCATGGTGCGCGCAAACGTGAGCCCCACAAGGAGGGCGGGTCCGAGGCCTGGGCCACGAGTAACTGCAAGACTATCGAGCTCGCGTGAGGGGTCGGTGATACCCGCTGATTTCATCGCCGCAGCAAATACGGGGCCGATGTTGACTGCGTGCTCACGTGCCGCAAGCGCGGGCACGACCCCTCCGAATTTTTCGTGCATCGCAATTTGGCTCGAGATGACATTTGAGAGCACAGCAAGGCGGTCATCGGATATTTCGATGACCGCGACCGCGGTCTCGTCGCACGACGTTTCAATTGCGGCAATCTTCATGACGTTTGCAGCCTACAAGTCTCTAGGGTGGAACACAATAGAGGAGACTATCTTAAGATGGAAATACGTGCTCCAAAGCATTCCGACAAACTTCTTCTAAATTATCTAGTATTTTAATATCGGGGCAATCCTGTGAAACTCTGCGCTTTATGTAGCGACCACCAGTAAAGCCGTCTTCAATACCGATAATCAGATTGAACTTTGATTTTTCATATCTTGTCTTCCACTCTGCAATTTCGAATCTAGAAGTTTGTGCATATGCTCTTTCACAATCGTGTTTAAGTTCTTTAGCAAGCCAAAATATGATAGCTCCATTATTTGCTGCTTTGTTAAGATATTCTGTCTCCCAATCTACTTGCTTTTCGTAAACAAATTCTCCGTCTAGATAATCCCGTCGAGGGTTAGCGATATAGACATCTGGGCGAAGGGAATGAATTATTTTTATGGCCTCTTTCTGCCAATCTGGCGCTCCTTGAATCGGACCAGCAAGAAAAATAATTGGCTCTCGAGTCTCTTCGTGTTTTGGCGGATAGATTACATTGCCTGCCATAGAGTGTCCTAGATAATTTGCAGCCCTACGGGGAATCGAACCCCGATTACCACCGTGAAAGGGTGGTGTCCTAACCGTTAGACGATAGGGCCATTGACAACATCGAATTTTACCATAATTTTCGCAATATTCAACTTGTGTACCTGGAATCACAGGATATGATGGGTGTATGCCGAATTCACCCGAACAACAACACGCGCCGCCACCGGTCCAAGAAAAAGCAGCGCACATGAATTTACGCACCAATCCCATGGGCACCGTTGAGGCGATTGCGCGCATCGAAGGGCCAGCATGGCTTGCACACCAGCAGGAATTATCTGAAGAGGTCTCGCGGATTGAACCTGCGACTCGACAAGACATTGAGCGCGTTGCGCATGAGAGTGTGGTCGGTGCGATGGAGAAGTTGGCTTCAAGGGATATGCCCGAAAATCATCCACGAAAGATTTATACGATTAATGGGCGGGTTGGCCATCGATATTATGTATTCAGTGACGGCTCTGTGCGATTTTCCGCACGACACGAAAGCGAGCAGGACACTCCCGAGCGGGGTGAGTACTTAGCGATGGTACGCCAGCTTGGCTTTGAGATACACGAAGAGCAGTCATAAAAATTCCCCCGCACATTGCGGGGGAATTCTCTAGTCGATGGTCGGCGAGAGGACGGCGGACGTGATTGCGATTGCTTCGTCGAGCGTTGGCACGATGAAGCCCGCCACTTCACGAATCATGGCGTGCCAGTGCATGTTATGCTCGCCCATCACAATGACGAGTGGCTTGCGCCATGCGTCGGCCCACGCAATTTCCATTACGGTTCCGATGGAGACCTTTTGCGCGTCGAGAAGGTTCACGAGCACGAGGTCAGAGCGCATGACGTCCATCCGGTCGCGACACGTGATGCCCTTCTGCGAAGAGAGCGCGGTGCCGTAGGAATCCGCGATATGCTTTTCCTGCGACAGGTACCGCTTCCCTCGCATGGGGGATACGCCGACGATGTGAGGTGGGAATTGAGCAGAAACGTGCTCGCGCCACCCCGTGCTTTCTCCATAGCTTGTGCCACTGATGGGTCCGGCGAGATACACCAAGAACTGACGCATTGAGGCCTCCCTGTAATAAAGAACGAACGAGGGGACGATAGCAATCAAAAAACGACCGGTCAAGGTCGTGTTTTGATGTGATGGCTAGCGCACTGCGAGGATTTGCTGGAACACCTCGGGGTGTTGGCCTGCAATCTCGGAGAGCACCTTGCGGTCGAGTTCGATGCGAGCCACTTTGAGCTGGGCAATCATCCTTGAGTAGGAGAGACCCTGCTCGCGAGAGGCGGCGCCTACGCGGACGGTCCAGAGGCGACGCATGGTGCGCTTTTTCTTTTTGCGATCGGCGAACTGGAATGACCATGCATGGAGCAACGCTTCTTTTGCTGCACGGAATTTTGATTTACGGCCCCACTTAAAACCCTTCGTATTTTTGAGAAGGCGTTTGCGACGGGCATGGGCGACTGTTCCTCGTTTAACTCTGGTCATGGGTGTACGATTATTGCTTTGAAGAAATACGACGTGCGGGCATCAATGCCTGGAAGCTCTTCGCAAACTGTACAGGGGACAGCTTCTGGCCACGCTTATGGAGGCCGGTGCGTCCACTTTCTTTTGCATTGAAATGGCTCTGTCCCTGCTGGCGCTTTAGGATTTTACCGGTTCCGGTAATCTTTACGCGCTTTGCAAGTGATCGGTTACTTTTGTGTGTTTTCGGCATGTGGTTCGGTGATTGGTTTCGGTGTCGCTTTCTTGTCTTTTTGAATAACGAGGACCCATCCATAGGGGCCGCGCATTGGCTCGCGCTGACGGGTAAATGGCACAGAAAGCTTGGTGAGGAACGTCTCGAGTTGAACTCGTCCACGCTCTGCGAATGCTTTCTCGCGACCGCGGAGGGTGAGCTCTACCTTGACCCAGTGACCTTCATTCAAGAACTCATCGGCTTTCTTTGCCTTGAAGAGTAAGTCGTGAATGCCAGTTTTGAATCCGACGCGGACTGCTTTGGTAAGCTGTTCTTTGACCTTTGGTCGTGCCTTCGCCTCTTTGGACTTGGTGTACATGTACTTTCCATAGTCCATAATCTTGGTAATCGGTGGGACCGATGTAGCGCCAACTTCGACGAGGTCGAGTTCACGCTCCTTTGCGAGTCGCAGCGCGTCAAACGTCTTCATGATTCCCAGCTGCTTGCCATCGGTGTCGATGACTTGCACTTCGGGGATTCGGATCTGATGGTTTACGCGAAGGTCTCTAATAGCCAAGTCTTTGAAAAATCAGGCCTGACGAGTATACCACAGGGCCTTTGTTTTGTGAAGAGGCGCTCATCACCGCTATTTCGCTGGGCAGGCTGACCATAATCCGAGTCCTTCTGTGCGGGCTTGCGCCTGTGCGGCGGTGAATTCTTTGGTGTGGGCGATGTCGGGCGGGTAGGTGCTCACCTGCGCGTAGCCATTGCGGACGAGTGTAAGGTTTACCATGGCGCCGTCGGGGGTATACACATAGCGTAATAGACGGCCGTATTTATCCTTGTCGCTAATGTCGCGCTCGAGGCGTACGAATCCGCCCTCGAGGAGCTCTTTGTTGTAGTCCGATGCTTCTTTTCCGAAGCATTGTGGTGCGCGCCGAGGATCTACGGTTTCCGGCGTGTTGATGCCGATGTAGCGCACGTGTTCCCCGTTTTCGATTTCTATCGTGTCGCCATCGACAACTTTTACAACTCGGACTAATCCATCGGGTGCTGGTCGAGGCGTTACGGTGGGTGCGAAATCATTGTGGCGCGCATCGGGCTGGGCGAGCCACTGCGTGATGAGGCCACTGATGAGAAGAATGGTTGCGGTGAGAAGGCGTTTGTTGCTCATGGTTATCGATAGAGGAGAGCTCGAAGTACTTCGAGCTGTTTGAGTGCGCCATCCATGGCGCGACGCGGCTTTGGTTCGGGGATGATATCGAGTCGCCGACAAATACTATCAAGATTCGCGGGCCCAGGGCCAAGTCGCGACCATGCAAGGGAAAAGATATCGAGCCGATGATAGTCGGTCGGATCTTCGACGCCTGCAGTTTTAAATCCCGCATCAAGGAATGAATAGCAGAGGAAGATATTGTAGGAGACGCAAATCGAATCTACTGCTTTCTTCGCGTATACATGCATCGCGTCTTCGAGTGGTATCGCGGATTTCCAGGCAGTGGGAGTGTATCCGACTACTTCAAGTGCGCGCTTTGCGGCGGTCTTGATGTGGAGTGGTTTTACGCGTGCGTGGTACTGGTCTCGGACACGAAGCGTCTTTTGGTCCACGATAAGAACGGCGAGTTCGAGCATCTCGTGCACAGATGCATCGAGGCCTGTGGTTTCGATGTCGGTGATGGCAAGTGAGCGATCGGCGAAGCGCATGAGGGGAGTATACAGAATGAAAACGTCCCCGCCAATGATGGCGGGGACGGGGGTTAGCGTGGACCGGCAGTCGCGTGGCGCACTCGGAGTCGCATCGGCTGACCCACGGTGCTTCGGACGAAGCTGGGGTAGATGTAGCGCTTGATGTCGATGCGCTTTCGCGTCGAGCTGTCGAATTCGTTGTTGATTTCGACAGGACCCCAGGCGAGCCAGTTGTCGTCGCCGGGATTGGTGTCGTGGAGTTCGAGCAGGACATACATCTGGCGCCACGTGGTGCACTTGATCATCACACGAGCCGTCGTGACGTCGACGAGCTCGCTGTCCACGATGCGGAGCGCGGCCTTCGGCCGAGGGACGAGGCTCTCGCCACCCTTGGCGATGCGCGTGCGCGAGAGCGTCATGATGGCATCCACGATTGCTGTGTAGAACGGATCGATCTCCTGGATCTTCTGCGTGCTCATGAGGCACCTCCGATACTATTATATCAAATATTTACTGATAAGTCAATAATTAAAACGCCCCCGACATTAACATTCGGGGGCATGAAGTCGAAGCAGGTTGAGCACCTGCTCGAGTGCGAGCTGGAGCGTGTCGACGTCTTGGTCAACGCATATGACGGTGGTGTCTGCGAAGTGATACCTCGAGGCGCGAAAGATGCACAGTCGCGCGCGAAGTGCTTCTTCGGGTGTCGGAAACGGACCGTCAATCACGAGGCGCGTGGTGCCGTTTTGCATGCAAATCTCGCTCACCGCGACAAACATAACGCCTCCTACTTCAGAAACTTGAAAGAACGAATCATCTGGCCGTATGTCGAAAGGATGTTCGCATCGAGCATCGAGCTTCCAAATTCGTAGAGCTTCTCGCCCTGTTGAATGAAGTGCGTGGTGATGAGTGTGCCGGCGGTGGGCTCTTTGAGGGTGAGTCTAATCCACGCATTGCCGTTGATGTCGAGCTGTTCTTTTGCGGAGATATATTGCTCAGCATCTTTGAGGAGTGTATCGAGGGTGCCGGTTGTCTGAATAATGCCGAGCGCAAATTCGCCGGCTTTCATTTCTGCCGTGGACCATCCAACACATCCTGGGCCACAACTACTCATTTTCCAGTCCTTCGGATATGAAACTGAGTAACCGAGCGAGGCGCTTGAATAGACTGGCCAATCACTGGGGGCATCATCGTATGCGATTACGACTGGCGTGGGTGATGCGGAGGGAGTTTCCGATGCTTCGGGTGACGTGTTTGCGAGTAGGTCGGCGCGTTGTGTGACAAACCAAATAGCTCCTCCGGCGACAATGATAAGAATGAGTGCGAGTGCAATGCGCGTGTTTATTTTCATGCCGTTCAGCATGGCAAAGAGAAACCCCTCTGTCGAGAGGGGTTGTGCATACTTCAGGGAACGGTTACGTCTTGCGCTTCGATGGCGACGTCGCGGCAGAGCCATGTATGACCGAGAGGGTTTGACGGGTCGTGCCCGGCGTACTGACATGCAAGCTCAGGATGCTTCGCCATGAACGTTCCGAGCGCGTGGTGGTACTCGACTCCCGTGACAGGGAAGAAGTACACGCCATTCGGGTGGGCGATGGGTGTGATTTCTTCGGACTCTGTGCGCTGGGGTTTCCAGTCCGGACTGAAGGCGAAGAAGAGCATACCCCCAAGCAACACTGCGAAGAGTAGCCCAACGAACGAAGTGCGCACTGGCATGCTAACCTCCTGCGTTAATGAGCGAAATGACTATACCGCATTTGGTTGTTTTGTCTAGGATTAGTGATTGACGAATGCACAAAAAGAGCGTATTCCTCTATTCCAAGGGGGTTCTTTACCATGCTAGCTCTGATGGTGGGATTGCTACTGCAAGCGGGCCCCATGCCGACGTTTGCAGCGCAAGTTGAGGTTGTTGGGGTGACGGTGAATGCAGTCGATCCGCGGACAGGTGCTCCGGTGGTGGGATTGACCCCTCAAGATTTCAATATCTTCGAGGATGGTAAGCGTCAGCAGGTCACAAACTTCCTGCAGGAAGACGCACCCGCGAGTGTCATCGTATTGCTCGACGCATCGTTTTCGATGGAACCTCTCATCCCATCAATTCGAGAAGCTGCCGAACGACTCATTCGCTCGCTGCGTCCGATTGATGAGGTGCAGGTTGCTTCATTTGATGATGCGTACCAAGTGCTGAGCAATTTCACGATGGATCATGACGCTGCGGCGCGCTCGCTGAAGTCGCTTGTGCAGGGGAAGAATACGTCGGTTCATCTCGCGATGTACACTGCGACGCGGCTTCTTGAGAATCGACATCGAAAGGACCTCGATCGCCGACGCGTATTGATTATTCTCTCTGACGGTGAGAACACCGTGAGCTCGATGACCGCGGAGGCTGCGCTCGACGAGATTCGACGAAGTTCTGTGGTGTGCTACGCCGTACACATCACTCGCGCATATGAGGAAAACCCGAGGGCGCGAGTGCTTGCCGAGCAGGCGAAGCACTTCATGGAGTCGGTAGTCTTTGAAACGGGAGGACGACTCGTTTCGGTGCAGCATCCGTATTCTCGAGATGATATCGTTGGTGCGTTCAATAATATCTCCTCCGAACTCGGTATGCAGTATCACCTCGCATACGAATCCATCATTGACCCCGCTCGCACTGGGTGGAGAACCATCGGTGTGGTGATGACGAGTCGGAGCAACGTGAGACTCCGCTATCGTCGCGGTTTCTACGTGGCGCTTCGCCGATAACGCAAAGCCGACCCCCGCGGGTCGGCTTTTTCTTGGGCCCATATTATTATAGAAAAGAAAATCCGCCGACTCCATCGTGGAGCCGGCGGTGTGCCATTCGCCCAGGCCTTTCTTCGGACCCTCCGTCGTTCATGGACTGAACCGTACCGTTGGCTCAGCAAAAAAGCTCCATAAGCGACTTCAGGCGGGGGAGACTTGGGGATCATAGCTCAGTGCTTCTCTTGTGTCGGTCGGCTGTACACCCGTAGGCCACCGAAGAAGCACCTTGTATATTAATGATAGCATATTCAATTAATATTGTCAAGTTAGTCTCAGGGCCCGCGTGAATTTTGCGCCCACTCACAGAAAGCACAGAAGCTCCCAAAAGGGAGATTCTGTTGGCGGTAGTCCTACGCGCCTCGCGGAGAAAAAGAAAAAGCGCCGTACCCATTAGGTCGTGCGCTGAATTTGATTGGTCTGGTGTCGAGATGAGTTAGACAAAATCTAAACAGAAAGGTAGGAGTAGAGCTTTATTCCGATGGTTATCCAGATGGTGAGCCATACGATTAGTGCCACTAGGGATGACACCATCAATCCTTGTAGCCCCTCCCACCAATTTGGAAATGGGATATTTCTGTCAAAGCAAAAACCCCATATGCGCATCAAGGCCGGACGTACTGTTGCGATGGATAGCCTGAGGATAAGGATAAAAGAGCCCTCCAGGGCAGTTAATAGGAGAAGGGCTCCGACAACACCAAGAAGGACTTTTAAAAAGAGCACGCGCTACCTCCTATCTCAACGTGCAATATAATACCACTAAATTAGCTAGGCGCAAGAATTGTTCGGTTCCTTCCGTCTTCGTCTACGCAAATAAAAATACCCACCCATGCGGGCGAGTATTTTTATTTGGTGGAGATGATACGAAATAATTGGAATCAACTGGAATCCTACATATTTGCAGGCTACCAACTCATGATGAATCGGGGAAATCCGCTGATAGGCACTAGATTTGTCAGTGTTCCATAGTCACATGCCAGGATTTGAACCCTCGTCCCAGTGAGTATCATATTGCAAGGCGGTGTGCCTATGGAATTACGAAGAAATATTATATATTCTCCTAGATAGCTATCAAGATTCAAATGGCAAACAAGGTCGTAAAATTCCAAGCATTGAAGACAATCAAGAAGCCCGTAGAGGTGAAATTTAGAACAAGAGATGGGCAGATAGTTGTTTTTGGTGCCATTCAAACCATACAGGCAAAGCTCCCGGTTGTATTCAAGGTGAGACAAAAAAGAAAATGAGGCGTATATACTTAGACGCCAATATACTCGTCGCTTATTACTCAAATACCGATGATGAAAAAGAAAAGCACGCCTGGGTTCTCAAGGCTCTAGACGCGTTTTCAAATATTCCAAGCGATAAGCTCGTAACATCTTCGTGGGCAATGACTGAAATGGTCAAGGTCTTGGTAATAACAAAAAAGATGGACCGGGATAAGGTAACAGAGATAGAGAATTCATTTACCGGTGAAAGGCGGCTGGGGCCCTTAAAGATTGAGTTTGTGCCAACCAGCCCACTGAAGGATTATGATTTTAACGAGTTCTTCTATCACGTTAAGAGGGGTATTTTGCAATATAATTCTGGATTCCAAGATGTGGTTCATAGTGTGATTATGAAAAACAATAGCATAGAGCATATTCTAACCTTCGATGATAAGGATGATTTTAAGAAAATACCCGGTTTCGTCGTTATGAATCCAAAGAGTATAAAAATCGAACAGGGATAATGCCCGATACTACAGCAGGCGAGAATGGTGGGGGAATTTATTTATATCCAGAAAATGTCACCTAAGAAAACTCCGAGAGAATTGATAAGGGAGTCTATTCAAGAGTCTATCGAGTCTGCTAGAGAGAAATTCAGGAGTGGCGCGGCGAAAAGGTATGCAAGTAGGAATCCACAGTATCCTGGGTTTCAGCGTAGGCAAGATGAGGCATGCATTGAAGAAGCCGTTGCAAGACTAGAGACGATTTTTCATAAAATGACCCCCTATATTAAAAGTTTGCGGGCGTACATTCGTAAGCCGATTGAACAAACAAAAGCATGCGCAGTCTATCTCCTTTTCTGGAAAGTTATGAGAAGGTGGGAGGTCTTATTTGGGCTAGCTAGGACGGGCAGGAACCAGGAGTTGCTGGAACTTCTCAGATCTCTACACGAGAATTTAGACTTGATAATGCTCTTTAGTGAGGATAAAAAGGGGAGCTACCTTGTTGAGTGGTTTAAGGGAGAGGTTATAGAAGCAGCTACGAGCCGTCAGAAGTATGAAGAAATCCTTGGCACCCACCCCTTATCGGGCGAAAAACTTCCTATAAGGGAAATGAAGACTTTTATATATAGACTATTTTCTAAATACCCCCATAATTCATATCCAGCTGTTATGGAGTTCGTTGATGTTTTTTCTGAAGGGTTAGATGAGGATCTTGTGGCGGGATACCATTGGACGCGTGAAAGCATTTGCCATCTAATCACGGCAATGAGCTCCACACTCATACAGCTTAAGGCGCTGTATGGTCACCTTGGTGATAGGAAGAGTTTTGCCGAGCTAGACTCACTTTATCTAAGCATCACGCCGCCTTCCACTGAAGAAGAAATCAAAGAAGGGGTTAAAAAGTTTCAGTAACACCATAGCTACCGATACCGCAGTATAAACTATGGGGGGCTGGGTTCAGCTTAGTAGTCCTATACGACGATTACACTGCTAGGGGCCATAAATATTGCAGACCCCGGAAGAGCAATAAACCCTGCGATGGTCTAGTGGGTTTGCTTGATTATAGATATCGCCATGTCCAAGTTGAGCATCGTAGTAGAACGTGTAGTGGGTTCCTGCACCGCTAACGGTATCTTGAAATTTTGTACTTGGAGCAACGCTAAAACCGTGAGATGCTGCGTATTGGCTAGTCAATGACGAGATTTGGGCAGACAGCTGCATGACCTCGGCATCGTATAGGTTGCACTTCTGACCGATTTCGCCAGTTGTGTGTGCTAGGTCAAATTTTCCACAGCCTAAATCTTTTTGAGCTTGGTTGATGACGGCGATCTGGTCCCAGATCGGTTTTTCTTTAGCTTGCAGATCTTCCCAGTCTTTTTGCATTTCAGCAATTTTTTGTAGGTTATCTGTGTAGACTTTGCTCAGAGAGTCTAAAAGCACTTTCTCCATGTTTGGCGTCTGTATCGGTATGGCGGTGGCTATGAGAGGTACGGTCGTCGAAATGGATTGATGGATTTGCGGGAGGCTCGGCTGGAGTGTCGGAGTCGATGTAGCGATGGGTGGGTTCGTCGTGGGTGCTGGAGTTGGGGCACTCCTCCTCTTCGAGATAATAGTCGGCGTAGGATCCTGGGTGTTTACCACAATAGGAGGGGGTGGCGTACTTGTTGTTGCGGGTGGAGCATCCCTGCGAGGCAGGGAGAACCCGCCAATAAAAATAATCGAGGCAATGAGCAGTTTTCCGATGATATTGAGCATGGATTTACAATCTCAAATTATATAGCGAGTGTACCACCGCTGTCTTTTTTAGGAATAGATGAAGTTCACATCCTGCAGATTGTTGTTCCAAAATATTCGATATGCTATAATATACGAGTAGGGATAGATTAGATCATTATAAATAAAAGATAGACTTGAGCGGCGTCGATGCGACTTCGCTTAAGCCCCCACTCACAGGAGGATTCGTGGTAACCTCGTTAAAAAAGACCCTTGCCAAAGAGTGGAGCTGAACTGTTGCCTAACCAAGCAATTAAAACTGGTTGTAAAATGCCTGTTCAGTGAAATTGAGTTTCTGACGTAATAGTCAAGAATTCGATCTCGCTGAAGAGGCATTTTTTGTTTCTCCCAGCGACCTACCGATTGTCGCTATACCCATTTAATACTGGGCAGGTGTTGTTTAGCGACAATCCACCTGATCAGTATTAAGTGGGTTTTTGTATTAATTAATTAAATCAATCAAATGAAGTCTATCGAGCGCAGATTTAGAGCAGCGTTGAGCGAGAATCCTCAGCTTTCAGATTTTGTAGCGTTCTCAAGGGCAATTCGGACGGGCCATTTTAGTAGAAGTATGATCTCGCGACATTTTAATCGCCTAGTCGATAAGAGCGATTATTGCGCAGCTGATAAGAAACTCCTCATCCGACACCTTGTCGAGCTGTCGAATGAGAAAAGAACCTCTGAGGACGACAAGAAATCGGCTCAAGCGGGTCGTGTGGCGATGTTTTAGGTGCGTATTTGAGTGTGGGGACGTTTTGTTGAGAGTATTCACTAAACTTGATTGTAAATTGGAAGAAAGAGTGCCAATAAAATCTTTAGAAGAGTGCGTGAAGGCGCTGCTTGCCCTGGGGTTGAGCGCTCAAGAATTACAACGGGCCCATGATACAATAAGTGCAATGATAGAAAGATATTTAGACACCCTTTTCGAATGACTTTGAATGATGAGCAACAACGCAGGGCATTAATCTACTGCAGAGTGTCCTCTGGTCGTCAGAAGTCTGAGGGGCATGGACTGGATAGCCAAGAGCATCGGTGTAGAGCATTCGCCGCTGAAAACGGTTGGCATACCGAGAGGGTATTTCCCGACACAATCACTGGAGGTGGTGACTTTTTGAATCGTCCGGCGATGAGGGAGCTTCTAGCGTATATTGACGGTAAGCCGCATGAGCAATACGTCGTTATCTTTGACGATCTCAAGCGATTCGCTCGTGACACCGTATTTCACTGGAATTTAAGAAGTGCTTTCAAGGTCAGGAATGTTATACCAAGATGTCTTAATTATAACTTTGACGACTCTCCAGAGGGGACTTTTGTTGAGACGATATTTGCAGCACAGAACCAACTCGAACGAGAACAGAATAAGAGGCAGGTTATGCAGAAGCAGAGAGCGCGACTTGAATCTGGGTACTGGCCATTTTTCCCGCCGCCAGGCTACCGAGCATCGAAAGATCCTACTCATGGGAAGTTATTGCGACCAGTAGAGCCCGTAGCTGGGACAATCAGGGAGGCGCTTGAAGGATTTGCCTCTGGAAGATTTGCATCACAGGTTGAGGTGCAAGGCTTTTTGCAAAGTAGAGATTTTGCGCGTGGCAAACGCGTCTATCTCGAAGTAGTAAAGAGGTTGCTCACGAGGATTATCTACGCTGGGTATATAGAATATCCAAGATGGGGTGTTGAGCTACGGATAGGGCATCACGAGCCATTAGTATCCCTGGCTGTTTTTCGTCAGATACAGGATAGATTGAGCGGTCGAGCAAGATTTAATTCTCACAAGGGGATGAGTGCGGATTTTCCGCTACGCGGAAGTGTGGTTTGTAGCGATTGTGAACACCCACTGACGGCGAGTTGGTGTACTGGCAGGAGCGTAAGATTGCCATACTATCGGTTTACTGGACATGAATGTGCTTGGAAGAATAAAAGCGTGAGGAGAGAAAAAATCGAGGGCGATTTCGAGAGCATCTTGAAGAGGGCAACTCCTAGGAGGGAATTGATTGATTATTCTATAGCACTATTCACGGAGTCCTGGAATAAGAGAATGATTCGAGCGAACAAAGAGGTTAAGAATCACGAGCAAGAACTTTCAAGCATTAGAGAGGAGAAGCGAGCGCTTGTATCAAGGGTTGTAAAGACAGGGGCAGAGGATTTGCTGAGGGCCTATGAGGGTCGTATTTCGGAGCTTTCCGTAGAAGAGGCTCTTTTGATTGAACGGATGAAGGTTCCTCGGACAATGGCGCTTAATTTTGAAACCGCTATGCATTGCGTCCTAGATTACATCGGAAACCCTTATGGCAAATGGACAAATGGCACATTGGAGGACAAGAGGATGGTTCTAAAGCTAGTTTTCACGGACAAACTTACCTACAGCAAAGAGGACGGATTTGGAACCGCTAATTTCTCGCTTCCTATCAAGGCTTTTCAGCTACTTTCGACTAACAACTCACAGGGTGTGGAGATGTAGGGAATCGAACCCTAGTCCACTACGATACGATCACGATGTGCTACCACAGTATCCGATTTGGTATGTTGCTCGCGAGTAGAGAACCGGAAAAATAATCGCAAACTAGTGTGTCATTGTTTCGGCGGACCACGACACACGTGTGGTCAACCAGAGCGAGCTAGATGACACCGCAGAATCCCGTAGCAAGCGTCAGGGTGCGATGCGCGACGCCCTTAGGCGAACGCGTAATTGGCGTTAGAATAGCCAGTTATATGTTTGACCGGTGTTTTGTGCGGTTACCGGCCGACCGCATATGGCATCGTGAAGGTATGATGCAGTGTCGAAACCGATCATCCCCTCAAATACTAGTATAGCACAGAATTTGCATTTTTTCAAGTTTTAGCGTATTCTGAGGCTTTCTGGAGGTTTCTATGGCAAGCGGGGGCCACAAGATGTGTGAGGTCGGATGTCATTGTCGGGTGAAGGTGAGGCGGGTTCGCTGCGAGCCTGATGATTACGCGGTCGGGTTGTTCTTGACCAAGCTCGGCAGGAACGAGCTCGAGCGTCTGGCGCCACTCTCGGCACAAAAGCTTCACGCGAGCTTGGATGAGGCGCTGAAGATCATGCAGAGCCATCGCGCTGGGATGTAATACGAAAAGGCCCCCGCTAAGGCGGGGGCTGGTTTTTTTTACTGCTTCATTTCGCAGTATGGGCTTTTCGTAAAGTCGAGCTGATTACTCATAAGGGTGAGCGCCTGATCGATGAACACCGAGGTATTCTGGATGTTGGCGATTTCTTCGACCGTTTGGATTTCGGAGAGCTCCTTGGATTTGAGCTCGGAAAGCTTCTCCGCGATGAATCCGTAGAGCTTCGCGAAGCGACTCCGCCAGAGCGCTTCAGGGAACGCATCCCACACTGCCATTGCGCACAGGAGTGGGGCTCGCTCAATGCGTACGGTGCGCTGTGCGCCGTCGTGCTCGAGTGTGAGCGGAACCACGGTGGGGTAATCGGCGAGATAGAAGATGACCGCCTTTGGTGCCAGCGTGTCGCACGTGATGTTGTCAATTGCAGTGATGCGATCGCCGGGGCGAACCCCTGCGATGTCTGCCGCTGAACCGTGAATGACGCTGAAGATGAACGTATGCCGCTGTTGAAGTCCTTCGGGGCTGATGCCCGCATCTTCGGTGCGAAGGGTGAATCCGATGTGCGGCTTGCGAGCATCAACGTTCATGCGCGCAGGAAGCGCATCGATGACGAGTGCCGTGAAGTCGGAGAGTTCAGCGTACGCATCGACAATCTGCGCTCGCGATGGAAGTTGGGGCTCGTCGGGTGTCGGCGCGACTTGCAGGAGAAGCGCAAGGCCGAGTACGAGATGCATGGCATGCTCCTTTGGAAAGAACGTCTCGCAAGTGTAGGCGTGTGATTGCTCCGATGCAAGAGATGCGGTAGAGTTCTCGAGTTCTTTGGAGGGGTCATGGGAAAACGCAGCAAGAAGAAGCGTCCACAGATGGACCTCGTGCTTCATTGGCGAAAAAAGCTGAGCGCAATCGCGGGCGAGATTTCTGACCGTGAAGTCTCGACGCTTGCACGGCTCATTCGACATCCCGGACTTGGAGAGCATGAGAAGTACCTCGTGCTTGAGGGTGCGATTCTCGATATCTACTTTGACCGCCTCACCGCGCGAGAAGAAGAGCGTCGCGAACAGCGGAAGCGAGATGCTGTCAGGAAGGAGTCGGAAGCATCGTAGCGCAAAAACGCCACCCCGAGGGGTGGCGTTTGTTGTTGTTATTCCTCACTCATGCCACGCATGCGCGCACGCTCAGTATCTTTTTTCTTGATACTCTCGCGTTTGTCGTATTTCTTTTTGCCTCGCGCGACACCAATCTCGAGTTTAATCATTCCTTTTTTGTCGTAGAGGCGCAGGGGAACGAGTGTGATGCCGTGCGATTGCGCGAGCCCGATAAGGGATGCGATTTGGCTTCTGCTCAAGAGGAGTTTTCGGTCTGCTTGTTCTTTGTATTCTGGTGGAACGTTGCCAGGTTGATAGGGAGGCATCGACGCGCCCACGAGCCAGGGTTCGCCGGCAATCATGCGCACGTATGCGCCCTTGATGCTGATGCGGCCCGTTTTAATGCTTTTGACCTCGTAGCCACGCAACGTAATTCCTGCCTCGAGGGTCTCGAGGATTTCGTAATCGAATCGTGCGCGTGGGTTGGTTGCGTAATCAGCCATTGCTTTACAGGTCTGTGACATCACTGTACCGTACAGAACGAACCTTGCCAATTGGAGGGCGTATGAACTGGGCTGTTGTCGGGATTGGACTTCTTATCGGGGCGCTTCATCCGCTGGGCGGTCCGTGCCTTGCGGCGGGGCTCCTTCTGGCGACCGCCACGTACTTTGAGTATAAGCGGCGACGCGCTGGCGATTCGATGGTGGGATTCGCGCTGTTCGTGGCAATACTCGAATGTGTACTTCTTCCGTTCGTGTTCGGAATCGTGTTCGGCGCCATATGCACTACGGTTGTTACTGTTTTGGGCCCGTGGTTACTGGCATTGTAGCGCAAGGCCGACTCTCGAGGAGTCGGCTTTTTATATGAATTGCCGAGAGAGTTTGGCGACTGCCCAGCCGATGAGGATGCCTAAGAGCGCGCCGACGAGAATGTCTGACGGCCAATGAACACCACCGATGACACGAGAGATGCTGATGAGTATCGCCCCCACAAAAAGCCAGCGCCCAATTCGTGGGCTGAAGCTGTGAGCTGCAGTCGCAAGCGCAAAGAAAAAGATTGCGTGACCAGAGGGGAATGACTGGAGGTTTTCTCCGACATCAACGCCAATGATATTTCGCACATCGGTGAGTGTGGCGAACGGGCGTGCGCGTTCAACGAAGAGGAGGATGGCAGACTTTACTCCGAAGCGAGCAATGACGGCCGCCGTGAGCGAGATGATGAGCATTCGTATGCGCCGCAACGGCCAGAGCGTCGCAACGATAAACACCCCGCCTACTATATATTGGAGATTAGTGGCGCAAAACGTGATGAGTGAATCCCACCCCTGGCCAGTCAATCCGTTGAGAAAGCGAAAGAGGGTAAGTTCCATTAGGTGCGCTCCGTGAGCGTGACAGTGCACTCGTGCTCTTTTCCGTCGCGGAGGTATCGCATGGGAATTGCATCTCCAACGCTGTGCTTCTGGAGCATGTCGGTGAGGTCGGTGCCCGCAGAGAGCTCCACGCCATCGAGATGAGTAACGATGTCGTGTTCTTTGAGGCCAGCTTTGTCGGCGGGCGAGCCTGCGAGCACGGCGTGCGCATCAGGACGGTGGTCGCGGATAATCATCGCGCCGTGATTGATGGAGAGCGCGTAGCGTTGTGCAAGATCGGTGGTAATCATCACGTACATGAGGCCGAGGAACGGCTTGATGATGCGTCCGTGTTTCACGATGTCTTCGAGGTCACCTTTGACCCAATCAATCGGAAGTGCGAATCCGATATTCTGTGCACCAAAGATGACGGCGGTGTTGATGCCGACAACGTCTCCGTCGAGGTTCACCAGGGGGCCTCCCGAGTTACCCTGGTTGATGGCGACGTCTGTTTGAATCACGCCACGAAGCTGTTCCATGTGCGCTCCCGGTGCTCCGCCCAGCGATGCGGAAATACTCCGAGAGAGACCCGAGATAATTCCCTTGCTCACCGAGTTTGAAAATAATCCAAGCGCGTTACCAATGGCGATGACGGTTTGCCCGAGCTCGATTTCGGTGGAGCTTGCGAGCTCTGCATGGGGGAGATTCACTCCTTCCATCTTCAGCACCGCGATGTCATTGATGGGGTCGCGGGAAAGCACTTTGACGGGATGCTCTGAGCCGTCGTTCATCACGACTGCATACTCTGCTTCGGCGTCAAAGACGACGTGTTTATTGGTAAGGATGAGTCCGTCGGGGTGTACGATGAATCCCGAGCCACCACCAACTTTTACTTTTTGCCCTGCGCCATCTTCGACGTCACCCATCATGAATGGGTTGAAGAGTTGCGCCGGATTGATGTCGTGAATACGGGGGAGATACTTCGAGACGACAATACTTACCACTGCGGGGGTTACCTTGCGAACTGCATCGATCGTTAATCGGTCAAATGTTTTTGCGTCCATATGAAATGTAGTATGCGGGGAACGCTGAAATTCTTCAAGGGTATTGACGGGCTCTTTCATTTATCGGGCATTTATAGTACCGTCTGCGCAACGTTCGTTTACTTCCTAGGAGGTATCAGGTGAGAAGCGATCTATTGCAACGGGCGGTACGAGACGCATTTCCAGCGAGTGCCCTTCGGAAGGCCGCTACTATGCGGGCGGGCGCTCGTGGTTCGTCGGGGCCAGGAAAGCATCGGATTCATAGCGGGACAACCATCTTCACGATGAAATACGCTGACGGCATCATGTGCGCCGCCGACCGTAAGACGTCGGGATGGGGGTACTCCATTGTTGCGCAGGACAGTATCAAGATTCGGCAGGTGGATCAGTTGTCTGTTGTGTTGGGATGTGGCGACGTCAGCTCCATTCAGCTCATCGAGAAGACGCTGGCTACCGCGAACCGCGAATTCCGCGATTCGAACGATTACCCCTTGAGCATCGAGGGTCAGAGCGCGTACCTTTCCGAGCTGTTGCGATTCTGGCACGCGTACTACGGTGACGCGTTCGAAGCCGGTTCTATCCTCGCTGGATTGGACGCCGAAGGCGCTCATATCTTCGAGCTGGAGAGTGATGGGTGCGTCTTGCTGCGTCCGCACCATGCGAGTAATGGATCTGGTGGATTCCGCGTGGAAGACCAGCTCGATGCACGCTGGGTTCCGGATCTTTCGCGAAAAGACGCGCTTATCGTTGCCATGCACTGTCTTGCCCACTCGGGCTGGCGTGACTCGGGAAGTTCGGATGCGGTGATTGCAACGCCCACGGTGGTTGTGATTACCTCGAAAAAGGGCGTCGAGTTCTTGCCGAGCGATGAAATCGAACGCGCCCTCGGTACCGCGCTGTTGACGAAGCGTTGGGCAAATCAGCGCATCGCGAAGCTTCTGGCTACGGGTCAGCCGAAGCCTCGACGGAGGAAGTGATGAAGAATCGCGGATGTAAGAGCGTTGCGCTTACCGCATACCTCACCAAGGTTGCGGCCGCGCAGGCGATGTTGGCGAAGCACTTCGTCGCATTCGTGCGCCCTCCCCAGTCCGAACATGACGTCATCGGATACGTCGTCACGGCGACCGATGGGTCTCCGGGGACGGTGCATTTCGAGAACTTCTCGATCTTCTACGCCTCTCCCTCTGGCGCACACTTCAGGGATATCGAATCGGTCATCAAGGCTGCGTTTCGGGAGTCGCGTGAGCTCTACAGTCCCGGAGGAAAAGATTTCCACGCACCAGCCGCGCTTACCGCGCTTGGCGCGTACTGCCGGTACATCTTGGAAGATGCGCGCGAGCCGCTTGGCCTCCCCGTGCTTTGTCTCGGTGCGAGTCGTTCCGGAGATGTTCGGCTCGTAGAGTTTACCGGCGAGATTGGCGAAGAGATCAGCGTGAATGGGCCGAGCGCGGTGTTCATGCTGGGCTGCTACGATGCCGACGTGAAGGCGCAGGTTCGTGACATTCTCCAGCGCGAGTTGGCTGAGATGCCCGCTGATAAGGTGAGTCAGAAGCGGCTTTCGCGGGCCATTAAGAAGGTGACGGACACTTCCGCGGTCACCATCGCGGAGATGCATCGGTGAGTACCGCCCCGACACGAACTGTGTCGGGGCTTTTTCATTCCTGCTGAAAACTGCTATATTTTTCACATGTTCCGCACGTGGCTTCGCACAACACTGACAGAGCTCTATCCCGGGCATCTTTTTGATGTGCTGGTTCCGCCTGACGTGGCGATGGGAGATTATTCGGTAAACCTCGCCTTTATCGTGGCAAAATATGAGAAGAAAAATCCACGCGATGTGGCGAATGATATGTGCGCTGCACTTCTCGAGCGTGGAGCTGATCGCATTGAGCGGTGCGAAGTCGCGGGGCCCGGATTTGTGAACGTGTTTGTGCGTCTTGATTGGTTGCAGACGCAGTTCGCGCACCGAACTATTCCTGATGTCGGGCACGGCGCAAAAGTGGTGATTGATTGTTCTGCGCCGAACATTGCAAAGCCGATGCATGTGGGGCACCTGCGAAGCACCATTATCGGCGATGCACTTTCGCGTGTGTATCGCGCGCTGGGATATGAGGCGATTCGCTGGAACTACCTGGGAGATTGGGGGACGCAGTTTGGAAAGCTTATTGCGGCATTCAAGAAATACAATGAGCCTATCGCAACGGTTGATGATTTGGTGAAGCTCTACGTGCGATTTCACGCAGACATGAAAGAGAATCCAGCGCTCGAAGATGAAGGTCGTTTGGAATTCAAAAAACTGGAAGACGGTGATGAAGAGAATCGTGCACTCTGGACGCGCTTCCGCGAGCTCTCGCTCGCAGAATATGGGCGCACGTACGAGGTGCTCGATGTTTCATTTGATATATACAAAGGAGAGTCCGAGTATGAATCCGTGCTCGCACCATTAGTACAGCGGTTACTTGACGCCAACCTCGCCCGTCCCAGTGGGGGTGCGCTCATCGTTGACCTCGAAGAGTTCGGATTGCCTGTCGCGATGATTCGAAAATCGGATGGTGCGACACTCTACCTCACGCGTGATATCGCATCGCTCGAGGATCGTATCGCACGCTACGCGCCCGCAAAAGCGCTCTATGTGGTTGCAAACGAGCAGGTGCTTCACTTTGAACAGCTCTTCGCAACGGTACAGAAAATGCGGATGCAGGGGATCCCCGATCTCGCGCACGTGAAGTTTGGGCTCGTGTTGGGTGAGGATGGCAAAAAGTTCTCTACACGCGAGGGGAATGCGGTTCCGCTTCAGACGATTATCGACGAAGTGATTACGCGCGCTCGTGGCGTGGTGCGCGCGAAGAATAGCGCTCTCACGGATGATGAAGTAGAGGCGATTGCGCGTGTGGTGGGAATTGGCGCGCTCAAATACAACGACCTTAAGCAGCATCCGTATTCCGATATCGTGTTCGACTGGGATGCTATGCTCGATTTAGGCGGAAACTCGGGGCCGTATTTGCAATATACATATGCACGTTTGGCGAGCATCGTGACGAAGGTGGGCCCATGCGGTCCCGCTGATAGGTCTACGCTTGTGCATCCCGCAGAGCGCGCGCTTATGCGGCATCTCTTCGATTATGGTGACGCGATTGCGACATGTGCACAATTCCACACACTCAACGCGCTGGCGCTGTATGTATATGAGCTCGCAGAGAAGGCAAATCGCTTCTATGAGCAAGTCCACATCGGAGATGACGAGAATGCTGAGCGCAAATCAGCGCGCATTCAGCTCATCGAGGCGGTGATGCGTACGATTCGCGATGGTCTCGCGGTGCTTGGCATCGGAACTCCCGAGCGTATCTAGTGGACCGCATGAGCAAGCCTCGACTGAACCGAGGAAAGCTCGAGGGCGTTATTTGTGGTGACCCATCGATGTATCGCGGGAGAGAGGGTGAGCGAGAGTGTGACGGTGCTTGCGAGGTGCATGAGGGTGAATGGAATTTGCCCAATAAATGCCTCGCGGAATGATTGGCCAAACATCAGCGGTCCCACGGTGAGGCCGGTGAGTGCGTCGTATGCCAGTGTGCCGATAACGCCGTAGGTCGTCCATGTAAGCGCTCCTGGCATGCGATTCTTCAAGAAATACCACCCGCCAATCCCTACGAGTCCATACGCGAGCGCAGTGATTGCGGTCCATTGGCCAATCTTTCCCACAACTGCATCGAACAGTGCGATACTCATTGCGCCAAAGATGAATGCGCCGCTTGGGCCGTATTGTTTTGCGAACGGCATCATCGTCGCAAGAATGGGCTCCATATTTGCAGGTCGCCAAGGGAATAGGCGGACCAGAAAGACTGCAATCCAACCGAGTATTATTTTGATACTTGCCTGAGCGTCGAAGCGCGCCATAGCGTAAGCGCCTGCGTCATGCGTGCCAGTTTTTGAGACAAAAAAAGACCGAGCCTGACGCGGGCGAGTTATAACGTAGGGGGATCGGGCTTGTACTGCGGAGTACTTCACCGTTGCGCGACAGCGCTGGAATTACACCAGCTTCACCCACTACGCTTCATATATACAACGAACCTACGAATAGAATATCACGAGCTCCGCTCCTTGCGAAGTGCCCAGGCAATAAAGAGAGAACCACCGGCGATGTCGGCGAGTAAATCTGCGAGTGTGTCGGCTAAATCGCCGCCATGGAAGTAGTGATAGAGCGTGGGGAATGAATACTGCGTGAAATTACCAAGATACTCTGCCCACTCCCAGACGATGCCTATAAGCGCGGTCGCGCCTGCGATGATGACGAATTGCTTCCACGAAGACGTGCGTGTGAGCTCAGCTTGGAGTATCGAGAATGAAAACCATCCTGCGATGATACCTCCCACAAAATGGAGGATTTTATCGAAGTGAACAACTTGGTAGTAGAGGTCCCATTGTTCGCCAAGAAAAATCCCCGCGAAGATGAGGAGGAGTCCAGCGGTAACCGGCCAACGAGCTCGTAGGTGTCGCAACATGGTCGGTACGTTACTTCATTTTATCTGCGTGGTCGAGCGAGTAGAGATCGGCGGTGTAGCGCGATGCCCATGCTCGATCTCGAAGGCCATTGGCGCGGTCGTGTTCATAGATGAGTTGGAGGACGAGGAATAAACAGAAGATGACGAGGGCTCCGACCGCGCGGAGCGTGACGTCGAATGGGGTAGCCGCGATGATGATACCTGCAAAGATGAGCGAGATGAGACTTACGACAATCCACGAGAAGAGCGACACGTGGTCGTCTTTCTTTGCGCGGATGTACTCGCGAGCTTCAGTGGCTTCCCCCGTGGCCTCCAGAAGTGAGGCGTAGAGTTCGGGGTTGTATTTCTTTATCTGTGAGGGCAACGCGTAGATTGCATACGTGATTGAGCGGAAGAGTGGATTGCCGAGGCCGTATTCATTGAAGGTGAATGTGCGGAAGAGGCCTAAGTATTCGCGAATGCCACCGCGGACTGCGGCGAGCCATGCTTCGGCGCCGGGAGTGCACTTCTCGATGTGGCGTGCGAGGTGGTAGATGCGACGGACTTTGTTGAGCTCAAGGGCGATGTAGTGGTCGAGGTCGGAGCGCCGGTTGAGTGACTTGTACATGAGGAATCCGACGGTAATAGAAAAGAGGATGCCGAGGTTCACGGCGCGTGGCGCGATGAAGTCCAGTGCCATCTGTCCCGCAAACGGAACACGCATTGCAATGTACGACGCGAGCAATGCAAGCGCGAACATGCGGAGGTATGTGGAGGGATTTGCTGCGGTTGTATGACGAGTCTCCATCGCTCAATAAGTATATCACGAGCTGTATTCATCCACACCGATGTGTGATGATAATTCGAGCGGGTGTATACTTGTGGGTATATGAACACTCATCGATCAGGAGCACTCATCGGTTTCATGATAGCGCTCGTAGTAGTGGCGGCGCTCGTCTGGAGTCGCGGAGGTGATCAGGTGGCGACGGAAACACCCTCGGCGTCGCCGAGCGCGTCTGTTTCTGTGAGTCCATCCGCATCGCCGGTCGTCGCGAAGCCCGCAGTGAAAACAACGCCGCTTCCCACTAATTACGGTGATGCAGTGGTGCAGTTCGAGGGCCGTCGTATTCAATTTGATATGTATTGCCAAGCCAATCCGGTCAACAATACCTACAAAAACGGTACGAGCGTGATGTTTGATAATCGTAGTGGGGATGCACGCATCATCACGGTTGGAGGTGTCCAGCACTCACTCGCTGGATACGGGTGGAAGATTATTACGCTTTCCTCGAAGACGCTTCCCGCAACGCTCGCCGTTGACTGTGGTGCGGCCCGCAACGTGAGCAAGATTTTGATTCAGCAGTAGGGGCGTAGTGGTTGCGCAGTAAAAAACCCCTGCACGTGCAGGGGTTTTTGGCGGGCTATCCGAAGAGGGTGCTCCACCACATGGCGTACATGATTGCGCCAACGATCCAGCGGGCCAGGACCATATTGTCTCCGTTGAGAACTCCGATGGGGCGCTCTTTCCGTCCGGCTGTGTTCCAGTAGACCTCAGGGGCAAGGAGAACGGTGCCCCACCAGAATGCGCCCCAGGCGACGACGAGGTGCGCGAATTGTGCGAATCTCATGGCTGTTTTTCAGTGTGTCGCCGCATCTCGACGTTTGCGTCGTGTCGCAATCGCAGGAGCTCTCTGTATTTTCTCACGATGGAGTTGTGCAGTGGCAGGAGGTGCTCGACTCCGGGGTACACTCCTTCTGGGGGAATCTCATGATTGCCCCTCGCGCAGTCTCTACACAATCCTGCGACCATCCGCTCCTCGGGCTCCGTACACCCGCAATTGCATGGGCACCAGCACTCGCGTGCGGGAGTTTTTTTCTTCTTTGTGCGTACCGCCATCGTGCACCTCCGCAAGTAAAGATTGCTTGAATTATACATTAAAATACTGTATAGTCAATGTTAAGAAATGGAGGTGACGGTATATGCCGGACATCATTCTTGCGACGAGGAATCCGGGCAAGGCAGAGCAGGTGCGAGCGATGTTCCAAGGCTCATCGTGGACCATCCAGACCATGGCGGAAGCAGGGGTTGTGGGTGAGGCGGTCGAAAACGGGCTGACGCTTGCGCAGAATGCGCTTGCAAAAACGCTGTTCGTGAGTAGAGAGCTTCCGACACAGTGGGTGATGGGCGAGGATACGGGTCTCTTCATCTACGCACTCAATGGTGAGCCAGGGGTGCGGACGGCTCGATGGGCGGGCGAGCATGCGACGACAGAAGAAATCATGCGCTACGCACTGCATCGTCTCGCTGGGCATGAGAACCGCTTCGCACGCTTTCGAACGGTCGTTGTAGTTGCTCAACCTTCCGGACTCACACACACTTTCGAAGGGTGGATATACGGTACGATTCTCTGTGAACCGCAGGGAACGCCACCGCCGAAACTGCCGTACAGCGCTATTTTCCTTCCGTATGGGTCCGATAAGACGCTGGCGCAAATGACGCCAGAAGAACTCAGAGCCCTGACTCACCGTGGGAAAGCGTTTCAGAAGGTGCGAGCGTTCTTGGAGTGCAGAGGCGAGCAGTAGCACGCCAGTCCCCCCGCTTTGGCGAGGGGATTTTTGTTGCCGCTTGAACATTGCGTGTATTTGTATACCATTGAGCGGTTCTTGTTCTATGGCGAAATCGAATATAAAAAAATTAGGCAATTTTCATACTGAACCTATCTTTGAAGGGCGAACCTTCGGAGATTTTTTGTTGGAGCCACAGCTGGGCACCGTGGAGAGTAGGAGGGATGTAGTACTGAAGGCAAGGCTTTCTCGGCATATCGAGCTCAATCTGCCGATTATCGCATCAAACATGGACTCGGTGACTGGCCCCGAGATGTGCATCGCACTCGCACAAGAGGGCGGTATTGGCTTTCTTCCGCGAAGCGATGCGATTTCGATTGAGCAGCAAGTCGGCTGGGTGCAAAAAGTGAAGCGTTCCGAGAGTTTTATTATCGAGCATCCCTACACCATTCTTGAGAATCAGACGGTCCGCGAAGCTCGTGCCGTGATGGCGGAGCATCGGGTGAGCACGTTGTTGGTGGTTGGCACGAATGGCGCGCTCGTGGGGAAGCTGACGGCGCGTGAAAAGATGAGGTTGTGCGAGAACGACACGGATTTGGTGCGCGATTGGATGAAGCGACTCTCGGATACCGAGTATTCTCAGAAAAAAATCACCTCACTCGACGAAGCTCGCGCGGAATTGATTCGGTGCAATCAAGACAAGCTCCCGCTCGTGGACCGTAATTTCAACATTCGTGGACTTATTACTATCAAAGATATTAATAACCTGCTTCACCATCGCTGGGCAAACAAAGATGCAAAAGGGCGCCTACGAGTGGGAGCAGCCATCGGCGCTCGTGGAGATTTCATGGAGCGTTCCGCGGAGCTTATCAAATCGGGCGTTGATGTGATTGTGATGGATACCGCGCACGCGCATAGCGTCGTGGTGGGGGCTGCTATCAAGCGATTTCGTAAGCGTTTCGGTGAGAGCGAGCTCATCGCGGGAAATGTTGCATCATATGATGCGGGCAGATTCCTTGCGCAGCTAGGCGTTGATGGCGTGAAGGTGGGAATTGGCGCGGGATTTGGATGCCGTACACGCCTTGAGGCTGGCGTGGGCACTCCACAGATTCAAGCGATTCGCTCCGTGTGGCACGCGCTTGCACCCAAAAAGATTCCATTCATTGCAGATGCTGGGTGCAAAGTGCCAGGGCACGTGGGGCTTGCGCTGCTCACGGGTGGATCCAGTGTGATGCTCGGCAGTATGCTCGCGGGCACCGACGAGGCGCCGGGCGAGTTGGTGTCGGATCCATCGACGGGCATGAAATACAAAATGTACCGTGGCATGACCTCGCCCGAGGCAAAGATGGCGGGCAAAACCGGTGCAGGCGTAAAGAATGTAGAAGGGCAGAGCCAGCGCGTGCCGTACGTGGGAAGCGTGAAAGATATTCTTGTGCGCATCCGCGAAGGACTGCAGAGTATGGTGAGTTATGCGGGCTTTGCGACGCTCGAAGATGCACGCGCCAAGATAAATCCACATCCTGAACGCTACCTCATCCCACTCTCCCGCGCCGCGCAGGAAGAATCATTTAAGCGGTAAGAAAAGTCCCCCGCTAAGCGGGGGACTGTGCGGAGACTGCCTAACCCACGAAGCGGTAGTGGCTTCTGTCGGGCCGGATGATGAACACCCGGTCCTGGATTCCACACGCCCCGCCAGAGCTTGCTGATGGCTGGGTTTTCTCCAGTTCGGCCAGGCGCTTTCGTGCCGCATCCTGCGCTGCCGATTCGGTGCGGAACGTTCCGGGGAGGGGGTAGTACTCTCCCTCGAATGTATCGTATCCCTCGAGCTTCCACCGCGCAGTGCGCTCCATGAGGTCTCCCTTGTATGAGGACTGAGTATTTTATACTATCAAAACTTTATTTTGTCAATAAAAAAAGAAAAGGCCGCTCCCTGCATGGATGCGGCCTGATGACCCCTACTCTGCCCTCAGCGGGCTCCCGGGGCTGACTTCACATGCGAAGGCGCTGGAAATTTCTCGAATGAGCGATTCTTGCTCGATTTGAGGGACGCGAATCGTAAATGTCCGATTAATCCACGCAATGCGCATGACCTCGATGTCGGGGAATCGCTGAGTGAAGCGCTCGATGAATTCTGCGATTTCAGCGTTTGCCTGGGACCGGGCTCCAGCAAGGGTGAGTCCGGCGACGGGGGGCCTCACTTCTTTGATGGTCACGTGCAGTTCTGCCATAACAACCTCCGAAATCACAGTACAACATTTACAAGTTATTTAAAAGAAAAGCCCCCCCCGCCGAAGCGGGGGGGCTGGCTACTTGTCGAGGCCGTGCTTGCGGATGGTGTCCGTGAAGAGTCGCAAGCCCACTTCGGTGTCGATGTGATAGGACATCACGAATTCCTCTCCATCCTTCCGGATTGTCCATGGCTTTTCGGGGGCGGGACATCCGCAGTGTCCCTCTACTCGCACATCGGCGCGGCCAACCGGATCTGCGTAGAGTTCCTTGGCGACTGCCAGGGGAGTTGGTCCACTGACCATCCAGTAATACCAGGCTCGAGTGAATGTGAATGGGCCTAGCTTGCCGGTAATCGAGGCGGGGACTTCTCTGCAACTTCGCTTGCCCTGAACGGCATTTATCCGCGACCGGCTCAATTCCCGGGCGATGAACTCGTCGCAGTTTTCGTCTCCTGCTAAGTTCTGCATTGAAACCTCCTAGCTGCCCCACAATTGATGGCTGTTGCTGGATGCATCGGCGGCCGAGTCGCCCTGTACCCAGCCGACGCGGAACTCGTCACTCGCGCCGTCGGGGAGTGGCGTTCCGGCGCGACCAGCGGCGTAGCCGAGATCGTGCTCGCACGGAATCCCGTCTTTGGCGTGGTAGACGCATCCGCACGAGGCCTTGCCGGCAAGCGATTCTTTGGGCTTCGACATTGGGACACCTCCTGAGATATATAATACCACGAAAAATGGTGATTAGTCAAATAAGAAACGCCCCACCGATGGTGGGGCGTGAGACTTGTGTTGCTACGACGTGCACTCGCGGGAGACCGCCTGGAGTCCAGCGCGCTCCAGGAGTTTTCGGTCGTCTGCGTGTGATAGGTTCAGGGGACCACCTCGGACAACCCGAGCGGTCAGCGCATCCCATGCCGCCAAGTGGTCCAAGAGCTTCAGGTCCGCTGGCCCCGTTGCTTGGATCCCGCCGCCACCGACGCTGATGACGGAGAACCAGTTCTTCCCGCCGTCCAGAGATTGGAGCTCATACTGTCCGAATCCCAGGGACCACCCTTGTTTACGCAGGTGGCTTGCCCGGTACCACTTCAGGCTGGTGAGGGAGCGGCTCAGCCGATTGTGCTGCCACCACGCCCCGAGGGCGAATGCCAGTAGTCCGAGAGCCACCGAAAACCACAGCGTGTCCATGTCATGCCTCCTTCTATTTCAATATAACACAAATATTCTTTAACGTCAAATACTTCGTAATGGCCTAAGGGGAGTCTCGGCGGGGTTTTTGACAGATTGCGCAATTTATTCGAATATCAAAACATGCTACCTGTCGATATTATCCTCGTACGTCATGGAGAGTCGGAGGGAAATGTTGCCAACAAATTCAGTCGGAAGGGAGATAATCGATTCTTTACTCCTGAATTCCGCGAAAAACACAGTAGATCATTTCGATTGACTGATAAGGGTATCGAACAAGCAACATCAGCTGGCGAATGGTTGCGGAAGAATATACCCACGCCACTCGATAGATTCTATGTTTCAGATTACATCCGAGCCAAGGAAACAGCGGCGCTATTGAATCTTCCTCAGGCAGAGTGGCGAGTCGAATATCAATTGCGCGAGCGTGACCACGGACTACTTGATAATCTTCCCGATGATGAGAAGAAATCACTCTTTGAGCGCGAACAGCGGCAATATGAGCAAGACCCATTTCTTTCGTATCCTGCTGGTGGTGGAGAGTCTATTCCCGCGCTCTGCTTGAGGCTGAAGGCGGATTTCTTGGAGCATATTGCTCGCGAAGCATCTGATCGTCGCGTTATCGCCGTTTGTCATGGGCACGTGATGCGCGCACTCCAGCTGGAGCTGGAACATATGGGACATGATGATTTTATCCGCCTGAACAAGTCTGACGACCCCGTTGATAGGATTAGAAATTGTCAGATTATTTGGTACACGAGACGCGACCCCGACACAGGGAGAGTAGAGCAGCCACACTTAGTCGCTATGCGCTCAATTTGTCCATGGGATCCAGCCGGAGATTACGGTTGGCGGAGACTGGTAAAGAAGCGTCCGAGCAATCAAGAGCTGAAGGAAGAAGTCGAAAAATACCCCCGTCACGTGAACGGTTAATAAGAAAGGGCCCACCCTAGGGATGGGCGGGCTCTCGTGGCTAGGACGACGACTTGGGTTTCTTCTGCGCAACCCGGCACTCGACTTCGATGCTCTTGGCTTCTTGTGCGGTGAGCCCGAGGACCTTTTCCATGGCTCGGAGTTCGTCGTTCCAGCCGTTGATCCTTCTCCAGTCGCTACCACCCCAGCCAGACAGGGGGTTCTCGTTTCCGTACTCCTTTTTCTTCTTATTTACCCACCGAGCGTATGCGCGGAGTTCGGCTCTGTAGTTCTTGACTCCCTGTGCGACAGACGTAATCATACGGTTTCCTTGCTCCTATTTTTTGGCATAGGTGCCGCCTGAAGATACAGATACGGTGTAGCTGGTGTGGGAGTTTGATGACGGCCTATCTGGTTGGTAGATTTCGCCACCAAGCGATGCCCTCCTGAGGGACTGATGCGTAGCCCCAGTAGGTGTCATCTCCCTCAATGGGGACGGCGGGCATATACCAGCCAATCTGGTCTGTTTTATAACCGAACCGCTGATCCGTCCGAAATCCTTTGTCGTCAACGTTGCTCGTATCTTTTTTCTGATCTTTGCCAGCGCAGTCAACACAGAGTAGCTTCGTATGGTCCGCAAATGTTTGATATTCTCGCCACAGCTTGACCTCTGTAGCTCCGCAACCGTCACACTTGTAATCGGGAGGAATAACATTCTGGGCGTAATTGACCGAAGCAAGTGATCGTTTCGGCATCGTGACTCCTTTAGTTGGGTTGTTAAGCAACCAAAAAACAGTGCTCTGTTTCTGGTGCACTGTCAACCGTGGCGCGGGTGAGGGATTCGGCCTCAAGCATTGTAGAGGGATTCCTCTTCCTCCGCGGCTCGGCAGGCGCCTATGGCGCAGGCCTCACCACTCCTCCAGAGCCGGGGTTCCGGAAAACCTGAAGCAGTTCAGATTTTCCGGATACCCTTCGAATCCTGACCCGAACAAAGTAAACCAAAACGCCCCGTAAAGGGGCGCCTTGATTTACTTGTTGCGGGGGAGGGATTCGAACCCCCGACCATCTCCTTATTTCGCTTTGATCCGATTCCTCGGAGTGTCGGACTATCCCATCATCCGTCTCTTGCGAGCGAGGATGCACCCATTATAGTCTCTGAGCCTTCCCCAAATCCTTGAGAGGAGGAGGGGCTTGGTTGCGGATTGCCCTCGGATGAACCGGTGGGGTTTCCCGCAGTTTCGAGTGTTTTCGATACACATTTCTGTGTAAAGTCACAATTTCTTATGAGCCTGACGAGCTACCGCTGCTCCACCCCGCGATGTGATGGACCTATGGAGTATACATAACTTGCCACAGAATATCAAGGAATGTTGATGCCTCGTACTTCAAAAAAAGGTACACGTGTAGTATGCATCAAAAACCTGATATACTAAATACATGGCTAAATCAGAATTACGTTTGCGGGCTCGGAGCCTAAGAAGTCGAGGAAAGAGTGTCCACGAAATAGCCGCAGAGCTTGGGGTTTCAGTATCAAGCGCGAGCCGGTGGTGTCATGATATCTCACTCACGAACGCACAGCAATTAAGCCTCTCTCGCCGAAAGCAAGGTGCTGTTCGGCGAGGACAGGTGCTCGGCGCATTACGACAAAGAGAAAAGCGGTTGGCGGTTATCGGAAAGTATGCGATTGAGGGGCGCACGCGATTTACCAGCCTTTCCGACGACGAATTCTTTACAGCTGGCCTTACGCTCTATCTTGCGGAGGGAGCAAAAACAATGAGGCAGGTACATTTCGTGAATGCAGATCCGCGAGTTGTGATGTTTATGATGCGCTGGCTCGAAAAGTTTTTCGCACGGAGCGTTCGTGATGTAGCCGTTTCGATCCTCATCAACGAGATGCATCGCAAGCGTGAGGCTGCCGTACAACGATTCTGGTCTCGTTATCTGGGCATTTCATCGCGGCAGTTCCGAAAGACGATATTTGTGAGCACAAAACAGAAGAAGCGATACGAGAATCACAATAAGTATTACGGCACGCTTCGCGTCACAGTCTTGAAAAGTACTGAATTATACTATATAATCAGCGGGCTTATGGAGGGGCTCCTTCAGCATATTTCCAAGCCGGTGTAGTTCAACGGTTAGAACAGGTCACTCATAACGACCAGAAAATGGTTCAACTCCATTCACCGGCAGAAACATAATTACGAGGTACCGCATCTGTTATACTACGCACATGGAACAAGGACTTGCATATCAATTACACACACTGAGTTCGGGATTACGCCTCGTAACGGTGCCGATGCCGGCCGCCAAAACAGCGACGGTGTTGGTGCTCGTGAAGTGCGGTTCAAAGTATGAGCCCAAGAACTTGGGTGGTATTTCGCATTTTCTTGAGCACATGATATTCAAAGGCACACAGAAGCGCCCCGGATACGTTGACATTAGTCGTGAGCTCGATGGAATCGGCGCATCCTACAATGCATTTACGGGCAAAGAGGTTACTGGATACTACGCAAAAGCGGCAGCCACCAAGATCGATACGATTATGGATGTCGTATTCGATATTTTCTTAAACTCAAAACTCGACCAGGGGGCGATGGAGATCGAGCGTGGGCCAATCAATGAGGAATTACGCATGCGTCGCGATGATCCGCAACAGCACATTGGGCGCATTTTTGAAGAACTTTTGTATGGCGATCAACCCGCAGGATGGGAAGTTGGTGGTACCGAGGGGACAATTAACGCAATGATGGCGCCCGATTTGCGCTCATGGTTCGATACGCACTACGTCGCATCCAATACCGTCATCGCGGTGGCAGGCGGTATCGACCCAGAACACGTGAAGGCAAAAGTTGAAGAGGTATTTGCGCGAATCCGTCAGGCGGAACGCTCCGATAAATTGCCCGTGAAGGAGTCTCAATCAGTCCCTGCGCTCCGAGGGATCTCCAAAGATGTAGAACAGCTCTATGTGAATCTTGGTGTGCGGGGATTCGATATGTTCGACGACCGTCGCTATCCTGCGGCACTCATGGCCCAGGTGTTGGGCGGGGGCATGAGCTCGAGATTATTCGATGAGGTGCGCCAGAAGCGGGGACTCGCGTACTATGTGTGGGCGGGTAATTCGAACTACTCTGATTCCGGATATTTTGAAGTAGGCGCAGGACTCAATCGTGCCAAAGCCGCTGAAGGTATCACGGTTATTTTGGCGGAAATGGCGAAGATTGCCGCCGACGGCGTCACCCAGGAAGAACTCAAGCGCGTGAAAGACCAAGCCGAAGGGCGCATGGCGTTTACGCTCGAGAGCACGGGCGGAGTGGCGGATGATTACGGCGGTTCGGTGCTCTACTATGATCGCGTGATTACCCCCGAAGAAGAGCTCCAGAAGATTCAGGCAATCACGAGCGACGACGTGCGCTCGGTGGCCGCGGATCTCTTCACGAATGATAAGCTCAACCTCGCTATCATTGGCCCATCGGTTGCGGAAGACGAGTTCCGCGAAGTACTCAAGTTCACATAATTCTATGGCAGAGCGTCAAATTTTCGATATTTCAACCGCGAGTGTGTTCCGGGCAATGTTGGTCGTGCTTGGATTCGGGGTGCTCTACCTCCTCTCGGAGGTGGTGTTGATTTTATTGTTTTCTATTGTCGTTGCATCTGGGGTTTCACCGTTCGCGACCTGGCTCGCAAAGCGTGGCGTGCCACGTATTTTGGGCGTGCTTTCGCTTTATTTGATGGTGTTGGCAATCGGCGTGGTGCTCTCATCGCTCGTACTGCCATCGGTGCTCTCTGAATTATCGAGCCTCACGTCGTTGCTCCCGAAGCTCACGATGCAGATTTCAGATTCACTCGACACAGTGCAACAGGGGTCGCCGAAATACTTTGATTTTGTTGCAGAATTACAAAACATTTTAGAGCTTCTCTCGGGCTATCTCCAGCAATTCTCGCAATCAGCGCTCAATTTGCTCGCAGGTGCGTTCGGCGGAGTGTTTGCGTTTGTCTCAATTTTGGTGATTTCGTTCTATCTTTCAGTAATGAAAGACGGTATTCAGAACTTCCTTTCCGCAGTGGTCCCCGAGCGATACGAGGAGTATGTGATTGATTTATGGCATCGCGTGGAGATAAAGGTGGGCCTTTGGCTGCAGGGGCAACTCTTGCTCGCGCTTATCGTGGGGTTGCTGGTGTTCATTGGGCTTTCATTGCTTGGGGTGAAATTTGCACTCGTCTTTGCAATCATTGCAATGATGTTGGAGATTATCCCTATCGCGGGCCCAGTGTTGGCGGCAATTCCCGCGGTGTTGATGGCGTTTATCCAAGAGCCAATCTTGGGGCTCTGGGTGCTCATTATGTGGACGGTGATTCAGCAATCGGAGAACCACATTCTCGTACCGCTGGTGCTGGGCAAGACGACCGGACTCAATCCTGTCGTCGTTATTCTCGCGATTTTGATTGGTTGGCAGTTGGCGGGGGTTGCGGGCGCGCTCGTGGGCGTGCCGGTTGCTACGATATTTGTTGAGTTGCTCGATGATATGGCGCGATTCAAGTCATCTCGTCGTTCTGCATAGCTATGGCGACGCTCTCGATTGTTGCAACGCCCATTGGAAACCTGCAGGACATCACCCTGCGGGCCATTGAGACGCTGAAAGAGGTGGATGCGATTCTGTGCGAAGACACGCGCGTGACGGTAAAACTTCTCGCGCATTTTGAGATTCATAAACCGCTCATCGCGTATCACCAGCACAGCGGGAAGGGGGTTGATGATCGTGTGCTTGCGATGCTCCATGAGGGAAAAAATCTCGCACTCGTGAGCGATGCGGGAACGCCGGGGATCAACGACCCAGGGGGCCGGCTCATTGAATTATTACTCGTTGAGATTCCCGATTTGCGTGTGGTGCCAATCGTGGGCGCAAATGCCGGAGTTGCAGCGCTCTCGGTAAGCGGATTTCCTGCCGACCGATATCAATACTGGGGATTCGTACCACACAAGAAGGGACGGCAGACGTTTGTCAGAGAATTAGCAGAATCCGAGGACACAATCGTATTCTATGAGTCGAAATATCGCATCGAGAAGTGCCTCGCCGAAATGAAGGATGCGTTTGTGGTTGCCGAAACCCCACATCGTCCCATTCTCGTGGCTCGTGAGCTCACCAAAAAGTTCGAAACCCTCTATCGGGGCACTGTCGAAGAGGTCGCTGCCGCACTTTCTGCCGATGAAGTGCTCGGCGAGTTCGTGGTCGTGGTTGGGCCAAAGCGCTAGTACATACGTCAATTCGGTGGTACGATGCGCCTATCAAATGGCGCGTTTTTATATCACCACAGCCATCGTCTACACGAATGCCCCGCCTCACATCGGGTTTGCATTAGAGCTCGTGCAGGGCGACGCAATCGCTCGATATCGTCGCATGATGGGCGACGATGTTCGATTCGTGACGGGCACCGACGAGCATGGCACCAAGATTATGCGGGTTGCCGAACAAGCGGGAGTCCCAACCCAGGAATTTGTAGATAATATCGCGGGTAAGGTGGGGGGATTGGCGACGCGACTTGGCATCTCAAATACTGATTTTATTCGTACATCAGACAGGGTTCGCCACTGGCCCTCCGCTCAGAAGATATGGTGCGCAATGGCAGAAAAGGGCGATATATATAAGAAATCGTACTCGGGTCATTACTGCGTTGGGCATGAGGCGTTTATCAAATCGAGCGAGCTCGTCGATGGCGTATGCCCGCTCCACAAGACCAAACCCGAACTCGTCGAAGAGGAGAATTGGTTCTTTAAGCTCACAAACTACACCGGAAAAGTGAAGGAGCTCATTCAGAGTGGACGCCTCAATATCGTTCCAGAGACTCGTAAATCCGAGATTCTAAACCTCCTCGACGACGCTGAAGACGTGAGCTTCTCGCGTCCATCAGCGCAGTTGCCGTGGGGGATTCCTGTTCCAGGAGATGAGAGTCAAACGATGTATGTGTGGGCTGACGCGCTTACGAATTATATCTCTGCGCTTGGATACGGTACGAATCAGGAGGGGATGTCATTCTGGCCAGCCGATGTGCATCTCATCGGAAAAGACATCACGCGCTTCCACGCAATATTCTGGCCTGCTATGTTGCTTTCTGCGGGGCTCGAAGTCCCCAAGAGCATCTATGTGCACGGCTTTATTACGGTTGATGGTGAGAAAATGTCGAAATCATTAGGAAATGTAATCGATCCATTTGAGTTGCTCGCCCAACAACCCACCGAAGTCGTTCGGCACTTTATGTTGCGAGAACTTCAGAGCACTGATGATAGTGATTTTTCTCATGCAAACCTCGAAAAGCGCTACAATTCCGACCTCGCGAATGGTTTAGGAAATCTCGTACAACGAATTGCAACGCTCGTGGACTCGAAACTTCCCGGAAACAGGGCTTATAGGTCAAATTTAAGCCCCGCAGAGGCATTCTACGAGCAGATATTCGACGACTCCGCTTATCATCAGGCATTCGATGCATTTAGATTGCACGATGCTGTCGCTTCGGTGTGGGCAAAGATTGCCTCTGCGAATGCGTATCTCAACGATCGCCAGCCATGGAAGCAAGAGGGTGACGCTCAAGAAGAAACACTTCTCACATGCGTTGGCATGCTCATCCATATTGCATGGCTCCTTCAGCCATTCATGCCCGAGACTTCAGCGCGTATCTTTAAGATGTTTGCCGTTGAACCGCGTAGAGTGCTCATAGAGGGGGATTCAATCCAGGCATCCATCGGAAATCCGATGTTTCCAAGGCGTAGCTAATAGTTAGCAATCACGCCATTTTACTCTTATTTCTTTTCACGTCGTACGTGAAAATATGTAATATTCTTATATGCAGTACAAAATATTCGACTCCCACTGTCATCCGCAGTTTCCCCAGTATGACGCTGATAGGGATGAGGTAATTCGCCGAGCCCTCGATAGAGGCATCGGGATGGTCTGTATTGGTACCGATTTAGAGACATCTCGACAGGCAATCGAGCTTAGTAATGTTTATGATGGTATGTATGCCTCTGTTGGATTACACCCAAACGACCCCGGGGAGGACGTTTCTCTGTTCGAGCAGCTACTCGATAGTCCAAAAGTTGTCGCCATAGGAGAAGTTGGACTCGACTACTATCGTTCGAAGAATAGCGAAGAGCAGAAGAAGAGATTTTTGGCATTTCTAAAAATCGCACAAGAGAAACCATTAGTCATCCACTGCAGGGATGCGCATGATGATATGATTTCTCTTCTTCAATCACACAAGGCGCGGGGAGTGATTCATAGTTTCAACGGAACAGAGGAGCAGGCTCGCGCATATCTGAATCTTGGGTATTATATTGGGCTCAACGCAATCGCGACTTTTTCAAAATCGTACGAGGCAATGATTCGGATGATTCCACTGGATCGATTGTTACTAGAAACTGATGCTCCGTATCTCGCCCCGGCCCCCTATCGAGGGAAGCGGAATGAGCCTTCATATATAGAGCATGTGGGTAACGCGATTGCCCCGATGGTGGGGGTGAGTCCATCATCTCTCTTTGAGCGTACAACAGAGAATGCGCGCTCACTCTTTAGTCTTTAATCTCTAGGGTTTAAGAGTTATTAGGGTTATTTTTTGCGCGCATACTACTATACTATTGTAATGTATATGTAGGATAGTATATGAATGTACTGTAATGAATATCGTTGCGTTACTTTAGAAATCTATTCTATTGATTTTGCGTGAAGGTTGAGCTTAGTAATCGAGGCGGTGTGTTCGATCGGGGGTCTTTTGAGAGCAAATTCTTAGACGTAAACGCGAAGAAGTGTACGCGGAGAATTGGCTTTATTGCGTAACGCTTTTTCAGCGTCTGCAATCTAGGAGCGTCGCTGTACTTATTGGATTTTTGTGGTCCTTTCTTATCCACTTTTTTACAAGGAGATGCGAGGCTTTAATGGTAAAATAGTTATGTTTATTGCGACTATTTACTGTGACGCTCGAACCCCTCATCAAGCGATTCCGTAAGTCTCTTACCGTTGCCACGGTGGCCTTGTTCGCCCTCGTCCTCGGCGCTACCGCAGGCTCTCTGACCCCGTCTGCGCTCCCAGTAGCCACGATGTACTCACTCTCCAATCTCTACGATGCGATCGCGTCTGCGACCTTTGACTCCTCTTCGGTGGTAGCCAATCAAAACGGCTCGCTCCTCGGAAATCTCAAATACATTGAGAATCAACTTGCCTGGGCATCGGGCTCTAATGACATCTGGACTCTGAACTCAGGGAATGTCGGAATCGGGGACTCATCCCCTGAGGCTAAGTTCGAAGTGGTCGGGGTTGCGAGCATTTCTGGAAACACCTACGTCGGAGGTAATGTGGGAATCGGCATCACCACGCCAGCAGCAAGACTGGATGTGAATGGCGCTGTCACGGTGCGAGATGGCTACGGAACGCAGGGCGCAGGATATACAACTCTCGGTGGCGGAGGTGCAAGTCCGAATGAGGGCTCGTTATCATGGGGAGATGGTTCGGGTTGGAAGTTTAATTTTGGCCCCCGAATTGGCGGTGTATTTACTCCGCGAGTGACCTTTGTAGATTCGGGCAATGTCGGTATTGGCACTCAAACTCCCGACCAGAAACTCGATGTAGCAGGCATCATTCTTGCCTCTGCGTCCGCGACTACAGCTGACATCATGCTCAATGCAAACAGCCAGACGAGTAACGGTTCAGGATTAGATGGTCGTTGGTATCTCCGCGCACAGACGGGCGCAACCACCGCAGATCGATTTGGCATCTTCAACAACGCAAATTCCGAGCTTTTCACTATCGCCTCGAACGGATACATCGGCATTAATACCACAGCACCCGCGCAACTTCTTACGCTGCAGGTTGCGGGAACGGCTCAGAACTACGCTGGAGCCATTGCCGTTATTGATTCTGCGGGTGTCGCCACCATGCTCGGCGAAGACACGCCAGGAAATACAACGTCATACGGATATCTCCGCTTACTTGGGCAAGGAATTACGAGCTCATATTTTAGCGCCGGTTCTTCTGCGAGCTATACCAACGCTGTGGCTGGTAACTTTGGCATCGGCACTCGCACGCCTAATCAGAAGCTTGATGTGAATGGTGTGATTCTCGCCTCCACTTCTGCCACCACCACCAATATCCAAATCAACGCAGGGTCACAGACGGGGAATGGCTCGGGGCTTGATGGGCTCTGGTCGCTACGCGCTACTACGGGAGCCGCAGCGGACAGATTTAGCATCCTCAACAACGCAAGCACTGAAATCTTTGTGGTTGCATCGAATGGATATGTGGGAATTAACACGACGTCGCCTTCTGATTTGCTGAACGTCGCCTTTGGTGCGGCGCAAAACTACTTTGGAGCTATTCGCGTCGGCGTTGCCGCCATGCTCGGCGAGGATACGCCAGGCGATGCAGCGAATGTTGGCTATTTGCGCCTCATGACTGGCGCCACCTCTGGCACATATCTTTCCGCCGGTTCTTCTGCGAGTTACACAAATGCTGTTGGTGGCAACTTCGGTATCGGTACACGCACACCCAACCAGAAACTCGACGTCAACGGTGTGATTCTCGCATCTACTTCTGCCACTACAACAAACATCCAAATCAACGCAGGGTCACAGACGGGGAATGGCTCGGGGCTTGATGGGCTCTGGTCGCTACGCGCCACTACGGGCACCACGACCGCAGACAGATTTAGTATTTTGAACAACGCAAGCTCAGAGCTCTTTGTCATCACATCCCGCGGCTATGTCGGCATTGGCTCAACGGCACCAGTGGGGACCATTAACGTGGCCAACATAGCGGGTGATGACACATCAAAGATCGTGTTTTCTGTGGGCGCATATCGCGGCGCAGAGCTCGGCGTTGACTATCCTGGCGCAGCGATGGGGTATCTGCGTCTCATGAACCAGAGCTCTGCAGCGAATGTGTATCTCTCTGGCTACACATCATCCGCAAGCTACCTCAGCGCTGCGGGTGGTAACCTCGGTATCGGTACTCGTACTCCAGAGCAGAAGCTTGATGTGAATGGCAACATTCTTGCCTCCACATCTGTTGGAGCGCAAGACATTATTCTGCATGCAGCAATACAGACGAGTAATGGTACGGGTGCTGATGGCAAGTGGACGCTTCGCGCAGGAACGGGAGCTGCCACTGCGGACAGGTTTAGCATCTTGAATAATACAAACACCGAAATCTTTACTATCGCATCCAATGGCCTTGTCGGTATTGGCACCACGATCCCGTCCCACATGTTAGAGATCAATAACTACTATGCCTCAGGATTTCCTGGGCAGGGTGGTATTTTAGTGAAAGGTGGTGGGTCTGGGGCCGCAGAGATGGGCGATGATTGTGCTGGAAATTGTGCCTACGGCTACCTCCGGCTCATGCGTAACGGGGTTACGTCTACCTACCTTACTGGAGCTGAGTCATCCGCAAGCTACATGAATACAGTGAGTACGAACAATCTTGGCATTGGCACAAAAACCCCCAATGCAAAACTCGACGTCCTCGGCAACATTCTCGCGTCCACCTCCGCTGCCACGCAAGACATCACTCTCCATGCAGCTGTGCAGACGAGTAATGGTACGGGCGCAGATGGCAAGTGGACGCTCCGTGCGGGAACAGGAGCAACGACTGCTGACCGATTCAGTATTTTGAATAACGCAAACACGGAAATATTCACCATCGCATCTTCTGGCAACATCGGTATCGGCACCACGGCTCCTACCACCAAGCTTGATGTAATCGGCAACGCTTCGGTTTCTGGCAACTTTGAAGTGACTGGTACTATTGATGGTCCCTACACGCAAGGGAGTGTTTTATTCGCTGGTATTAATGGTGTGCTTACCCAAGATAATTCCAATCTCTTCTGGGATGATACCAACAACAGGCTGGGTATCGGTACCACCACACCCAATACGCAACTCGCACTGTATAACGGCGCTAATACCGGAGGGGTTTATATTAACAACAGCAACGGTCGCTCCGCAGAGCTCGGCGGCGATATGACTAATGGTACTGCTGCTGGCTACCTCCGCCTCATGACAAATTCTACTTCCACCACCTACCTCACTGGTTGGACTGCTTCTGCAAGCTACATTAACGCAGGCGCCTATGGCTCTCAGAATCTCGGCATCGGTACCAAGACTCCCGATCAGAAGCTCGATGTGGGTGGCAATATCCTCGCCTCTACTTCAGCCGCAACACAGTACATCACCCTCAACGCCGCCTCCCAGGCGAGTAATGGCACCGGCTACGATGGTCGCTGGCATCTCCTAGCACAAACGGGTGTGGGCGCGTTAGACCGATTCAGTATTTTGAATAACGCAAACACGGAAATATTCACCATCGCATCTT
>CAYHIK010000006.1:0-10185 GCA_964356795.1 uncultured Candidatus Saccharibacteria bacterium | reverse complement strand
GACCGATTCAGTATTTTGAATAACGCAAACACGGAAATATTCACCATCGCATCTTCTGGCAACATCGGTATCGGCACCACGGCACCTACCGCAAACCTTGAGGTGAGTGTTGTGACGCAGGGCAAGATTACTATTCGGGGGACTGATGGTATTGCTGCGGCGCTAGGCGAGGACATGGATACATCAACTGCTGGCGGCTACCTCCGCCTCATGACAAACGCTACTTCCACCACCTACCTCACTGGTTGGACTGCTTCTGCAAGCTACATTAACGCAGGCGCCTATGGCTCTCAGAATCTCGGTATCGGCACCAAGACTCCCAACCAGAAGCTCGATGTGAATGGTATTATTCTCGCGTCTACGTCGGCCACCACAACCAATATCCAAATTAACGCAGCGTCTCAGACGGGGAATGGCACCGCCACCGATAGTCTTTGGTCTCTCCGCGCTACCACGGGTTCCGCAGCGGACAGATTTAGCATTGTGAATGGCGCAAGCACTGAGCTCTTCTCCATCGCCTCGAACGGCAACATCGGCATTGGGACCACGATACCAACGCATATGCTCACCATCGATAACTACAATGCCTCGGGCATCCCCGGCACGGGCGGCATCCTCATCTTGAGCGCTGGCAATAAAGCCTCGGAATTTGGGGACGATGCCGCAGGCTCTACTGCTGGCGGCTACCTCCGCCTGATGGGTAATGGCACCACAAACACGTATCTTTCTGGAAATACCACCTCTGCGAGCTACATGAACGTGCTTGGTAGTAATCTCGGCATTGGCACCAAGACCCCCGACCAGAAGCTCGACGTAAATGGCAATATACTCGCATCAACATCTGCGACAACCCAGTACATCACCCTCAACGCCGCCTCTCAAACTGCAAACGGCACTGGGTACGACGGCCGCTGGCATCTTCTGGCGCAAACGGGCACTACCACCGCAGACAGATTCAGCATCCTAAACAACGCAAGCACTGAGCTCTTCTCCATCGCCTCGAACGGCAACATCGGCATTGGGACCACGATACCAACGCATATGCTCACCATCGATAACTACAATGCCTCGGGCATCCCCGGCACGGGCGGCATCCTCATCTTGAGCGCTGGCAATAAAGCCTCGGAATTTGGGGACGATGCCGCAGGCTCTACTGCTGGCGGCTACCTCCGCCTGATGGGTAATGGCACCACAAACACGTATCTTTCTGGAAATACCACCTCTGCGAGCTACATGAACGTGCTTGGTAGTAATCTCGGCATTGGCACCAAGACCCCCGACCAGAAGCTCGACGTAAATGGCATCATTCTCGCGTCTGCATCTGCAACCACAGCCGACATCATGCTCAACGCAAATAGTCAGACGAGTAACGGTACAGGACTGGATGGTCGCTGGTATCTCCGCGCACAAACAGGTGCTACCACCGCAGACAGATTTAGCATCTTCAACAACGCAAATACTGAACTTCTCACCATCGCGTCCAACGGCTACATCGGTATTGGTACCACGGCGCCATCTCAGTTGTTCACGGTGTATGCTGGTGGAGCTCAGAACTACGCCGGAGCCATTGCTGTGATTGACCAGGGTGGCGTCGCTGCCATGCTTGGCGAGGATACGCCAGGGGATACTAATGCTGCTGGATATCTCCGCCTCATGTACACGGGTACCACCCGTACCTACCTTACCGGTGGCACTGCTTCCGCCAGTTTTATTGGCGCAGGCGGTGGCGGCAACCTCGGCATCGGAACCCGCACCCCTGACCAGAAACTCGACGTGAACGGTGTGATTCTCGCATCTGCATCGGCGACCACGGCTGACATCATGTTCAACGCAAACAGTCAGACAAGCAACGGTACGGGATTAGACGGTCGCTGGTATCTCCGCGCACAAACGGGCGTTTCCACTGCGGATCGCTTTGGTATTTTCAACAACGCAAATACTGAACTTCTCACCATCGCGTCCAACGGCTACATCGGTATTGGTACCACGGCGCCATCTCAGTTGTTCACGGTGTATGCTGGTGGAGCTCAGAACTACGCCGGAGCCATTGCTGTGATTGACCAGGGTGGCGTCGCTGCCATGCTTGGCGAGGATACGCCAGGGGATACTAATGCTGCTGGATATCTCCGCCTCATGTACACGGGTACCACCCGTACCTACCTTACCGGTGGCACTGCTTCCGCCAGTTTTATTGGCGCAGGCGGTGGCGGCAACCTCGGCATCGGTACCAAGACACCCAACCAGAAACTCGACGTGAACGGTGTGATTCTCGCATCTGTTTCCACCGACTCCGACATCCTTATCCTTGCAGATTCCGACGGTGCCTGTAATCACAATCCAGAAGCAGGGTCGGAGACCGTCTCCTGCTCCTCTGACGTGCGCCTGAAGCTTGATATCGTAGACGCATCATCTTCCCTCGACTATCTCGAGTCATTCCATATCAGAGAATACACCGTCCGCGCGTCAGGTGTCCGTATGGTGGGTGTTATCGCACAAGAACTCATTGAAACACACCCCGAGCTCGTTTCTTCAAACTCCAACGGCTTCCTCATGGTACAACAGCCCAATCCGTGGATTCTCGTGAAGGGGATTCAGGAATTAGCATCGAGAAGTGCCGCACTTGATGCATTATTCGCAGGAAGCGACCCAATCCAGGCCTTCATTGATCGTCTCAAAGATATCGTTCTGCGAGTACGAGAATTAGTCGCACCGACGGTACGCACGGAGAAGTTGTGCATCGAAGATGTGTGCGTGACGCGCGACCAGCTCTACGAATTACTTCAACGAAACAGCGTTGCCCCAGCAGTGAGCACGCCTACACCTGATCCGACACCGAGTATTACGCCCGAAGCGTCGCCCGTGGTGGAGCCAGTGATTTCACCGGTAGAATCTCCGATAGCGTTACCAGTAGAATCTCCGGTCACAACGCCTGAGATTTCGCCCACACCCGAGCCGACGCCAATCACTACGCCAGCCCCAGATATCACCACAGAGCCAGCGCCAGCAGTCGAACCGCCTGTTATAACTGATACCGTGTTATGAGCGGCATTCGTCCATTCATTCTTCGTTTACGTAAATCATTTATCTTCAGCAAGAATTTTATGTAGACGGAGCGCTGGCGGTGAGTGAGGTGAAGCAACTCTACGATCTCGGGAGATAGGAGCGATTCGCACCGAGAAGCCGCTGTGACGCCATACCTCAACTCACCTCTCGCTATACAGTAATTCCGCTCGGCGCATTCTGTACGACGCATCAAACCAAGATGATGCGTCTGTGAGAATGCACATCGAGCGATATGTTATATTTCGCGAGCCGCTTCGCTACGGTTTGTTGAGGCATGGCCTCACAGTGGCTTCGTCGACACTCCCCCTCGGAGTCGACGGCGGAGATTCGGATGATTCCTTGGCACGAAGAGGACGCTGTTCAGTGCGCGAGCGGCGAATCGGCTAAGAGGGAGCGGAGAGGAGGGGTATGGTGTCGGGTTGGTGCGAAGTGTGATGTGGATATCTCCAGGCAGGTGATTGTGAGGGGGCATCGCCGAGAAGGCGATATTTTATTGTCTGTACGATGCTAAATTTTTTCACGCTCATCATCGGACGCATTATATACGTATATGTATGTATGTTCATATATCTTTTGTATGGAAATAAGTTGTATGGCGCGATGAATCGGCTCGGTTGCGTGTGTGACGTGGCGTGCGCATCGTGAGGGTTGAATTATGATTGCGTGCGCTTTTGTGATGATGTTTTTATATAACAATAACGCCATGTTCTGTGGTAAAATGTATTGTCGTGAACTCACCACAGATGTCATCGTATATTCGCTTATCTTTGATTGTTGTTTTGTTCACTTTCGTCGGCTATGGAGCGTCGTTTGTAGTTGACACCAAGCCGTCTCTTGCCACGATTTCACATTCGGTGTCTGGCAAAATCTCGGACGTTGGGCCACTCATCACCGATGCTTCAACTGCCGCCATCGCCGACTACCTCGGCGATGCATCTCTTCGGGTGGGCGCCATGCTCGCCTCCGCGCTTTCTTCGGTTGATCCGCTTATCGACGACCATGCATCTGCGGTGATGGGTGCATACGCAGATGATGTCTCCGCTCGTGTTGTCAGTATTCTCGTTATTGAGCCGATAATATCGGACTCATCGGTTGCCGCGATTTCCCGCTACCTTTCCGGTGTCGTTGATCGCACCGTCGATACGCTCGCCGTCGAACCGCTCATCACCGACTACTCGACCGCCACCATCGCCGACTACCTCTCTGGTGTTTTCAATGACGCCGCCGATGCGGTCACGTCATACCTTCAGCGCATCTTCGGTGGTGACACTGAGGTGACCGTGGTTCCCGCTGTCTCACCTGCGCCCGTGGTCATCAACCAAATCACGAATCCAACCACAACGAATACGACTACGACTATTCAGACGGTTGCCCTCTCTCGCTCACAACTTCTCAACGCATTGGTCGAGCTCTTCAATCAGGGGCTCCCCGAAAGCATCCTCAGCCAACTCCGCGGCCCACAGGGCCCCACGGGAGCGCAGGGCTCACAAGGCATTCAAGGCCCCACAGGCTTTGGTATCGGCGCAGTGTATTCCAACCCCGCAGTATCCAACTCCAACATCGCAGGCACCATCGGTGGCGTCACCTACTTCGGGGCGAAGAACATCTCTACAGAAACGCTTACCTCGTCTGGTCTCGCAACACTCGCAGAGTTGTCAGTATCAGGTGCGACATCATTCAATGGCACATCGTACACCTGGCCCTCTGCGCAGGGCTCTGCAGATCAATTACTTACCAATAACGGCTCCGGTGCACTCGCGTGGACCGATGCGGTGCTTGGGGTCACTTCGAATTCACTCGACTTCGACGAGCTCGTCGGCGCGATGACGCTGGATACCAATACCACCATTACGGGAAGTGCATTCAATCTCACCTTCGATCACGCATCAGTGTCCGCGAATTTCGAAGTGCAGGGCATCGCATCAGCTTCATCGCTCTGTCTTGGCGGTACCTGTAATTCCTCATGGCCCAACACCAGCCAGTGGACGACAGCGGGGAGTGATATTTATTACAACGGAGGGAGTGTGGGGATTGGGAATGCTAGTCCTGAATATCCGCTAGATATAGTTGGCGCAGCAGATACAAATATACTTCAGTCCACAAATTATGGTCAACGTAATTCTTTCTTTTTCCGTAGAGCTAATGGCACGATTGGGTCTCCAACGGGACTGGTGGCAGGAGACCAAATTTTTACTATAGCAGGAGGAGGATATACCAGCGCTGGCGCATTTACGTCAGGAAAAGTAAATCAGAAAATGCTTGCTGCGGAAACTTGGACATCGTCAGCCAATGGCACATATATTACTTGGGACACGACCTCCCTGGGTGCCGCTAGTTCAGTGGAGAGAATGCGTTTAGACCCTAGTGGCAACGTCGGCATCGGAGATACCAGCCCCGACTATTTATTCGTTGCTCGTAGGGCTGCTACCGACGTGATTGTTGGGGGTAGCGTGGATTATCCGTTGTCTCGCGCGACCTTGGGTGTCTATGCTGATGAGGGCTTGATCCGATCATACAACAGTGGTGGCATTGCGACTGCGCAGATTTCTTCTCATCTCAGCTCTCCGACTTATTTCAATGCGGGGCCCGTCGGCATTCGCACGAATACCCCATATTTAGACTCGCTTGAAATCAACTCGGCTACTGGCAAGAATCTAAAGCTTACCTACAACGATTCCGACGGCTATCCAACGAACTACGCCGACCTTCAAGTGGCATCGATTGGAGGATTGACCATAACAGCGAGTGGTTCGAACCCGAAGACGCTGATAGTCAACAACGGCGTCTCCACCGGCAACATCTTTGAAGCACAGGATAATGGAACAGCGGTGTTTACTATTGCGGATGGGGGGAGTGCGTCCATTTCGGGTAAATTTGAGATGGGCGGGGTTGCTTCCATCTCCGGCATCCTCTACGCCAACGGCGGATGTGTGGGGTGCGCAACTTCATCTATATCGGGAAACTTTGAGATTACAGGAATGGCATCTGCATCAAGTGCACAGTTTAATTCGCTCACTATTCGCTCTACGGGCTCTGGAAATCCGATAATTTTCTCAGTTCCTTCTCAAGATAACACGGGTGCTGGGAATACCCTTATCGGTGATTTAACCGCACCTAACCTTACAACAGGAGCTCAGAATGTCATCATTGGAGGAAGTCTGTATGCTGGGATTAGTCAGACCACTCAAGGTGAGGTTGTCTTGATTGGAGCTAATAGTGCTTATAATCCTGTCGGAACTGGAACAGTCGGTGTTGGTTTCCAGACAATGTATGATGGTGCTGGAGACTACAATACTACATTAGGAAACCGAGCATTATTCAACACCCAGCCCGATGATGGGAACATTGCTATTGGTTATTATACAGGCGGCGGAGCAACAGCAGGAGACTATGATTATAATATTTTCCTTGGTTATCAAGCGGGATACACACAATCAACTGTTACTGATGATTCTCTTATTGTTGGACGGGAGGCGATAGCTACAGCAAATAACCAGGCAGTGTTCGGCAGCGATACAGCACCTTACTCTGCTTGGTATTTCAACGGCGCAACCTCCACCACCCCCGATGGCGTAGTATTCAATGCAGCGGGGGGCTCCGGCACCGACATCGCAGGAGCGCCATTTGTGATTGCAGGAGGCAAAGGAACAGGTCTCGCGAACGGTGGTTCTATCAGCTTCCAAACGTCAATCGCGGGCTCAACCGGCGCTACACTCCAGACACTCGCTACCCGCATGACGATTGTCGCATCGGGCTCCGTGGGTATCGGCACCTCAAATCTCACGTCACTACTTGAAGTTGCGGGGACTGCTTCTATTTCGGGGCTTGCTAGCTTTCAGATGAATGGGCAAAGCTATCCAATCAAGATTGGACAAGCGTCCGATGTGCCGTCTTTTGGAGTGGTTAGCCTCAACGGCACGATGACATCAGGTGGGGCAGCTGGGCTGATGATTGGGGGAAGCGACTTGTACCTGCAGGCTCCTGGCGCGACCACGTATATCCGCCAGTTGAGCGGATCGGGTACGGCACTTGTAGTCAATAATGGCGTTGGCACCGGCAAAATCCTTGATGTGCAGAGTAATGGAACTCCAGTGTTCACTATTACAAATGAGGGGAATGCGTCCGCTTCCGGAAATTTTGAGATTACGGGGTATGCATCTGCGTCGAGTGCCCGATTTAATTCGATGATTTTGAAGTCCACCGGTGGCGCGACGATATTTGAGGTGACAAGTAATACGACGACATCAACCAAGGTCACCGTGGCGGGCACTGGCGCTGGTGACTCTATGACTGGAGCCGGCACATATAACAACACTATGTTCGGCTATAATGCTGGCACAGCGACAAATGACCACAGCAACAGTTTCTTCGGGGCGGAGGCTGGACTCGCTGCTAATGTGTCTGGGACATCTGCGTTCGGCGCGCTTGCGCTGAATGGAACGGTTGGGGGCGCGAACAACTCCTGCTTCGGAAGTGCTGCCTGTGGCGGTGGAGTAGCGATTGGCGGTGCAAACACTGGTGTTGGTGCTGGCGCTCTTTATCTTCAAAGTGCAGCTGGTGATGGAAACACTGCTTTGGGTTATCTTGCTGGATCTGTTGATACTGGTGGTGGGGCAGACTACGATTACAACACCTGGCTTGGCTATGGAGCTGGTAATACACAAACCACCATCACAGACGACTGTCTCGCTGTTGGTCGGTCTACCGATTGTTTTGCAAGTAACGCTGGATACTTCGGCTCTGACACTGCTCCCTACAACAGTTTCTGGTTCAACGGCGTCACTTCAACTACCCCCGACGGCGTAGTATTCAATGCCGCGGGTGGCTCGGGCACCGATATCGCAGGAGCATCGTTCACGATTGCAGGAGGAATGGGGACTGGCGCGGGATTAGGCGGTTCGATCCTGTTCCAAACATCCCCAGCGCTCACGACGGGCACTACCCTCCAGACCCTCGCAACTCGCATGACGATTGTGGCATCGGGTTCGGTGGGTATCGGCACTTCAAGCCCTACCTCACTGCTTGAGGTAGCAGGTACTGCATCAATCTCGAGTACCATTTACTTAGGCGGCGGCACGTCGAGTATCACCGGCGTCGCCTCCACCAGCAGTGTGGTCATTCCGAATTTGGAATTTGGAACGCTTGAGCTGGGTACAAACTCGGGAATTGTGTCGTGGATTGATATGCCGGTGACCGCAGTTACTCGAGGGACCGTGGAGTCATACACCGCGCAATTAGATGGAAATGCGATGCTCTCGGTATTTGGAAAAGCCGACGGCGCTGGCGGCGTTGGTCAGCTCCGCCTCGGTATCGGCACCAGCGCCCCTTGGGCCCCGTTTGCCATGATTGCATCAGACTCGCAAAGCACCACTGCATCTACCTCATTCGCACTACGCTCCACCGCCACTATCGGCTCGGTGGCCTCCATCTCCGGCACTTCTCTCACCGCAGGAGGCGTCCTCATGCAACTCACCGTTCCATCGTCTACCTCTGCGTCTGCAGGGTATCTGGTCATCAAGAATTCCACTGGTCTCTCTACCTACGCATCTCTCGGATACGGAGGCAGGCTCACCCTTGCCCGTGATATCCGCTCTGATGGTGCAACGTCCAACTGTACCGGCACTGATACTCCCTCTGCAGGTTGTATCGACTTTGCAGAGTCCTTCCCATCTGCTGACCCATCTCTCGTCCCCGGAGAGATTGTCGCCCTCAACCCCGCATCTGCATCCACGGTCATCAAAGCAACTGCAGGGAATGCCATGCTCGGCGTGGTCTCCACGAACCCCGGCATTCTCCTCACCGGTATTGGTGTGCTCTCCGGTTCCAACACACAACGCGAAGCTCCGAAGAATACCGTCCCCGTAGCGCTCGTGGGTCGTGTCCCCGTGAAAGTATCCAATGAAAACGGCTCTATTGAACCCGGCGATCACCTCACCGTCTCCACAACCATCCCCGGCACTGCCATGAAGCAAACCTCTGCAGGCATGTCGATTGGTACCGCACTCGAAGTGCTGCCCGACAACCGCGTGATGGTCTTTGTGAATACGAGCTACTGGGGGCCGACTGCTCCGAGTTTGAGCGCGATGAGCGCTGCAATCGCGAATGTGATGGATACAATTTTTGCAGGAATCATACAGAAATTCGAGGATATCTTCCGAATCAAGTTCAGCGAAGACAAGATAAAAGTGCAGAAAATTGAATCGGAAGTGTTCTGCTTGGAGGACGTATGTATCACGAAATCACAACTCCGCGACATTCTTCTCCGTAGTAGCGTGGATGCGGCAGTGACCCCGACCCCAAGCGCCACGCCCACGCCAACTCCGAGCGCGACACCCGAGGCAACGCCCGAAGTATCGGCGAGCCCAACCCCAGAATCTACGCCAGAGGCAACTTCGACCCCAACCCCGACACCCGACGCGACTCCGACCCCAGAGCCTACACCAGAAATAACACCAGAGCCGAGTGTATCGCCTGAAATAACCCCAACTCCATGAGCAAACAACGAATCATTATTATAGTAGCTATCATCGCAGTCTGTGCTTTTGGCGGCTACCTACTATATATGAACCCCGAGAGCGAGCAGGGAATTGGCGGTGGAAGCGAGGAATCAGTCTACACCAACGACACATACAAATTCTCCATCGAACTTCCCGAGGGTTTTCGCGCAAGCGTACTGCCGGGGAGCGATGATGGAAGCCAAACCATTCTCGTGCAGGGAGAAAAAGACCAAGTGCAGATATACATTGCGCTGTTTGATCAAGATATCGGGCTTACGCCTGAGCGTGTGCAGGCAGACATTCCCGATATGGCGATGGAGGATGCGGGATATCGCGAAGTGAGAATCCCAGAGGGCGCAACCATTGATGCGCTGACGTTTGATAGCGTAGATGAGTCATTTGGCCCTACATATAATGCATGGTTTATCTATGGGGGGAGTATCTATCAGCTCACATCACGGGCCGATGCGGGCGATGTTATCGACGATATACTGGAATCATGGAAATTTCTATGACATCTTTCCGAGCACCTTCGCGCCCCCTTCCGAGCCCAGAGCACGCACTTGTCTCGGTACGACGTTCTCGGCTTACTGCCGAGCCGTCTCGTTCTCGCGCCGTCGCGCTC
>CAYHIK010000005.1:0-77324 GCA_964356795.1 uncultured Candidatus Saccharibacteria bacterium | reverse complement strand
CGCTCGAGCCCGACGGGGCGAGTGCGACATGAGGGCAACTCCCACCTCGGGCACAAATGGTACGTTTTTGAGGGGGTCTTGCTTTTTATAAAATTTTGTGGTATAGTTAATTATCGTGCCTCTCCCCGAGTCCACCAGTCTATGGTTGACTCAGTCAGGAGACATGATGGCAAGTCGTCAGACGGTAGCAGACGCCTTCACGAGAATCACCGCAGAGGCGGCGCTCGAAGCCCATTACGCAGTCGAGACGACACGCGGGTGCCTACGGCATCCGAGTCACGACAACGTGACGTGTGACGACTGCGGACACCAGCTCCGCACAGGAAAGTCTTTCCGCGTCGGCAACGAGTTGCTGTGCGGTGGGTGCCGGAGCGTCCTCGAAGAAGCCGGCGTCATCGACGAGTCGTAGAGCGTAGCAGCTCACGCGCCACACGCGTGGCGCACAACGCAAGATAGATCTTTTCATCAGGAGAAAAAATGGCTCTGAAGCCCCTCACCAAGGAGGAGCGTCGCAGCATCCTCCTCTTCTCTCTCCGCTATCCGCGCATCGGCGCGCGGAAGGCGCAGGAAATGAAGCGGATGAATCGGCGACTGAACCGTCGCCGGGTGGAGCGCGATGCGTTCCACGAGATTCGTGAGAGTCTCGCGGAATTCTCTTCCTAGATAAGCGATAAGCCGCTCTCCACGAGAGCGCATGGCACCGACGAAAGTCGGTGCCATTTAATTTAATTTTGTATAAGCAAAATTAAATTAGGCAGAATCGTTGCGAAGTATTCGCGATACGATTCTGAGTTACCATATGCATTTTATATTTATGCACATATTTTTCATTGCAGAGAAATTGAACATGATATTATTTTCGTATCGTGCATCGCACGAGCATGCATGAAGCAACTCCAAAAAACAAAAACGCAACGCGAAGCGCAGGCTCCTCTTCCTGAATCATACATCCTCTGTCACGAGTGTGACGGCACATGGGTCGACAGTCGCAACGGCACGTGTGCGCACTGCCCCATTCATACCACCAGCAAAGATTTCCATCTGTGTCTCTCGTGCGCGCTCCGTGAAAAACGTTGCCAGCATTGCGGGCAAGAAATGCATATCCGCATCGAACACTGCTAACGCATCGCAAGCGTCAGCACATTTTCGAGCACCGCAGTAATCACCAGCGGCCCCATACCTCCCGGAACCGGCGTAAGGATGCCGGCCTTGTTTTGAATCGATGCGCTATCGACGTCGCCCCAGTGTTTTCCGTTTTTTAATCCAAATCCGAAGTCGATAACAAGTGCGCCCTCTTTAATCCATGCGTCATTGATAAGCCCCGGAACGCCCACGCCAGCCACCACAATATCCGCGTTCCGAGCGATAGCTTCGGGTTCTTTGGTGGTAATGTCGATGCGGTCCACGAGCGCTCCTTGCCGCTCGAGCCACTGCGCCACAGGCGCACCCACGAGCGACCCCTGCCCCACGACTGCTGCCCGCATCGAGCGCACATCAACACTCCCCGCGCGCACCACATACTGAAGCGCACCTACTGCGGGTGGGAGCACAAGCGATGCTCCGCGACGATACGAATCCTCCGCGGAAGGAGAAAGCACATCAACGTCTTTTGATTCTGGAATGAGCGAGAGAAATGATTTCGCATCCCATGATTCCGGAAGCGGCAACTCAACAAAGATTCCATCGACGGTGTCATCGGTCGCAAGGTATGCCAGCGTCGTGCGCGCACCCGCTTCATCATCGGCCTCAAAAAAATAACTTGAGAATTGGATACCGATTGATTGCGCTGCTTTTTGCTTGAGCTTCACAAATGAGCGGATACCCGAATCATCACCCACGCACACCGCGGCAAGATGCGGCTCACTTCCAAGCGCACGAATTTGTTCGGCAAGATCAGTTCGAATATGCTCCGCAAGCGCGACACCGTCAAAAAGGATGGTCTTCATATGGAGTGCATTCTACAGAAGAGCCAGGATTTTGTCAGCGCGTACTGCGCCCTGTCGGAGGATTCGTGGCATGCGACCCGAAAGGTCAACGACCGTCGACGGTAAGGAATCTGGGAGTACTCCCGCATCAATGACAAGGTCTGGTTGTGGCGCGGCCTTTGAGAACTCCTCAACAATCAGAGCCGCGTCATTCGTTGGCTCAGAGCCCGACACATTCGCCGCGGTCCCCGCAAGCGGATACCCAAGCTGACGCAAAATCGACTGTACGAGCGGGTAGTCCGGCGCACGCAGACCGACCGTTTGCCCTCCCCCACACATAATCGCTGGCACAATGGGACGGCGCGGAAGCACAAATGTGACCTTACCCGGCCAACACTGATCAATAACCCGCTCCTGTTCAGGGGTGATATATGCGAGTTCGCGCGCCCACGATAAATCCCTCACGAGCATGGGAAGCGCCTTCACGTAACTTCGATGCTTAATGTCAAAAATATGACCCACCGCCGCTGGATCGAGCGCGTTACATCCAAGCCCATAGAGCGTGTCGGTTGGAAACACCATCGTTCCCCCGCGGCGCACACTCGAAACAGCACGTTCAAGTGTTGCCATGTAGTCGTCGCTTAAATCAATTTTGAGGATTTGCATGGATTTATAGCAACAAGGAGCCGTATGGCTCCTTGTTGATGACATCCTTATTTACCCTCTTCCTTTTTCTTCTTGGGCTTCCAGCTCTCCATCTTTGGCCGATCCCACACCTTGTAGTTCACCATAAGGTTGTTCACGGTGGGGCTGATTTGTGCTCCATTCTTCATGAAGTGCTCGACGCGCTCACGATCCACCTTGAACGCCTTTGCGTGGGGATCATAGGTGCCCAACAACTCCAAGTATTCGCCCTGGGGCTTCTTGGTGTGCTCCATAACCGCAATGCGGAAGTGAGCCTGCTTTTTCTTTCCGATACGCTGTAGTCGAATCTTCAACATAGTGCACTATCCTACTACATAAGCAGAAATCTGGCAAGAGTCTGTACGGGCGTGCGCCGTATTATCTCCCTGCCCAATGCTTGTTGGCGAGCGCGTCCTCTGCGGCGGCCTGCTGGGCGTCCTGCTTTGACTCCCCCTGCCCCTCGCCTGCGAGTTCTTTGCCCAGATACACTCCAATCTTAAATTGACGCGCATGATCGGGCCCCCACTCTTCCATCACATGATACGTGGGCGTCACACTGATGCGATCCTGTGCCTCTTCTTGAAGAAGCGACTTCGGGTCTCGGTAGAGACGCTTTGAAATAATGTCGGGCAGATGCATGAGCACAAACTCTCCAATGAATTGCTTGCACGGCTCGTATCCGCCATCCAAATACATTGCACCGATGAGCGCCTCAATCGCATTCGCCAAAATATACTGGCGAGCTCTCCCCATATCACGCGCCTCTCCGCGCGAGAGGAGCATGTGGGCATTCAAATCAAATACATTCGTGATGCTCGAGAGCATGTTTGCATTCACGAGTGCCGCGCGCCAGTTCGTCATCTCACCTTCGGGGTGCGACGGATAGTGCTCGTAGAGATACTCCGTAACTACCAACTCAAGCACCGCGTCACCCAAAAACTCAAGGCGTTCATTGTGCCCTGTTTGCAAATCCGGGTGCTCGTTGAGGTATGAGCGGTGCGTGACCGCTTGCTCCAAGAGCTTCACATCTTTAAATGTATACTGAATGCGTTCCTGTAAGGACGCGAGCGACTGATTCGACATCGTTCTGATGCCCAGCCACACAGCATGCACGACGGTGGAACCACCATGCCTGATCTATGGCCAAGAAAATAATTATTACTCTCCGATAACGGGCTCTACTGGCTCTGTGACTGGTGCCTCACTCACCTCGCCGCCCTCTTTGGTATCGCGAGGCGGTGCATCATCTTTCCCGGGCTCTCCCATTTCCTTGTATACCGTACCCAACACACCATTGATGAAGCGGCCGCTGGACTCTCCGCCAAACGACTTCGCAAGCTCGATAGCTTCGTTGATGGCAACCTTGGGTGGTACCGCTTCTCGATCGCCCCACATGAGCTCATAGAGGCCGAGGCGCAAGACGTTGCGGTCTACCATGGCAATCTGATCAATCGGCCACTGTGGAGCGGCACGCACGATGATTGCATCAATTTCTTCCACGTGCTCAAGTGTTCCCTTGACGAGCTGTAAGATAAACTCAGGCTCGTCGAGTCCCTCTCCGAACTCTTTAATCATGTGCTCCAAAATACCTGGCAAAACTTCATCCTTGCGACCTTTGAAGTCCCACTCATAGAGGGACTGCATCGCAACCGATCGGGCTAGATGCCGAGATGCCATAGCGTTGTAGTAGAGCTAATGAAACGTACAATTACTTCGCGGACCGCTGCTTTTTCTTTTCTGCCTTCTTCATCTGCTTGGCAACAACGTTGACCACCTCGCGACCCTTGTAGAAGCCGCAATACTTGCACACCATGTGCGCCTTAATCATTTTCTTACACTGACTGCATGCGGTGAGGGACTGCTTCTTTAATGCCAAGTGACTGCGACGGCGCAGTTGCTTGCCCTTGGCCATGTGATGTCGTGGAACTCCCATTTCGTTTCAGTATATATTAGTACTCCCGTGTGGGCAAAACTGACGACTGATAGTACCACGAAACAACTGGTTTTGCAATAGAAAACGTCCCGCCATGGAATTATGGCGGGACGAGGGTTACGGCATCGGAACTACCTCACGCACACGCACAATGCCGCCCGTACTGTCACGGCCGTCCCGATCCACGCACAGCACGCCGTCGTCGGCGTTCCAGCCCGCGAGCGCAACGTCGCCACCGCGATACAACGACCCGGTGCAGAGCACAGCGGTCGCGGGGTCCAGATGCGTGGAGATGACGAGGAGATGGATTAGGTGGTAGAGAAGGTACTCCAGAATGGTGATACCGACGATGCCTTCCCGCTGAAGCACGTCGTAGGACTTGTTCTGGTGCTCCGAGTCCGCTTCGATACGGCAACGCGCCCAGACAGCGTACGGGGCCGTGACCGCCTTGCGGGTGGATTCGACGCACTCGTCGAGGTTGGCGTCGGTCCAGCGCCAGACCCTGAAGTACTTGCCACAATGCTCGAGCACACGCTCGACGGTGATGCTGGGGACAACCACGATCAGCTGGCCGAAGCCGGGCCTTGGATCTGGGACGTGGACCGTGGCGGGGTCTAGCTCGACGCCGAACTCGTCGCAGTAGAAGTTGACCCACGGCGTGAGGGCATCGAAGTTTGGGATGGGAGAAGCAGGGGCGGAGAAGATAGCGCGGATTTTTGCGCCCAACTCGGAGCCATGCCCAATCCAGTACTGCGCCTGTTGCCATGAGAGGCGCTCAGGAAACGCTTGTAGGGCAAGCGCCCACACCTGCTTGAGCTGTCGAGTGGTCGCCGAGCGGACAGTCTGATTGGTCTTCTTCTTTGGGGAAGCCATCAGCAGTTCCTTTCTGACATTTGTTTTCAAAGACCGCGGTCTTTGGGTACCCGAAACGGGTCCATCACTACCTAAATTATTATGCAATATAAATTTATAAAATCAAGATACCGCACAATTCATGCAATAGAATGAAAAAGGACGCACACGCGAAGCGTGAGCGTCCCTACGCCTACTGAATACCTAGCCTCGTGGCACCATGAACACCCAGCGCGTCCTCGGACTCCAACCAACGTCGGGGTCCGCGTAGTTGCCGAGAAGTTGTACGCCATTGGGATTACCCAATACTCGGAAAATCCAGCTCGTCTGTGCCGCATGCGGCAGGGTGATCGGCTGCATGGCAATCGTAAGATCCACCTGTGAAGTCTTCTTGCCGTAGTGCTTCAGGGCGAGTACAGCTCCGACTTCTGCCGGACACGGACGATAGCCAAACCCCCATGCCTTTGCGTAGATGTCTGATCGGCGCGCTTCCCAGGTGATTCCGAGGTCGAGCCCAGACATGACGGCAATGTCGACTCCAACCCTCTTGGGGCTGACAGCCATCACGCTCAATATGGAAGCAGCATACACACCAGTACGCGTACCGAGCGCCTCCGCGAGCTTTTGTTGGGTCTTGTAGCGCCCGAGCGTTACAGGCCTCCAGATTTTGGGACGTGGCCAGGGGCGCTCTTTGCGGAGGAACCGCTTGAATCCCTCAAACCACTGCTCACCATCATCTCCCGCGAGTCGTTCGAAAAACGTCTTGAGCGGTCCAGCCACAGAGGCCAGAGCGTCTTCGTCGAGCATGGAAACCATGGTCGACTCCTTTCGTGAAACGAACAGACAAGTTATACCACAAAAACATTTATTTGCAATCCCCACACTGTCAACATTGAGCCCCCGGCCACATAGGGCTACAATGCCCCCATGGACCGCCGCCCCTGCCAATTTCATATTCCCCTTACGAGGGGTTTTATTATGCCATGACCGCCACACCCTTCGTCCACCTACACACACACTCTCACTACTCGCTCCTCGATGGATTGAGCAAAATTGACGCGCTCGTGAAGCGCGCCAAGGAGCATGGCATGACCTCCATGGCACTTACCGATCATGGAGTGCTGTATGGTGCGATTGAGTTTTACAAAAAAGCCACCAAAGCCGGCATCAAGCCAATCATCGGATGCGAGATGTATATCACCGATAAATCTCGACACGACAAACAACCAGGTATCGATGGCGACAAGCGCTGGCACCTCATCTTGCTTGCCAAAGACATGGTGGGATACCGCAATCTCATCAAGCTCGTGACTGCGGCGCATCTGGAAGGATTCTACTACAAGCCCCGCATCGATAAGGCAATTCTTCGCGAGCATCACGATGGCCTCATCGCGCTCTCATCGTGTCTCGGAGGAGAAATATCTCAAGCACTTATGGTGGGCGCCGAAGATAAGGCGAAGACAATCGCCCGAGAATACGTCGACATCATGGGAGAAGGAAATTTCTTCATCGAGCTCCAACAGCACACCAAGATGCCCGAACAAAACGAAATGACGCCGAAACTCGTGGCCCTCGCACGAGAGCTCGGCATTCCGCTTGTTGCCACCCAAGACTCTCACTACTGCACGCCCGAGGACGCCACTGCGCAAGACATTCTGCTTGCGGTGCAAACGGGCAACACTATTCACGATGAGAAGCGGTTCTCCATGAACCAAGATGATTTCTCATTCTGCTCAGGAGATACTATGCGCGAAAAGTTCAGCTCACTCCCTGCGGATGTCATCGAGGAATCATTCGCAAACACCCTCGCAATCGCCGACCGATGCGATGTGAAGCTCGAGCTTGGCACGCTCCAACTCCCAAGCTTCCCCCTCCCCAAGGAATACACTGACGCATTTGAATACGTACGGGCACTTGCATATCAGGGACTGACACGCCGATATGGTGTCGAACCAGATTCGGCAACCATCGAGCGACTTGAATACGAACTCGGAGTCATCAAGGAAACGGGATTCTCGGGCTACTTCCTCATTGTGCAAGACTTTGTGAATTGGGCGAAGTCACAAGGCATCTTTGTGGGGCCAGGACGCGGATCTGCAGCCGGCTCACTCCTCTCATTCCTTCTCAATATCACCAACGTCGACCCCCTCAAGTACAACCTCCTGTTTGAGCGATTCCTCAATCCTGCTCGCATCTCGATGCCTGATATCGACCTCGATTTCGCCGACGCTCGTCGTGGTGAGGTCTTGAAATACGTATCCCAGAAATATGGAGCAGACCACGTCGCTCAAATCATCACATTCGGAACAATGGCGGCACGCGGAAGCCTCCGCGATGCAGGACGTGCGCTCGGATACACCTATGACTTCTGCGACAAGATTGCGAAAGTCATTCCTGGCGGCCCCGTGCCCGATTATCCCGGCAAACGCGATGGGAAGCCATTCCTTCTCCACTGTGTCGAGACGCAAGATGAAGTAAAACAGCTCTACCAATCAGATCCGCAAGCAAAGGCCCTCATTGATGCCGCGTGCAAACTCGAGGGTGTTGCGCGGCACGCCAGCACGCACGCGTGCGCAGTTGTGATTACCCCCGAACCGCTCTCGCACTATGTTCCCCTCCAGCAGGGCACCCATGAAGGCGACATCATCTCGCAATACGAAATGCACGCCGTCGAAGACTTGGGACTCCTCAAGATGGACTTCCTCGGGCTTGCAAACCTCACCATCATCGAAGACACGCTCAATATGGTGCGCGAAAACCACGACATCGACGTCAACATCGACACAATACCGCTCAACGACGCCCCCACGTTCAAACTCCTTCAGCGCGCCAATACCACTGGCGTATTCCAGCTCGAATCATCGGGCATGAAGCGATATCTCAAAGAGCTCAAACCTACCGATATCGAAGATATCATCGCAATGGTCGCACTGTATCGCCCAGGCCCGATGGACCTTATCCCCGACTACGTCGAGCGCAAACACGGTCGCCAACGCGTTGAGTATCTCCATTCGGCGCTCGAACCAATCATGAAGAACACCTACGGCGTCATGGTGTATCAAGAGCAACTCATGGCAGCAGTGCGCGCACTCGCAGGATTCACGCTCGCAGAAGCGGACGTCATGAGAAAAGCGGTCGGGAAAAAGATTAAATCACTTCTCGACGAACAAGAGGGAAAGTTCAAAAGCGGATGCGCCACCATGGGAACCCCCGAAGCAGTGGCGAATAAATTCTGGGAGCTCGTCGAACCGTTCAACCGCTATGCATTCAACCGAAGTCATGCCGCATGCTATGCGATGGTTGCGTATCAAACCGCGTACTTGAAGGCAAATTATCCAAGTGAATTCATGGCGGCATTCATGAATTCGGAAACGGGCGACATCGAACGTATCGCATTTCTCGTAGATGAGGCGCGCCAAATGGGAATCGCTGTCTTACCCCCCGACATCAATGAAAGCTTTGAGCGTTTCACGGTCATTCAGCGCGCTGAGAAGCCATCACTTCGATTCGGTCTAACTGCGGTTAAAAATATCGGAGCGACTGTCGTATCAGCGATTATCACGGAGCGACGCGGGAGCGGTCCGTTTGCTGGCATCGATGAACTCATCACGCGCGTCCAACACAAAGACATGACGCGCAAAGCCCTTGAGACGCTCGCAAAATGTGGCGCACTCGATTCAATGGGCGAGCGCGCAATGCTCGTTGCGAACGTCGACACACTCATACTTCATGCGAAGGAAAAGCAGAGGCACTCCACCGCTGGGCAGGTTAGTCTCTTCGGTGATGCCATGGAAGCGGAGCTCCCGCCCGTGAAACTCGCATTCGCCGAACCAGCGACCAAGCCCGACCGCCTCCGCTGGGAAAAAGAACTCATCGGCTTGTACGTGAGCGATCACCCACTTTCAGAGTATGAGGCGCGGCTTGCACTTGAGCGGCCAACTCCAATTAAAAATTTGAAACCCCTCCAGGGAGTACAGGCAAAAATTGCAGGAATCGTTACCAGCACCAAGCGCATCGTCACCAAAACTGGCAAGCCGATGCTCTTCTCCGTTATTGAAGATCTCTCCGCAAAGATTGAAGTTGTGGTCTTCCCCTCCGTGCTCGAAAAAACGCCCAATGCGTGGGCGCCAAATACCGTCGTCGTACTGGCTGGCAAAATCGATAACCGCGACGGCTCGATGAAGTTCCTCTGCGATACCGCGAAGCCCATCGCTATTGTGGCGTAGAAACAAAAAGCGGGAGTAGCGATTCGTTGCTACTCCCGCTCACACGCGGCGGACTGCCGGGATCTGGCACCATTCCCTTGTCCTCCTCTGAGTTCTAGGGTTACTAATGATGCCCCGTGGCGCGCGGGGCGACCGACGCCTATGCGTGCTACTGGAATTAATATTATCATATAGTTGATACAATGTCAATAGGGCTTTCCGTTGGCCGCAATATCTGGTATTCTGCGCCCATGACACAGAATATCGAGCATATCCGGCATTCACTTGCCCACCTCCTCGCGGCAGCAGTACTTAAGCAGTATCCCGATGCCAAGCGCACAATTGGACCTGCCATTGATACGGGCTTTTACTACGATTTCGAATTCTCGTCCCCCATCTCTGATGAAGCGCTCCCCGCCATCGAAGCGGAGATGAAAAAGATGCTCCCCACATGGAAGGAGTTTGCACACAAAGAAGTCTCCGCCGATGAAGCGCGCGAGGTATTTGCCAATAACCCCTACAAACTCGAGCTCGTCGATGAAATCGTAGCAAAGGGCGAGAAGATTACCCTCTACACATCGGGTGAGTTCACCGACCTGTGCCGTGGTGGCCACGTCGAGAATCCGTCCGAGATAGATCCGAATTCATTCAAGCTCGACAAGCTCGCGGGCGCATACTGGCGCGGAGATGAGAAGAACAAAATGCTCACCCGCATCTACGGCTTTGCATTCGAGACTGCCGAATCGCTCACACAGCACGCAACTATGCTCGAAGAGGCGAAGAAGCGCGACCACAAAGTGCTCGGTATCCAGCTCGACCTTTTCACGTTCTCCGAATTAATTGGCTCGGGTCTCACCCTCTGGACGCCTCGGGGCACGCTCGTGCGTAATCTTCTCGACAACTTCGTGTGGTCACTTCGAAGCGCACGCGGATATGAGCGAGTCGAAATTCCGCACATCACCAAAAAAGAGCTCTACATGAAGAGTGGCCACTGGGACAAATACAAAGACGACTTGTTCAAGATTACCACGCGCGAGAAGCATGAGTTTGCGATGAAGCCGATGAACTGCCCCCATCATACGCAGATTTATGCACGACGCCCTCATAGCTATCGTGAACTCCCCCAGCGCTACGCGAACACCACAATGGTCTACCGCGATGAGCAGTCAGGTGAGCTCTCTGGTATCACGCGAGTCCTTTCAATTACACAGGACGATGCACACGTCTTCTGCCGAATGAACCAAGTGAAAGAGGAAGCCCTGCATGTGTGGGATATTATCCATGAGTTCTACGGTGCGTTCAAAATTCCGCTTCGAGTTCGACTTTCGCTCCGCGATCCGGCACATCCTGAGAAGTATCTTGGTGATGCGAGCAACTGGGATTCAGCAGAAGACATCCTTCGCTCAATTATCGCAGATAAGCAAGTTGAAGCACTCGACGGCCTCGGCGAGGCTGCATTCTACGGTCCGAAGCTAGACTTCATGGGACGAGACGCCATCGGACGAGAGCATCAGGTCGCAACCATCCAGCTCGACATGAACATGCCGGAGCGATTCGATCTCACCTGCGCAAATGAAAAGGGCGAGAAGGAACGCATCGTGATGATTCACGCAGCTATCATGGGCTCAATTGAGCGATTCATGGCACTCCTCATCGAGCACACCGCTGGCGTATTCCCCCTCTGGCTCTCTCCCGTGCAGGTCTCCGTACTCCCTATCTCCGAGAAACACATCGAGCACACAGCGAGCATTGCACGCGAGCTCAAGGTTGCAGGTATTCGCGTAGAGGTGCGCGCAGACAACGACACCATCGGAAAAAAGATTCGTGCATCCGAGACGATGAAAGTCCCCTACGCACTCATCATCGGCGATAAAGATATCGCAGCTGGCGTCGTCTCCGTGCGAAAGCGTGGTGGCGAAGATTTGGGACAAATGCCTATCGAGGCATTCCTCTCAATGCTCAATCAAGAAATTACGAGTCACGCATAAACGTAAAAAGAGCCCACGAGTGGGCTCTTGAGTTATCAGGCGAACAGTTGTCGTACGACGTCGAGGAGCGCCGTCCATCCGAGACCGATTCCATAGGTCTTAATTGCGTTAAGCACGAGAAGCGTAGTGAACGCTCCACGCACTCGATGTTTTCTGCAAATCAGAATCCCGGGAATCCATCCGAGCGGACACAGCCCCAATCCAATCATCAATGGATACATCATCCAAATGGGACTCGTTCGGATGATGTCCAGCGCGCAGGCTAAGAGCCAACGCGGAATGGGGCTACTCGCCTGCATTTGCGACTGAACATGGCCCACGAACCAATTCCAAATCTCAAGCATGAGCATATGGACTCGGGCAAACTGCGCGCGCACAAGCCCTGTGAGCCCCTGCCCCGTGAAATCGGATACTGTGGACTGAACGACGGGAATGAATGACGCCTGCCTTCCAATCCATCCCGCAAACCAGTACCAGTACGTCACTTCCGCCGCCGACGCAACCGATGTGATAGCAAACAGCGTGAGGCCAGTCACCCCAACACCAACGAGCAGGGGGATAAGAATCAATTCGACGTTTACGAGCGTGATGACTGCTGCCGCGGCGATTGGCCACGACACCCACCATCTCTGCATAGCGCCTCCTTGAAGTTCAATGAACGAAGAGCTATACTATGCCACGCTTATGCAAAAAGGTAAAGAAGGCAAAAAAGTAAAACTTATTGTAGTATCTGGGCCGACCGCATCTGGAAAATCAGATATGGCAATTCAGATTGCTCGAAACTGCAATGGCGAAATCATTTCCGCCGATTCCCGGCAGGTTTACCGTGGCATGGATATCGGTACCGGAAAAGTTACCAAGCGCGAGCAAAAACTCGCGCGACACTGGCTCCTCGACGTCGCCTCCCCTACGCGCCAATACACGGTGGCCCATTTCGTGCGCGATGCCAAAAAGGCAATTCGCGATATCACACGACGCGGTAAGACTCCAATCATTTGCGGTGGCACAGGATTCTGGATTGATGCGCTTGTATACGGGCAATCAATCCCAGAAGTAAAACCGAATGCAAAGCTCCGAGCGCAACTCCAAAAATTCTCCGCACCCCAACTTTTTTCTAAACTCAAAAAACTCGACCCAGCTCGTGCCCGCTCAATTGATCGTCATAATCATGTACGACTCATTCGTGCGCTAGAGATTGTCATGACTACAGGCAAACCCGTCCCCCCTATCCGCCTGCCAGCTACGAGCTACGAACTTCTGTATCTCGGCGTCTCTCGCCCCATGGATGAGTTGAAAACTCGCATTGAAAAACGCCTCGATGCGCGCCTCCGCATCGGCATGATAGCTGAAATCAAAGAACTCCGTGCCAACGGCGTAAGCTGGAAACGACTCGAAGGATTCGGACTTGAGTATCGCTGGGTCGCACGATTCCTGCAGCGCAACATCACACGCACCGAAATGCGCACCGCACTTCTCCACGACATCATCGCCTACGCCAAACGCCAGCTCACCTGGTGGCGCAAAAACAAAGACATTCAGTGGGTTAAGACAGCAGAAGATGCGGTGAGGCGTGTAGAAAATTCCCTATAAAAACACAAAGAGCCACGAGCGTGGTTCTTTGTGTGGGACCCAGAAGCAATATAGTTTTGTTGCACACTATCGGCTTCCCCTTACGGCTGACCTTCCGTCTTCTGAATCCCACCTACACCCTACGCCCCTCGCAGCTAAGTTCAATAAAAGTTATCCACAGCCACACATTAGGAATCTTTCCGCCGGCATACCCCTACTCGGCACGACGTTCCCGCCTTACTGGCGGGCCGTCTCGTTCTCGGCCCAGTCGGCCTCCGAAAGTCCTCGTAAAGGTACGCCGGCAAAAGATTCCTCCCAGAGAAAAACGAGAGACTGAAGAGCAGTGGCGGAGTGCCTTTGGGAGGGCTCTCGCAGGCTGACGAGCCGAGGGTGAGACGCGCTCGCACCAGCGAGCGATAGTCGTACCGAACAAAGGCATTCCGCCAATGCGATGAAGAAGCTACTTTAGCTTCTCTCGGAGGAGTTGCTCCACAGATTGCGGGTTTGCCTTGCCCTTGGAGAGCATCATCGCCTTGCCGACGATTGCTTTGAGTGCGGGCTCTTTGCCAGCCTTGAAATCGGCCACAGCCCGCTCCGATTGCGCAATCGCATCTTCCACGAATACATTCAATGAAACCGAATCAGATACCTGTGCGAGGTCTTTTGCTTTGATGATGTCCTCGGGATCCTCGCCCGTCTCCCACATCTCCTGCAACACTGTTTGCGCAGCAGTGCTTCCAATCTGCCCTGATGCGACGCGTACCACGAAGTCAGCAAAGAGCGCGGGGGTGATTTTGGTATCCTGTGGATTCGCAGACACCGCAAAAAGTTTTGGCTGAAGCTGCGTGATAAGCCAGTTCGCCGCCGTCTTCGCGAGTTTTCCGTAATCAGCCGCCTCACCTGTAATGGGATTATGCTCTGATCTTAATTCCGAAACCACCATTTCAAAATAATCTCCTAATTCTTTAAACACCGTGAGAATCTCTACGTCAGCCGCAGGGACTCCATATTCACGCACGAATCGCTCACGACGGGCTGCGGGAAGCTCGGGAAGTGAAGCGCGAATCGCTTCTATCTCTTCATCGGTAAGAACGACGGGCGGAAGGTCGGGTTCTGGGAAGTATCGATAATCAGCGCTTCCCTCCTTTACGCGCTGACTTACCGTCTTTTGATTCACATCATCCCAGCCACGTGTTTCTTGCACGAGTGCGCCACCAGACTCAAGGACGTCCATCTGTCTCTTCACTTCATAGTCAGCTGACTTTGCCGCAGCAGAAATAGAGTTAATATTCTTCACCTCAACCTTGGTGCCGTATTCTTTTTGCCCCTTCGGACGGATAGAGAGGTTTACCTCGACGCGCATCTGGCCTTTTTCCATATCCGCATCTGATGCTTTAAGGTAGCGAAGGATGAGCTGGAGCTCTGTCGCGAATCGACGCACGTCTTCTGCTTCTGATAAATCAGGGTGCGTCACCAGCTCCATCAATGGAACACCTGCGCGGTTGTAGTCTGCGAGCGAATAATCACTCCCTGGTTCATGCATCAACTTCCCGGCGTCTTCTTCCATATGAATGCGCTCGATACGAATCTTTTTCCCATTCACGGTCAGCGAGCCTTCACGACAAAACGGCACCTGAAATTGGGAGATTTGATACCCCTTCGGAAGGTCGGGGTAAAAATAATTCTTACGCTCAAAGAATGATGCCTTCTCAATAGAACATCCGAGTGCAAGGCCAACCGCGACAATCTTCTGAATTGCCGCACGGTTCATCACGGGTAGCGCACCTGGATGCGCCATACACACGGGACATACGTTCATATTTGGCGTCTTCTCGAGTGAATCATTCGCACAATCACAAAACATCTTTGTGTTCGTGTTGAGCTCCGCATGTATCTCAAGTCCAATGGTGGTGCTGTATTCAGTCATGTACAGGGTACTGTAGCACGCTTTTTGCCGAAAAAAAACGGGGGCCGCGTGCCCCCGCTCACCGCACCAGCTTCATCGCTGGCTGCCAGACTTTGGCAATTTCCTGCACCACACGCCAATACACTTCATCCTCGCTCAGCGAGTTAGTGTCGATGGTCCTGATATTCCACTTGGGCAATACGGCCGCAAACGAACGGTACCCATCGTGCACCCGCTGATGGAACGCCTCCTCTTCGGCCTCGAACCTGTCTGCCACCTTCTTCATCTGTGCCTGACGAGCGTGCCCCACATCAACGCTTGCCGTCAGCAGAATCGTGATGTCGGGAATGAGGCGACCGGTAGCGAAGTCCAACGTCGAGAGCACAGGGGCCAACGGAAGCCCGCGGCCCGCGACTTGATATGCCAGCGTCGAAAGCGAGTAGCGATCCATCACGACGACGCCACCACGGAAGAGCTCTGGCTCAACCCTTTCCTTCAGCAACTGTGCCCGTGATGCCTGAAGCAGGAAGAACTCTGCGAGTGCTGTCAGCTTGCTCGTAGGATTCAGCAGAACTTCACGAATCGCCGCACCAGCCTCGGTACCCCCGGGCTCACGAACCGCAAGGGGCGTAATACCAAGCACCGTCAATGCTTCGACGAATCGCCTCGCAATCGTTGTCTTGCCGACACCCTCTTGTCCTTCGAACAAGATGAACATTTTCGCCTCCACAAAAAAGAACTGGACCATCAGCATAGCAAAGCAAAACCCCTCCACAAGGAGGGGTTTTGCACAGGGGCAATTCTTTACTTAATCTCGATTCCCATGGAGCGGGCTGTACCGCCGATGATGAGCATCGCGGCTTCGACGTCGTTGGCATTGAGGTCTTCCATCTTCTGCTCAGCGATTTTGCGAAGCTGTTCTTTGGTCACGGTGCCAACTTTCTTTTTGTTGGGCTCTCCGCTTCCCTTCTCCAATCCTGCGGCTACACGGAGGAGGTATGCTGCGGGAGGAGTCTTCAGCTTGAATTCGAATGTACGATCTTCGTAAATCGTAATCTCAACCGGAGTCACCTGGCCAGCCTTGTCCTTGGTAGCTTCATTGAACTGAAGTACGAACTGCTGCAAGTTAATACCGTGCGGTCCAAGTGCGGCACCCACTGGTGGCGCTGGCGTTGCACGAGCACCTTCGACTTGCAGCTTTACTATTGTTTTTACTTTCTTTGCCATGTCATGTGAATCGCCATCGGGAGAAGCGCTCCGATAGCGGTCAAATTATAATTTTTTCATCTGAAGGAAGTCCAACTCCACCGGCGTCTCACGACCAAAGATGGTCACGAGCACCTTGATGCGGCCCTTCTCCATGTCAACCTCGGAAACCTTGCCATCGAAATCCTTGAACGGACCGTCGGAAATCTTGACCCGCTCGCCCACCTGCACATCCACCTTGTACTTCGGCTCGTCTACACCCATACGAGCAAGAAGGCCATCAATTTCGGCACGCGCCAACGGCGTAGGCGTGGTGCCAGCCCCAATGAATCCGGTCACGCTCGGTGTATTACGAACAACGTACCAGCTATCATCTGAGACGATCATCTCAACGAGTACGTATCCGGGATAAATCTTCTCTTCGACGACTTCGCGCTTTCCACCTTTTACGCGAATCTTTTTCTCCTTGGGAACGAGTACGCTGAAAATCTTGTCTTCAAAACCAAGAGATTCAATACGCTGCTGAAGGTTGCGCGACACACTATCCTCATATCCTGAATAGGTGTGAATTGCATACCACTCTCGCTGTCCCGTGCTTACTTGCTTAGGCATATCGATTAATTATTAGACAACCAGCAATCCCAAAATCCAGGCAAACAACATATCGAGTCCACCAAGATAGAGTGCAAAAAAGAGGGAGATACCAATCACAACGCCTGAATACATGAAGAGCTGAGAACGTGAAGGCCAGCTCACCTTGGTGAGCTCAACGCGGACTTCTTTTAAGAATGTAACGATGCGATCCATCAGATGTAGAATACTATGGTAACTCAGAATCGTCCAAGCCCTTCGGGCTACGATTCTGCCTGATTCCAATTTTGCCTATGCAAATTGGAATCAAAAACGCCCGCAGGCGACCGAATCACACTACCAGAAGCTAACGATTATGTCAATAAACAGGCCCTGAACACTAGATATCGAGATTCTGCACGGTACGAGCATGAGTCTGGATAAACTTCTTGCGTGGCGCAACATCGGCACCCATGAGCACATCGAACACGCGGTCCGCCTCTTGAGCATCGTCAACGTTCACTTGCAATAATACGCGATGCGCTGGGTTCATGGTGGTCTCCCAGAGTTGCTCTGGGTTCATTTCTCCTAAACCCTTGTATCGCTGAATCGTAAGTCCAGCAACTTTGATAACTCCCTCTTGGGCTGGATCGCCTATTGCCTCTTCGGGAACATCGGCGGGTGCTGCCACCTCCCCATCAACTGGCTCCGCCTCAAAATCGCCGAAGTCTTTTTTCTTCTTTGCGCTCTTCGCCGATGCCTGCGGAGCACCACCACCCGCGGCCTGAACGTACTGTGCGACGAGCTTCTCCTTCTCCTCATCGCTGTAGACGTATTGGACATTAGTCCCCTTTGCGATGCGGTAGAGCGGTGGTTGGGCGATATAAATGTGCCCGCCCTCGATGAGCTGCGGAAGGTGGCGGTAGAACAAGGTCAACAACAACGTACGGATATGTGCGCCGTCGACATCAGCATCGGTCATGATGACAATCTTGTGATAGCGAAGCTTCGAGAGGTCGAACTCTTCTGCGATGGCGGTGCCGAGCGCAATAATGAGCGCGCGGACCTCCTGGGATGCGAGCATCTTATCGATTCGAGCACGCTCCACATTCAGAATCTTTCCGCGGAGTGGAAGAATCGCTTGAAAGTTTCGATCTCGCCCCTGCTTTGCCGAACCGCCGGCCGAGTCTCCCTCGACAATGAAGAGCTCAGACTCCTCTGCAGAACGACTCGAGCAATCCGCAAGCTTTCCGGGAAGCGAAAATCCATCGAGCGCCCCCTTACGAAGCACGGTATCGCGAGCAGCTTTAGCTGCAACACGAGCTTTTGCCGCAAGGATGACTTTATCCATGACTGCGCGGGCATCCACAGGATTTCGATCAAGCCAATCCGCAAGCTCGGTGTTCATCACCGTCTCAACAGCAGCGCGGGCATCGGGAGTACCAAGCTTTGCCTTGGTTTGACCCTCGAACTGCGGCTCGCGCAACTTCACCGATAAAATAGCTACCAATCCCTCACGCACGTCGTCGCCGGTAAGGTTCTCATCTTTTTCCTTGAGAAAACCATTCTTGCGGGCGTAGTCGTTGAGCGTACGCGTAATCGCAGTCTTGAATCCAGTGATATGCGTACCCCCTTCAACGGTGTGGATGTTGTTGGCGAAACTAATTTCTTTTGCTGAGAGATCGTCGACATACTGGAACGCAACCTCGACATCGATATCCTGATGCTCTTTGTGGGCGTAAAATATGGAACGATGCTTGGGCTCGATGCCGTGATTCAAGAAGCTTACGTACGATACGATGCCCCCTTCGAAGTGGAACGTGTATGCGGGATACTGCAGCTCTTTTGCGCTCGGGGGCTTTACTCCTTCACGAGCATCGATGACATCAATGGTGATACCCCGCGTGAGGTATGCTTGCTGACGAAGGTGCGCGAGAATCGTCTCCCACTTGTATCCACGCTCTTTGAAAATCTCTGGGTCTGGCTGGAATGTGGTTGTGGTGCCATGGCGCTTGGAGTCGCCAATTTTTTTGACCGGCTTCAGTGACTTTCCCTGCTTGTACTCTTGCATGTAGAGACCGCCATCGCGCTCAACCTCCACCTTTACATATAAACTGAGTGCATTCACCACAGATGCTCCGACACCGTGCAACCCTCCAGAGACCTTATATGCATCGCCACCAAACTTACCACCCGCGTGAAGCGTCGTCATGATAGTCTCCAGAGCGCTCACGCCGGTTTGCTTGTGCTTTTCGACGGGAATGCCGCGACCATTATCCTGGACCGAGACCATTTCATCGGGTAGAAGCTTTACGATAATGTGGTCGGCGTGACCACCCATCGCTTCATCGAGCGAGTTGTCAAAAACTTCCCAGATGAGGTGATGAAGACCATCGATGCCCGTGCCTCCGATGTACATTCCGGGACGCTTTCGAACAGGCTCAAGGCCTTCAAGAACGAAAATGTCAGACGCTGTATATGAGGATTGCTTTTTTGGTTTTTCTACCATAGTGATGAAATCGCCACCCACTATTGGGCGCGAATTACCTATTGAATTGTACGCTTCCTAACGAGAAACGCAATACACAGCTCGTGCATAAAAATGAAGCAAATATGAGCATTTCCGAGGGCTTATACTAGCGAATCTGAGCACTTATTTTTTCTTGCAGTGCCTCCTTAATATGCGACTCAACTTGGGTGACCTCGTCGTCAGTTAGAGTATGGTCACCTGAGCGGAATATCACATGAAATGCAACGCTCTTGCCGTACTCAGGAGTATCCCCCTCTGCCTTGAGCTTCTCTTTGCCTGTCGGCACGAAGACATCGAACACATCGACGTCTTCTATGATACCCGAATCGTCAGCGCCTTGGATGACCTGGAGGATTGCATCGATTTTCGTCGCATCAGAAACCATAACTGCAATATCCCGAATAACAGACGGATACTTCGGAATCGGAGCAAACTCGCGCTCACGCTGGGCATGGACGATGAGCGCCCGAAGATCGAGCTCCGCGACCGCAGCGACACCCTTCAATTTGAGTGCGTCGGATACGCGTCCGTGAACAACCCCGATGAATCCTATGACTGCGCCAGAATCGAGGCGAATAATCGCCTGTCGCCCAGGAGCGGTAGCATTAACCGCGCCCGCATCCCATGTGAATGGTGGCGCATCGTCGAAGTAGTAATCGCGGATGCCGAGCTTTTCACACAACACATCAATAGCACCCTTTAATTCATAAAAAATATCTTCACCCTTCTTCCGAGTAATAATCAATCCCACGCGTGCCGATTCCTTCCCCTGACCAACACGATCAAACACGTGCCCCGTCTCAAACAAATGAGCTTCATCGAAGAATCGTAAATTATCACGCGCATTCACAAGAAGACGCGGAACGAGTGACGTTCGCAGCCAACGATATTCCTGAGACTGTGGCGCGGCGAGCTCGTGGGCGCCCTCCAGGCGTAGCACACTCGTGAGCTCGTCGGAAAGAAATACATAATTGTAAACCTCGGAATATCCAACTCCGGCGAGCACTCGGCCTATCACCCCACGCTCACGCATGAATGAGTACTCATCCCATGCGACCGACTCATCTTCCTGAACCCATGAATGCTCATCGTATACCGGGGTCACAGGAGCCACTGAGGGAATTACATCGAATCCATACACCCTTCCAACCTCTTCAATTAAATCCTCTGAGGAAACAACATCGCTTCGACGCGTTGGCACCACAACCCGCATGCGCTCGCCATCATGATGAACTTCAAATCCAAGAGATTCGAGTATTCCTCGAATCTGCGCCTCGCTGAGCGTAACGCCCAGCAGACTATTCACAGACGATGCCGAGAGCATAACCTCGCGCTCGCGAGTTGGCGCTGGATAGACATCAATAATTCCATCTGCAGCGTGACCGCCTGCGACTTTTGCCAACAGCTCTGCGGCACGCATCAGCACGGGCGCCGTAAGATTAGGGTCTACGCCATAGCTAAACCGTATCGAGGCATCCGTGCGAAGCCCGAGCTTCCTACTCGTGGCCCGTATTGATTCTGGTGAGAAATTCGCAGCCTCAAGGAGCACCTCCGTCGTATCGTTGCTAATACCGGTACCGGCGCCGCCCTTGATTCCTGCAATTGCAACCGCCGTATCGCCGTCGGCGATGACGAGCATTGATTCATCGAGTTGATATGTTGTCCGCGCCTCATCGATAGCGACGAGCTCTTCGCCCACGCGCGCATGGCGCACCTCGATGCGCTGAACGCGAGCCAAATCGAATGCGTGCATAGGTTGACCCAGCTCCAGCATCACATAATTCGTCACATCGACGACGTTATTAATACTCTGAAGACCGCATTGACGCAACCGCTCAATCATCCATTCGGGCGACGGTCCAACGGTGAGATTCCGTACAACGAGCGCACTATATCGCGGACACGCGGTAGCGTCTTCGATTGCCACCTCGCGTGATGGCTGCTCGCTCACACGCCACTCAAATGATTGCGGCCTTGCATGAGAGCCAGAAAGCGCGGCGAGCTCGCGCGCAACACCGAGATGCGAGAGCGCATCGGGGCGATTGGGAAGAATATCAATATCGAGCACCTCGGAAACTTCGCTTGGTACCGACTCAAATGCTTTTGCAGTCAACAGCGAAGCAGCCTCATCTCGAGTGAGGGTTGTGCCTGACAGCTCTCGTATCCATTCGTAGGAAAATTTCATATTAGGGCTTTAGAAACTCAGCGATGTATGCGTCAGTATCGGGTCTTTCGGATCCAATATACCCGTACAACAACGACTCCTGCTTCCAGTTTTCATCACGGGGCACAATGAGACGACGCAATGCAAACCCCGCATCCTGACACATCGCGGTGACAGAGCTTTCTTCGGCATACTGCGGTGAGTACATCTCAGCGACAGTCAGTGTTCCACCACTCGCGAGCACGCGGTACAGTTCACGGATAATGAGCTCCCGGTCAAAGGATTTCGGATCGCCCAATACATTATTGAGAAGCGCCTCGTGGACAGATGCACCCAATAACGGAAGCCGCCGACCGGCTGCATTGATAAACAACATGCGGTCCGCTGCTTCGGGCTGAACAATGTCTGCAGCGGAAGGCGCTGTCTTTAGATCATCCAAATTGATATCGATACCGACATATCGCTGGTCCGCTCCCAATCTCTTATTGCCCACCACTAAAACTGGCGAGTACCTAGTCCCAACTTCCAAGAATATCTTGGGCGGCAGCTCTTGCATTCCCTGTACCGGTTCCGCGTCGAGATTCATCAGAATTGTTGGAGGAATCGCACATCCCCCCCGTTAAATAAGCGAATATCATCAATTTTATACTTGAGCATCGCCATGCGCTCGAGCGCCATACCAAATGCAAACCCCTGCATCTCGCCGCGCACATATCCAACATTCTCAAATACGTTCTGGTGCACCATGCCAGCTCCAGCAACCTCTAGCCAACGACCTGCAAGCTTGCCTGAACTTCCCTGGATAAACACCTCCACGCCAGGCTCAACGAACGGAAAGAAGCTCGCATTGAATCGAACCTTGATATTCCGGTCTCGGAAGAAGCGCTGATAAAAATGCTCCATAACACCCTTCAGGCTCGCAATCGATGGCGCATGCTCGCCGACTCGCGTGACCATGAGCCCCTCGATTTGATGAAATTGAAATTCATGCGTTGCATCAGTTGCCTCGTTTCGATAGACCCTACCCGGAACAATAATCCGGAATGGAGGCTGATGCGCCTGCATAAACCGAACCTGCATCGGACTTGTATGAGTGCGCATGAGATGCTGCATACCCTTCAGCCAGAACGTGTCTTGCATGCCGCGCGCAGGGTGATCGGGTGGCGTGTTCAGCGCGTCAAAATTGGCCCACTCCGTCTCAACTTCTGGCCCCTCAAGAATACGAAATCCCATAGAAGAAAAAATCGTGTTGATATCTTCCTGCACAAGCGTGAGCGGGTGCACGTGACCACGGCGAATTTTTTGTGCGGGAGCGGTCACATCGAGAGCTCCGAGTGCGGCATACGCCATATCATCAAGACGATCCTTCGCTTTGGCGAATTGCGCCTCGAGCTCTACGCGCAACTCATTGGCTATACGCCCAAGCTCACGACGTTCATCTTCTGTCTTTTCCTTCAGCGAGCGCAAAAATTGAGAGAGCTCGGAATTCCTCCCCAGCGAACGCACGCGAGCCAACTCCAAATCAGCCAATGACTGAAGATTTTCTAAGTCTTTCTGTGCTAAATCTCGAATTCGTTGAATATGGTCAGTCATGCGGCTTCAGTGGCATAAAACGCCACCAGAAATAAATCAATAGGCCAAGTGTAGCCAAAATAATGCCAATCATCAATCGTCTATCGGTAAATCCATACTGAGCAGACAACAATGCGCTTACCGCACCAAGCATGATAGCGAGACCCCCGCCAGATGCTTGCGCCAGTGAAAAACGAACACCCAAGAGCAGGGTCGTCGCGACACCCCACACCGACAAGACTAGTGCAGCCCATAAAAGCGCGCGGATTGATGCTTGCGCGTTTTCTGGCTCAGTTGTGCTTACCACCGCGGCGAGGGCAGCAATAGAAAGCGCCGATGTAAGCAATGTAACAAATATGGGACGTATCCTCATGAGGGTAGTATACCAGAAAAGAGCCCTTTCGAGCTCTTTTCTTAATTGCGCGGGCGGCCGGATTCGAACCGGTGACCTCTTCCGTGACAGGGAAGCGCTCTAACCAGCTGAGCTACGCCCGCATCATCCCCGGGACTTTGACAGAGTTTCCCGCTGTCACCGGGCAAAAATGCAAAAGAATAATAACCCAGAACCCACTTCATTGCAACCCCCGATATTCGCACCATCAAAAAGAAAACGGCTCACGAATGAGCCGTCCTTACTCCCCCAACGCCGGGTGCCACCAGATGCGAAGCACCTTGCGAGCGCCATCATACGCCCAGTGATGCTCTTCCGGCATCAGTGTCGTATTTGAGCCATTGGAAACGGCTCGATTATCGCCAACGTAGATACCCGCGTGAAGCTGGGTAGGATCGAATGCGCGCTCCCTAGCAGATTGGCGCGGCTCCCAAATCAAGACCGCTCCATCTTTGGGCTCCTCCACTTGCACCCAACCATTCCGCTCGAGGTCACGCTCCAGACCAGCCATGTTGGAGTGCATGTCATCGATGAGCTTGTTGAGGTAGAGCACGGCCGAAAGGAAGAATGAGCACGCGAGAGCTCCGCCATCAACGATATCCGTGCGCACGCCATCAACGTTTGCGAAGAGATTCTGAAACATGTGGTTCTCTCCGCGGGCAGCATTGCGCACCATCGCGAGATAGTTCTCAGCTTTACAAAGTACTACCTTTGGGTTCCTCATGCGCGCATCCTAGCACGAAATAAAAAAGGTCGCGAGGCTTACTCGCGACCCACTACCGAGCGCACACCAGACGCCACGTTGCATTCGAAGGGCTAGACGTAGCGGCCACCTCACGCTCGGCCTCGATCATTCCACTCAGCACCGTACCCGCAGACCTTCGATACTGCATGCGCATCACCAAAATCTCACGCTCCGTCGGCACGGGGAAGCGATATGATTCAGAATTTCCAGACATGATCCCGAGGTCACCCGACTGAAGGTGATCGAGCCCTGTGATGTGTATGAGTTCGTGAAGAATTGCAGTCTTGAAATTCTCCTCGCCATACCAAAACGATTCAACAGCAAGCGAGCGCACAACGATTCGACCCCCGAAAATAACACCCTGATCGTTGGTCATCGTATACGCAAGCATCGCGGCATGCGGAAGCAATTCAAATCCTCTATCAAGAGGGTCGAGGACGATGGGAATCACAACATCTCCAAGACCACTGATATCGAACGATAGGACGCCATGGAGCTGCGTCAGCGATTGAGTTGCGCCTTCGACGCGCTGGACCGCCCATGGAGTCTCCGCGATGTGATCATCGAGCACAACCGAAACATGCCACACCCGCGATGGCAATCGATACAGCGTGCCCGGATCGAGTCCTCGATACACGAAGAATCTCGTGTATGCAGAAGAAATGAAGCCATCGTCTGCAGGCCACAGATACACATCGCCCATGCCACGTTGCGTGCGAAGCGAAAAGTAGCCAGAAGCCCCAATCGTCATCCACTGACCGTCATGCACGATATCCGCGTGAAGGATGGGTAGCCCGGTTAACCCCGAAAGAATTCGTGGACCGGCATCAGGCACCGAATCAGAGCCCGTAATCGAAGGGGTTGGCGCTCCATCGCACGACCCGCACATAAGGGCAATGCCCGGCAACGAGAAAAGCATACCCCGTCGCGATAACGCGTTCAGAGTCATCACGCCTCCTTGAGTATGTTAAAGGACAAGCATTTTTATACTTATCGAGATAGCGTGTCAAACGAACACGCGCTTACCCACGGAGAATCGATGCGAGCTCTCCAATTGCGACGCGACGCTGCTCCTTGGTATCGCGATCACGGATAGTGACCGTATCGTCTTCGAGGGTTTGGAAGTCAACCGTAATGCAGGCGGGGGTGCCGATTTCATCCTGTGCAAGATATCGCTTTCCAATATTGCCACGCTCATCCCACGCAATCATAAAATCTTCACGAAGCTCCCCAAGAATCGTTCGCGCCTTTGCGACGAGCTCGGGCTTATTCTTCAGGAGTGGAAATACGGCCGCACGATACGGCGCGAGAGCTGGCTTTAGCTTGAGCACCACTCGACGCTCATCGCCCTCCCCCTCTTCCGTATATGCAGACAACAACATCGCGAGCAACGTACGATCTACGCCCCAGGTCGGCTCGATACAGTGCGGAATGTATCGCTCGTTCGTTTCGGGATCAAGGTAGGTCATATCCTGACCGCTGTGCTCCATGTGATTCTTGAGGTCGAAGTCGGTGCGATAGGCAAGCCCATAGAGCTCTTTCACGCCAAAAGGAAATGCAAACATGAAATCTATCGTGCGCTTCGAATAGTGCGCCCGATCCGATTCGGGAACCTCGTACTCACTCACAAGAGACGTATCGATACCGACCTCTTCCATCCATGCGTACATATTTACGCGCCACGACTCGAACACCTCCTGCCACTGCGCTTCATCCGCTGGGGGCTTTATGAAATACTCAATCTCCATCTGTTCAAACTCGCGCGTGCGAAAAATAAAGTTTCCCGGGGTGATTTCATTTCTAAACGCCTTTCCAATCTGTGCGACACCAAACGGAACCCTCACACGATTCGTATCGGCAATTAACTTAAAATCGGTAAACATGCCCTGCGCAGTCTCTCCGCGAAGATACGCCTCCGATTTTTCTCCCTCGACCGCACCAAGATACGTCTTCATGAGAATGTTAAACGCTCGTGGCTCGGTGAATTGACCCTTTGCCTCGCAATTAGGACAGGGCGCGCTTGCATCGATTTGGTCGGCCCGAAATCGTTCATGGCACTTCTTGCATTCCACGAGTGGATCGGCAAAACCAGCGCCCGTGTGCCCACTCGCCTGCCAGACACGCGGATTCATGACAATTGCTGTTTCAACACCAACGACATCATCGCGCTTTTGCACGTGTCGTCGCCACCATGCGCGCTTAATATTATTGCGAAGCTCTGCGCCAAGCGGACCATAGTCCCAGCTATTCGCGAGACCCCCATAAATATCAGAGCCGGGATACACGAAACCGCGTCGCTTCGCGAGAGATACAACCTTATCCATGATGTCCTGTTCGTGCGCCATAGTTACGGCATCATAGCTCACTTTTTACCCAGAATCCAGCGTGACACGAGTCTTTTACATTATCAATATTTCGTGCTATAATATGTTCCACGTTCATTTCCAATACTAGGAGGTATCGCCCCATGATTGCGTTCTTCGGACGAATTGTGCGGACGTATCAAACGTTCAGACGCCCCGCGCTCGCGGTGTTCTTCATCATGATGGTCACACAGATCATCTCGATGACACGCCCCTGGCTCTTCGGTATGGCGAGCGACACGCTCATCGATGCTCAGCAGCGTCAGCTGTCACTCCCCGACACGATGCAAGAGGTTATCCTCATCGCGGGAATCGTCTGGCTCAGCGCGATGGCATCAAACGGCCTCTGGGCAATTCGTCAGGCGATTGAGGTGAAGCACCTTGATCATGAGATGGATCGCTATATCCAGGGCGCTACGCTCGCGAGGTTGCTCGCATTCTCCCCAGGACAACACCTCGGAGAAAACTCTGGACTCAAGCAGAGCGTTATCAACAAGGGCCAGCATGCACTCAACACGCTCGCCTACACCACCGTCTACGAGCTCGTGCCCATCATCATGGAGTGCAGCATCCTCGTGCTCGGCCTTCTGTGGCTCAACTGGCGCATCGGACTCGTCGTACTCGGCGGAATCACACTCTATGTCGTTGCGACGGTCATGATTAACACGCCATTCGTGCCAAAGCTGAAGCGGTACGAAAAACTATGGCACGCAAACAGCAGATTCCAACACGAGGTCATCAGGAACTTGCCCGTTGTTCAGTTCAACGCGCAGGAGCGCCGTATCGCCGCAGAATGCGATGCGAGCGTCGCAAGCCTCGGTGAATACGCCAAGAAGATTTGGCTCGTGTACCAGCTTCAAACCGCGCTGAAAAACGGTGTCGTCATTGGCATCATTACTGCCGCCGTGGTTGTGTCTGCTGGGTACGCAGTCGCAACACACGCATGCACCATGGGGCAGTTCGTCACCCTTATCTGGTGGTCGCTCTCCCCCATCGGCAGAATCGAGTCCCTGACCGCGATTCAGCGTCGCGTGCTCACCATGCAGTCCAGTATCGAAAAATTCTGGGACATGCTCGCAATCGAACCCGATGTCGTCGAAGCTCCGACGCCCGTGGCGCCACCAACGATTCGAGGAAAGATACAGTTTCGAAACGTCTCATTCGCGTACCCTGATCGCGTAAGCGGCGCTCCACACGCCGGTGACGAGGACGAAGAAGATGAAACACCATCGCGACCCGTCGAAACGCAGGAATCGATAACGGATGTTTCGTTTTCGATTCATCCCGGCGAACGCGTTGCCATTGTGGGGCCATCAGGCGCAGGCAAATCAACTCTCATCAAGCTCGTACTTCGAGCATCTGATGTGACCAGCGGCCACATCGATATCGACGGCTACGACATTCGAAGCCTCTCGATTGGACAGCTGCGCGGTGCCATCGGCCTTGTAGAACAAGATGTGACACTCTTCGACAACACGCTTCGCTACAACATCATCTTCGGCCTCGATGATCATGCGCGGTCCCAAATCACCGATGATGAGCTTGATCGTATTTGTCGTCTCTGTCGCATCGACCAATTCATGCACCGCCTTGAGCACGGCTACGAAACCGTCATTGGCGAGCGCGGCATTCAGCTCTCAGGTGGTCAGCGTCAGCGCGTAGGCATCGCACGCGCGATCATCAAGAATCCGGCAATCCTCATCTTGGATGAGGCGACCAATAGCCTCGACTCCGAAAGCGAGCAGCTCATCTCAAAGGCACTCGAAGAGGTAAGTCGAAACCGAACGACACTGATTATCGCCCATCGATTCAGCACGATTCGCAGCGCTGACCGCATCCTCGTGATGGATGAGGGTCGCATGGTTGATATCGGAACGCACGAGCAACTCGCCGCCCGATGCTCTGTATATCAGCGACTCCTCGAGAATCAGCTTGAAATAAAGTAACACCGAGGGAGCCCCGTGGCTCCCTCTTTTTCTTTTTTATATTACTGCTGAACGCGCCCATCGTCTGGATGGCCCTCAATACTATCAGTGCTCCAATCTCGTAACTTCGAAAGAATTGCCTGACCCGTGAATGAGTCCGTCCCCTGCAATGTTGCCGCGCCCACCAGTGACACACTTGAACCGACTTGATTTGATGCGGGCTTAATTGAAATTTGGAATCGCGCCTCGTATCGAGGAGTGCCGTTGCCAGTTCCAAATGGAAGAAGCCCAACACTCCACGTTATCGTGTTACGTGTACGATTATAGACTGGCGGTGTTCCGTGAGTTGCGGATGCGGCGTCTTTGAATGTGACGCCCGGCGGAAGTGTCGCGGTTACAACACTATCACGAACGTCATTGCCAGGATTTGTGAGCTGCCAACGAATGGTAAAGACCGTCTCCGCGCCAACCTTTGGAGGAAGTGGGCCCGTTCCCGCTCCGTCATCATAGAGCACAGATTGAGAGAGCGTTGGCTGTGAGCCAATCTTTGTGATGACGCTATCCAGCGCAGAAACCTCAGCCCCATCGACGCCCGACGGAACATTTGGCGTGCTCAGTCGCGCCGTCGCTTTCACGAAGAAGCTCTTCGCGCCACCGAGAGATGAGCCACTCAGCCCCGATTTTAATGGAATCGAAAAGAAAATTTTCCCTGATGCGCCCGGGGAGAGTGATGAAAAATTTGGAATCCCCGCAGAATCATAGACAAGTGTGCGCGTTGCATCATCGTAGAATCCGTCATCAGCACGAAGCTTTGCCGTGTCATACATATCGCCCTCGAATCGCACGCCCAGCAACAGCCCAAGCAGTGTGAATCGTGAATTGTTCTTATATGTCAGCACGTACCGGAGTGTGTCTCCTGGAAATGCCACATAGTCCCTACCATCCTCGGGGGAAACCGTCACCGAGAGAAGCGGACTCGAAATCATTGTAAACGCCTCGGTACTCACGTAGTCGACGTATTGCCCATTTAAATTATGTTGGAGCACAGCCGTGACGGTCTTTGTCTCCCGCTCATTTCCCGAAAGCCCGCCCGTCACCTTAATGCGCGTTGCGTCGCCCGCGTTCAACTTGGCAAGATTCCAAACTGTATTTCCCGACCCCGGCACAGGATCCATCTTTTGAACACTAAATCCATCAGGATACGTAAGCATGACTTTCAAATCAGACATATCCTCACCCGATTCGTTTCGTACATCAAGAATGTATTCGATGGTCTGGCCTGAAACTGATTGAGGAGGAGCAACGAGTGTCAGCACCACGGGCAATGCCGTAATCGTTGTGTTGACGGTTGCCTCTTTCTCAAATGACGACCTAAGATCACCCGCCTTGAAAATGAGATTCACTCGGGCCGTCCGAATCATGCCCTTATCCCCCACCATAAACACCTTAAGTTCCTTTGCGCCAGACTCACCAGGGCCGAGCTTGTCCACGATAAAGCCCTCGCTCTCAGAACGGGTCGCTTCTCCGTCAATAATTACAATTGAGCCCGTCGGATAAAACATCCGGAAACTTAAATCGGTCAGCTCGACGCGAGTGTCGTTTCGATACGTGATGACATACGTAATCTCATCCCCAGAGGTTGCCCGCTCCGACGCTTCAAGCGTAAGCGTCACACCCTTATCCGAGAATGAACTTCCTCCCCACCAGAGAGAGCCAACGGCAAAAACAAACAAGCCAGCAGCGATCAAGATAAGCCACTTTAGGGTATTATTGGATCGTTTCATGGGCATGACATCCGACGTCCGTGGGAACATCGGGTTTTCTGGAGGATTCGGAGGCGCAGATTGCTGTGGGACCTGCGAAGCGGAGGTCGGCGGAATAATCGGTGAAATCTCAAAATCAACAGGCATAATACTGCAATATATCACAAAACATGCTTCGAGGCCATGCCATAAAATAGGTCGAGCGACGATAATCGCCGCTGCGCTATCTGCTCAAATGCATCATCAATATCTGAACGAGCCACTTTTTCCGAAGCGACACCTACGAGCTCGGATCCGTATCCCAGCACATCCAGCATGCGTAGCTGGCACATCCGGAACACACGAACAGCATCGCCATCGGCGCTCACGTCAATATCCTGGATTGTCTGAAGGAGGCACGCCCAAAGCCTCTCATCAGATTGACTCTCATATATCACCGTATCAAACACCTGGAGAAAAAATAAAATTGCAGCCCAGCGCACCCCCGAGCGCTTCGCTGTGCTCCACGAGCGTACGGTATGCGCGCTCGTGATAATAGGAGCTGATTTTCCAAACACCAACTCACACTGAATCATATTCCCCTCATCCAATGCAGGAGACTGCTTGCTATGCGCGCGGAGCGAGCCGCGAGCAACAGCTCCAATTTTCCCCTCCTCGCGCGTGTATAGCACGACCCACTGGTCGTGCTCGCGCACGGGCATTTTTCGTATCACAATCGCCTCGATGTGCATACCGTCATTCCTATCACAAAATTGATAGGTCGGCACCCATCACGTGCACCGCGTGAGCATTACCTGAGAAAAGCGACCCACGCCATCACTGAGAAATTTACAAATGAAACGACACACCACGTGCACAACGCGCGCAATACAAATATCTGTACAAACATGAAGTACAGCGAGAATGCAAAGCCGAATGCAATAAGGAATAAGAGCGGCCACCAAAGCGCGCCAGAAATCTGAGTCACCGCAAGCATAAGAATAAGCGCGTACATCACAAATCCGGCAATCGAATTTGGAATCCCCAATGTTTTAGATTGTGGGCTATACTGCACACGACGGCACCACTCTTTTGGAAACCCGATACACGCAACATCTGTTCCTCGAAACTTGTGCCACATAAGATACATCGTGTCGAGAAGCCCGATAATCGCAAACACCTTAATAATGAGGAGTGTACTCATGGGTAATTAATTAAGTATTACTTAAAGAAAATAGTTATCTCACGAGCCGCGTCATGCTCGGGAAGCCCCGATGGATTATCCTTTTTTAGAATGAGCGAACCACGAGAACCGTATGCTGGCTTCGAAAATGTAATAGTCGCCTCAAACGGGACCCAATCGGTCGTCATCCAGTCACTTTTTGCATCAGCATGTGTTTCCGCAATAATTAATCCATCCCAGTCCGTAAGTACAACGGGAAAGCTCGCCTCGAAATACCACGTCCCCCGAGCTCGGCCGGTAATCTTGAGCGGCGAGCTTATGCTGGCGCCCTCAAGCGGTGCGTCCAAGATGATGAGGTCGTCGAGCGGATTACTACTTGTTGGCGTAGGTGATGCGCTCGGTGTTGACGTTGAGGCGCCTGGAAGAAGTCCCCGCTTTGATGCAAATGAGTAGCCGGCAAGCTCGGCAATAATAAGAAGGATGAGAATCCCGATTATGGTAAGTACGGTTTTCATAGTGTGTGCATTTCTACTCCTTCTCCCCTCCTGCCTCTACCCAATCAGAAAGACCGCCCAGTGAATCGACCGTAGTCCATCCATTACTTCGTAATATCTCAGCCGCCTCAAATGCACGCCCACCTGAAGCGCAGTACGTGTACGTCCGAATATCTCTCGGAGTACTTGGGAGCTCTCCCTCCATAAGACGCCCGACGTCGAAATGCTGCGCGCCGACTGCGTGCTCAGCAACCCACTCATCTTCCGTGCGAACATCAAAAAGCACGGCAAGACCATTTTGCACCTCCTCTACTGCCTGCTGAACAAGTTCAGAATCGCTCATAGATACGTTATATATTTTTCAATACTGTGCCAGGCCTCCATGGAGTACCCAGCATCGGAAGAATCCACCGATCACCACCTATAGTACCAGCAACTTTCCATGCAAGCACGAGGCCAAGTGCACATATTCCAAGAATGGGGTTCGTGCTCACCGTTCCAGCGAACAAATAATTTATATTCATGAACCCCCCAAAGAATGCCGCGATTCCCGTGAATATGCCGAGTATAAGGCCAAGTCCGACAGCAACCTCTCCCCACGCAACGACATAGCTCCACACCTCCGCGTATGGCGCAACGGCATGTGAGAGGAACCATGCATACCACGATTGGACGTCTGGATGCAACCCACCCGTCTTTGTGAGAGCCCCCTGCACAAAACCTCCCAAGGCCTTGCCGGCATTTGCTCCAACCCAGACGTCGCTCCCTATCTTACCCCAGCCAGCATCAAGCCATGCCCAACCAGCATACAATCGCACCAGGAGCCAGAACCACGCGGTCCGCGTATCATTAAATAGGAACCGCTCGATAGGTGAATCCTGTATTTGATAGTGACGCTTCGCCATGTTGCGTGTAGTATATCATTAATGCAGAGACGTGATGTGAAAGAATGTTCACATATGCACGTCATACTGCTTGTACAAACGATTCCCCTATTAATAATCAATGAATACACTCCTTAAAACGACAGTCCTCGGAGCGGTAATGCTTGCCCTCGCATTGCCCGCAGGCGCATCAGAAAGCCCTCGCCCATCCCCTTCAGGAGGCACGCGTCCGCAGCTTGAGAAAAGAGAAGAACGTGAAGAGCGCAAAGAAGATCGGAAAGAAAATCGCGACGAAAAGAACATACGCCGTGAAGCGCTTCTCGTGTGCACAAAGTCTTCTATAGAGAAGCGCGTAGCTACGGTAAAGGCCGCAAAAGACGTACTTCAGAAGGCGTACCGCTCTGCAAAGAGCGCCCGCTCAACCGTTGTTGAACATGCGCGCACGACACGAAACACCGCAGTCAAGAATGCACGCACGGTCCGAGACGTAGCGCTCAAAGCAGCAATTGATGATGCAGCACGAACAGCGGCACACGAGGCATATCGCACCACAAAGAAATCCGCTGATGAAGCATTTCGCTCATCACAGAAAAGCGCAAATGACGCCTATAAGGTAGCGAAAAAGTTAGCTATCGACGCCTACCAAGCTGCAGTGAAAGCTGCTCGCACGTTATTCGCGAGCGAAGATGCGGCATGTAAACAAGCAACACCAACTCCCGCCCAGTAGGCATGGGCAGTAGGCAAAGAAAAACTGGCCACGGGGCCAGCTTTTTCGACGAAGACTAGTTTGCCATTCTTCGAAGAACCCTCACAAGATACTCGGTGAGCTCTTGCTTCCCGCGCGCATCAAGCTCGCGAACATTACTCAGTCCACGCGCCCGAAGGAAGGCTTGGGTTTCCGGAAACGCAGAGTTAAGATCCTGCAATGTACGAACTGCGCGCACAGCGCGGTCGATATCGGCCATACCACAACTCCCAGTGAGAGCATACCGAACACAACTATGAGGTCAACAGCTGAGTGGTTATTGCGAGAGTGCCTTGAGAAGCGCACTCAATTTTTTCAACACAACCGAGGCCGTATCAGACGAGGTGAGTGTATCCTTTTGAGCTTGCAGGCCTGCCTCGATATCGTCGACGCCATCAGATGCGAGAAATAGCCACCAGGGTCGCGACACCTCTACGGTATCATCCGCTAAGTTCACGCGTGCAACGAAAGAATACGGCACCGGAATAAAGCCAAATAATCGCGCGCGCTGTTGATATCGAACGCGGATGTCTGCGCTTCCCGAGGCAATATCAATTCCCCGAATCTGATGGTCATCATCGCTCAGATCGCTTGCCTCGTCCTCGATATTTTCAGGAACCTCAATCTCAGACTCCTCCTCAAGATCTTCTTCATCCAAATCGTCACGGCTCATCTCTGGATCCTCCTTCTCGAGATCACTCCACAGGTCATCGCCACTCCGTTCGTTATATTGATCAGGAGTTTCCGATGCTTCAGCTCGCTCTTCGACCTCACGTGCGCTTACGGGGAGCACGATAAGGAGAGATAGTACAAACAGGCTGGCACACATCACGCCAACACGGAACATCAATGAATATGGATTACGTTTCATGCGTAGTTGAGGTTAGAAGCGTTAATACGGACTGAGGAACCACGTCTGGAAGAAATTCCTTCCGTTGCTGTGTAGTATACGCCGAATAGTGAGCATTGAAAAACGTGGGAGCATATCGACGCAGTTCGGCGCGATGTGTGCGCCACTCAGGCAAGAGAGATTCTACATGCGCCCAGAATTGCCGCGAATGATTCATTTCGCGAATATGGCACAACTCATGCACAACAACATAATCGGCAAGATGTTGTGGAAGACAAAGAAGTCGCCAGTTAAAGTTAAGATTGCCACGACTCGAGCAACTCCCCCACAGTCTTTGGTGATTTTTTATACTAATGCGCCCAATAGTAAACGGTTGGACTGATCGCCAATATGCAACGCGAGCGCCGATGACTATTCGCGCATCCTCACGAAAACGCTCATATGCTCGTCGACCAACCTGCCGAGTACGTCGACGGCGCTTCAGAAATGAACGTAGGATTGATCGAAGCGACATGCCCTAGATAAAGCTCGTGATGCCAAGGATGACCCCGCTGCCAAGTAAGAATACAAGAAACGCGGCAACAGATCGCAGGAATGATCGCTCATGGCGAATTTCGGGCATAAGGTCAGATGCTGCTATGTATATAAATCCCCCCGCCGCGACAGGAAGAAGGTATGCGACAAGGTGCTCAACTCGAAATGAAAGAAACCAGCCAAGCACGCCACCGCCAATTGCCCCCAGCGAAACAAACATCATCGATGCAAGCGCGCGCCACTTCCCAAACCCCGAATACAGAAGTACTCCGAAATCCCCTATCTCCTGAGGTATCTCGTGCATCGCAACCGCGGTTGCGGTAAGTACTCCGAGCTTCACATCAGCAAGAAATGCCGCAGCGACAATCAACCCGTCAATAATATTATGAATAACATCCCCGATAAGATTCATAACTCCAAGCGTATTCGTCTCACAAAATCCGCCGTGGCAGTGATGCCAATGAATAATCTTCTCCAGTAAGAAAAATCCTGCAAATGAGGCCAGGACGATATAGTATGGCGTCATAGCATCGCCTGATAATGCCACGGCCTCCGGCAAGAGATGCGTGAGCGACGTCGTCATGAGGGCGCCCGCAGAGAGCGCAACCATGTACAACAGCGAACTCCGAAGCCGTTGTTCGTTGATCGCGAGCGTCACAAGACCTGCGGCATGCCCGAGGGCAATAACTCCTGTTGCAATGAGAATGTATATAAGCGATGGATCCATCGCTTAAGTGTATCGCTGAATAAGGGAAAAGAAAAACGGAGAGCGGTGCTCTCCGTTTTGCGTCTACTTGTAGTCGACTCCGCTGCCACCCAACTTCTCAGGGGGAGGATTCACTCCAACGGGCCATGCCCCACGATAGTCAGCACGGCGAACGCTGTACTCGTCAACAAGTGCGTCGAGCTTTTTTGCCGCGGCATCTCGGGCTGAGACCGCATCGACGTACCCAAGCTCACCGAGCTGGGTCCACTTCTCTCGCGGAACCTCACGCCCGCCAGGACGGAGAGGCTCGCTGTTTGCCTTCGCAATCCGATCAACCTCTACCGCAAGGCCACGCACCTCTCCGGAGAGACCCCTAACGCGCTGCTCGGTAACAACAAGCCATTGCCGCTCAATGCGAGCAGACTCCTCGGCCCGCAGCGTCGCCACCCGATACTGATTGCCAACGTACGCAATAGCCGCGATGACGCCAAGCATCACAAACACCAAGACCTTGTGCCTTGCCACGAACGAAGGTGGCTTCTCCGAAATAACTTCGAACATCTCATCCCCCAGCGAGTAGCGAGCACCACGTGTGCCACGCTTGAAAAATCATACGTCGCCCACATTTCATGTCAATGGCTCCACTCGGCCCGTGAGGTAGGCGCGATACAGACGCCGAGGAAACCGCTCAATCGCATAGCGCAGCATCGTTCGCGGCATTGCCTGGTAGTGCGCCCGAAGAAAGTCTTCTTCCACGTCCTGCCCGATGCGCTTCCCCACCTCGCGAAGCATCCATCCAACCGCTTTATGAATAAGATCCTCAGAATCCTTCAACAGCATACGCGCAATATTAAATGTAGGGACGTGTCTTCCCTTTTTGATGAATGCAAACGTCGCCATGATTGCGACGCGTCGGCGCCAGAGATTTTTTGATTTCGCGAATTGCTCAAGAACGCCACCGCTGGCACGCGTCTCCATAAGATGCCTGCCAATAATTTTATCAGCACTCAAATCAATAAGGTCCCAATTATTAATCGTTGCGAGATGCTTAATGTACCATCGATAGGTAGCATTCCGTACGCGAATAGATCCTTTTTCATACTGATGCACGGCAACGAGAAGCGCAAACAGTCGCTCCTCGTGAAATTCCGACGTCACGAAAACCGCCAGATATTCGAGCGGTATATCGGCATACCTTTTCACAAGGTCCCGAATCTGAGGAACGGTAATGCCAAGAAATCGATCCCCCTCCCCGTACTCCCCCGGGCCAGTCTTGAAAAACCCGCTCAGTATCTTTGCTTTTTCGGGGTGAGCGAGCGCGCGCAATCGTTCCTGTATGTGTTGCAGTGAATCGCTCATGCCATTGAGTATAGCAAATGCATGTGGTATACCGACACGGAATGAAGGAGTGTAGTATGCCTACTGGCTTGTATCGACTCCCCTTCGCGCGGTGTGGACACGTCGCCCGGCGACCTGCGCCTTACCACCGCACGCTTCGTAACTCACGCTGGTGCATCGATTTCGCAATGCCGGAATGGACGCCCATCATCGCAGCGCGGAGTGGCGTCATCACTTCCCAGCGATTCGACGTACAACGCACCTGGAGAACGCCCGGCCCTCAAGGACGACACAGCAACTTCATTGTCATAGCTCATAATGATGGGCAGACGAGCTTCTATGCGCACCTTGCGCATCAATCGCGTATGTTCCCAGACAACACCCGAGTATCCGCAGGAACCATCATCGCACGCTCAGGACAGACGGGGTACGCAACGTATCCCCATCTCCACTTTGGTGTATTCAATGAACGTGGCACGAATATGCCAATCCCGTGGCTACACTACGAGGAGGTCCAGTCGTTCCTTCGTGTCCGCCCCGCTCGCCATTAAGGCGAGCGTTTTTATTTCCGAATACCAATCCAGAGAGGCTTTCCGGCTGCGAGGTCAAAATTCTTCTCAATCGTGAGCGTTTTGTCGTCGGGCCGCTCTACAAATTCAGTGAGGCCAGTGTCGTCAGCGATTGCGCCCCCGTATGAGCGTAGTGCCCGGGAAACCTCGTCATCGGTACTATGCCATTGGCAATATACCTTGTCAGAAACCTGGCATCCAATCTCTTTGCGCATATCTTGAATGGTACGCATAGCTTCGCGCGCGAACCCTTCCGCACGAAGCTCGGTGCCAATATGAACATCGAGCGCCACGGGCTCACCCACGGCATATGTGACTTCTTTCACATTGAGCTCGTCGCGAATCAACTGCTCCATATCTTCGTGCAGTTGCGTACCGGGAACGGTCACCTTTTGGAGTGGCTGGCGGACTTTAATTTGCTGGTCTTTTCGAATCGCAAGTCCGGCACGAATATATTCGCGAACCTGCGCCATCTGCGTCTCAAGAGACTCGTTCACAGCACTCGTATGGGCTTTCGGCCAGTCAGCGAGATGGACAGATTCAGGATCATTTTTGCCCCGCAACTTTCCCCAGAGATCTTCAGCAGTAAATGGGATGAATGGAGCCAACAGAAGCGAGAGCCTTCGGAGGATGTGGCGCATGAACGGCAGGGCATCATCACGCTTTCTGCTCCGCCGTAGCCACCACTGACTAAAATCATCCACCACAAATCGCTCAATCTCGCGAGACGCAACCGTAAGGTCGAATTGCTCGAGACGCTCAAACACGAGCGCGGTAAGACGCTCAAGGCGGGACATCATCCACACATCGAGCTGATTCGTTGCATCAGGAACGTCAACGCGCACCGGGGCATGGTGCTCCGCCTGATACAATTCGTAAAATCGAATGCAATTCTGAAGCGTCATCATAAAGCCCGTCAATCGCTCGCGCACTTCTTTCATGGAGTAGTTTTTCGAGTCGCCCGGAGCATTGAGTGTATAGAAGTACCAACGCGCAGTATCCACGCCAACGGCGTCGATAACCTCATCAGGCTTCACGATATTTCCCTTCGACTTCGACATCTTTTGCCCCTTCTCATCGAGCACATGCCCGAATGAGAGCACAGTCTTAAACGGTGCCGGATTTCCGAGCAATGTCGAAATAGCGAGAAGCGTGTAGAACCACCCGCGTGTTTGATCAATTCCTTCCGCAATAAAGTCCGCAGGAAACTGCTGTTTGAACGTCTCATTATTCTCGAACGGCCAATGCCACTGAGCATACGGCATCGCGCCCGAGTCAAACCACACATCGCAAAGCTCGGGTACACGATAGAGTGGAACCTTCGACTTCGGATGCTTGAGGATAATATCGTCGACATAGGGTCGATGCATATCAAGCTCACCTCGGTCATTCCTCGGCACATTGCGAACAACAATCTTTTCAAGGCCCGCAAGTCCGATAAAATCATCGCCACGCTTCGTCTTTTCCTCAATTGACTGCTTCACGCTCCACGCATTGGCGGCATCAGCGAGCGCCCAGATTGAATATTCATGACTCACGACGAGCACCTGCTTGCCGGCATAGGTCGTATTCAGCTCTTTGAGGAAATTCCACGCGCGTGCCTTAAGGTCGGCAACAGACTCTCCGCCAGGAGGACGGTTCGCGAATTTCGACTCATAGGTTGGGTATTGCTCGTGATACGTTGAGTCGTGACATCCGCTCAGCGATGGTCCCAGATGAATCTCGCGGAGTCGCTCATCGAATATAACGGTCTTGATTCCTAATTCCCGCGCAGCAATTTCTGCGGTTTCTTTTGTGCGCTGAATCGGAGAAGCAATAATTGCTGCAATCTTTCCACGAGAGGCCTTGAGTTTTTTCTTTAATTCTTGCGCGGTACGGAGCGCCTGCTCGCGCCCAATGTCAGTCAATGGAGACGCCTGCTGCCCAGAATCAAGCACCTGCTCCACATTAATCTTTGACTCCCCATGACGCATCGTCCAGAATGTCGCGGGCGCGTCGGCTCGATAGGTGTCGAGGTCTTCAAGTGACGAGGCGACGAGATACTTTCCCGTTCCTCGGCCATGCTTATCTCGCGCCTGCCAAATCGGAAGTGGCGTTGCCCAATATCGCTCTCGCGAGAATGCCCAGTCTTTCCCCTCTTTAATCCACTGCCCAAATCGTCCATCTTTCAAGTGGGATGGGATCCAGTTAATCGTGTTGTTATTCGCAATCATTTGTTTATTCACATCACTCATGCGAATAAACCAGCTATCCTTTGCGTAGTACAAAAGCGGAGTCTCACAGCGCCAGCAAAATGGATACTCGTGCTCAAATGGCAAGCGCTTCAAGAGGAGCCCACGCGATTCAAGCGACGTAAGAATAAGCTCTTCTGTTTTTGTCGACTTCACATAGCACCCATCAAGCTCGCCGGAAACGCCCACAAACTTCCCCTGCTCATCGACAGTATGGACCTTTGCGAGTCCAAGCTTTGTGCCAAGCTGATAATCATCCTCTCCGTACATAACTGCCGTATGCACAACGCCCGTGCCGTCGGTTGTCGATACGAAGTCGGCGTCGTATACCTTGTACGATTTCGGCTTCTTCAGCGCACGCACTGGGAAGAGCGGTTCGTACGCGGTACCCACTAATTGTGCTCCAGAAAACTCTTGCACAATCGCCAGAGGCGCGCCGAGCACCGTCTGCGCCAAGTCAGCGGCAAGAATGAAGTGCTCATCGGAACCATTGCGACGCGCGAGCACATACTGGATGTTTTTCCCAACGGCAAGGGCGATGTTCCCCGGAAGCGTCCACGGCGTCGTCGTCCAAGCTAAGATATATGTCTCCGGAGGAAGTTTGAGTTTGGACTTCGTGACCTTGAACTTCAAGAACACCGATGTGTCGGTGACCGTTTTGTATCCCTGTGCAACTTCATGGCTTGATAGTGGGGTTCCACAACGCGTACAAAACGGGACAACGCGGTGCGCTTGATAGAGCAAATTCTTGTCCCATATTTTTCCAATAACATTCCAGAGCGACTCGATGTATGCGCTTTCGTACGTGACATACGGATCATCGAGGTCAACCCAGTATCCGATGCGGCGCGTGAACTGCTCCCACTCTGACTTGTATTTCCACACCGATTCACGACACTTCGCATTGTACGCAGCAATGCCGTAGGCCTCGATATCTTTCTTACTCTTGAATCCGAGCTCTTTTTCCACACCAAGCTCTACGGGTAGACCATGCGTATCCCATCCCCCCTTGCGCAACACATAGCGTCCGCGCATGGCCTGATATCGGTTGAAGATGTCTTTAAAAATGCGCCCCACGAAATGGTGGATGCCGGGGCTTCCATTGGCCGTTGGCGGGCCCTCGAAGAACACGAAAGGCTTGTTACCGCGGCGCTGTTCGACGCTTTTCTTGAAGATTTCGCTCTCATCCCAAAACGCGAGAACACGCTCTTCGAGCTGCTTGAAATCAAACATAGTCTCTGTACTCTAGCGAATTATTGCTATTTTTTCAAGAAAAAAGGACGAGGGATTACTCCCTCGTCCAGCCGCGAACTAACTAACCTTCTTGCCCGGGCCCCTGCGGTATCCGGAATCGTCGGGCTGGCGCGAAGCTTCCTCCTGCCTACGCTTCCACATTTCAGCATATTGGGCGCCCGTGAGAGTGTACTTCGCCCTATCCCCAAACACGGCGGACGACATCCAGTCAATGACGCCACGAAGCCCCTGCTTGATGACATCCCAGATGGTGCGGATGAGATCATTGAAGATCCATCCGAGCAACGAAAGGGGCCACCACCAGAACCACCGGAAGATGGTGTACTTGTTCCGGTCGAAGGTCGGGACCACTCCATCGCTGGAAGGATCGAATGAACGGCCCGGCTTGATGTCTGGGTGATAGCTACTGTGTAGAACCTCGCCGAATCTAAACCTCACACCATCGTCTGCAAGTGCAAGCGACCCCTCGAATGGGTGGTCTCTGCGGAATGTCTTCTCGAGGTTGTCGATTTCGCGAGCCTTCGTCCGCAGGTGCAGCAAGAAACGGAATACCGCATAACAGAACGCTGCGAGCAGATACCACGCCACGTTCTGAAGGATAAACTGGATATTCCACCTCACCCACTCAACAAGGTTGAATTTCGCGATAAAGTGAGTGAAGGCGAGGAAGGCTGCAATCGGGAGGACCGCCAACACCCCATCCTCTTCGGCGGACACGAGATACCACGCCCCCACAACCGCAATCGCAAACACCAGCCAGAATGCCGGCGTGCCAACGGCAAAAAATACGGCGACTACAGCTGCGCCGATGATCCAATAGATCACCCCAAGCGCAATGAACAGCGCTACCACCCAGCCCATACCGCCCTCCTTTTTCATGTGCGAATCCGACACGAAGCAAACGAAAATAAACGTTCGTACTATAATACGCTATAATATTTTAGTCAACTACGGTGTCGGGAGTACAGACGGGATCGGAGGAGAGACGGGCATAGGAGTCGCGCCACCGGTGCCGACGAGATACTTCGCGGGCCAGCGACGATACCAGCTCTTAAATTCAGTCGTCACCTTTTCCCCATTTGCATACGTCACGTGGTACGTAGCAATCGCAGAACCTCCTGGATGCGGAGTCTCAACCTGCTTCTTCACGCCAACCGCAAGCGTCGGCTCATCGATATACACCGGCTCTCCTGGGGATGTCTCGGTAAGCATCTTGGGCCCAACAATCGAGCTCGTGCGCCCATCTTTTGTGCCGTACAACTCAAACGTAATCTTGTCTCCAATGACGTATCCAATGATGAGCACGGGGGTTGCCATATCGTTGCGAAATTTAAAATCAACATCCGGTTCATAAATCGTTGCATCCAGACCGGGTCCGATAACTTTTCCATTCCCATCCTTTTCGTAGTACGAAACACGATACGAATGGTTCCGGCGCGCGGTGACCGGAAGACCGGCGTCCATAACCGAGCGGAACAGTGTGGTTGAAACCTGGCAAAGACCACCGCCAAACTCAGGAATGGTTCGGTCACCCTTGATGACGAGCTCGGGCAAATATCCAGTGGTGTTATCTATAGTGCCAAGCGAACCCAGCGTGCTGAACTCCTCCCCTGCTGGCACTACGACTCCCGACAAAAACTTCACACCGTTTTTGATATTGCTAATCCGATTCTTGGGACTCCCCGTAAATGGCGTAGTCGCGCGGCCAATAAGCTCCACAATACCGGATGTTTCATTGAGTCCAATGACGGCCATCTTCGCTGACTTCACAGGAACGAGAATGGTGTCACCGAGCTTATCCGTGCCAGCGCGAGACGTAATCGTATCGATAATCATTTGCACAAGCGCATCCTCTTCGACCGCCCGTCCAACTTTCGGAATTTCAAAGCCAGTCACTCGCCCATCCTGCGTTGTGATGCGCGGCGGCTCGGGGGCAATATTAATTGCAGACGCTATAGTAGTGACATAGGCAGCAATCTTCTCACGGTCTAATCCTGCCTGAAGTGCGGCTCCTTCGTATGCCGAAATCGTCCACGAACCAATACGCTCTCGACTAATATAAAACTGGAGATCTTCGTATTGCAACAATATCGAGCGGGATATAAACTTCTGAGCGGCTGCGACTGCACTCTGTCCAGTTGCAGGATCAGTGCTGGGGACCACGTCGTGCAGTGAGAGCTCAATAGCCCCCAACTGAAGGCTTGAGATTTGTGTACGAATCTTCTGCTCAGCTTCCGATTCGTTGATAGCGCGACCCGGCTTCGTGTCAGCGAGAAGCGCGACCGATGTTTTGTTGACAGACAGGCGAATATCTTGCAACTCCACATCCGTTGCACCAGCCACCATGGAGATATTCGCACGGAGCGCCGATTCATCGACGCGCACCGCAGCGTCCACCGACTGCTCGCGCCAAAGTCCGCTCACACGCCGCCAGACATCCCCTACCAAGCGATCCTCATGCCCGATGCGAAATGCCCGCTCAACAGATTCTGCGAGATTTAAATCAAATCCAATCGCATCAAGCTGAATAAGCTCTTCGGAGCCTTCAATAATCAACTTCACATCTTCAACATGAAACGTATCAAGCGCTATCTGCAACCGCTCAACCGCGGCGTCGCGCGTGAGTCCTCCGACGTCAACGGACCCGATGCGCACGTTACGCACAATCCGTTCCGAAAAATATCCCGCGTATGCCGACGTGCTCGCAAGTGCGATAACAAAAAAAGCAACTACAACAACCCAGGCAGCGCGAGCTCTCATATGTGCAAAAAAAGTCGATCGACTCATTAGATCAATTGTAACTCAGCGAGCGCCGCTTCGAAATATCCCACCGCCTGGCGGGCCTCAGTATATCGAAGGAAGTAATCCGTCTCATGGGCGAGCCGATTTCGTATCTTGTGTGCCCACCAGATACCATCAAGTGACAAGAGAGTGCCGGGTTGAATATTGCTCAAGCGGTCGCCAAACGTATCGCCAGAAAATCCAGAGCGTGCAAGAGCATCATCCATGAGTTTGTCGGATTCGAGCACCGCAACCTTCCAATCTGCCTCTCGAGGAGAATCGAGCAATTTCGTAATCTCACCCCAGCGCCCACGGAGCATCCCCGCGCGAGCCTCTGCCTCACTCGATGCCACAGGAGCCACAACGGGAGCTGGCGCGCCCGCCTTGAGTGCGCGCTTTTGCGCGAGTACATACAAAATAAACAGCGCGAGCGCAATGCTTACCACAAACGCAATTTGCGAAAGAATTGTGGTCACGCTTGAAACGTTGCCATCGGTGCGGAAGATATCCCACATACGCGCAAGAGAATATTCGCCAACGCCAAGCTTGCCGCTGTTATAAAACATCATCACGACCGAATTGAGAATTGTAGGAATGTTTTCGTATACCATTACTTATTCGCTATCAAACCCTGCTCTACGTGCCATGCCGCGCGCAAGATAGCCGCCTCACCAAACATGGGTCCGATGAATTGGAGTCCGACCGGCAACCCAGACGAGGCTCCCACTCCGCAAGGAACAGAGATGGCGGGAACTCCGGCAAGATTGACTGGCACTGTGTAAATATCGGAGAGATACATTGCGAGCGGATCATCGCTCTTCTCGCCAATTGGGAATGCGACGGTTGGCGCTGTGGGGCCTGCGATAACGTCAACCCGCTCAAATGCACGGTCAAAATCTCGACGAATCAGCGCACGCACTTTCTGTGCTTTTATATAGTAGGCATCAAAGTACCCAGCTGAGAGCGCGTAGGTGCCGAGCATGATACGACGAATTGGCTCTGGACCAAATCCCGAGCCGCGACTCTTGGTGTACACCTCGAATAAGTTCGCCGCGTCGGGAGCAGAATAGCCATACCGAATACCGTCATAGCGATTTAAGTTTGCAGAAACCTCTGACGGTTGAATGATGTAGTACACCGCGAGCGCATACTTTGAATGCGGAAGGGAGATGGGCGTGATGATTGCGCCTCGACTCCGAAGCACTTCAATCCCCGCCTCAACTCGTTCGCGCACCTCGTCGGCGAGCCCTTCTCCGAAGTACTCCTCGGGAATACCCACGCGGAGACCGGTGATGTCTTGCTCGAGCGATTCGGTGTAATCCTGCGTCTCCCGTGGAGCAGTTGTAGAGTCCATCACGTCGTGCCCCGCAATCACTGAAAGCACATGCGCGCTATCGTGCACGGTCTTTGTGATGGGCCCAATCTGGTCGAGCGATGACGCCATCGCCATCAAGCCATGGCGCGACACACGGCCATACGTTGGCTTCAAGCCAACAACACCACACAGAGCAGCGGGCTGACGAATCGAACCGCCTGTATCCGAGCCAAGTGAGAAGACGCATAAATCCCCCGCAACAGCGGCAGCAGACCCCGCAGAGCTTCCTCCCGGAACGCGAGATGTGTCGCGGGGATTGCGCACGACTTCATACGCACTATTTTCACCCGAAGAGCCCATCGCGAACTCATCCATATTGGTCTTGCCGAGCAACTGCGCGCCTGCGGCAAGTAACTTCTGATACGCGGTCGAGTCATATGAAGATACGTAGTGTTCTAAAATCTTTGAGCCTCCCGTTGCAACGCTCCCCGCCACAAGCATGTTGTCTTTGAGTGCGTATGGGATTCCTGAAAGTGCCGACGTCTCGAGCTCGTGTGGAATAAAAGAAAACTTCGTATTACGGTACGCGTGAATGTCTCCATCGTGCTCTGCGATACGACGCTGGTAGTGCTCAAACAAACGCTCCGGCGTCAGTGAGCCGGATTCAAGCGCCGCACGTGCTGATGAAATTGTGTATCCGATATCACTCATGTTGCTTTGACTGATTTTACTTTCACGAATCGCCCTTGCTGTGCAGGCGCCTGCCCAATGAGTCGCTCGGTTGCCGCTGCATCCATGGAAAAATCCCCTCGACGCACATCGGGACGCGTCTGATTCTGCAAGCCAGTCACCTGATACAACGGCTCAACACCGCTCGTATCTGCAGTTTCAAGGAGCGCAATATAGTCGAGGACGCTCGATAAGTCTTTGCGCATCCGCTCACGCATCTCATGAGTAAGCTCAAGTCGCGCAAGTTTTGCAATATGTTCTATCTCTTTCTCAGTCAGCATCGTAAAGTGAAACTAGCATAATTTTCGGCATAAAAAAAGCCCCACGAATGAGGCTTGGAGGCGACAGCGGGACTGGAACGTATCCGCGTCTGAGGACTTGCAGGCCCTCCACCTGACCAGAATCTCGGCCATGCCGCCGCTCAAAGCATAGCAGTAAACTCCTCCTCTTCCAAAATCCGAACTCCGAGTTTTTTTGCCTTCTCTGCTTTTGAGCCGGGGTCGGAGCCGACTACGACGTAGGAAGTTTTCTTGGAAACGGATTCGGACACGGTACCACCCAGCGCGCGAATTCGCTCTTTTGCCTGATCGCGACTCATGGTTTCGAGTGTTCCGGTCACGACAAATGTTTTCCCCGAGAGTGGCCCACCCCTTGGAGTCTCTGCCGATTGAATCTCAACGCCCGCGTTTTTGAATTTCTCTAGCAGTTTCTGATGGTACGACTTTGAGAACCAATCGATAATACTTGCGGCAACAACGGGGCCAACGTCAGGAACCGCAGTAAGCTCTTCATAGGTTGCTTGCGTAAATCGCTCAAGCGCTGTGAATTGCGCAGCAAGCGCGCGGGCTGTTTGTTCCCCCACCTGCGGAATGCCGAGCGCGTATATAAATCTATCGAGCGGTATCGAGTGGTGCAACTGAATAGACGCGACGACACTCTGGCTCGATGTTTCCGCAAATCCCTCGAGATTGAGGAGGTCTCCCTTGGTGAGCATAAATAAATCAGCAGCATCTGCGATGAGCCCCGCATCGAGAAGCTGGTCGAGTGTCTTGGGTCCAACCCCATCGATGTTAAGCGCGTGACGAGATACAAAGTGATACAAACGCTCACGTTGCTTCGCGGGACAGTCATGATTCGGACAATAGGACGCAACCTGCCCCTCGGCACGCACTACTGTGGTCCCACATACAGGGCACTGCTGTGGCATGCGAAATTCTTTCTCCCTCCCCGTGCGAAGCTCTGGCAACACCCGCAGAATATCAGGAATCACATCGCCCGCACGACCCACGATGACTGTATCGCCAATCTTCACTCCAAGTCGCGCGATTTCATCCATGTTATGGAGTGTCGCGCGACTTACGGTCGTGCCGCCAATGCTCACCGGGCGCAAGTGCGCCACCGGTGTAAGCACGCCCGTACGACCAACTTGAAGTTGAATGTCCTCAATGATGGTCTGCGCTTCACGAGGAGCAAATTTGAATGCCATCGCACCACGAGGCGATTTTCCCACCACGCCCGCATTCCGATACGCGTCGTTATCATTTATCGAAATAACCGTACCGTCGAATTCATAATCAAGTGCGTCCCGCTTTGACTCCCACTCCCGATAGAACGCGAGCACCCCCTCAAAATCAGAAGCGATTCGTCCGTGTGGATTCGTTCCAATCCCCCACTCGCGCAGTGCGCGATACTCATCGGCGTGCGTCGAAAAACCATCTCCATATGTCCCATCCTCACCCACGATGCTGTACGCATAGAATGAGAGCTTTCGCCCCGCGGGAACAGAGGGATCAAGTTGGCGAATCGTGCCAGCGGCGAGATTGCGAGGATTTGCGTACACTTTTTCGCCATCGAACGCGAGCGCTTCGTTGATTCGATTGAACTCACTCTTCTTCAGAAACACCTCGCCCCGCACGAGAAGCACGTCGGGGATTTCGCGATCATCTGAGCGTAGACGGAGTGGAACCGCCTCAACGGTGCGCACGTTTTGTGTCACATCTTCTCCCACATTTCCGTCCCCTCGCGTAGATGCTGTCACAAGCACTCCACGCTCATACCGCAACTCAATCGCAAGTCCATCCATTTTTAAATCGCAATAAAAAGGGCCGGCGTACGAGTGACCGAGATAATTCTCAAGCCGCGACAACCACTCCTGCATATCCCCCTCACTAAAGGCGTCATTGAGTGAAATCATCCTGCCCGGATGGGCAATCTTCACAAACCCCTCAAGTGGCGTGCCGGCAACGCGCTGGGTCGGAGAATCGGGTGTTATCAGCTCAGGATGCTGGAGCTCCAAATCGAATAACTCCTTCTTCAGAGAATCGAGGGCGTCTTCAGAAATCGAAAGCGCGTCGAGTACGTGGTATTCGTATCGATACCGCTCGATAAGCGCGCGTAACTTCGCTATGCGTTCTTTAGTAGATGCCGTATCCATCTCTCGATTGTACCCTACTACTGGTTGATTTCCAGCGTACGACGAACCCCACGATATGTGCCGGTGGCACGAAATCCGAATGAAGAACTCCCCAGCGATGCACACGAGTCGGTGACATCGACACCGGGAACAGCTACGGTCACAATGGAATAGAATGCATTATTCGAAAACACCATGGGAGGCTGATCGACTTGCTGTCGCGCTTCAAAGAGACACTTCTCAACTGCGCTGTCTGCGGCATAGAGCGCAGCAATGGAGTCTCGTGCCGCCGCAACGCTTCGCAGTTTTCCGATGAACAGCGAGTTGAGCGTAAGCCCAATGGCGAGCATCACCGACATCGTCATGAGCGAGTAGATAATAATAGAACCGCGTTGAGACGCTGTAGCGCGCATAGCTATTGAAGTAAATCCTCGGTTACGTCTCGGGATATAATAGTAGACTGAACCGACACCGAGACCCGTGTCGATGCACGCCCCGATCTGGACTCAAGCGTCATAGGGATTGTGACGCGCGCCTGTGTGCCATCAGGCCCTGATCCACTCACACAGAACGCAAACTTGGTGATATCTACATCCGTCGAAGTAATCGGCTCAGTAACACTGCCCGCAACCGATGATGAGCGGCGAATAACACCAATTCCCCCTGAACGGTCGTATTCGTACACAACGGTTCCATTTACGGGGTGATCGAGCGTCATGGTTTGCGTTGCCGCATTTCCCGGATTACAATCCCCCGTGTTGCCACTCACCACTCGACTCACGCGCACTTCGCGCGTCACCGACTCGAGCGTGTATTGTGCATTCTCTTGAATCTTCTGAATACCGCTCGCACGGCGCTGCATATCAAGTGCCTGCATAAAAAGTCCCGTCACACCCGTGACGACAAATGAAAATATAGAAGCTGCCACGAGGAGCTCAATGAGTGAAAATCCCGATTGTGGTGCGTAGCGTTTCATTGTATCCAGTCAAATACATGATGCTCAACAGAAAATGATTTTGCATTTCGGCGGTCTTTCCATGTCACCTCACTCTTGATTGCGAGCTCTCCCGCCGAAATCTCAGTGACGTAGATGGTGCGGTAAAACAATGTGTTGTCACCCTGACTGTATTGATAGAGACCCGTGAGCGCGTCGAAGCGGAGTGGTGTGTTGGGTGTGAACGGCATGGGCGCCACTGAATCCCACTGCACCAAGCACCCCGATGCGCACGCGTCTAATCCAGAGCCAAAAGGAGCTCCGGCAAACCAATTCGCGTCTCGCATGGCACGCGTCACCTCGACGCCCTCCTGTGCGAGATTGGCCGCAATCAAAGAGTTTCGAATAGTCGTCGATAGCTGCATTGCCGATGTGGCCTGGATAAATGCAGGCACAAGCGCGACCGTCAACAGCGTCAGTGCGACGAGCGACTCGACAAGCGTAAATCCCCTACTGCGTTTGTATGCGTCCTGCGGTTGATACATAGATTTGTCGACAATCAGGTGTTCGCGGATCAGTGAAGAGCGCCGGGCATGGCGCTCCCTTCTTGCGCACCGATATCACCGCACTCGTATTCGGCGTACTCACATCGTTAATGTATGTCTTTGGATTCGGAGGCTCAAAGAATATATCGGGAGCGCTCGGTATCTCAATCGCGGTATTCGAAAGAATGATATCCCGAACGATCTGGTCAGTCCCTCCATTGTAGTTCCTATCCTGCGACGAGCAAGCGCCTCCACTCGAGTCAGGCCCCGCATAAATCTGAACACCATCGGGAAGAAAGTGAACCCCATATCCGCACCGATACGTCCCCGGCCGGCCATACAATGCTCCGGAAAGCGCCATGGATTGTGCCTCGCGAATTGCGTCTTGAATGATGAGGGTCGCCTGATTCAAATCAAGGCGCGTCCGTGAAAAATTGGAAATCAATAGCCCACCAATCATGACCGTGATACTTGCCACCACGAGCACCTCGATAAGCGTGAACCCTTTCATTGGAATGTTGGAATCAGAAGTCCGCTCAGAAAATGTACAGGTGCTGGCCACAATATCATCATCACCGCAGCAGCGGTCCAGAACGAACCAAACGGAAGCGCCGTCTCCATCGACGCTCGGCGAAGCGCGATGAGCGCGACGCCCACGAGCGCGCCAGTCCAGATTGCAATGAGCGTCACACCAATTGCTCCCGGATATCCAAATAGTGAGCCGATAACGAACGCGAGTTTCACATCGCCGAATCCAATCCACCGGCCATTCGACACGAGATAGAGCAAACCTACGAGCGCGGCAAGGAGAGTGCCCATCGCAACATTATTCAGAAGCAAATCAGGGCGAAGCATGCCAAGTCGAAGAATCACCAGTCCCGCGAGTGGCGCCATGATTGCATCGGGCAACATATGGTGCCGAAGATCGAAGAAGAAAAGCGTGATAAGGCCAAAGAGCATCACAAGATCAGCGATATACCACTCGGTTCCAATTCCGTGAATGATTGTAGAAGCGACGAGCGCGCTTGCAACACTTACCTCGAGGATCGGATAGAACCAAGAAATAGGCGCGCGACAGTATCGGCACTTCCCACGAAGTTGTACCCAGCTCAAAAGCGGGATTAAGTCATACCATGCGAGCACGTGCTTGCAGTGCGGGCACTCCGAACGCCCCATGGCGACACCGCGCCACGAGGGCCAGCGTTGAATGAGCACGCTCAAGAAGCTTCCGAGCATAAGACCAACAACTCCGACGACGAAAATCATCATACCCCATTATAACAGAAGACCCGCCGAAGCGGGTCTTCTGTTCTGCAAAGCCTATAGCTTTACACCTTGGTCATAGAGACATGTTGCAGGATCAGCACATGTTTCGTTTGCCGCTCCCGCATCAACTGCACCAGTAAAGTCACCTGATACGATATCGGAATCATTGGTGAGAGCCGCCGCCTTATTCTCAAGCTCCGCAACAATCTGAAATGCCTGAAATGTCGGATCTACGTTGTAGTCATACGATACATCCGACAAGGGGTCCTTCGGAACGCGCGTCATGTAGCCCGCGATATCCGTCTCCCATGCTGCTGCTGCTGGGTACTTGCCGCCATTATCCTCAAAATACTGTTCAACAGCACTGCGGATTTGGTTCACGTCCGTGATGCGCTTCGTATCGCGAGCACGTCCACGTGCGGTTCCTAGCTGCAACAATACGAGTGTGGCGAGTACGCCGATGATGGCAATAACCACCAGCAACTCCACAAGGGTAAACCCTTTCTGCCAACCCAAGCGCCGACGATGCATGATATCAGTTACGTTTACCATAAGAGGTTCGTTAGCAATACCCTTCTATTATATACACTTCCGAGCGCGTGCAATAGCAACCTATCAACACTACGCAACATTCACCAACGAGTAGAGCGGAAGGAGTACACTCGACACCAAAACTGCAACACCTAATCCGAGTGTCACAACTAACACCGGCTCAATCAAGGAAGAGATAGAATCGATGCGATTCTCGGACTCGGTACGATAAAACTTAGATACATGGCCGAGCATGTAGTCAATCTTCCCCGTGCGCTCACCGATGCCAATCATTGACGTCATGAGCGATGGAATTTCCTGCTTATACTGACGAAATACATCCGACACACTCCCTCCGCCACGAACCTCTTCTTCTGCGTGTAAGAGAATGTCTCGATACACAACATTGTCGACAATATCCCCCGTCACGCGAAGTGCATCGAGGATGGCGATATCAGACTTGATGAGTGTTGCCATATTTTCTGCAACACGTGCGAGATAGAGCGACTTGAGGATAATGCCAAACCCAGGAATTTTAATCTTTGCGCGGTCCCACCACGCCGTCCCATCTGGCGATTGGATCCACTGATACACACCAACCACCGTAATAACGATTCCACCAAGAACGAGAAAGATGTAGGCGTTCACAAAATCAGTGACCGCGATCAATGCACGCGTCGTAATTGGAAGCTCGGTCACACCAGACTCTTTGAAAATCACCAGCAACTGCGGCAACACGTAGACCACCATCACAAGCGCGACGACGACCATCGCAAAAATCACGAACACTGGGTATGCAAGCGCGTTGCGAACCTTGCTCGTGATCGCCTGATTGCGCTCGAGGTAATCTGCGAGATAGAGCAGTGATTGCTGAAGACGCCCAGAGATTTCGCCTGAACGGACAAGTTTAATATAAAACTGTGAAAACAATTTCGGATGAGCTGCGAAAGCCGCAGACAGCGAAGAGCCACCCTCGATCTTATCGCTAATATCTCCAATGATGTGGGAAAAGATTGGATTGTCGGTTTGATTCGCGAGCGTCCGCATGCCCTCAGCAAGCGGTACATCTGCCTCAATAAGCGTACTGAGTTGTCGCGTGAACACGACCACGTCCTTCATCTTTGGACGATTGAAGAACTGGAGGAGGTCGCCACTCAAAAGACCCTTCCGCACAACGCCAAGCGAAAGCACCACAAATCCACGACCGTGAAGCTCTGCAACCGCAGCAGTCTCATCGACGGCCTCGATGAGCCCTGTGATCGCCTTTCCATCCGTGCTTTTGACTTGATAATTAAATTGCATGGATTATTTTGCTGGAACCTTCTCCTCTTCTTCTTTTGCTTGCGCAACCTCGAGGAGCTCCTGTAGCGAACACGTCCCTTCGAGCACCTTGATGACTCCGTCTTGGAACATGGTTACCATCCCCTGTCGCTCCGACTCTTCACGCATTGCGGCCTCCGAGAGATCACCGAGAATAACCCGCTCAAGCGTATCGGTCATGCGAATCATCTCAAAGATACCAATGCGACCCTTGAACGCTTTTCCGCCACACTCTTTGCAGGGCGTCTTGCTGGGACGGTAGACTTGGTACGACGCCGCACGAAGCGGTGCTGCGATTGCTTCAGGCATCGTCGCAAGTGCATCTGAGATAATCTTGGACTCTGCGTCGTTTGCAACATCTTTCACCTTACAGGTAGCGCACAGCCGACGCAGCAACCGCTGTGCAACGGCAAGATTGAGCACGGGTGGAAGCAAGTACTTCTCAACGCCCATATCAACGAGACGCGGAATCACACCGAGCGCGTCATTCGTGTGGAGCGTGGAGAGCACAATGTGCCCCGTCAACGCGGCCTGCACCGCAAGTTGTGCCGTTTCTCGGTCTCGAATTTCACCAACCATAATCACGTCGGGGTCTTGGCGAAGGATCGAACGGAGTCCATTCGCAAATGTGTATCCGATTTCTTCGTGCGCCTGGGATTGATTCACCCCATCGATAAAGTACTCAATTGGATCCTCGAGTGTGACGATATTTATCTGTTCCGTGTTCATCTGCTTCAGGATGCCCGCAATCGTGGTTGATTTTCCGGAGCCCGTAGGACCCGTGATAAGGATAACTCCAAACGGTCGTGCGATTGCCTCTTGAAGCATCTCGTTGCTACGCCCCGTGATACCCAATCCGGCCAAATCGATTCGACTCGAAAGCGGATCAAGGATACGCATCACCACCTTCTCTCCCGCCTTCGTGGGGAAGGTGCTGACACGAAAATCAATCTTGGTTTTTCCCTGAAAAATACTGAAGCGTCCATCCTGTGGAACGCGCGTCTCATCAATCTTGAGATTCGAAAGAATCTTGATGCGCGTCACCACTGAAGCATGAAGATTCTTGGGGAGATTCAACACCGCCTGTAGAACGCCGTCCACGCGGAATCTGACGCGAGTGTGGTCATCGAATGGTTCGAGGTGAATATCAGATGCGCGATTATCAATTGCATTCCCCAACATGGCAGAAACGACTTTTGTAACGGGACTCTCGGCAGTGATTTGATCAAGCGCAAGCACCTCCTCTTGACCACCAACCTCTTTCCCAGCCTCTTCCGCAATCGATTGAAGTGCCTTGCCGACTTCACCGGTGAGTGATTTGAACTTTTTGAGTGTGGCGCCGAAGTCTTTATATGCAATAACGTACTTCTCAAGCTTGAGACCTTTATCGGTCGCGATAAACTTGAGCGCTTCGAGCGCGTTGATATCTTCAGGATCTATAATGCCAACCTTGAGCACCCCATCCCCCACCGCGAATGGCACGACGTGATAAAATCCAGCGACGTCCTCACTGATTTCTCGAAATGCATTCGGGTCGGGCTCAGATTGCTCGAGGTCAACCGATGGAAGTCGATAGAGCTCGCTCTTGAACTTCACCAGCTCCGCATCGCTCAGAACGTTCGCCTCGATGAGCGCTGCACCAATATCTTTTTGATCTTTTTGCGCGCTCGCAATAAGAGCGTCGGCATCCTCCTTCTTCAGGCGGCCGACGCGCACCAGTTCATTGATGAGTGTTTGGGGAATTCTCGTTGCCATTGCGTCTATGCATTACTGGAATGGATCGCTCTTTCCGCCACTACCTGGCACAACCGGAAGCGAGCCAAACACGCGTAATGCTTTAAATTGGGCGCTCATGAGCACCGAGTCGTCGATGCGCACGTCGCGAAGCCCCTGGAGTGAGGTGAGTTGAAAACGAGTCTCAATCGGTGGAACATTAATAGCGGGATCTGTCTGGCCGTTATAGAGCATGCCCACGACAAAGCCTAAAAATGCAATCAGGAGTGGAATTAGTGAGTTTTGCTTGTTGGGTGCCATTCTATTTAATGAAATAAGCTGTCGCCTGAATGGTAAATCTCAATGCATCACCCGCGCGATCCGCATTCGCGCTACTCGCCTCAATTCCTGTCACGTTCAGGATGCGCACGTACTGCTCGAGGCTTGAGAGAAACGTGTTCAACGATCGATATGAACCATTTAACTCAATGGAAAGCGAGAGCGATTTGTACGCTGACTCCTTGGCGTTCTTCTCTTCTTGCATGCGAAGCTCGATGAGCTGCGCACCAGCGCCCGATGCCATATCTTGCACCGCAGACACAAGCTCGGCCGAATCTTTCTTCACGGGCACCAACGATATGAAAGTGCGCCCATCGCTACTCCCAAGTAGTTCTTTGTATTTCTTATACTCCTCTGCAGCGTTTGCGAGAATCTTGGTGCGCTCATCGTTCAGCACCGTTCGCTCGTCGAGCGCCGCGCGTAACGCGCGCATCTCTTGCCACGAGCCTACAACGCCCGGCCAAAAGAAGAAGAGGGCGGCGGCAAGCGTGAATGCTCCAAATATTTTTTTACCGTTCATTTGGTTGGTTCTGTTTTCTTTAATAGCTTCAGCGCATCAATGAGAAGCTCCCCATCGAACTCTACCCTCCCTCGCGCGTTCGCTTTGATTGATTTCACGGTAATGTCATCCACACCCGTCACCGATACGAATGCGGCAATCTGACGCGCAACAGATGCATAGGAGTCCGCGCTTGCGCGGAATGAGATGGTGCCCTTTGTAGCATTTGCCTCAAGACGCGTAAGCGAAACAGATGACTGCGTCATGCGCTCCATCATATCGAGCGCCTGCGTCCAGTACATCTTACCCGCCAGTAGCTGCTTCATAATCTTCGACTGTCTCGAGGCGGCGACAAGCTCTTGTTCGATTTCTTTTGTGCGCGCTTTTTCGCTCTCCCCCATTTGTCCATCAATCGTCGCAATCTTATCTTTCAGGCTATATGAATAGCTGGAGATCACCGCACCGAGAGCGAGCACGGCGATGATAATCACAACCGCTGCATAGAAATATGAATTCCCACTCGTATACGAAGCAAGCGTCGGACGACGCTGAGTCTCTGGCAATAATTGTACCCCTCCTTTATATGGCATTGCTCGTTCCTAAAAGTATATCACGTCTCGCGCATCGCACAGCCAACAGCTACCGCCAATGTATTGCTTAATTGCTGGAGTAACGGCTCAAGCTCGGGCGGATGCACGAGGCGCGCGAATACATTCCCAATGAGCACGTCGCGGGGAATGCGCTGCTTCACGTACTGCGCAAGGCCAGGCATATTCGCCAATCCCCCAATGAGCACAACGCGACTGATGCGCTGTGCGCGCGCAGCTTCGAACGATTCAATCGTTTTCTTAGTCTCAAAAATCATCATGTCAATGAGCGGCATCATCGCGGGGCGGGCTTTGTTTTCGGCACTATCAATAAGTCCGTATGTTCGCTTTAATCCTTCGGCTTGCTCGGGGCTGATGTTTAAATCGGTTGCAACTGCTTTGGTTATCTCGTACCCGCCAATCTCGTAATTATGGCTCAAACGCTCATACCCCTTGCTCACCACTAAGATAGAGGTGCTCCTCCCCCCTACATTTAATATTGCTGTCGGCGAGAGGTCGTTTCCCAACAGCGCCCGCACAAGGCTTGAGTTCTCAAGCTCGAGCGCGAGCAAGTTGACGCCCGCGGCCTTCATGATGCGTTGGTACCGCGCCGTTTCATCCTTGGGCACTGCGGCAAGAAATACCTCAACCGTCACCGATGAGCCCGCGGGCACAGGGCCCGTCGGAACCGGTGACGTGCCACCCTTGCCATCGACGACACCAACGATAGACCAGTCGAGCACAACTTGATCGAGCGGAACAGGAATGTATTTGCGCGCCTCGAATGGAATCGTCTTCGCGAGGTCCTCTTCGCTTGTATATGGAAGCTCGATGACGGTCGCGAATGTGCTAAACGAAGAAATAGAAGCGACAGCATCTCGGCTTTTGATGCCTGCGGTAGCGAGCACATCTTTGATTGCCTGCGACACCTCTGCATCAGACATGTCCATGACCGTCTTCGCGCTATCTGCCTGCCCCCCTTGGGCGTGCAGCTCATACATACCGTAGTTCTCAACCTTCCAACGACCAGACTCCTGGCTTAATTCGACAATCTTAATAGAGGCAGTTCCAATATCAATGCCAATGTGACTCTTTGAACCGAAGAGGTTGAATGCCATGCGTATTTCAAGTATACCACGATGGACAATCAATTTATCTCATGTGTGGATGAATATACGCGAACTACAAACATGGCTCATCGACACGCTCTGGCCCGCGCGATGCGTTGGATGCTCGACCATCGGCATAGACCTGTGCAATGAGTGTGTTCGAGGATTTAAAATCGCGTCGTATCAGCACTCGCCGAAATCCACCATCGACCGCTGCGTATCGGCATTTCTTATGGACGGCGTCGTCGAAACCGCAATCTATCATCTGAAATACCGAGGAATCCGCGGATTAGCAGTCCCCCTCGCGCGTGCCACAGCATACGCACTCGGAATCTCATCATCTCGCCCTCATTTATTGTTGGGCCACAATCCGGTATTCATCCCCGTCCCCCTCCACAGCGCACGCCTCCGTGAACGCGGGTACAACCAAGCATCTCTTATCGCAAAAGAATTTGCCGCAATCGCCGCGATGCCATTCGACGACACCATCCTCACTCGAAATCGTCGTACCGACTCTCAAGTCACAACTCACTCGCGCGAGGAGCGCATCCAAAATATGTCGGGAGCATTTAGCGTGAACGATGCTTCGGAGGTTCGTGGAAAAAACTTTGTCATCATTGACGACGTACGCACCACCGGAGCCACACTGGAAAACTGTGCGTCCGCACTCAAGGAATCAGGCGCACACACCGTGTCCGCCATCACCATCGCGCACGGTTGATGAGGCACAAAAAACGTGCTAGAATATGACGTTCCGTCAGTGCAATACATAATACTGGAGGCGTGTCAGAGTGGTCTAATGTACCTCTTTGCTAAAGAGGCAGGGGCTTCAAAACCCCTCGGAGGTTCGAATCCTCCCGCCTCCGCCAGTGATTTTATTAAGTAAATAAATGATTTTTTAGGTACACCCCCAAAGGGATTCGAACTGACATGAAAAAAGTAATTATTATTCATCAGTGGATGGCAGGGGCACAAGGCGATTGGAGACCTTGGCTTAAAACAGAGTTGGAGAAATTAGGATACCAAGTTTTGTTGCCTGACATGCCAGATATTGATACACCTGTCATTGAAAAATGGGTGGCTAAACTTGCGGAAGTTGTCGGCACTCCGGATAACAATACTTATTTTATTGGTCACTCAATAGGTTGTCAGACTATCTTAAGATACCTAGAAAATATTAATACTCCTGTTGGTGGAGCACTCTTTGTGGCTGGCTGGTTTAATCTAGAAAATTTGGAGGATGAAGAAACAGAAGAAATAGCCAAACCTTGGTTAGAAACTCCTATCAATATCCAGAAAGTTAAGACAGTGCTTCCGAAATCGACATTGGTTATTTCTGATAATGATCCGTTCGGAGCATTTGAGGAAAATAAGGAGAAATTTGCAGAGTTGGGATCAAAGATTACAGTGCTTCATGATGCCGGACATATTTCTGAAAGTGACGGCTTTATTGAAGCTCCAATATTAATTAAGGAGTTTCAAGATATAGTTGCTTAAAAAGAACATTTCTATGACAAAATCTAAGCACATAAAGAAGAGTACTGGCATCTCATCAGAACGTCTGGCGGAACTTCGTCGTGCCACGCTTATAGCCTCCACTGGTGCATCTGCCCGCCTTTCGGGCTCAAAGGTTACAGATAAAGAAGTTGAGCAGATAGTTAATACTGTTTCTGCGCGAAAGTAGGAATATCGAATAAGGCAGGATTTTCGTTGAATATTCGCCTTAAATCCCGTACCATTTTATCAACGCTCCTGAAATTAAGCCGTTTTGGTTCTAATTTCGGGACATCGTCCCCGCCAGTAGCAGCACGTTCACAACCGACCCCGATAGGGGGCCCTGGATACAGGAGCCGAATCAGTGGAAAACGAAATTGCAGTTAACATGAAGCAAATCCAGCAAATTCTGGCGGGCTCTCAAAGACTTAACCAGATGAAATGGGAAATCGATGCTATCATCGGGATCGCCCGAGGATTCCTCACCAAACAGGATGTCGCCCATTTTCGCTATCACGAGATCATTTGCGCATTCACCACTCCCGGGCTCAGCTGGGAAATCATCATGTGTAAGCGAGACCACGTCGGAATTAACGCTTCTGTTCACGTGGGAGGTCGTGGTGTGTACGCCTACTCGGCCGACTGGGGATCCAGCGCGATCGAAATGAGTCACGTCCAGCTGGTCCATCAAGCACTACCGGACATTTTGACGAATTTGGTCAGAATCTTCCCATCGCTCACCGCCCGCTTCGCCCCACTACTGCGAGCGGCGTCTACGCAAACAAGCAGGCCCTAATTAACCACCCCAACATCTTCGTGATGTTGGGGTTTTAAAATTCGGAAAGATTGTATAGAGTGGTCTAGTATTCACCCCTGGAGAGGTGGCTGAGTGGTTGAAAGCAGCGGTTTACTAAACCGCCGGACTCTCACGAGTCTCGTGGGTTCGAATCCCACCCTCTCCGCAAATAGAGAGTTGCACGAAAAGTTATATGAGAACTAGAAATATTGAAAGTTTAATATGAAAAACTATCTAATTCTTCTTGATGGGCCAAAAGGTTCAGGAAAATCTACACTTTCAGAATTGCTCAAAAACAATCTTTCTAATACAGAATTTTTCAGTTTGGACAATGAGAGAAAACTTCTTGAAAGAACCGATTCGATAGATAGCGACAACAAAAGAGCGTTTGAGATTATAACTGAAAAATTGAAAGGAGTTTTTGAGCAAAATAAAAATGCTGTAATTGATAGTGGCATTTCAGAAGAACGCTTGAAAAGGCTCGAAATGATTTCAAATGAGTATGGTGTTCAATTCCACAAGTTTTCTCTCATTGCACCTTATGATGTATTACATTCACGAGTGAAGGAGCGAGACGAAAGCAGGGGTAAAGATTTTGACAAAAATCGTTTCGACTTCACCTTCAAAGCACAGCAGTCGAAATCTTTTGACGACTTTTGTATAATTGATAGTAGTAAATTATCTCCGCAAGAAATGCTTAAGATAGTTTACTCAAAACTGAATTAGTTTTTATGGATAGCCCCCAAATTTTTTCCGAAAGAATTGAGGGCGAATCCCACCCTCTCCGCACAGTTTCCATAGCATCCCCCACGCGCTCGTGATACCATAGTGGCACGTATTAATATCATATTTATATGAAGGAACTCGAAAAAATGTTATCGGATCTGTTTGCGGGCCTCCCCAGTCTCCCTGCAAACGTTAAGTCGTTTCTCATAAAGGTAGCTCCGTACTACGCACTCGTAAGTATCGTGCTTGCATTGCCGTTCATTCTGGCATTGTTTGGCTTTAGCGCTATGGCGGGCAAGATGATGCTTGCATCGGGTGCATGGATGTACGCTGGCGGGGGCATTCTTGGCGCTGTTCTCACGCTTGCAAGTGCGGTATGTCTTGCGCTCGCCGTTTCTGGACTCTTTGCTCACCGCGCATCAGGCTGGAAGCTCCTATACTACAGCACACTCTTGAATGCAGTTGGCTCGCTTATCCGCTTCGACATCTTTGGATTCTTGATTGGCACGGGCATTTCGCTGTACGTCTTGTTCCAGATTCGTTCATCGTACAAATAGCGTCACCCATGAAACACCACGAGACACCAAGCGGAGAACGTTCTATTGAAAAGATCGAAACTCGTATGGCTGAGTTGCGCGAACGCTATCCCGATGCAAATCTTCGAGAAGACACTCAGTACTTCATCTACGATCTCGTAGACAACGAGGGCCACCACATCACTGAACACGTCCACAAAATGGAAAAGCTCCCCATCCAAGTCGACAACGATCACATCGTCAAAGTATCCATCTGGGACGTCATTGAAGCTGACTTAAAGCACCGGCATGAGTCGGGTCGCACCGACTACTCCATTGTAGCCGCCCTTCGCAAGGAAGGAATTCTCTAAGCGTCCGCACAATCAAATCGTTGCTATACCACATTTTCTGTGGTATCCTTCAACGTCGCTATGGCACCCTCAACCACTCAAAAATCAGCGGAAACGTTGCGTCCTCCCGTCGTGGTCGTGTTGGGGCATGTTGACCATGGCAAAACGAAGCTCCTCGATACCATTCGTAAAGCGAATGTCATTGAGGGCGAATCAGGGGGTATCACTCAACACATCGGCGCCTATCAAGCAGAAGCGAATGGCAAACTCATCACGTTCCTCGACACCCCGGGCCACGAAGCGTTTACTGCAATCCGAAGCCGCGGTGCGAAAGTTGCCGATATTGCTATTCTCGTCATCGCTGCCGATGAATCGGTAAAACCGCAGACCAAAGAAGCAATCCGCATCATCAAAGACGCTGGCATCCCCTGCATCGTCGCAATCAACAAAATAGACAAAGAAGGCGCTACCTCCGCCAAGGTCAAGCAAGACCTCGCCCAAGAAGATGTGCTCGTCGAAGAGTGGGGCGGGCAAACTCCCGCAATTGAAATCTCTGCAAAAACTGGTGCAGGAATACCCGAACTTCTCGAGATGGTGCTCCTCGTCGCTGAACTCGCTGAACTCAAGGAGCACGTGAGTGGGCCAGCTGATGGCATCATCATCGAATCAAATCTCGATAAGCGTCGAGGATATGTGGCAACAGCACTCGTGCAACACGGCATCCTCCGCGTCGGCGACTGGATTGTGGTTGGTCATGTCGTCGGCAAAGTGAAGAGTATGGAAGATTTTAATGGCGTCATCATTGATACGGCACGCCCCTCGCAACCCGTAGTGATTACGGGATGGCAAGAGGCGCCACGCGTTGGCGAGCAATTCCGAACCGCGGGCGCAAAGAAAGCAGCCGAAGAGCTCGCCGCGGATTCGGTCACTCCCCCGCCTGTGGCATTTGATACCTACCGCGGTGAATACACCGCCGATACAAAGCGCCTCACGCTGAATGTTATCTTCAAAGCAGACGTTGCAAGCTCGCTGGAAGCAATCGAGTTGTCACTGGGCGCCATCAAGAGCGAGCAGGTCGGCGTACGCGTGCTCAGCTCTGGCATTGGCAACATCTCCGAGGCAGACGTGAAGACCGCCGCCGCGAAGGGAGCCATCGTAATTGGGTTCCGAGTGCAAACTGAATCCGCTGCACAGAAACTTGCCGAGCGCGACGCAATCATCATCCGCTCATTCGACATCATCTACGAACTCATCGAAGCGGTTCGAAATGAACTCACCACACTCTTACCCAGCACCACCGAGCGCACCGTCGTCGGAAAACTCCGCGTACTTGCAATCTTCAAGACCGAAGCTCGCACGATTATCCTTGGAGGGCGTGTCGTTTCGGGTGTCGTGAAGAAGGGTGCAATTGCTGATCTCATGCGCGGCGAGACGCCCACACGTATTGGGAAAATCACGAGCCTTCAGCAGGAAAAAGAAGATGTGTCAGAAGTTGGACAAGGCGTTGAGTGTGGTATGCGCATTGACACCTCAGGATTCGACGGCAAAATTCAGGAAGGTGATACAATAGAGTTCATCACCGAAGCGCAGGTCGCGCAGTCGTTATAGAGTTTACATAGCTACCTATTACCACCTATAATTGGTGCGTGGGGATAAAATATGCCGTCAATGAGGACTTCTTTTCCAGGTGGCACCCAAGAATGGCCTATCTTCTCGGTTACCTCTATGCCGACGGATCCCTCACGGATGCTCCGTATATGCGTGGGAAATATACAAGCGTAACGAGCACTGACAGGATAATGCTTGAACGCATGCGAGAGTGGATGGGCTCCGAGCATACCATCACGCCATTGCGACACGATGTCAAATATCCTGGGAAGCCACGCTATACGCTAAGGATAGGGAGTCATAAGATTTTCGACGATCTTACAAGGTTGGGCCTTTACCCAAATAAATCACTGACAATTCCCTTCCCAAACGTACCATCCTCGTATCTGGCTCATTTCATCCGAGGATATCTTGATGGTGATGGATGTATTTACCTAGAAATGGGCACAGGAAAGAGAGGCCAGCGGATATTAAAACGCCTGTCGACTATCTTCACCTCAGGAAGTCGAAACTTCCTTTGCGGCCTTGAAGAGGTCGTAAGAGCGAGACTTGAGCTACAAAAGAGAAAGATCAGCGTATCACATCGATCCTTCCAATTGCGATATTCAACTCATGATAGTATTATATTGTGCACCTTCTTGTACAGAAGAGTGCCCCATCATCTATATCTTGAAAGAAAGAGAGCGGTGATGCGTAGGTATTTGAGAATGCGTAATGGTGCCGTGGTGAAGTAGCTAACACATCGGTCTGCAAAACCGACATTCGCGGGTGCAAATCCCGCCGGCACCTCAGTTCATTTCTGCCTGGGTGGAGAAATCGGTAGACTCGCAACACTTAAAATGTTGTGGCCGCAAGGCCGTGTCGGTTCGAGTCCGACCCCAGGCACCGCAATGTCAGCTCTTGTCGTTCAATGGATAGGACGCTAGCCTCCGAAGCCGGAAATGCAGGTTCGATTCCTGCCGAGAGCACATCAAAACAATGCTGAGCCATTTGGCTCGGCGTTGTTTTGCAGATGCTATCCCGTCGGCAGGAATCGAAGCCCGGAGCGATGTGGCGGTAGAAGCCGACACCGCGAGGGCGGGAGCCTGAAACCGAGACGTCGCGACTGGCGACGCCGAGAGTGGAGGGTGATTCCTGCCGAGAGCACACATTAAAAAACCGAGCTCGGATGAACTCGGTTTTTTGCTACAGACTACTGTGCGGGCGTTTCTTCTGGTGCAGGAGCCTCTACAGGCTCAGAGACCTCTGCTGGTGCAGAAACCTCTACCTTTGGCTCTTCAGCGCCACACTTCGCACACTTACCATCTGCGAACTCAATGCCTTCGCATGAGGAACATTTCTTCTCGTCCATGATTTATGACCGCTCGCCGCACGACTACGACACCAGAGGCGCCGTATGACCACGAAAGAGTCGGCATACCAGTCAATACACTTGCACCGTAACACACTTTTGACCCTCTACGCAATAGCTCACTCCTATTCGAGCCCCCATTACTTCTGCGACACAAAGAGGCCAATGCCAACCTTTCCAGAATCAGCGTCCTTGGTGATACTCACCACAAGTGTTCGATTATCCTTCGATGCACTCAAGCTGACAACGTTGTCTACGTTGAGGTTTGACACGATACTCCACCCCTTTTCAGCAACCTCTTTCTGGTACCATGCGACTACGACAGCAAATGCGTCTGTCGATTCGAGTCCGACATAGTTTCCATTCCCCTCGCTTCCGCTTGTCGTGCCGATAGAACCCTGTATCGATGCGCCCGGATACACAGGAACATCGTTCGGAAAATCCTTGGGAAGCGAATCATCGCTTGAAGTCCAGGTACCGTCATCAGTCTTTATCGTCACATCACCTCCATCGCTATCAACGTTCACGCGACCGCCAGTCGCATCCTCGATCGAACCCTCAATAGATCGCTCGGCAAAATATCGGCTTCCATAGGAGCTCACCGCACCGACCACGAGCAATCCCACAACTATCATGATGAGTTTTTTCTGATTCATCGAAAAGAATTATTTAGTACAGCGTTCGCAAAAGAATCAAAGAGCGCATGAGCGACGATATCATCTTGCGCCTCGGGGTGCCCCTGCACACCGACACAATAGTACGAATCATCGACACCCTCAAGGAACTCAGCAATGCCCATCGGAGAGCGACCCGATACGCGGACCACCTCGCCCGTCGACGCCACCGCCTGGTGGTGCCCCGTATTCATACGAACCTCGTGCGTACCCATGATGCGTGCAATGCGAGAGTCGGCATCAAGACGCACCGCGTGATATGCCCGCTCTCGAAGCGCATCGTAGCCATTCCCCTCTCCAATACCATGCTCCTCGTCGGGCACGATATCTGGAATGTGTTGATGAAGTGTTCCGCCTGATGCTACCGCAATTGCCTGCATGCCACGACAAATGCCGAGCACTGGCTTCCGGTCAGCCATCGCCATACGAATCAGGGCGATTTCGATAACGTCGCGTTCGGGTTCTGCGCGGTCATTCCGTACATGATTCGTATGCCCATACATGCGCGCATTAATATCGCCCCCACCCATACAGAGGATGCCAGCGGATTCATCGTATGCCCGCGCGATCATTACGGGCGTCATCAGCATCGACACGAATCGTGGCTCAAGCCCCCGCTCTACGAGTTGGCGCACATATGGAATTCGCGCATAGTTCAGCGCGCCAATTTCTTCCCCCTTCCCGCCCCGCGTCGCCATAGGCACGAGTACCTTGCACATATAGTAGATATTGTGCATACTTTCCGCGACTTCGCAAGGAACGAACCTTGATAAAATTGCAGTGGTGGCGAAGGGAGTGGGAGATGGACAAAATTCAGGACAAGAAGCTCGGTAAAATCATCCGACGCAGGCGAACGCAAGTAGAGTTCCTCTGCAACATCTGCCGTACGGGCTATGCGACTCTCAAGCAAGCACAAAAATGCGCGGCAATGCCTACAGAGCCAAAGAAGTTTGCCCTTGGCGATAGGGTTACGTGGCGCGAACTGGCTAGGTGTAGCAAAAAGAAGGGCTCATTCCGCATCGAGGCAGTCGTAGCCCGCGTGCTTTCACCGAACCCGCCAGATGAGGAGTACAACAGCAAGTGGCTCGGCGGAGCACTCAACGGTATGCATGCGCGACAATACGAGGTGCATTTCAGATGCATATGTGGAGGCGCTCGAGAAATGCTTCTCTACGCCACAGAAATGAAGAAGCTCTGACTCCCAGCGAGCGCCTCACGCGCTCGCTTTTTATTTCTTCGGTCCCTTTAGAAACTTTGCGTGGATTTCGCGGAGGCCTTTGTCGGTCACATGGGTGTAAATTTGCGTAGTAGTCACGCTTGAGTGGCCAAGCATTGCCTGCACGGAGCGAATGTCTGCGCCATTGCGTAAAAGGTCGGTAGCAAATGAATGGCGCAGCGTGTGTGGGCTCACCTGCTTGCCCACGATGCCCGCAGCAGTCGCGTGTTGATGCACGATGCGCTGGATAGAGCGCGAAGTGAGGCGCAGGTTGTCGTACTTCCCAAATGACTTGTTGCGCGGAATGCGGATGAAGAGCGCGGGGTCTATATCGACGCGCGCTGACGTGTATGCCTTCAAGTGCTCTGCGGCATCCTCGGAAACGAAGACTGGGCGCACCTTGCCACCCTTTCCTCGCACCGACACCTCTCCCCGCTCAATGGACACCATGTCACGATTAAGTGAGCACAACTCCGACACGCGCATGCCGGTCGAGAACAACATAGCCAGCATTGCGCGGTCGCGAAGCGCAGGTAAGTCGCCACCCTCGGGTGCCTCGAGTAATCGCTCAAGCTCGCTAGGCTCCAGGAAACTCACCTGCCTGTCTTCTTGCTTGCCCAGCTCAACCCGCTCGGGTGCCACCGATTTGATTTGACGCTTTGCGAGATACTTCAAGAAATTGCGAAGCGCTATAATATGGTAGTTTTGTGTAATGCGCTTGAGAGGTGCATTGGTATCAGGGTCTTTGAAACGATTCAACCAGAGACGATACTGACGAATAACATCTTCGGATATATCGCCAATGTTCTCTCCTGCCGTCGCGGTCGTAAATTGAATGAACCGGTCGAGGTAGCGTCCGTAGTTCTCCACGGTCTTCATCGCACGATTCCGCTCGATTTCGAGGTACTCGAGGTATTCGTTCTTTATTTGCTTAATGGTTGCCATGGGTGCAGTATACGAGAAACTTCATGCGTCGCACAATCAAACTGTTGACGAGATGTTGATATGATTGAAAAGAAGATGCGCCACCAGGAGCCCTTGAAAAATCTTTTCAGATATGCTATACTATATTCAGTAGTCAGTATTAATGACGGTCGGTGCGGTCCCTCTGGGTACTGGCCGATTCGTGACAATTTCATGCTTTCACCCAAGCAAAAAGCAAAGCTCATCGGTGAGCACCAAGTCCACGAAAAGGACACAGGTTCTCCGGAGAGTCAGATCGCGTTGTTTTCAGCAGAAATCGAAGCGCTCACCAAACATTTAAAGAAACACGGGAAAGACAACAGCTCCCGCGTCGGACTTTTGAAGATGGTAGCCAAGCGACGCCGCCTCCTCGAGTACCTCAAACGGACCGATGAGAAGCGCTACGGCAAGCTCGCAACCAAGCTCGGATTAAAGAAGTAATCAATCTACTCCCCCGCTTTGGGGGAGTAGTCCGTATCATCACTATTTATATGCCCAATAAAACCACTATTAAGCCACGTTTGAATCACCGCATCGGCATTTTTGTCGATATGCAGAACTTGTATCACTCCGCCAAGAACCTCCACGGCGCTCGTATTAACTTCGCGGAGCTCGTCAAACTCGCAAGCGCAGACCGCCAAGTTGTACGCGCGCTCGTCTACGTCGTCAAAACTGACACCGATGAAGAAAAAGCCTTCTTTGAGGCCCTCGAAAAGAGCGGTCTTGAGCTCAAGGTAAAAGACTTGCAAGTCTTCGCTGGTGGCGCCAAGAAAGCAGATTGGGATGTCGGTATGGCAGTCGATGCAATCTCGATGGCCAAACAGCTCGACGTCGTCGTACTCGTCACGGGTGATGGCGACTTTGTGCCACTCGTAGAATACCTCAAACACAACGGCCTCATCGTAGAAGCGGTCAGCTTTGGACGCTCAACCTCGCTCCGCCTCAAGGAGGCGGTCAACAACTACTACGACCTCGACGAGAACCGCAAGGTGCTCATGCGCATTCCTGGCGCTCGAGGCGCAGCACCCGCGGCCCCACGAACCCGCTCAACCGCAAAGCGCGAACCGGCGGGTACGTTCATGCCACCTCGCGAGCCTCAGCCCGAAGAATAGCACTTCGCCTGTCTCGCTCGTTGATGTGATATCATGAATAATCATGGGTATTCTATTTGCGCTTGGAGCTCTGGTAAGTTGGGGCATCGGGGATTTTCTCATTCAACGCTCTGCGCGAAAATTTGGTGACGGGATTGCGCTCTTTTTTATTACTGCCATCGGCGCCATCGTGCTACTTCCATTCGTTTGGTCCGATATATCATTGATATTTGAAGTCTCGAGAACGGGCATCATTCTCTGGGGAGCCGGGCTCGTACTTCTTGTCGCCGCACTGCTGGACTTTGAGGCTCTACGAATCGGAAAGATATCGGTCGTAGAACCAATCTACTCGCTTGAGATTGCTATCACCGCAATACTCGGCTATTGGTTTCTGCGAGAGAACCTGACGCTGCTGCAAATTCTACTTATTGCCGTCCTTATGTCAGGGATTTTCCTGGTAAGTATGCAGCGTCTCGCCGCATCAAAAATGCTCCGATTGGAGCGCGGCGTTCTCCTTGCTATTGCTGCTACAGTTATGATGGGCGCCGTGAATTTTATGTTTGGATTCGGCGCCCGCGAGACGACACCGCTCCTCATTAACTGGTTCACCTCAGCATTTATTGCCGTCATTATGGCGTGCTACCTAACCCTGCGCGGCGAGTGGGGTCACCTGCGACGACAATGGCGGACAAGCCGACCACTCATCTTGGCCGTCGGATTCATCGATAATATGGCGTGGATTTTCTATGCCTATAGCACACTGACAATCCCCATCGCAATCGCAACCGCCATCAGCGAGTCATACATCGTACTAGCTGTACTGCTTGGCTTATGGCTAAACCATGAGCGCCTCCGTCGACATCAGTCGCTCGGCCTTGTGATTGCCGTTGCTGCGGCCATTGCGCTCGCCTCCACCCTCGAATAAGTAAAGCAGCCTCTATATACTAAACACATGCACACAGAACCACTCCACGCGCGAATGCCAGGCGAGCATCCCGGACTCAAAAAGGTCGTCATGACCCTTTCTTTGGTTATTCTTGTTTCGAGTATTTGGGCGTTTTGGCCCGACACGATAACCAACGGCGACCCCACGAGCGTTGAATATCGAAACGAATCTCTCGGACTCTTAGTGAAGCTCCCACAAAGCTGGGAGGGATTTCAAGATATCAGCGCAGAGGGCGAGAGCGCTGCGTGGCATGGCACTGAAATAGAGACGAATACTGAAATTGAGAGCGGCCCCATGATCATTCTCCGACACCCCGCCTACACTGACGAACTCCCCCGCCAAGACATCCCCCTCATGGTCTTCACGCTCGAACAATGGCAAGGCATTGAGCTCGAAACATTTGTGGTCGGGGCGGCGCCTATCCCGCCCAGCGAGCTTGCTCGTAATGCATCGTATGTATTTGCACTTCCTGCGCGCTACAACTACAGCTTTCTTGAGGGGTCCGAAGAAGTTGACCAGCTCCTCCGCTCAGGCATCGTCTCCGCGTTCTAACTCAAACAATCAAAAACGACCCGCGAAGGGTCGTTTTTGATTGTAATCTTAGTTCTTCGGTTGTGGCGTCGGGCTCCACGTTGGATATGTGGTTTTATTCAACCATTCGTGTGTCCAGAACCAACCAGAATACCTACTCTTCACGATTGGATAGGGGCTGTTGCCAATATTCAGGATGTTGCCTGCGCACTCCAATCGACCACTCCGCCATAATGTATCCTCTTTATTTGTATATTCGTAACCGTTGGAAAGCTGGTGAACTAGGTAATTGTACTGCGACGTTGGCCCTATTCCTGAAATAGTGCAGTTTCCGGAAATGATGATAGATGTCGACTCGGTAGCCCCTGGCGGAAGCGGTGAAGAGTCGATATCTCCGCTCATCTTCACAGGAACCCTCTGAAGATTGAACCTCCCCGACGTCACTCCATCTTGAGTGAACCCCGCCTTAATTGCAGGATCATCTAGCTGAAACGTGCCGTACGAATACGCCTCAGTACCCGTACAAGAGTTGTATTCCGATAAGTACAAGTATCCGACATTAGATTTGGACTCCACTTCTGACTTATTAAACATTCTGGTCCTCACAAAGTTGAGATCAAATGATTTCGTGAGACAATCGCTCGCCTTAACCCATCCGTAGGCACCCGCCTGAGAGCTCAGTGTGCGCAATCTTGATTTTACCGTTCTACCTTCAAGCGCTGCATCTTGGAGCTTCTTGGCATTCTCCTCAAACTTCATACCTAGTTTATTTGCGACTGCCGCCCCCAAATCTTGAGTCATCGCCTGCACCACGTCATGGGTGTGCGGAAACTTTTTGACCAATGGGTCAATTGCACCATCCATTTCCGACGCACTGCTCTTCGAGAGATTTGTCGAATAATTCTGGTATACATACACCCCAGCGCCGATGACCACGGCGACGGAGAGGATCGCGACCAGACTGTTCAATGCGAATTTATTATTCATACCATTCAGTATACGCTCCCACCGCACCGCTCACAACGCAATATCAACACTCCTTGAATAATTTTCGGAATGTGGCATACTTTTCGGCGTAGATTCACAACGCGGCGCAGCATCATACGGGCACAGAGTTCAATCTAGACCATAGCACCGCACCATCAGTTGGTGCCGGATTACGGCTTAGAGTGAACTCGGCCCCGCCGCATCATTTCATGGCAGAGAAAGTATACTCCGCGACATTCGCGGGCAAACCACTCACCGTCAAGGTGGGCAAATTAGCGCAGCAGGCAAACGGTTCAGTCGTCGTGCAGTACGGAGAGACCACCATTCTCGCAACGGTGGTGCTTGGCAATGTCACCCCAAAGGACTACTTCCCTCTTTCGGTTGACCTCGAAGAGCGGTACTACGCAGCAGGCAAGATTAAAGACTCCAAGTGGCTCAAGCGCGAAGGTCGCCCGACCGAAGAGGCAATCCTCACGGGACGCGTGATTGACCGCTCAATCCGTCCCCGCTTCGATCACCGCACACGCAACGAACTCCAGTGTGTTGCGACCGTGCTCTCCTTCGACAAGGTTAACGACGCCGATATGCCGGCCGTCTTTGCGGTGTCTACTGCGCTCATGGTGTCCGACATTCCTTATTCGGGCCCGGTATCAAGCGTCCGCGTTGGTCGCATCAATAACGAATTCGTTATCAACCCGACCTACGCACAGCGCTTGGAGAGCGAGATGGACATCATCGTGTCCGGAACCTCAACCCGCATTAATATGATAGAAGCCGGTGCAAACATCGTCTCCGAACAAATCATGGGTGATGCGATTGAGGCCGGATTCAAGGCGCTCAAAGAGCTCAACGATTTACAGGTGAAGATTGCATCAGAAATCGGAAAAGCAAAAACCGAACTCACGCTTTCTGTAGTTGATGAGACGCTCGCAAAAGAAATCCGCGAATTTGCAGAACCGAAACTTGAGACCGCCATCTTTACCGCGACCAAAGCCGAGCACTACGCTGGCCAGGCAAAGGTAAAGGAAGAGCTCATGGCATTCTTGGATGAAAAATATGCATCCGATCCAGAGCTTGCGACCAAGAAGTCGCAGGCGGAAGGATTGTTTGAGGAGTGCATCAACAACGTCGTGCACCGCAATGTACTTGAGAAAGAACGCCGTGTTGATGGCCGCAAGCTCGATGAGCTTCGCGCAATCAGCTCAGAAGTTGGCGTCATTCCACGCACCCACGGCAATGGACTCTTCATGCGAGGCGAAACGCAAGCATTGAGCGTCCTCACGCTTGGCTCCCCTGGTCAGGAGCAGTGGATGGAAAGCATGGAAATCGACCTCACGAAGAAGGGCTTCATCCATCACTACAACTTCCCGCCATATTCAGTCGGTGAAACGGGTCGCATGGGTGCGCCGGGTCGTCGCGAGATTGGTCATGGCGCACTCGCAGAGCGAGCGCTCCTCCCCATCATCCCATCACGCGAGGTGTTCCCCTACACCATTCGTGTCGTATCCGAAATCCTTGGCTCCAACGGCTCCTCATCGCAGGCATCCATCTGTGGCTCTATCCTTGCAATGATGGATGGTGGCGTGCCAATCAAGGCCCCAGCGGCAGGAATTGCAATGGGATTGATGCTCGATGAAAAGGGCGAGAAGTACAAGATTCTTACCGACATCCAAGGCCCAGAAGATCACCATGGTGATATGGACCTCAAAGTCGCGGGCACGAAAGATGGTGTAACCGCGATGCAGATGGACGTGAAGATTGATGGCATCACTCCGCAAATCGTACGAGAGACACTCGAGCAAGCAAAGCGTGCACGTCTTCAGATTCTCGACGTCATGCTCGCCGCTATCGCAACGCCACGCGCTGAATTGTCAGCACACGCACCTCGCGTTCAGCTCATGCACATCGACCCAGAAAAAATTGGTCTCGTAATCGGCTCAGGTGGAAAAACCATCAACGCTATCATCGATGAAACTGGCGCGACCATCGACATCGAAGACGACGGCACAGTCTTCATCACCGCCGGTTCACCCGATGCGATGAAGATGGCAATCGACCGCATCAACTCGCTTACCTACGAACCAAAGCCGGGTGAAGAGTTCGATGGTACCGTCGTCGCCATCAAGGACTTCGGCGCATTTGTGGAGATTCTTCCTGGTAAAGATGGCATGGTGCATGTCTCCGAGATGAGCACCGAGCGCATTGCACATCCATCTGATGCAGTCAAAGAAGGCCAGAAGGTACACGTCTGGGTCATCTCTGTGAGCCCCGAGGGCAAGATCTCCCTCTCGATGCTCGGACCCAATGGCAAACCTCGCGCCGAGCGCCCGCAGGGTGGTGGCTTCCGCGGTCCTCGCCACTAATCCCCAATCAAAAACCCCGCCGAATGGCGGGGTTTTTGATTGCTTGTGTTCTCCTTAGATTCGATGCGAGCGAGAATGCTAGAATTCTCTCGCCCCAATACTCCGACTCGGCACGACGTTCTCGGCTCACTGCCGAGCCGTCTCATTCTCGCACCGTCGCGCTCCGAAAGTCCTCGCTGGAGCATCGGGACGCGAGAATCCTATTCGGGGTAAGACTCGATGCGAGGGAGCGCCTCGGCAGGGAGTCAACGGAGCTCGACGGAGCGAGTTTCAGGCGTGGTGCCAGTAAGGCGCCGACGCCGTGCCCTGTCGAGGCGCTCGCGAGCGGAGAAGATCTGATTGAACAAGCGCAACCTACTTAAACACCTCTCCGACCCCCACTCCATCTATGTATACCTCGTAGGTAATCGAACCCACTCCCTGCAAAAAGGGATGAATAGCATTTGAAACCAATATGAATATCTGCTCAAACGCCGCCTGCCCCTGAGACGAAATTTCCTTGCTGAAGTTCATAGTCACCGCCCCTCCCTGTAAGTCCAACGATAACAACTGAATATTCTGTATCGACTGCTGCTTCAGCACGTTCTCAATTGCTGTCCGAATGTTCTGCTCATCAGCAGTCTCCTTTTCAATGAATTTGAAGGAAGCGATTATTTCAAGAACCTGATTCATAGCCGCGTCAAGTCTCACGTCTTGTGGCGGCTCCTGAATGCCCTTCCACGTGAATACTCGCCCATCCCGCTCAGTAATATACCTACCAATCACAGGCGCTTCATCCTGCAAAGTATCCCAATATGCCTTCGGGAAGATTCCAAACGAAAATGCACTATAATCCCTCTCTCCATCTTTAATATTGAATGAATAATATGTAGTTCCTTTCTGAAGCTCATAATCTGCGCTATATGCAGTCCCGCCGGGAAAATCACTGCGTTGGATTACGCGCTTCACCACGACATAGCTCGGCCATGTTTTTGGAAGCGTAAGTTCAAACCCATAATCTATATTCGTATACGTCTTCCAGCTTGCGGTTGGGTCGGCTGACACCGACGGAGAAAGTGACGGAGACACCGACGGAGATGGTGATTCTTCTGCAATCGGCTCTGCTGGCGCGAATTGCATCCACGCAAATACTCCAGCGCCGAGGAGCACAACTGCTCCGAGCATAATCCATACTGCACGCATTGATGATGCGGGTGGGGTCACAGGTGGTGACATGACTGGTGCCGATGGCTGAACGGGAGGAGGAGTTGGGGTCGGATTCGGTGTCGGTTGATACACTGGCGGAGGTGTTTGTGATTCCATAGTAGTATCATCATACGCCCCTCACGCTTTCATCACAATGCGATTGGGGGTATGATTACACATATAATAATCTCACCATGGCAGACGACCCTCAACCCTCAAACTCATCTCGCATCAGTGCAATGCTCCAGGATTTAGCGAGTCAGCGCGCGAGCGGCACAGCCCCAGCAGGAAGCCCGCCACCATCGGCACCGATTGCGGTAAAAACACCCCCCGCTAATCTTCCAATTCAACCCTCAACTCCTGCGCCCGCGAATAAACCCGCACAGCCCCCTGTCGTAATCCCCGTACCGCGTCCGGCGGCGCCTGCTCCGGCACCAGTCGCTCCGCAAGCGCCCTCTATCGCACCAATTCCTCGGCCGTCCGCTCCCCCACCAGCACCAAAAGAAGCGCCGATTGTTCCACCACCCTCAATTCCAAGACCACCAGTCGCGCCAACTCCAGCGCCAAAACCGCTACCAGTTACTCCAGCCAAAATACCAGCAACCCCCGTACCCGCGACACAGCCGGTCGCACCAGCGCCCGCGCTGTCCGCTCAAAAACAAGCAATTTCCACCGAGCTCCGCACTATGAATGCCGATATCGGTAGTATTCGAGTAGGGCAAACTCCCGCCGGCATCAAACCCCCCATCACCGCTCCATCCCCCGCACAAGTGACAACCCCTGCATCTCCAATCGTTATTCCATCATCAAGTTCAGGAGGATCTGACACATTCAAAAAGATTGGCCTTGGAATTCTTGGACTCCTCGTTATTGGCGGAATCGGCTTCATCCTTATGCGTATGATGGGTGGAAATGGCGAGCAGGTCGCAACTCCCACACCATCAGAGAGCTCGACGCCTAGCGCAACCCTCGCAGGTAAATCGTTGCGCAATTTCTTTGGAGCGCCCACGATGACCCTAAACCTTACATCCCCTGCCACCGCAAAGAGCGACCTCAAGAATGCACTCGACACAGCGAATCTTCCCGCAAAACAAACAAAAGGATTCGCGCTTACCTCGGGGAGCTCATCCCTCGGCGCACAACGCTTCCTAGAGCTCACCGTCGACACGCCACCAACCGCACTCACCAAAACGCTTGGATCTGATTGGGCAGCGCTTGCCTTCGGACAAACAGAATTCTTCGACGCATCGGGCGTAGCACTCGCGGAAGACGATATTAAATCCAGATTCATCTTCATCTCTGAAGTCACCGACGCTTCGGGAGCAAATCAGGCGATGCAAACATGGGAATCGCAAAGCATGGAGTCAGCGTGCAGCTCCCTCTTCCAGTACGACCCTACCCAGCGAATTGTTTCCCAGTTCAATAGTGGGACGTATCGACAAATTTCAGTTCGATACCTCAACTTCCCCTATGCAGACGCGAGTATCGATTACGCAATCATGTCTGCTTCAAACAACAAAAACTACCTCGTCATAGCCGGTTCACGACAGGCACTCTTTTTCGCAATCGACCAGCTCATGCAGTAGATTGGAGGTCATTTCACGCACTCTTCGCTCAAGCTTTTTGGTATTTCCGTGGCTTATGAGACCTAAATACGCCTGAATAGTTTGAGGATTATCCCCTCGCAACCCAAGACCTCTGAACATTCTCGTCTTCGCTACCGTTCTCAAAATCCTATGGTCAGGAAAGTGGACCCAACCGAGAAAATCGATCCCCGAAGCCAGTGAGCATATCGAAACTTTATTGGGATGAAGTTCCAGATGCAGCCTTTCATTCAAAAAGTCACTTATTCTGGGTAGCATCTCCTCAAGCCATGGCTTGTCATGGGACATCACCACAAAATCATCCGCATAGCGGATATAGTATTTGACCCTCAGTGAGTGCTTCACAAATTGATCAAGCTCATTCATATAGATATTCACCAAGAGTTGGGAGGTGAGATTGCCCAACGGCAGTCCCTTGCCCTGTTGTGTCGAGTGGAAACTCCCAATGATACGAGAAAGAAGCCAGACGATATCTTGGTCGGGTACATACTCCCTCACAATCTCAGTCAGAGTTGCCTGGTCTATGGAGGCAAAGAACTTACGGATGTCGCACTTGAGCGCCCAGAGCGTTCGAGTATGGTTGTGTGATGCTCGATACGCCATAGAGCGAAAGCGCGCTATTGCCTTGTGCGTGCCTCGACCGACCCGACAGGAATATGAGTCGGCGATGAACACTCCATCAAAGAACGGATAGAGAACGCGATACACCGCATGGTGCAAAAGACGGTCACGGACCGATGCCTTATGGATGCTACGTGGTTTCGGGTCGGAAATGTTGAAATGTTCGTATGGCTTGTGACGATATTCTTTCGCCACAAGCTCGTTGTGAAGCGAGATGATATTATCCATGAGATTGTGCTCAAAATCCTGCACATCTCTGCGGGCTCGCTTGCCGCCCAAAAACTCTTTCCACGCCTCAAGGAGATTTTCCAATGAAATGATATGCTGATAACTCGACTTGAGCTGAATATGACCCATTCAACCCATACTACCCCCCCCCCGGCTCATCCCGCTACTCCAAAGCGCAAAAAGTGCCTATGTGCTTTGGTATAGCTATCTCCAGATACTCCCAAAAACCCACCGACATTCGTTAGGCATAAGAGTCGACGCGCTGTTCATTGAACTCATCGAGGCCCTCGCAATTGCGAGCTTTCTGGTGCGAGAAGAAAAAATACCGTATGTGCGTACTGCTATCAGAAAAACGGACACGCTCAAGATTTTACTGATGGTGCTCTGGGAAACAAAATCTCTCGATGATACAAAATACATCGCACTGTCAGTAAAAATAGATGAAATCGGCAGGATGCTCGGCGGGTGGAGCGGACAACTGGTAAAACAAAACTCTCCCGTGAAGGGAGAGAAATGAGGAGAGTTGCGCGCACCAGAGCCGGGTTGTTGGAGTTGAAGTCGTTGTCCATCCAGTTGTAGTTCCAGTTCCACGCACTGTCGTTCCGGTACAGGTACCGAACGTACAGGTTGTCGTTGGCGTTGCGGTGCGTGGAGCGTGCCGTCCATGCCACTGCCCCTTGAGTACTCTTAGGGCTGTATCGTATTCGGCATCATAATGCCATAGCACACCCCACCAAGTATCTTCATTTTTGAAGTGTCTGCGTATGTCCTCTCCGCAAAACCTTAGTCGGGCGGATTCTCAACATACGGATACTGGGTTCGGCAGCGGGAAACCGTAATCGCCCGCATATTAGCCTAATGCCGATTTTATTTTAGCACAAAAAAATGGCTCGTGCGTTATTCACACACGAGCCATCAAACGGGGCCGAAGGACTA
>CAYHIK010000004.1:0-85953 GCA_964356795.1 uncultured Candidatus Saccharibacteria bacterium | reverse complement strand
CGAGTACGGCTACTGCGCTTCACATTCCCGGCTCTTCTGGGGGCTGCGGCTGCAAAACAACACCGGCGCCACGCCACGGACAAGAGGAGTTTCTGATTTGCACGCTATAGAGTCCGATTGAAGCTATGCTTCAGCGAGGGCTTTCGGAGGACTCGAAGGAGTCCGAGAACGAGACGCGCCCTCGGGTGGGGCGACGTCGTACCGAGTCGAGGCATAGCTTCAGGCGGACGAGATTGCAAGTCAGTATAAAAAGAAAGAGCCCCCGTTGATATTATCGCAGGGGGCTAGAGAGATTACGTGGCAAAACATCGCCGCTAGCGAGTCGCTGGCCCTTGTGTCGGTACCACTTCCTTAGAGGGAAGTTGCGAGTCTCCGGCGAGTCCGGTGATTGGGCCCTGTCCCTCCGGTCAGGAGCCCTCCGTCACCAGCACCTATTAAGTATAGCATATTGGTGTATAAAGTCAATACCCACCCAAAACCGCAGAAAAAGCGGGTTTTGCATGTTGGCGGTTCCTTTGTTAAGGTGTAGTGTCATAGCAGAGCATGTTCAATAAACTCCTTGGATTTTGGTCAAAAGATATCGGCATTGATTTGGGTACCGCAAACACCCTCGTCTATGTGCGCGATAAAGGCATTGTCATCAATGAGCCGTCCGTGGTAGCGCTCAATCAAAAGACGGGAAAGATACTTGCCATCGGAAGTGACGCGCGCCGAATGATTGGCCGAACGCCTGGTCACATTTCCGTGATGCGTCCACTCGTGAGTGGTGTCGTCTCTGATTTTGAAGTGACCGAGCAGATGCTCAAGTATTTTATCGACAAGGTCCACGCAGAGACGTGGTCCATTATGCCGCGTCCACGCGTCGTGGTTGGTGTTCCGAGTGGCGTCACGAGTGTCGAGCGACGCGCGGTACAGGATGCCACCTACAATGCCGGAGCGCGCGAAGTATATCTCATCGAAGAGCCGATGGCGGCCGCACTCGGTGCGCGCCTTCCTATCCAGGATGCCGTTCCGAATGTCATCGTCGATATTGGGGGTGGTACCACCGAAGTCGCCGTCATTTCGATGGGGGGTCTGATTTCGTCGCGTTCGCTTCGTATTGCGGGCGACAAGCTTACCGAAGATACGATTCGCTATCTTCGCGAGGAACGTAATCTTTTGATTGGTGATGCCACTGGTGAGAATGTGAAGGTTTCACTCGGCTCCGCGTGGGCGCTGGATGAGGAAATTGAGCTGCCCGTGCGTGGTCGTGATTTGCTTTCCGGTCTTCCGCGAGAAATCATGGTCACCTCACAAGAAATTCGCCAGGCGATGCACCGCTCAATCAAGAGTATTGTTCGCGCAGTTAAGAACGCAATCGAAGAAACACCGCCAGAGCTTACCGCTGATTTACTGAACCGCCCTATCGCGCTCGCGGGTGGTGGCGCGCTTATTCGGGGGATCGATACCATGATTGCGAAGGAGACAAAATTATTAGTGCAGCCAGTTGATGATCCGCTGACGGCAGTTGTTCGCGGATGCGGGATGGTGCTTGAGAATCTCGAGCAACTTCGGCCAGTGTTATTGTCGCAGACAGAAGATGAGTATCGTTCATAAGTTACCACCATGCCACGCCCTTCTGGGGTTCGTCCATTCGCTATTCTAGGTATTCTCCTGCTTATCGTGATAGGCATACTGTTTGGTGGAGTTATTTCATCGCTGATTTCTGGTCCGGCCGCACCAATACTTTCTTGGATGCACAGCGCAAGCGGTAGCGTACGAGGCATCTTTGTGCGCATGGGTGAGCGAGCGCAGTCCAATGAGACAAACGCTCAGCTCCGCGAGCGTAATGCGTTTCTTGAGTCGCAACTCTCACAGTCGGATGCGTTGCGCGAGGAGATGGTGTCGCTTCAATCTGCGCTTGGGGTTCGCGAGCGGTTTGGCCGTGAGCCTATCGCTGGTTCTGTATATTCATTTTTGAGCGTTGGAGATGTACAGCGGGTGATGGTAAACCGTGGGAGCGATGATTCTGTTGTTGTGGGGGATGTCGTGGTGCGAGCGAGCGGTTCATTCATCGGTATTATTGCCGAGGTGTATCCACGGCATGCGGTTGCGCGTACCATTCGTGATGCGAGCGTTGAGGTCGTCGCGAATATTGTTGGCACCGAAACGAATGGACTCGTGCACGTGGGTGCAGGAGGTGTGCCCGTGCTCGACTTAATTCGAAAAGATGAGCCTGTCATTGAGGGACAGTACATCGCGACAAGCGGAGACGATCGTATCCCTCCGGGATTCATCATCGGAACAGTGCAGTCGGTGGACAATGAATCTGCAACTCTTTTTAAAATAGTACGTGTTCGCCCGCAATTTTCTGATATCATCATCGGTCCCGTGTTAATACTTCGCCCGTGATGTCGTCGTCACGCTCATTACGATTGAGTCGGGTTGCGTGTATGCTCTGCGCCCTCGCCGTGCCTGCATTTGGCGCATATGGCTATACCGTACTCGTGGCGTGCTTCGCTGTGCAGTATGTGTATGAATCGATGTCCGCACTGAAACTCATTACGATGTGTGTGCTCGCGGTGGGCATTGAGCTTCTCTACGGATATCCCGCGGGAATTCTCTCAATTGCGACGCTGGCAACAGCTACTCTATACGCGATTGCGTCGCGATTTATTCTGATGACTCCTTGGGCTCCGCAGCGGGGCTGGCATCTCGGCGATGCGGTTCGGGCCTGTATGCAAGCATGTATATGGTACGCGGTCTTTGTCGCTAATTCGGTCGCGGTGCTTATCCTGGTGTATCATGATGGAGTCTTTATGCGCTCGCTTATGACGATACTGACTACATCAAGTGGAGTGGCGCTCGCAACGATTGTTGTAGGTCTCATCATTATGCGGAGGATTGATGTCCCATTTCGTCCGCGCATTCAGTTTGGCACATGAATATCTTTCGACGCAGGAAGCCGTACAGCATTACTCCTGATCGCGATGAATGGGTCGCGCCAGAAGAAACACTCGTCGATGCGGGAAGTTCACTTTCCGCAATTGAAGTTCCGGTAAGCGATAGCATATTCCGCGGCGCCTACGGAGTTGGGCTATTACTCTGTTTGATTTGCCTTGGTGCGGTCGCGCGCCTCACCATCCAGCGTCACGACTTCTTTCTTCAACTGAGTTATCGCAATAAAACAGTAAACGTTACCGTGCCGCCACCTCGCGGTATTATTCTCGATCGCACAGGCACACCACTCGTGGTGAATGTGCCGAGCTTTGATGTGCTCGTCATCTCCCGAGAGGTACACCTCGATGAGCAGGGAATGATTCAGGGTCTTGCGGGTCTTTCGGCCGTACTTGGTCGCTCAACCGAAGAGCTCGCCATGGAAATCGAGGACGGCATGCGTAGAAATGCGGTGTTCTTCGTGGCGACCGATGTCGCACGCTCACAAGTGCTCGCGCTGAAGCCCATACTTCCTTCGGGATTTTCACTTATCATTACCACGAAGCGTCAGTATGAACACGCTGAAGCATTTTCACAGATTCTTGGGTATATCGGGAAAGTCAGTAAAGCTGATATTGCTCGCGATGCGTACTACACATCCTCGGATACGGTGGGACGACTCGGTATTGAGTCGCATTATGAGCACGAGCTACGAGGAACGCATGGCCAACTCTCATTCGATGCGTCCGAGGCGATAACCACAACTTCAGCCGTGGGTGGCTCGAATCTAGTGCTTTCAATCGATGATGAGGCGCAGCAATCATTATATGGCGCGCTCAACGATATCTTACGTGAGAGCGGGCTTTCACAGGCCGCGGGCATTGTGCAGGACCCTCGCGATGGCTCGGTGATTGCGATGGTGAGCTTTCCAACGTATGACAACAACATATTCAATTCATCACCACTCTCGCAGGCGCAGTATGATACGCTCTTCGATTCACGCACGCGGCCGTTGTTTAATCGCGTTATTAGTGGGCGGTATAATCCTGGGTCCACGATTAAGCCCTATATTGGCATGACTGCACTGCAGGAGCGAATCGTGAGCGCCGATCAAGTAGTGAATCAAGATTGTGTGAGTATTTCAGTCCCGAATCCACAACATCCCGACGATCCCTATGTGTTTAAAAACTGGCGCTCCGATACGGGGCCATTCAATCTCTATCGCGCCATTGCAGATTCATGCAATGTCTACTTCTATACCGTCGGCGGTGGCTACGGGCCACTCTATGGTCTGGGTATTGAGCGTATCGCGAAGTACCTTCACCTTGGATTCGCAGATCGCGAGCTCGGCATCGACATACCGGGCGAGGTGGCAGGATTTTTGCCAACCCCTGATTGGAAGTACGCCACGCAAAAGGAGCCGTGGTATCAGGGCGACACCTACAACACCTCCATCGGACAGGGAGATCTCGTGGTGACACCGCTCTGGATTAATGCGTATGTTTCCGCTATCGCAAATGGGGGAACAATCTGGAAGCCGAAACTCGCGCTGCGCACCGTGGACGATGCCATAAAAACGAAGGAAGTATTCGAGGCCACACCGTTGGGGCAATTGCCATTTTCAGCTTCGGTGATTAGAACGATGCAAGATGCAATGGAGCAAACGGTTACGAGTGGTACCGCAAAGATGCTTGGAAATCTTCCGGTTTCCGTTGCCGCCAAAACGGGTACCGCGGAAGTCGTGAAGGGTCAGCGCATTAACTCCCTTCTCACCCTCTATGCGCCCGCTGATAACCCAGAAATAGCGCTCACGATTCTCGTAGAGGGTTCCGCATCAAACCAGGGGTATGCGCTTCGCGCCGCGTACGCATTCCTTTCATGGTACTTCGATAAGGCTCGAATATCGGGCGTAACACCTACAGTTATCCCATCCCCCTGATTGCACTTACCCGCACCCTATGGTATAGTTCCCCACATTATTCTGAATATAATCCCATGGAAGACCAATATGTAAGCAAGGAAGGCCTGCAAAAACTAAAGGAAGAGTACGAACATCGAACCACGGTATTGCGTTCGGACATTACTGCGCGTATCAAGGATGCCAAAGATCAGGGAGATCTTTCGGAGAATGCCGAATACGCCGAGGCAAAGGAGTCTCAGTCGCTCAACGAAGGAAGAATCGAGGAGCTCAAGCGTCTCATCGAGAACGCCATTGTGATTGGAAACCAAGCCGCAAGCGGTGTGGTGCGCGTTGGCTCTCACATCTCTGTACAGACTGGCAAGGACCAGCGCGAATTTATGATTGTGGGTGCGTCTGAGGCGGACCCCGCACACGGAAAAATCAGCAACGAATCTCCCCTTGGTTCCGCATTTCTTGGAGGCAAGAGGGGTGATAAGATTTCCGTCGTAACTCCTCGCGGTACCGTCGAGTACAAGATTCTCGAGGTGAAGTAGTGTGTTCCCATTCGTCTTCGTGTCTGCTACTATATATTCGATATGGCTATCGACGATTTTCGTAACGTACGCATAGAAAAGCTCACTCGTATCCGCGAGTCGGGTTCTGATCCGTATCCCGCACGATGCGAGCGCACACACGCCGTCCAAGACGTTTTGGATTCATTTCCCGCGCTCGAAGCGTCCCGCGATCGTGTTGTGATTGCGGGTCGTATGATGGCACAGCGTGGCCATGGTGGCCTCACGTTCATCGATATCGACGATGGTTCTGCTTCGATGCAGGTACTCATAGGCGCCGACCGTATCGGGCAAGAGGGGTATGATCAATTCGTTTCCGTTGTCGATATCGGCGACATCATCCAGGTGTCCGGTTCAGTGAGTACCACCAAGCGTGGTGAGCGCAGTCTCGAGGCCGCAGAATGGCGCATGCTCACCAAGGGCATTCTTCCATTACCCGAGAAGTGGCATGGTCTCGAAGATGCCGAAGAGCGACTCCGTCAACGGTATGCCGACCTCATCATGCGTCCCGAAGAGCGCGCGCTGTTTGTGCGCAAGTCTGCGTTCTGGCAGTCCATGCGAGAATTTCTATTGCAGGAAGGTGGACTCGAAGTTGAGACTCCCATTCTCGAGCCCATTCCCGGCGGTGCTGATGCGGAGCCCTTTGCAACGCACATGAATGCGCTCGATATCGATTTGTTCCTCCGCATTTCTCCTGAGCTCAACCTCAAGCGCCTCATCGTGGGAGGCTATCAGAAAGTATTTGAAATTGGACGCATCTTCCGCAACGAAGGCATTGATCGCGAGCATCTCCAGGACTACACGCAGATGGAGATGTATTGGGCGTACACCGATTATGAGCAGCTCATGGGAATTGTGGAGCGATTAGTGCGCCATGTTGCGAAGGCCACACTCGGCACGCTCACCCACAGCTATCGAGGGCAAGGAGTTGACTGGAGTAAGCCATGGGCACGCATTGATTACTATGAAGTATTTCAGCAACACACGGGCCTTGATCTCGCGAGCGTTACCGAAAAAGAGCTAAAAGCGTATGCGGTTGCCGAGGGCATCGATGCGAGTCAGCATGTTGGTCGCGGACGCCTTATCGATGTAATTTTCAAAAAGAAAGTTCGCCCGCATCTTATCGAGCCTGGATTTCTCGTGTTGCCACCCGTTGATATCGAGCCACTGGCGAAGCGCTCCTCCCAGGATCCCCAGCGTGTTGAGCGATTCCAGATTGTGGCGTGCGGAAGTGAATTAGGAAAAGGATTCTCCGAGCTCAACGATCCACTCGATCAGCGTGCACGCTTCGAGGAGCAGTCACGCATGGGCGAGGCAGGAGACAAAGAAGCACAGCGTATGGATGAAGACTTCGTTCGCGCACTCGAATATGGCATGCCTCCGACCGCAGGGTTCGGACTTTCCGAGCGGTTGTTCTCATTCTTTGTGGATCGCCCCATTCGCGAGACGGTCTTCTTCCCGCTCACGCGTCCCAACAACTAACCCCCCCCATGTTAGACATCAAATATATCCGAGAGCATATCGATGAAGTAGAGGAAACCGCCAAGCGGCGTGGTGTGAAGGTTGATATTGAGCAACTACTCAAGCTCGACGACCAACGACGCTCTCTCATCGCGCGTTCAGACGAGTTGCGCGCCACTCGTAATCAGGGTTCCAAGACTAAGCCAACACCTGAAGAAATCGCAAAGATGCGCGCACTCGGAGATGAGGTTGGCAAGCTGGAAGAAGAACAGGGTCAGGTGCAGGCGCAGTACGATGCCCTCTTGGCAATGATTCCGAACCTCATCCATCCCGATGTCCCCGTGGGTGGAGAGAATGATTTTAAACTAGTAGACACCATAGGGGAGCCTCCGAAATTTTCGTTTACGCCAAAAGATCACGAGACGCTTCTCGTGGAGCAAGGGCTCTTGGATTTTGAGCGAGGCGCAAAGGTTGCTGGGGGAAAATTCTATTTTGCACAAGGGGATTTAGTGCGCTTGAATCAGGCGCTCGTGAATTATGGGATAGATGTGGTATCCAAGCACGGGTATACACTCGTTGAGACGCCCGATATGGCAAAGAATGAAATCCTCCAAGGCATTGGGTTCGCCCCGCGTGGACCGGAGACGCAGGTGTACTCAGTAGAGGGCACCGATCTCTCACTTATTGGAACAGCCGAAATCACGATGGGTGGATACCATGCCGGGGAAATTCTTGATTTATCAGCTGGTCCAAAGAAATACGTTGCGCTTTCCCATTGTTTTCGCACTGAAGCGGGAGCGTATGGACGCGAATCAAAAGGGCTCTACCGAGTGCACCAGTTTACGAAGCTGGAGATGTTCGTGTATTGCAAGCCGGAGGAGTCCGAGAAGCTCCACAAAGAACTTCTTTCTATTGAACGAGAAATTGTAGACGGACTCGGTCTTCCGTATCGGGTGATTGATACCGCAGCAGGTGATCTCGGTGCTCCTGCATATCGAAAATTTGATATTGAAGCGTGGATGGTCATGAAGGATGGGTACGGAGAAATTACGAGCACTTCTAACTGCACAGATTATCAGGCTAGACGACTTGGGATTCGGTATCGTGTCGCCGAAGGGAAGACCGACTACGCCCACACGCTCAATGGCACCGCAGTTGTCCTGAGTCGCTTCCCCATTGCGATTGTTGAGAACTACCAGAACGAAGACGGCTCTATCCGCATCCCTGAAGTATTACGCCCCTACATGGGCGGACGAGAAGTGATTCGTGGGTAGACGCATCGAGCATGCCCGTCGCTATTCGAAGTCGACAACCAATCGCGGATACACAAGTGCGCATGCATCGACGCCGTGTGTATATTCGAATCGCGCTTTGGATATTCATCGCCCTCGCCATTTTCGTCGGCGCTATCTATTTATTATTCGTAGCGAATGTGTTTGCGGTCACGAGTGTTGAAATCGTAGGCGCATCTCCCACGCAGTCTGACGCAATTCGAGTTTCCATTGATGAACTTCTTTCGGAGCGTTCGTTTCAGATTCTTCATCCGAAACGGAATATTCTACTTCTCGACACGGGCGCGCTTTCTGCATATACACGTTCCAAATTTCCGGGGTTAGAGCAGGTGCGCGTTATCAAGCAGTATCCGCACGCCATTCGCATTGATGTTGTTGAGCGCGTCGTGATGGGCACCTGGTGTCGTGGTGAGGTGTGCACGTATTATGACGCCAAGGGTGCTCAGTGGGGCTCTGCAGTGGTCTCTCGAGGCCCACTCTTGCTTCTGGTGACCGATGAACGCTCCGAAGCGTCTGATATCACCCCCATCGTGCAGGCAGTCGATGTGGTGCGACGACGGCTCATTGCGCTGGGCCTGCGCGTACTCGAGGTGACGCTTCCCGATGCGGCGCCGGGGGATTTGATTATCTCTGTGAACGCTCTGTACGTGCTCAAGCTGAACATGAATATGGATGTGAGCGAACAGCTCGAGACGTTTGGCATTTTGCTTGCAGAAAAAGCAAAGGAGGCCAGCTGGGCAACCTCCTACGTCGATCTCCGCACCCCCGGCCGCGTGTACTATAAATAAGCTATTGATAATAGCGTATTTATGATGTTAAAGTATTTCTCAGGAGGTTCGTCATGTTGCCCAGGTTGCTCTTCCACGTACTCATGTTTTCGGGGTGCTTAGGTCTCTTGGCCTCTATCCTTTTCGTTGAGGAGGAGCGTCCGCATAAGATGATATTGATTGCCATTGCATGCTTCCTTGCGGCAATCGCACAAGCAATCAGGCTGCATCTTCCCAGCTGAACATCTGATGGCGCCCCATCTCTGGCGGCGCTTTTTTCTTTGCAAACGGTGCGATGCCTAGCTCCGCGCTATCGGTATGGCCATGATCCGAGTACGACGTCTCCACCTGGCTGGTGGAGCGTCTCGTTCTCGCGCCGTCGCGCTCCGAAAGCCTCTCTCATGGCCACACCAATATCGCAGAGCTAGCGAACTCCTAGCAGATGGCGGAGTGCCTATGTAAGGGGCTTTCGGAGGCCGGCTGGGCCGAGAACGAGATGGCTTGGCAGTAAGCCAAGAACGTCGTACCCGCACATAGGCATTCCGCTAGCTGCCAAGGAGCTGAATGGGTGGGTATTGACAAAAAGAGTCAGATTTGCTATACTTCTCACATAAGGCTTCGGCCTTAAGCACCTTCTACATCCGGGCTCATCACCTCCGAGCCCCGGAATAAGCCAATAATCGTCTCGTTTCCCGCCATGGCGGGGGACACGGAAGTCAGTATTCAGGCAGTGAAATCAATCATTTGTGCCGCTAGAAGAAGACGAAAGGATTCATACTCGTTGAGTGTCAGATCTTGATTATTGGCTTATTCCGGAGCTTGGCGCGTGCCTTGCCCCGGTCTCGTCTCGGGCCTCGAAAGTGGGCCGGGCGAGAATCAAAAAAAGAAGCAAAAAAGAAAAAAGGTGGGATTATGGTTACCACCAGCGCCAAAATGCGCTAACCTTTCTCCTCGGCCCAGTGCAGGGTCCTGCCAGTGGTTGAGTCGCCCAAATAAGGCGACCGAGTGGAGGCAAGGAACCATACAGAGGCATGGCAAGGTCTCGAAGGAGGTCCGAACGGACCCCTGCAGTCTTATGACTCCCCCCGGTGCGCGCGCATCGGGGTTCTTTTTATTCGAGATGCCAGACGAAGATGGAATTTCCAATCACTGCGGTCGGTTCGTAGTCCATGAGCCAGCGATACGTGCTCGCGCCAGGTTCGGTTTTGTTGGTCGCCTCGAGGAAGAACGTCGCTGAAATCGCAATCCATCCTCCACTTTGATTGCGCGCGATGAAGTCCTTTGCATCTTTCCAGTAGCGTCCCGTGGTATAGAGGTAGCGCGTACCGAGATAGTAGGAAGGATCGGACCATCCGAAGTAGTCGAGAGACATTTTTTCTATATTGTTTGATTCCATCCAGACCCCAAGGCGCTTGATGTCTTGCCCCCAATCGAGATTACTATCGGCAACGAATCGGTATCCGCCCGATGACCCACCAACGACTTGATTGAAGTAGGTGATGTAGTTCGGCCAGATGCGCGCAGATTCAAATGCGTACCATCCGAGGAGTATCGCCAGCACGACCGCTACGATGCGATGGCGTTGCTTGTCGTTGTGACGAAGCCATTCGTAGAGTATTGAGATACGACCGGTGACCAAGAGAATCGTGAACGGGTACACAGGTAAGAGATGGCGTACGCCGATGTTGAGCGTACTGCGAATACTGATAATCCAATAAATTGCGAGCCAGAGGAGCCACATCCACTCTTCGAGATTGTCGCGATAGAAATTGGAGCGCTTGGGTTGATCGGGTTGTCGGCGACGATGAAAGATGAGCGCCGTGAGTGCGACTGAAACGAGAATCCACCATGCGAGCGGTTCTTTGATGAAGTACACTGTGGGGAAGTATCCTGGGCCACCTTGGCGCACGACGCGACCCATCCAGTAGATGGTATTACCACCGGCACTGCGTTGCTGCACCATCGCGAGGCCGAGTCCCCACTGCGCGGCACCACGGATGATGGGCTTATCTGATGCCCATAGGAGTGTTGTTTTCAGGAGTGAGTCGGGGTACCCGCCCAAGATCGATGCTGTATCGGAGCGTTGGCGTTCCGCAGGATAGTTCCAGGTGTGCGCGATGTAGATTGGCCACACGACCGCAACGAATGATGTTGCTCCCAGAAGTACGGTGAGCGCAACGAGTCGCGCACCAGCCTTCCATGCAGTCAGTGAGCGGAATTTGAATTGGAATCCATAGATGAGCGCCGCAATCACGAAGTATGGTCCAAGGAGAACGGTGTTGAACTTCGCGAGAAGCGCGAGTCCGAGCGAGAGTACCGCCCACCAAAATGTGTGGGTATTTTGTTTGCGTAAGAATTTGATGAAGCAGTACGTGGCGGCAAGAATTCCCGTGGCAGCGCCCATGTCGGTAGTCACGAGGCGTCCGTGAGCCAGAATGGTGGGCGAGAACGCGAGGAGCGTGAGTGACATGATTGCGGCAACATCGCCGTATCGTTCGCGTGCCCATTTCCACACGAGCCAACATGCGAATGCAAACACCATGAGCATTGGGAGCCGCGCGACGACTTTGATGGTGTCGGGACTTCGGTCTGATTCAAAAATGAGATCTCGGCCAAATTGCCACTGGCCGTTGACGTCGGTTGTCCATGATGAGGTTGAAAATACCGATGTTTGAGGATTGATGATTGCAAGCGCGATGCCGGCGAGGTCTTTGATGAGTGGCGGGTGTTCGGGGTTGAGGCGCATGTCGCCACGCGCGATGTAAGAATATCCAGCTCCGATATGCGGGACTTCATCTACGATGGGCGCGTCCGAGAGTGTGCTCGTGAAAGCCAACGCAAGCGCAATACACATGACAGACGCCGCGATGAAGCGGAGTTTCCGTTCTTGTCTCATGGGGTTATGGATCTAATTGTACAACGATAGCGCCTTTCGGATATTTGTGTTCGGAAAATTCCTGCGGAGTGATGTAGTAGATATTCTTTGCACGTTGCTGTGCGGGTTTCCACGTATCGGTGAGATACATGACTGTTTGCGCCTGCATGTAGATGCCATCGACGAGTACGCTTCCGTCTTTGACGACAACATATTTGAGGGTTGCGGGCGGGAGTTCATTGAGGCGCTGTGCGATTGGAGTGTATCGGCCATTGAATTGCCCGGATACTTCGGGGTGGCGACCCCAATCCACAAAGTATCGGCTACCGTCGGCGACGCCAAGTGCAAGGAGGAGCGAGACGACGGCACATGTGACGATGATGGTACTGCGCTGCGCACATACCTCTCCGTGCGAGCCAGGAATGAAGCGTGCGGGGATGCACACTTGTCTGTGGTCATGCGCTCCGTACCAGCGCTCGAGCCAGAGGTAGAGCCAGTGAAGCCCTACCGCAGACATGATGTACACCGCGGGTGCCACGACGAGCGCACGAAGCGCGTGGGGCGAGCCTTCGGTGGAGAGGAGTGCTGGCAACAGACCCACCACAAACCAAGAGAGCAGAAGTGTGTGTACGATGCCGGGGTGACCACGACGCAGGAATGAATGCATAAACTTCCACCACGTGTGCAAAAGGCCAACCATAAAGAACACTGCTACCGGCCAGAAGAGGATGGGCGCACCTGCGATATTGTGGCGCCAGTTGAAGTCACCCTGGAAGAAGAACATGCCAAACGTCCTCCCGGCATTTGTGAGGAAATCAATGATGGGTTGTTCGCTTGCCCAGACTGCAACTTGGCCGGTTCTGCCTACCAAATCGCTGGGATTTGCGTAGAAGTAGGCGACCATCGGAAGAATGACAATGAGCGAAATGCCAATCATCATCGCAACTCCACCGAGCATCTGGTGTCGTGCGTATGTGTATTTGCTATGGCTAAATGCGGCGCGAAGGGAGAGCCAGTATGCGCCGAGCGTGAATGCGATGGCGAGAGGGATTACGCGGTATGCGATATAGGTGTGAAATCCAATGCCGAACCACACTCCTGCAAGCGCCCAGCTCCAGAGTCGATGTGTCTCGATGCCTTTATAGAGATAATAGAATCCCCAGACCGCACAGAGAGGCGCCATGATGGCGCGGAATCCGATGCGAGAAAAATTGACGTGCCAAAATCCAACCGACATCAAAAATGCTGCAATCGCTGCAACGCGCCAATCATCAAACATGCGCCGTGTGAGCAGGTAGACGCCCAGCACCGTGAGTACGCCAAAAAGCGCTGAGACAAATCGCAGTGCAAATGTGGTATTTCCAAATACTGCCACCGATGCCGCTTGAATATTGATGAATAGTCCCTCGCGACCGTTGTTTTCGGGGTAGAAAAGTTTGTAGGTGCCCGTGCGGTTTGCTTCCAGGGCGTTATTGCCGTTCATGGCTTCGTCAGGATACAAACCAGGCGGTGTCGTGGAGAGACCGTAGAGACGCATGCCTGCAGCGATTGCAAGTATAAGGAGGAGGACGACGAGTTCGGTGCGCTTCATGTATATCTATTGTACCATCATCCGCGCTTTTCCCTATCCACAAGATGCTATGGTATACTGAAAGCACTATGTCCGAACTACAAACCGAAGCAAAGCAAGGTCAGGTTTCTGCTGTCGAGCAAACAATCGCCGAACATCGCGCAGAGTCGGGAGTGGATGCGAATGCACCCATCGAACGCGCCGAAGTGCACGCTGCTGTTGGTGAGCAGATTCAGCAGGTTATGCCGTCGTACCAGATACCCACTCCCGCATCGGGCTCCGCGGGTGCGAGCTGGCAAGACCCCGCACTTTCCGTGAGTGTACAGCAACTCGTTGACATCGCATTCACCAAGGGCCCCCAAGAGGCAATTGAGCAGGCAATGAAATCCGGAAATCCTGCACTTGTCGACGCATTCCACGACGTCATGACCGATGAATTACACGACGAATTGATGGCGCGCAAAAAAGTCGACGCTGCATCCTAAGGCATCATGTCCCTTCTGATCTACATTCTCCTCGGTATCGTTCTCCTGATGATCGCATCGGCGATGCTGATTGTGCTCAATGTAACTCGCACCAAGGGCTCACTTGCGCGCTCGCTTGATTTGCAGTTGATGCTATTCGCCATGCCTCGTATGGGCCCTGGGCAACAGCAGCAAGAAGACAAGAAGCTTATTTCGTTGATGGAGCAGTTGTTCGCCACGATTTCCACCTTCAAAATCAAGGGGTGGAACAAGTTTCTGTACGGCGATCCCTACATCGCACTTGAAATTGCGGTGCATCATTCAGGTGAGCAAATCTATTTCTACGCTGCGGTGCCGTCCAAATACGCCGATCAATTCGAAAAGCAGGTGAGTGGCGTGTTCCCATCCGCACAGGTCACCAAGAGTCCTGACTACAATATATTCAATCCCCAAGGTGCATCTGCGGGCGCATTCCTCAAATTCAGCGAACATCCGATGTTGCCCATTCAGACCTACACCGAGCTCCCCACCGATCCACTCGGTCCGATTGTATCCGCGATGGCACGGCTTGAATCCGAAGGGGAGGGCGCATCGTTGCAGGTTGTGTTGCGACCATCAGCAGACAACAGCATTCGCAAGCTCGCCGTCGACACTGCGCGTCTCATGCAATCCGGTATTACGTTTTCAAAGGCGCTCAAACTCGCACAGAACCCTCCCAAGAAAGACGAGAAAAAGGACGGAGCTATCATCGAGCCGCCTAAAGTTGCAACTGAATTTGAGAGTCGTGTTATCAAGTCGCTTCAGAGCAAAGCCTCGCGTCCGCTCTTTGATTGCAATGTGCGCCTCGTAGCATCAGCGCAGACGCAAGAGCGCGCGTCGATGATCTTGAGCGATATCGTCGGTTCGTTTTCGCAATTTGCAGCACCTGATCTTAACTCATTCAAGCTTAACACCGTGAAGCCGGGGCGTGAGCTGGAGAAGTTCCTCTTCAACTACTCATTCCGTCTGTTCGACAACAATCAGCTCATCACGCTTTCCAGCGAAGAAGTCACGAGCGTGTATCACTTCCCCGTGAGCTCTGCGCTTTTGCCGAAGGTGAAGTTTGCCAACTTCCGCACTGCGCCACCGCCACCCGACATGCCCGCAGAAGGCGTAGTGTTTGGCATGAATGTATTTCAAGGCGTCGAGACCCCTCTGAAATTAAACAAAGAAGCGCGTCGCCGGCACATGTACGTCCTCGGACAAACCGGTACTGGTAAATCCGTCACCTTGGGGCAGATGATTAACCAAGACCTGCGCAATGGCGAGGGAATCACGATTATCGAACCGCACTCTGATTTGGGGGTCAAAGCGCTTCGTCATGTGCCCAAAGAGCGCATGAACGATGTGGTGTACTTCGATCCAACCGACGTTGCCAATCCCATGGGGCTCAACCTCCTCGAATTCGATATCAACCACCCTGAGCAAAAGACGCTCATCATCGACGAGCTATTCCAAATCATGAGCAAGCTCTACGACCTCTCCGTGAGTGGCGGTCCACAGTTTGAACGCTACTTCAAGAATAGTATTTTCTTGTTGCTCGACAACTACGAGCGTCGTATCCCCACGCTTGCCGATGTGTCGCGCGTGTTCGTGGATGAAGCATTCCGCAACGACCTGCTTGCCCATGAATCCAATCCCATCGTGAAGCAGTTCTGGGAGTTGGAAGCCACCAAGACCACAGGCGATCAATCGCTCACCAACTTCGCGGGCTATATCACTTCAAAGATCGATACATTCACCAGCAACGACTTCCTGCGCCCCATCGTGAACCAGCAAAAGAGCGCGATTGATTTCAACGACATCATTGAAAACAAAAAGATTCTTATCTGTAACCTCGCCAAAGGGAAGATTGGCCAGCTCAATTCCGATTTGCTCGGACTGGTCATCATCAACAAGCTCCAGCGTGCCGCGCTCTCGCGCGATATTCAGCGCGCAGAGTTCCCCGATCACTATGTCTACATCGACGAGTTCCAAAACTATGCGACACCGCAAATCAAGACGATTCTTTCCGAGGCACGCAAATACAAGCTCTGCTTGATTATGGCGCACCAGTACGTCACCCAGCTCCCCGAAGATATTCGCGACGCAATTTACGGCAACGTCGGCACCATGCTCATCGCGCGCATCAGCCCAGAAGACGCAGAGACGCCGAAAATCAAGACGCGCTTCGAGCCCACGTTTACCTCGTATGATATTTCCAACATCGACAACCTCAACGCATATGTGAGTATGCTCGTGGGACAATCGCTTGCACGACCAACCAGTTGCCGACTCATGCTCGAAGAAATCAAAGCAGATCCGGGCGACCCAGAGGTGGAAAAAGCACTCATAGAAATTTCTCGCTTGAAGTTTGGACGACCGAGGGAGGAAGTCGAGGCGGAGATTACAGCGCGGTTCAACAGTAACAAAACATAAACACACTATGAAAGTTCTTTCGACACGAGACGTGCTCTCGGGATTTGTGACTGGTCTTACGACGGGCGTTATCGGATGGCGTATTTTGGTGTATCTCGGTGCGACCCTGCCCATGGGTATCGATCCATCGGTGATGCCGTTTATTATTCCTGTGCTGTGGATTGCGGGTGTTCAGCTCGGATATTTCTTGGGGACGATGATGCGCTCGTTTACGCAGTTTGGGAGGTTTGCCTGTATCGGATTCGCAAATGCCGCGGTGGACTTCGGGGTGCTCTACACGGGCATCGCAACCACGGGTGCGGTGGAGGGCATGGGATACACGCTCATCAAGGCGCTGTCATTCACGATTGCCACTATGCACAGCTATCTTTGGAATAAATACTGGACGTTTGAGGCGAGTAACTCTGCCGTGAGTACGCGCGAGGTGTCATCATTTGCGGGTGTATCGCTTGTGAGTTTATTAGTGAACGTCGGCATCGCATCCGCTATTGTCACGCTCCGACCGGAATCCTATAACGCCGAATCATGGGCGGGTATTTCTGCGATCGTTGGTTCCGCCGCAGCAATCATCTTTAGCTTCACGGGATTCCGTATGTTCGTTTTCCGAAAATAAGTGTAAAGTCTCCCCATGCTGTACCGTACCTATCGGCCAACTGACTGGGAGCATGTTGTCGGGCAAGAGCACGTCGTCCAAACCCTGCAGGGGTCGCTTTTGAGTAATCGTATCGGGCATGCATATCTGTTTGCGGGCCCCCGAGGTACGGGAAAGACCACGCTCGCACGCATCTACGCTAAATCCATCAACTGTACCGCATCGCGGAGGCGCCCGTGTGGCACATGCGATTCCTGCGTGGCTATCAACGAGGGGCGTTCTATGGATCTCCTCGAAATCGATGCTGCATCGAATCGCTCCATCGACGATATGCGCGAACTCAAAGAAACCATCGGTGTTGCGCCTACCTCGTCGAAATACAAAATCTATCTCATCGACGAGGCGCACATGATTACAAAGGAAGCATCGAATGCATTTCTGAAAATGCTCGAAGAGCCACCGTCGCACGTCATCTTTATCTTGGCGACAACCGATCCGATGAAGCTCATCCCCACGATTCTCTCCCGTGTTCAGCGATTTGATTTCAAGAAACTTACCCAAACACAAATCGTCTCGAAGCTCACCACCATCGCCACTGCAGAGAAGCTCACCGTCACACCCGAAGCATTCGCACTGCTTGCCGCTGCATCCGACGGCGCACTCCGTGATGCCGAAGTGATGCTCACCAAGATGGCGAGTCATCATACCCAAGGCGCCATCGACGAAGAATCCGTGCGCGCAGTGCTGGGGCTGGTGCCCGTGAGCTGGCATGCACAGTTGCTCACGCTTATCACGGCGCGCGATCGCTCGGGTGCGCTTCGATTTGTTCAGCAGATGCAGTCGCAGGGTATCGATGTAGACGCATTTGCGAAAGGATTTCTCGAGTACCTCCGCCAAGTTATGATTGCAAAGATTGATCGTGGCATTATCGATTCCGCGGGGCTCGCGATGGCAGAGACGCAGTCCAATACGCTCAATGCATTCGCCACGAGCATGGATGGCGCGCTCTTGGTGCGGATGATACAACTCGTCACCCACGCACGCGTGCAGATGAAGTCATCTCCCATTCCCGCGCTTCCGCTCGAGTTGGCCATTATCGAGCTGACTGCACCCGTTGCGGCATGAAGAATATTATTTTATTGGGCATCACGAGTTTACTCACTGATTTCTCTAGTGAGATGGTGTTGCCAATTCTTCCGTTCTTTATTCAATCCGTGGGCGGCGGCGGAATTATCATTGGTTTGATTTTCGGGGTGGGCGATGCAGTCGCCGCCATTCTTCGTGTGTGGTCGGGGTACATTGCCGACAAGACCAAGCGATACAAGGGGATTGTGATGTTCGGGTACGCTATCTCATCGGTGGTGAAATTTGCATACGCGGGCGCGTCATCATGGACGCAAATTGCATGGGTGCGCCCTGCTGAACGTATCGGAAAAGGACTTCGCGACGCACCGCGTGATGCCATTGTGAGCGAGTCGTTGCCAATTAAACAACGGGGGAAGGGATTCGGAATCCAGCGCGCGATGGATAGCGCCGGCGCGATGCTTGGCTCGGTAGCGATCCTTGTGCTCTACGTGGGCATGAGCGTGCCACTGCGCACGATATTTATCATCTCCGCATGTATCGGTCTCCTCGCGGTGGTTCCGCTCATCTTCGTGCGAGTGCCGAGTCAATTGCGTCTTGCGCGAGGCGTCGTTTCGCTTCGCGAGCTATCAGGGAAGGCGCGGCAGTTCCTGCTCATCGCTACGCTTTTTGCATTTGCAAATTTCTCGGTGGTCTTCTTTATCATGATGGGGCAATCAGCATTCAAGGATGTGTCCACGCAGTCCGCGCTCGCGATGACACTGATTGCGTATATTGTGTTCAATCTCGTCGATACCATATTCTCTGGGCCTGTGGGCGCACTCTCTGATCGTATGGGCCGTCGGCGCACCATTATCATCGGCTACATGTTGTTTGCCATCGTATGCGCGGGGTTTGTAGCGAAGGCATGGCTCGTGCATGGCGCCACCGAGAATCTCATCGTGCTCATTGCACTCTTTGCGCTCTACGGTGTGTTCAAGGCATTTATCGATGCATCCCAGCGCGCATTCATGAGCGACGTATCGGAAGATAGTGTACGAGGCACAGCGCTCGGTGCATTCGAGACGCTCACGGGACTCGCTGCAATTCCCGCCGGCCTCATCGCGGGCGTGCTTTGGAATATCAATCCCGTGTATCCGTTCATGTATGGTGCTGGCGTCGCGCTTCTCTCCGCCCTCTGGCTTGCCTCTGCCCTCCGCACGCCCCAATCCGTGTAGACTCTCTCCGCTCCCTCTTGGCCATCTCGCCGTTCGCATACTGAACGGCATCCTCTTCGTGCCACGGAATCATCCGAATCTCCGCCGTCGACTCCGTCTTTAGGCTCCGGTCATGCGGATGATTCCGGGCACTCATCTCGGATGCCATTGCTATAGCTTGGTGCTCACGATGGCTCTCTGGCCCAAGGGGATCGCTCCGAGGGCAGGCGCATTCATTGCGAGACCATATCCCAGCGAAATCGTAGCGAAGCGGCTCGCGAGAAATAAGTAGCGCACGTAGTCGATTCCTCCAGACGCATCATCTTGGTTTGATGCGTCGTATGGAATTGGCCGTGCGCTATTCGTGTGTAGCGAGAGATGAGTCGGGGTATGGTCTCGCGGGGGATGAGGGGAGAGGTGGCGTATCCACTCGGCTTTCGTTTTGATATGGTACGCGGTATGAATATAAAAATTATGAAACTTCATCCGTCAGCGCAGGTGCCGTCGTACGCGCAGAAGCATGACGCAGGTATGGATATGTGCACCGTCGAGCGTGTAAGCATCCCTGCGGGCCGCATGGCATTGATTGCCACGGGTCTGGCGATGGAGATTCCGAGGGGATGCGTCGGACTGATTTGGGACAAAAGCGGACTCGCCAGCAAGCATGGACTGAAAGTCATGGGGGGCGTCATCGACGCCGGCTATCGAGGTGAAATCAAGGTTGCGCTCATGAATCTTGGTCGCAAAAAAGTTGCGCTGGAGGTAGGGCACAAAATCGCACAGATGCTCATTCAGCGTGTGCACCAAGCGCACATCAAAGAGGTCAAAAAACTCTCATCCACAATTCGAGGCTCCGGTGGATTCGGCTCCACAGGGAAGTAAGAAAAGCCCCCGCCGTGGCGGGGGTGTGAGTATTCTTCAACTGCGGTTCTCCGTGATGATGATGGGATTCACGAAAATCTTTTCTCGAGAAATATCTTTTCGCGAAAGAAGCGCGACGAGCACATCTCGGTCGTGGCGATTATACAGATAGCTCTTCGCATGACACGAAGGGCACTGAATGTGACAGCTCTCGACTTTACAGTCAACCCAGTAGTCGCCACCCGTGCATCCCGTGGAGTAGACGTAGTAGCGGTTCTGGATGAACGTCCACTCGCGAAGCGGGTGAACCTCCCAGCAGGCTACGCACGTCACCGACAGGTCGCCGATGGTGATGGTGTTGAGTCGCACGAGTTCGTTGAGGAGTTCGTGCGACTCATGCGCCTTTCGATCGCTTGATGCAAGGAACGTTTTCACCCATGTAGGACTCGACATCGAAGCCTCCTCTGTGTGGCCTCCCGCATGATACACCACATCTTCGAAAAGTCGACATAAACCTATTTTTCCTGTATTATTTCCCCGTTAGTATTTCACATTGCGGGATCGCCCGCCTCGCCGAAGACGTCAAGTCGAGGCGGGTCTAATGGTAGGACATTGCGGGGTCGTCTAATGGTAGGACTGCGGATTTTGGATCCGCCTATCTTGGTTCGAATCCAAGTCCCGCAGCTACGAATATAAAACACCCACTTCGGGTGTTTTATATTCGCTGTTTGATGGAGGGCTTGGATTCGAAGCCCGGAACGATGCCACATCAGCTGATGTGGCCGTGAGGGCCGGAGCCCAGAACCGAGATGCCACGACTGGTGGCATCGAGAGTGGCGGGTGAATCCAAGCCCCGCGACCGAGCGCGAGCGAGGAAGTACTGAGGCTAGCAGACTGAATGTGCAGCAAACTTGACTTATTCCATATAAATGTGGTATGCTATTGTTTGAGTTCTTGACACTACAAGGAGGTCGAGATGAGCAGAGAAGTTCGCAGAGTTTCCGCGAACTGGGAGCATCCCAGGGACGCGAGGGGCTACTTCATTCCGCTGTTGAGCGACAGCTTCAAGGAGAGGCTCGAAGCCTACAAGATCGAAGCGTGTCAGTGGGCCCTGGGTAACGAGCTCAGCTACGCAACGCAACCGCCCAGCTTCGTGCCTCGTGACGCTTCGACCGACGGTAGGACCTTCGAAGAGGAGAACGGCCCCATTCCTAAGAAGGAAGACTCCATGCCGGATTGGCCGGAGGCGGAGCGCACTCACTACCAGATGTACGAATCCACCTCCGAGGGCACGCCGATTTCTCCAGTCATGGAGACGCCGGAAGCTCTCGCTCGCTGGCTCGCCGACAACAACGCTCCTGCCTTCGCAGACATGGGCGCGACCTACGAACAGTGGCTCGCCACCATCAGGCAGGGCTGGGCCCCAAGTGCAGTCAGTGCGGGCAACGGGCTCGTCAGCGGAGTCGAGGGACTCCACCACTCAGTCAACTGACACAACGATGGGGCAACCAAGTTCTGAGAAGCAAAGAGAAAGGGAGGAGAACGTGGAGAATCTGTGGCGAGAGAAGGGTGGCGTGTACGACGTGATGTGCGGCTCAAGTATCGGGCCGACCATCGCCGAAGCAATCGCGCTCTCGGCGAAGAAGAAGCGGGTCATCAAGTTCGAGTTCAACGATGTGGTCGTGTCGGTGCGCGAGGACTCCAATCCCGAGCTCATCTACCGCGACTGGTCGCGAGCGTTGAGTGGCTACATCGGCAAGAGTGTTGGTCCCCATCCGAAGCCCGCTCTCACAGACACAGAGAAGGCGAACGACGCTCGCATCGAAGCCGAGAACGAGCGCAAGCGACAGAGGCGAGGGGCGGAGTACGAGAAGAAGGCTCGTGCCCACCGCGAAGCCGTCGAGGCCAAGCTGCTCAACGATCCAGGCCTTGCAATTGAGAGCGCGAGTGGCTGGCGCGGCTGGCTCAAGTTCAGAGAAAGCAACCAGGACGGCTACGGCAGCGCGGTGCTCGCTTACGCGGAACGTTGGGCGCGTCTCATGCAGATCGAGATGGCTCAAGGGAAGAGACTGGAAGATGTTGCGGACGCAGCATCTTCCGAGGCTGACCTCGAGGGCATCACGGGCTTCATGTACGGATGCGCCGTCTCAATGCTCTCGCAGTGCTGGAAGTACGGCGAACAGCTTCGCCGCTGGCACAACGTCAAGACTCAGCTCGGAAACGAGGGCGAAAAAGCCAACGAGTCGGGTGGGGTTCTCAATCCCGCACTCCTGTCTATCTCTCCGAAGTAAGTCACGGCCCCGGCAGCAACACAACGCTGTCCGGGGTCTTTTTTATGCTAAAACGTATGCAAACGACGACATTCCGCCCAGTAGTATAGTTCTAACGTCGTCTAGTACCCCCAGCTACGAATATAAAACACCCACTTCGGGTGTTTTATATTCGCTGGTTGATGGAGGGCTTGGATTCGAAGCCCGGAACGATGTATCATTAGTAAATGATACCGTGAGGGCCGGAGCCGTGAGGCGAGGCGGAGTGACTGACGACGCCTTGACCGACGGTGAATCCAAGTCCCGCAACCGAGCGCGAGCGAGGAAGTACTGAGGCCAGTAGGCCGAATGTGCAGCAAACTTGACACGCACCACAATATAGTGGTATACTCTCATCGGAGGTAACACATGAAGCAGAGAGGTCTCTTCTGGCACGTGCACCATCTCATACTTCTCGAATGGTGCGACAGTTACGATGAACGAGCCGCGTACATCAACACGCAGAAGGCCGTGGAGGAGCGCGAGCTTCGCATCCGTCTCTTCCAGCCCGTGAAGGGTGTATTGCCCGAAGCCGTGCTGAAGGCAGGCGACGCCTACAACAAGGCCCGCACCGCCTACAACGAGGCAGGCGACGTCTTTAACGAGGCCCACACCGCCTTCGACAAGGCCCACACCGCCTTCGACAAGGCCCGCACCGCCTACAACGAGGCGGGCAATGCCTACAACAAGGCATGTATCACCCTCGATAGGGAGATCGCAGCGCACCTCTCCGAAATCGAGGCGCTCCACAAGCAGGAGTGTCCCAACTGTCCGTGGAATGGAGAGACCATCTTTCCGTAATCCCACACCCCCGCTTTTACCGGCGGGGGATTTCTATACTAAGTACAAATATCGCCCCTTCATTGAGTAGCGCAGTTCTAATGTCGTCTAGGAGCGCCAGCTAACTTGACTTATACCATAGAAATATGGTATAATTAGACTATCCTGATTTTGCAGGAAAAGGAGGTCACACGTGAAGAAGTACGCCCTTTCCCAGCATGCACAAGGTTCCGCCGAAGAAGTCGTGGCTCACGCCAAGTGGTGTCACTCGAGGGGTCGAAATCCCTCCATGCCCTTCGTGGGCCAGCGGAACCCGCGCAAGGCGCTGTCGGTTGCTGAAGCCGTCATCGCTGGTGCCAAGCACGCCGATTTCATCGGTCAGCTCGGAGAGCTCGTGGCACGGCACAAGTCCTATGACGAGATGACCGATGTCGAAATCGAGGTCGCTGCGCGACACATCATCAGCTCATCTTCTTCGGAGGCCGAGGTGCAGCAACGGCTTCGCGATGAGCTGGGCTACCCATACGGCGACATCGCTCTGCGCACCACCATTCCCGACGATGCGACCGGAAGGGAAGTGCGGGAGTTGGTGCGAGGCCTCGGTGGTCTCGTGATGAAGAGCGGCGCGATGGCGATGGCGATGATGCACGGCCACGAAGACATCATCGACTTGTAGCGCTACATCTTGAAGCAGTTCACCGAAGGGGCAATCGAAAGATTCGCCCCTTTTCATTTGGCTTTTTGCTATACTTGCAATGCAAACGACGAAGCGCCCACTATCAATGCGGTTCTAACTTCGCCCAGTACCCCCAGCAAGCTTGACAGATGCCACAATAATGTGGTACGCTTATATTTGTAGGGAAGGTGGTTATGCACAGTGGAAAATGGTACCTCGTGTACACATCCAAGAACTGGATGGAGAACGTACACGACATCGAAACGGTGCAGATTCTTCTGAGCGCCACTACGGAAGAAGGGGCGGTCAAGGAGGCGAAGGCAAGGTGGGCCGTTCTCGTCGCCGAAGCAACTGCTCGGTGGGAACAGCAGAAGGTAATCTGGGCCCATCCACCGAATGCCGTCTTCGACGATGTTCTTCCCAATCCCCACGTCGTCTGTCAGTACAAGATTCCGCTTTCGTGGTGACAGGGAGAGAGGAAATGAGGCGACCAGTAATGGCCGCCTTTCTTTTTTCTGATATAGTAAAACGCAGGGTGGGACAGATGTTGATATTGTTCTAAAAAGGTTCAGAATTGGCCTCAAATAGGGGTGTTGACAGGCGAGGGCCTATAGGAGTACTATAGAAACATCAACGCCCCAGCCAGCCGCAAGGCCCGCTGGGGTTTCCGTATTTATGCCAAACATTCTCTTTGTTGATGGTCGCAATCTGATGAGCAAAATGAGCTTCATTTTGAACCCAGAAAGGGTCAAAGAAAAGAAAGTTGATTTTGCCGAATATGACTTCAACAGCCTCCTCAATAAGGTGCTTGCCGGTATCTCGGTTGATAAGAAGCTATTTTATCTTGGGAAGCTGACCGTACACGAGGAGACGACAAAGAAGTCCAAAGAACTGATTGAAGAACAGCGCTTGCTCAAGGTACATTTGGAGGCTCAGGGATTTGAGGTGGTGCTTGCGGGCCATGTTCGCGGACACAAGGAAACGTGTCCCAAGGGCCACGAGACACTCACATTCAAGGAAAAGGGTGTAGATGTTCGTATTGCCGTTGACATGATTACTCTGGCTTGCCAGAAGGCAATCTCAATGGCAATCGTTGCCAGTTCCGACTCCGACCTTCAGTCAGCAGTACGAGAACTGCGCAGTCAGGGTGTGGAGCGCATCTATCTAGGTTTTGAAACGCAACCTAACAAAGGTCTCAGCTTTACGACCAACCGGACGATTTTGATACGAAACTCGGAAGTTGAGGAGTTTTCGTGTAAGCAAAGTGCTTCTGATTAGAATGCAAAATGGTATGCAAACGACGACATTCCGCCCAGTAGTATAGTTCTAACTTCGTCTAGGAGCCCCAGCTAACACAGAAAAACCGCCCATGTGGGCGGTTTTTCTAACTCTGTCATTTTCCGTATTTTATGCTACTCTATGGCTGTCGTATGAACAGTTTTACCGATGAACAGCTGGTTGGGCAGTATCTAGAAGGAAAACATGAGCAGGCTCTCGAAGAGCTCGTGAGGCGCTATATGCCTCTCATATTCGGTTTTACGAAGCGATATACCGGAAATCAAAGCGTCGCCGCTGATATAACACAAGAGGTGTTTGTTAAAGTTTGGAAAAACCTCACCAAGTTTGATCGGGCCAAATCTTTTCGAACGTGGATTTTCACAATTGCCCAGCGAACAGCTATTGATGAGCTCAAGAAGAAACAAGCTCTGCCATTTTCGGCGTTAGGGGGCGAGGAAGATTTTAGCGAGTCGCTCATCGACACGGCGCCATCCGTTGTAGATCAGATATTCGCGCAACAACAATATCGCGAATTGGCAACCGCAGTTGCTCAACTTCCGAAGAATTATCGCTCCGTTGTAGAGCTCTACACCCAGGGTGAACTAAATTTCAGGGAGATTTCTGCCCGGCTCCATGAGCCACTCAATACAATCAAGAGCAGATATAGGCGCGCAATCGCCCTCCTCAAGAAACTCGTCTAGCTTATACGGGGTGCACCAAAGTGCACCCCGTATTCGTATAAGTATATATGCAGGACGAGAACAATAATCAGCCGAAAGACCTATTTTCAAGGATTATCCAACGATTGGGGCTTGAAAAGGAGCTGGCATTGGTGCGGGGGAATCTAACGTTTTTCAGTACTCTTTTGGTGATATTTTGCGTCCTTTCCATATTTGCATTCATAGGCGTACGACACGTTCTGGCGGAGTCTAGCTTTGGACCGTTTGTAGCGCTCATCTTTTCTGATCCGAGTATCGTTATCAAATACTGGCAAAGTTTTCTATTCGCGACGTTCGAGTCCATGCCGGGCATGATAGCTGCGGGATTGTTGTTCTCAATAGCATTTCTCCTGCTCTGCATCAGGCTTGCCGCCGCATCCGTGGAGCGATTCCTTGCGATTACAAAATCAATACACAAACAAACATATGGATACAAATAACATCATGAAGTCTATTCGGTCTAAAGAGGTAACGATTCTTATCCTCGTACTCTTCGGGTTAGCGATATTAATCGGAACCTTTAGCGTTGGCATGGCAGCTGGCTACCGAAAGGCGCGATTCTCATATGCATGGAGTGAGAATTATCATAAAAATTTTGCAGGCCCTCGCGCGGGGTTCATGAACAATATGAATCAAGATTTTAGCGGAGGAGATTTCATTGGTGGACATGGCGCCTTTGGCCAGATTATCAGCATCGCTGATTCTGAATTGGTGGTTCGTGGTAAGGATAATATTGAAAAAATAATTACGGTAACGAGTGAGACTGATATTAGACGATTTCGAGATGCTATTCAGGCCTCAGATTTGAAGCCGACTGAGCCCATTGTTGTCATTGGTGAGCCAAATGATCAGGGCCAGATTGAGGCAAAGTTTATTCGTGTCATGCCGATGCCCGCTTCGCCCGCGCTTCAGCGAGGCGAGCCCGCTCGCGTACCCATGCAAAGATAAATCTATGCACTATATACTTCAGACAATGGTACGGCGGAAGATTGTGTCGGGCGTTGTGCTCTCAGTGATTGTTCTTGGTTCCTACTTTGTTTTTCGTGGAGGCGGTACCGCGGAGGCAACGTACGTCTTAGCGACTGTTACCAAGGGAACTATTATCAGCTCAATTACGGGCAGTGGTCAGGTCGCAGCTTCCCAGCAGATTGATGTAAAACCGAAGGCTTCCGGGACGCTTACCTATGTTGGCGTTAAAACCGGACAACAGGTCTATCGAGGTCAGATTCTTGCCTATCTGGATGCGCGCGAAGCTCAGCGATCAGTCCGAGATGCTCAGATAAGTCTTGAGAGCGCGCAGATATCTTTGGAAAAAATGCAGCGCAATCAGCAGGTGAGCTCCGAGACCACCGTCGAAAGTCTCGAGCAATCATATCGCGATGCATACAATAAGGTGTCTGACGCATTCCTTGATTTGCCCAACGTGGTGGAGCTGGCGCGAGGCGTGTTGTATGACAACACGGTATCTCCTGCGGGCGGTTGCGGTAATGTGTGCGAGTACGGCAATTTAGCCGGTCAGGATTTTAGAGACGAGCTTCGGTCTCTCACGTCTCGATCCGAGAGTGATTACAAAATAGCCAAAGATGCGTTTGATCCAAACTTTACGACCTACAGAAGTCTACGATTTGATGCTTCTCCCGAGGAAGTCACTGCAGTCCTGAAGACCACCGAGAAAACGACCGAGCTCATAGCGCAGGCCGTTAAAAGCGAACAGAATATGCTCGATGCGCTCGTGAGCAATATGAAGAGTGAAGCGTCAAAGCAGGGCGATACGGCTCGGATACCTCAGCAGGTGACAACTTATCAAAACAGTATCGGGAGTGCGTTGAGCAACTTGAATAGCATCCTTTCAAGCTTGGGGAATGCTCGACGAGCTATCGAATCATCGCAGAGATCTCTTGATGATACGCAACTGACGAATCCCATTGATATGAGAAGTCAGGAGAACACCGTCGCTCAAAGAAAGGCTGCGCTCCAAGATGCTCAAGCGAACTTGGCGAACTACGTCATTCGCGCTCCGTTTGCTGGTATTGTCGCGAAATCAGAAATGAAGGCGGGAGATTCAGTGTCGGGTAGTACTGTGATTGCGACGCTGCTCACAAAGCAAAGTATCGCGCAAATATCGCTCAACGAAGTCGAGATTGCCCAAGTGAAGATTGGGCAGAAGGTTACGCTGACGTTTGATGCGGTGGAGGAGTTAACGATTACGGGGAACGTTGTAGAGGTGGACCCCTTGGGAACGGTAAGCCAGGGTGTTGTTACCTATGGAGTAAGTATCGGATTTGATACCCAAGACGAACGGGTGAAGCCCGGGATGAGTGCATCCGCCGCGGTCATTACGGGCGCGAAGCAGGACGTGTTGCTCGTGCCAAATTCGGCAGTGAAATCTTCTGGAGAAACGAGGTACGTTGAAATGCCGGGAGATGTTGCGGCCGCGAGTCAGCTAGTGGCGAGCGCAATGAATGCTTCGGGAGTTGCCTTGGGGACTCCGCCTCAGCGCAAACTAGTTGAAGTTGGCTTGGTGAATGATTCTGTATCCGAGGTCATGGGTGGTCTCAATGAGGGGGATATCGTGGTGGTGCGAACGGTGACCACTTCAAGCGCTACAACTCAGACAAATAGCTTGTTTCCGGTTGGCGGGGGAACAGGAGGCGGATCAAGGGGTGGACTTCAGGTTCGTTAATACGCCCACGATGATTGCGTGCAACAATATTTCCAAAACCTACAAAAGCGGTGACGTGGAAACCACGGCACTCAAGGGAGTGAGTTTTGGAATTAATGCTGGCGAGTTCGTGGCAATCATGGGCCCTTCTGGCTCGGGGAAATCAACGCTGATGCACATCATTGGGGCACTCGATACTCCTTCAAGTGGCACGTACATGCTGGATGGTCATGATGTTTCCCATCTGACCGATGATGAGCTGGCCGACACCAGAAAAGATAAGCTTGGCTTTGTGTTCCAGTCATTCAACTTGCTACCAAGAGCTACCGTACTACGGAACGTTATGCTTCCATTGGTGTATGCGGGGATTCCCAAAGAAGAGCGCGAGGCAAAGGCTCGGGCTGCACTCCTGAACGCAGGCATGGATGAGTCCCATTTTTACCATCAATCAAATCAACTTTCTGGAGGACAAATTCAACGTGTTGCCATCGCTCGAGCGTTAGTAAATAATCCAGCATTAATTTTAGCTGATGAGCCAACGGGGAATCTGGATACAAAAACGGGAGAAATAGTGCTCAATACGTTCCAGACACTGAATGAGAAACAGCATAGAACTATCGTACTCATTACCCATGAGCGCGAGGTAGCGGAGCACGCCGATAGAATCATCACCATCAAAGATGGTTTGATTGTCGAGGACAAGAAAAATAAAAATAAGCGTCACGCAAATTTATCATGATTATTTCCGATTTATTTGAAGAAACATATTCGGCCTTGCTGGTGAATAAGGCCAGATCCGGCCTTACGGTGCTTGGCATCGTTATCGGTATTGGTTCGGTAATCGCCATGATTTCGATTGGTCAGGGAGCGAAGGGTACCATCGAGGCGAGTATCCAATCGTTGGGTTCTAATTTGGTGATTGTGATGCCGGGCGCTCAACGAGGCGTCGGTATTCAGGTGAATGCTGGTCGGGGGAGTGCGCAGACGCTTACTCAAGAAGATGCCGATGCACTGAAAACCGATATAGATTTGGCAGCTGCAGTTGCTCCGGAGCTCACTGGCCGATACCAACTCACCGCTCGGGGCACAAATACCAATACGCAGGTGATTGGAACGGTGTCTGATTATTCCACGGTGCGGAATATTGAAATCGAAGACGGGTCATTTATCAGCGATCAACATACGCGAAGCTTGGCAAAGGTGGTGGTGCTTGGGTCAACGGTCAGAGATGACCTCTTTGGTGAAGGGGTGAGCCCCATCGGGCAGTCGATTCGTATCCGCTCGATTACGTTCAAGGTGATTGGGGTCACCAAATCCAAGGGAGGGAGTGGATTTAACAATCCAGATAATTCGGTGTACATCCCACTCGCTACCGCGCAGCGATTTCTCGCGGGAAATACATCGGTAAGCCAGATTAGCGTTCAGGCAGCTGACCAGAATTCTATGACGGACTTGCAGGCTCAAATTACCGGACTCCTGCTTCAACGGCATAACATATCAGATCCCCAGCAGGCGGACTTCAGCACGCTCAACCAGGCAGATATTGTAGCGACGGCTTCTTCGGTCACCGACACGTTCACTATTCTCTTGGCTGCGGTTGCGGGTATTTCGCTCGTGGTGGGTGGTATTGGTATCATGAATATGATGCTCACCACCGTCACCGAAAGAACCCGAGAGATTGGCTTGCGCAAAGCAATCGGAGCAAAGCGTAAAGATATCAATCGCCAGTTTTTGGCTGAGGCCGTGTTGCTGACTTTCTCCGGAGGTGTCATGGGAATTGCGCTCGGGTGGGCTGTGAGTTTATTGGTTTCGCATTTTGGGGGCATCGCAACTTCGGTTTCCCTGTATTCAATTGTATTAGCGTTCGGCGTTTCAGCTGCTATTGGTATTGTATTTGGCTACTACCCTGCCAGCAGGGCGTCCAAATTAAATCCCATAGAAGCGTTGCGTTTCGAATAATAAAAAAAGTATGAACAAACTTTTATCAGTAGCGGTGACGGTTGCGGTGGTTGTCGGGAGTGGCGCATTCTACGGAGGCATGATGCCCAAGGACGTAGTTCGAGTCGAGCGGATTTTGCCAACATGACGCCAGAGCAACGGCAACAGTTCACCGCAAATGCGGGCGCTGGATTGAGGGGCGGAGATGGTCAGCGACTCGGTGGCGCAGGCGCTGGGCTTGTTTCGGGGGAGATTATCTCCAAGGATGACACCAGCATCACCATTAAGATGCGCAGTGGTGGGTCGAAGATTGTATTCTATTCCAGCACAACCGAGATTGGAAAGTTCACGAGGGGCTCACTAGCTGATCTCAACATAGGCGAAACGGTCACGGCCACGGGGAGCACAAATTCCGACGGTAGCGTAACAGCGCAGTCAATTCAGATGAGACCCATCCCAACCGCACTGCCCGGCAATTAATCCGTTCCGCAGGTCTTCTCTGCTTCGCCCGTAGACTTGACATATGCCATATTAATATGGCATATTAAGAGTACCCCGAAGTCTGGGGAAGGAGTGTGAGATGGAGCCAAAAATTCGGCCCAAGTCTTCGTATCAGAAGGATGACTGCCTGTTCTGCGGAGGTGTCGCCGTCCACGAGGCCTGCTACAGAAAGAAGAACGCCTCTTCGGCTATTCGGTGCTGTGACAAGAAGAAGTGCCAGCAGGATGCCAAGAAGATGGCCAAGCAGCACGCGGAGCGGTTTGCCTCGTAGATCGCACGTTTCAATCTGAAGAAGGAGCGGAACCATGGGAAGTTTGGTGCGAGAAAAGCATGGCATCTTTGATGTCAAATGTGGCTTCTTCATCCATGAGGTCATCGCTGAAGCAATCGTGCTTTCGGCGCAGCGGCCGAAGCGTAAGAAGAGTCGCACCGTCAGATTCCTGTTCAACGGCGTGACTGTCTGTGTGCGCTCGGATTCCAATCCCGTCCTCATCCTTCGCGATTGGACACGGGCGGTGGATGGATGCATCAGGAAGAACATCGGCCCCTACCCGAAGTCCGCTCTCGCAGACGAGGAGATGGCACGCGACGAACGCAAGCGTCAGGCGCGTCGGGCGAAGGGCGTGAGTGAATTCATGAGTGAATTCCTGCGCGAATCCGGTGGTCCTCTGTAAGGAGTGCCTTCGTGCAGAAAGCGACCAGCAATGGCCGCTTTTCTTTTTTCTGACAGGAAGAATTCATTCCCTCTACGTTCCACGCGGCCAGCAAGGAAAATCTCCGCAGTTTATGCTAGTATTTTTCAGTAGAAGTCGTGGATGCTAGATTTTTTGTTGTGACATATGGCGCATGAAACTCTGTCACCAGTAAAACCGGTTTCATACATCTGGAGGAGTCTCCTAGAGAAGAACCCGATTCCGCTCGACGGGGTTGTTGTTGAAGTCGCGCCTGGGTATGAGAAAAAGATAGGAGACGCGTTGGCAATGATTGGTTTCAAGGGGACGGTTATTCTTATTGAGCCGGACGCTCTCGCCGCCCAGCATACAAAAGCGCTCTATGAGCGTATTTTGCCCAAGGCAACCATCCGGAGTGTGACGAAATTACTTCAGGATGTTCGTATTGGTACGGACCTTCCCCCTCGGGTTGATGCGCTGCTCGCAAATCATCCATTCGACGATATGGCTATCGCGTTGGCTATGCAGGGAAAAGATCCAACTTTTTTTACGCAGGAACATGGTGACGGGACAGGCTTGTCGGAGCGCATTCGCCAAGTGTACGACAGTATTAGCGACCGCGATTATGTGCACAGCATTTTGGCAACACTTGTCATCTGGAAAGATTTCATACGCGAACTAAAACCAACATTGTTCATCGCTAGTCAGTATCCGAGCCGAAAGCTTACACTGAAGAAGCTATCAAAACGACAAAACAGCGGGTTTATCATTGTTGAGCTACTCCGTGATTACTACGACAGCTACCTGCGCGATCAATACCAAGAGCGATCATTTGGACAGAAGGGTGATCCTGCGTGGTGGATTATTGCGATGATGCCATATATTGACTTGGGTACGGATCTTACTGCGCAACCCAGTGCGGTACAGAGGCTTGGAGAGCGGGTGTTTGTCCGCCAGCATACACGAAGGCTGGAGCCCGAGGAGTACGAGGTGGTATATGCCGATCGCGAGTACTTTGAACGGATGGGGTATTCGGGTGATGCGCACGCGCATGCATCTCGTTTTGCCGTTGTTCTTGCGGACTCTGCATCAGCAGACGTGTCAATCAATACATACGCCGATCGCCAGCAGGACATGACAAACATCGGGCTCAGCGGAAACCAGGGGTCTGGCCGTGCCGTCTACTACGGTAAGAAGTTTAACGTGATGGGCGTGGGCAAGACGACGCTGTGTACCAGCGCCACCCCCAGTCATAGCACTGGTAAGATGGAGCTCATCGGATCTCTGCGGAGATTGATTCTGTCGCGATGGATTGGCCATTTCACCAAGAGCGTTGTCGAGCATCCCGTTGTTATTGCATTGAAGGCTCAAGAAGAATTCAAATGGAATCCGTACCCCGTCCCGCTCTCGCTCCTCGTTCGCGCTGACGATGGCGCGCTGGACAGGCCGAGTCACGTTGAGTTTGATCCTACTATCAATATCGATTTCGATACGGTGGTTGCTGCGTATGCAAAGCTTGATGCTCAATTTTTTGCCTATCGATTTATGTTAGGGGCTTGGTCGACTGGAAACTACTCGTTGGACGGGCGCATGATTGATCTCGAGACGGTTTCGTTTGTCCCGTACCGAGGGCCGTACAACACGACCTCAACAAAGTACTATCATAATTACTTTGGATATGAGGGCTTTGGTTTTCTGAATGTGCTCGAACAGCTTGCGACTGTGAAGAAGATTTCAGCTGCTGGACTTAGTGAAAAATTCTCTATTCTCCGACGCACGCACTTGTCCTGTTTATTGCTCGAATTACTGGGCATCGAAGAGGTATATATCGAGCAGTTGATGGCGCGCCAAGGAGAGGTGGTCCTATCGCTTACCAATCAGTTCGAATCGCTCTCTAAAAAGATTAGTCCCAAGAGGGTTTCAATGAATCTATACGATGAAATATCCGATGATGACGATCCGGCTTTGGTAGATATGTCCGCCCTATTCCGACGACTCTCGAAACTCTTACACACCCCGGCGCGAATACTGAAGGCAATGAGCATCCTCAAGAGAAAGAAGGCGTTTGCTTCGGCTCGTGCGCATATTCATTATGAGCCACAACTCACGTCTAAGGGCGAGGTCAATCAGGGCGAGTACTTCATCAGAGATCATGCGGTCGTCGATAGAGAGGGGTTGCCGGCATTTACTATGGATGCCGAAGCGTTCGTCCTGCAACTCTTCTCCTTCCTTGATAGCATTGATGCACAAGGGATGTTGCCACCAAAGGATTATTGGTGCGATCGACTGATTGCCGCGAATCAGAACTTTCCGACGATGTCAGAGCTTAACGGAAAATTACGCTATTGGGTCGAAGAGTATCGGTCTGGCAAGATTGACGCCGAGACGCTGGAGGTGGAGATTGATCAGCTCTGCCAACTGCCTCGCTACCCGACTGGTAGGGAGTTCCGGTATGCAGAGGTGCCACTCTTTAGGTACTTGCGTCCATCGAAAGCAAGGCTTCGAACGATAGCGAAACTTCTCACCACGGTTGATGTTGAGCAGGGGAAAGAGGTGATGACGCAAGGTCAGAACGCCGACGCACTCTATATACTTGTGCAGGGTACATGCAGGGTAGTGGTTGATGGCCGTGTCATCAATAAAATCAGCAACAGGGGCGCCATTCTCGGGGAGGCGAGCGTATTGGAGGCGGGACACAAGCGGACGGCAACCGTGGCTACAGAAACCCCTGCCAGATTGCTTCGAATTACTCGGGATAATTTGCAAGAACTCTCTTCGATGTATCCGAGGATGGAAAATATCATCAGGAGTATTCTCCTCCAACGAACGACCGGTGTTTTTGATCGTGTGCGTGGATTGGGTATCTTTCGGGAGATTAATCCCGAGGAGGTGCGTCTATTTCTCGCCGATAAGGCAGTACCCGTTGCGTTTACTTCGGGCGAGTCGATTATTCAACAAGGCCAGCAGACCGCGGGAGTATTTCTGCTTGTGCGTGGTTCCGTTACTCTTCGTCAGGATATTGCCGATATGCGGGTGAGTCCCTTGGAATTATATGACAAACCATTGGAGCGCGGTCTATTTGGAGAGCGGTCCATAATCACAGGTCAGGGTGCCGTCTGTAGTGTCATCGCGAATAATGAGGTGAGCATGCTCTTTATTCGTAAGCGAGACTTCTCCCAGTTACTTCATGAGCATCCACAGCTTCTCCGAAACTGTCTCGAGAATATGAGTGATTATATCGAATCGGACGATGAACGTGGTTCTCTCGCATCACAGCTAGCCGAGCGCCTATCCGGCGACCGAGCGTGAGTGAAGTGTGGTATACTCTCGCTATGTCTGAACAACCTCCTGAATCAACTCCCGAGCCAAGTCAGGATAGTCAAGAGCACGCCCCTGCTACTTTTGAGCGCGCAGGTGAAGAGCTTCGGAAGCTCAAAGCGCTCGGAATTGAAGAGCCGGAATTCACAGAAGATGAGCGGGCGTCGCAATTTCAGAATGTTCTGGCAGAGCTCGACGAATCAGTTGATCATCTCCCTCAGAATGAACGCAACGAATACCCTGCGTGGCGAGCGCTTTTGTTTTTCAACGCAGGATATACCGAACCAAGTCTCATCGAAGAACAGCTTGAATTTTTGAATGAAAATCTATGGGAGGAAAAGGATGCGGGCAACACCGCAGAAGTAGACCGTCTCCAAGCAATCGCAGACAAGCTTGAGCAGCTGCTTCCCAAGCAATCAGCACCAGAAATCCCCACCGTCGAGCGCATCGGGGAGGCACTGCGACAACCGGGTCGCCTGCCCATGGAAGCGCATGCCATGATTATGGATTGGAAGTCTGCTCAACTGGCAGAAGTTGGGACTGGTGCACAGGCACTCATTGATGTCGAAATGCAGGCAGCGAAGCTCTACGCCAACAATGGGCGAGCTCTCGATGCTATCGGGAGTATCACCGCCGCACTCATTGGCAACAAGGCAATCAAAAAAGCAAAACCAGCGCTCAAGAAGGCTCTCGAAGATTATCGCGAAGAATTGAAGCGCCGCTAAGAGGGTGTTCAAGTCTAGGGCTATGAAAAAATACTCCGTACTATTTCTCCAAGCGGTCACGGTGCTCATCGGTATTGGCGCGGTTGCATTCTTGCTGTGGGAGCCGACTGCTGAAGGTAGAAATGTGAACGCCACGCTCTTTGAGATTTATTTCAAAGACCCATTTCTGGTATACGCATACATCGCATCTATCCCATTCTTCATCGCACTTGTGCAGGCATTTAAGTTGTTGGGATACGTCGGGTCGGATACGGTGTTCTCGTCATCAGCTATGAAAGCCGTGCGCACGATACGATACTGCGCAGTAGCCATCATTGGTTTCGTCGTGCCCGGATTATTCTTCATTCGGTTTTTCAGCGGTAGCGATGATTCCGCGGGCGGAGTTGCTATGGGCGTCTTCATCATTTTCGGCTCCCTCATCGTCAGTGCCGTATCCTCAACCCTCGAGCGAATTTTGCGGAGTGCGGGGGAGCGGTAGGCTTAGGCGGCTGCATGCGTTGCAAGAATACATTGTGAAAATAAGGCAATAAGGGCAGAATGGGGTACGCATGAATATCACCTCAGCAAAGTTTATCGCCGGTCTGCAGGGGACCAATGAGTTGCTCGAAAACGGCATACCACAGGTAGCCATTATTGGTCGCTCAAATGTCGGCAAATCCAGCGTCATAAACGCGGTCACCGGCGTGAAGGACTTGGCGCGCACGAGCGCATTTCCGGGACGTACACAGGAAATCAATCTCTTTCTCATCAACGGGAATACGTATCTCGTGGACCTTCCCGGATATGGGTATGCGCAGGCATCTCACGACGCCAGAAATCGTCTTCAGGAAATCATCGACTGGTATTTCTTCAACTCTCCGTACAATCAGAAAGTCGTCATCCTTATCATCGACGCGAAGGTCGGCTTTACGGAAACAGATTTTGATATGCTGCATCTTCTGGAATCACGACAGAAGCATGTCGTCATCGTCGCCAACAAAATCGATAAGCTCAAACGTCAGGAGCTCGCCACCCAACTGAAGCGATTCGCTGACGACGCCCCCGGACACCTCATCATCCCGTTCTCCGCTCTCGATGGTATCGGCATCAAGCAACTGGTAGACGCGATGCTCGCGTAATTCAAACGGCTCATCATTCCGCCGCGGTGCCAGCTAGCTCATACTGCCTTTCGTAGTACAATGAAGCCATGAACTGGCGTTATGTTGTTGCTGGGGTGATGGTTGTCTTGGTGGGTGTGGGGATTTGGTATGGCACCAAACCAAAACCAGCGGAGGATGGAATCTCTGTCAGATTGTATTACTACAATGCATTACTGGACCAGGGTCCTGGCGGAGTGCGGTGCAGTAAAGATGGCTTAGTGCCCGTGGAGCGGATTATTCCGAACACTGCCACGCCACTTGCAGACACGATTCGGCTTTTGTTGCGCGGAGAGATACTGCCAGAGGAGCAGTCTCGAGGTGCAACGACTGAGTTTCCGCTTGCGGGAGTCGCGCTCAAGAGCGCTTCGATAACAAACGGCGTCGCAACGCTGACGTTTGATGATCCGCTCTACAAGACCGGTGGTGGGTCGTGCAGAGTAGCTATTTTGTGGGCACAGATTGAGGCAACGGCACGCCAGTTTCCGACGGTAACTTCAGTCCGCTTTATGCCCGAGGAGCTGTTTCAGCCGTAGGTGAATTACACATCGAAATGAATAAAGCTCTCGCTGGTGGCGTGGTACATGCCATGCCAGAAGATTTACGAAACGCCATTATCGCAACACCTTCGGTGCGGGCGATGTGGGACGATATTACACCCCTCGCTCGTAACGAGTGGATTTGCTGGGTCATTTCTGGAAAGAAGGCAGAGACGCGAGGCATTCGCATTGCAAAAGCACTCTCAAAGCTCAAAGGTGGCATGCGTCGCCCGTGTTGTTGGGCGGGGTGCGGGCATCGCTAAGAGATATTGACTTTAGACAACTTTTCAGTATAATCATTCTGTTCATGTTGGAGGTGGTTATGACCGAAGAACTGCGAACGGCGCTCCTGCTTCTGGAGCAAGAGGAGATACTGCTCGATCGCTGGGCTGAGGAGAGCATTAGCGGTGGATGGTCCACTCATCAGGTGAAGCCCATGCGCGAGCGTGCGGCATTCATCCGAACGAAGCTCGAAGAGCTTCTCGCGAGTGCGCTCAATCTCAAGGTAAGTCCACGCGACGCCTAAGACGGGGCATCGCTAGATACTGTACGGAGGTGGGACATGCAGGAGAAGGGTTTCTTCTGGCACGTGCATCACGAAGTGCTTCTGGAGTGGTGTTATAGCTATAACGAACGCGCTCATTACATCATGACGTCGAAGCCGAAGCGCGAGCGGGAGCTTCGTATCCGCCTGTTCAAGTCCGTCAGGGGTGCATTGCCCGATGCATTACTCCTCGCGGGTGAGGCGCTCGACACTGCTCGCGAGGCGCATGATGAGGCGTCACGATCTCTCGAAAAAGCTCGTGACGCATTTGAAAGGGCGTCGGAAGCTTTCATAGAGGCGTGGAGAGTTCTCGGTAAGGCTGGGGATGTGCTCGAGAATGCACAAGCAGTCTATGTCGGTGAACTCTGCGTGTGCAGAACTGAGATCGAGGCGCTTCACAAGTTGGAGTGCCCCGATTGTCCGTGGGATGGATTTACCATCTTTTCCTAGTGCCGTACGCCCCACACGCTGTGTGGGGCTTTTTTATGCTAAACTATCTATATGAAAATCGCTGATTACATCTCACGGATTGGCGTGGGGCGAATCGCGCTCGCGGGGTTTCTCGTGGCGTCGGGTATCTTTTTCTTCGTGTATGGCGGATACGACGATAGCCCTGGCGGGCAGGGGCTGGGACTCCTCATCGCAGTGTACGGTGTCACGCGTCTCCGTCGAAAGAAATCGTCTTAGCGAATCTTAGCGAAGATATATTCCCATACCCATTCTCGGGTACGACGTTCTCGGCTTACTGCCGAGCCGTCTCATTCTCGCGCCGTCGCGCTCCGAAAGCCTCTTGTATGGGCACGGGAATCTATCTTCGCAGGGCTTTTATTTTTATGAATAAAGATTAAGAATATTGCTATGAGAGTCTGGGATATACATCCACAACATTTATGTCGGAAGCACTTACTCGCTGAACATCGCGAGTTGCATGGGCTTTGGAATATTCTCACCAAACACGGAGGCGTGGGCGGGTATTCGCGCCATCCGGAGACAATTCGATGGATTGGAAAGCAGAAAGCACTCTACGCGCGCCACGAGGCACTGGTGCATGAATTTGCGCGCCGTGGATACAATCACCATACGCCGCTTGATGAGGCGCTCGCCACTGGCGAGGGAAGTCAGGAGGTATTTATCAATACTGTGAGTGAGCAGAAAGAGATTCTGAAGGGTAAGCCGTGTGACTGCTTGTTGCATGTATCTGTGCGTGTGGCCGCGTAGGGATATTCGGAGTAGTATGGGCGGTATATGTTTGAGCGACACATCGCATATCTAAAAGACAACCCCAAGAGGTATTGGTTTAAGGCCAAGCTCTACGGGTGGGGATGGACACCGGTCACCTGGCAAGGGTGGCTGATTACAGGACTCTACATAGTAGGCGTTTTGTTATTCGCGCTCACCGTTGACGAGGCGTCGCCACCACGCGAGATTTTCTTTACATTTATATTGCCCACATTGTTCCTGACGATGACGCTCATTCGTATCTGCTACAAAACTGGAGAAAAGCCTCGTTGGCAGTGGGGGCCGCCAAAAGGCGGGGCGAAGTGAAATCCGCTTTACTCCTGTGGGGGAGGCGGTAGGATGAGCGCATGGAGCCACTCGCATCGCATATACGCCCCACCACGCTCGAAGAGTTCGTGGGGCAGGAACACTTGGTTGGCGCGGGGAAGCCACTGCGTGTCGCCATTGAGCGTGGGCATATCTTTTCATTTATTTTGTGGGGGCCACCGGGAGTGGGGAAAACTACTCTCGCGAAGATTTACGCATCATCAGTGCAGGGAAAACTCTACGAGCTTTCTGCGGTATCGGCAGGGAAGGCCGATATTCGGGAGATTATCGAAGATGGCTCACTACGGATTGGCCCGAAGATTTTATTTTTAGACGAGATTCATCGATTCAACAAAGCACAGCAAGATTTCCTACTCCCCTATGTGGAGCGCGGAGATATTGTGCTCATCGGTGCGACCACAGAGAATCCAAGCTTCGAAGTGATTGCGGCATTATTATCACGATGCAGAGTATTTGTGTTGCGAGAGCTCGACGACGTACAGATGCGGCGCATCATCGCGCGCACTGAGATTCCGGTGGATGAAGAATCGATAGAGTGGCTCATTCGCATGGCGAACGGTGATGCGCGACAGGCGATTACGGTGCTCGAAGCGGCGCGATCGCTGTATACCACTGTGACGATTGAATCACTCAAGAATACGGTACAGCACGCGTTTTTACGATTCGATAAGAAGGGTGAGGAGCACTTCAATACCATCAGCGCATTCATCAAAAGCATGCGCGCAAGCCAAGTTGATTCCGCGCTCTACTATCTCGCGCGCATGGTGCAGGCGGGAGAGGATCCAAAGTTCATCGCCCGACGCATGGTGATTTTTGCGTCGGAAGATATTGGCATGGCACTCCCTACGGCGCTCGTGGTCGCCAACGAAGTCTTTCGTGCCGTTGAGACGATTGGATTTCCTGAAGCGGGAATCAATCTCGCGCATGGCGTGGTGTATCTCGCGAATGCATCGAAAGACCGGAGTGCGTATGACGCATTTCGTGCCGCGCAGGCAGACGTAGAGACGTATGGAAATTTACCGATACCGCTTGAGGTGCGGAATGCACCCACAAATCTCATGAAGGAGTTGGGGTATGGAAAAGGATATGAAAAATACACCGACCGTGATATGCGGCCAGAAGCTCTCCATGGCCGGGTCTATTGGAAGCGGAAGAAAGAGTAGTGTGATACCATATTTCCCATATGTTTGATCAATTGAAGCAAATTATGGAGCTGCGGAAGATGCAGGACCAGATAAAGAAGCACACGGTTTCGGTGGAACAGCGCGGGGTGAGGCTCTCGATGCGGGGCGATTTTGAGGTGACCAGCCTGGAGCTCAACGACGAACTCGATGGACGCACGCAGTCGGGCATTATCATGGCGCTCATGCGGGAAGCGCGTGAACAACTCCAGAAAGAGATGGCGAAAGCCTTTGCGGGGCAGATGTGAAAGAAAATGGGGTCCGCAGTTGTATTACCTATAGAGGCGTCGCGACGTCTCACTATAGAAGTATAACTACGTATCACCTATGAATAAAACTGCTATCGGATTGGGTTCGTTGGTGCTCGCACTAGGAGTTGTTGGTGTATTTGCAAGCGATGCGTTGGCGTATCGCGGAGATGCTTCGGTAAAGGGCCCACGATACTCACCTGAGCGTCATGAGGCGATGACGAAGGCATTTGAGAAGAATGACTATGCTGCGTGGAAGAATCTCGCACAGGGCCGTGCTGCGCAGGTTGTAACAGAACAGAATTTCGCGAAGTTTGCACAGGCACACGCCTTGGCGCTCGAGGGAAAGACCGACGAGGCGCAGAAGATCCGCCAAGAGCTCGGACTCGGCATGCGCGATGGTTCAGGAGCTGGCATGCGCGGGATGGGCAGAGGGATGCATCGGTAAGTTCGCATCGCATACCACCCCGAAATTCGGGGTGGTATGCTCGCGTCCCGCACCTGATATACTACATTCATGCACCAGTTCTCGGATATGTCCGACGAAGAGCTCGTAACGCGCGTGCGTACGAATGACCCCGAGCTGTATGCCGAGGTGGTTCGTCGATACCAAGACAAGCTTATGCGATACGCATCGCACTTAACGCATGATGAGCATGCGGCTGTTGATGCCGTTCAGCAGGGGTTTATAAACGCGTTTGTTAACTTACGAGGATTTGATACGTCAAAGAAGTTTTCGAGCTGGATCTACCGAATCGTCCACAATCAGGTCATCAACAAGGCAACAGAACACGAGAAAGAAATTCCTCTGCCTGAAGATTTCGATATCCGGAGTGATGAAAATTTAGAAGATGCGTATGATAAAGGAGCGCTCGTGCGTATGGTGGCATCCTGCCTCTCGAAGATGCCGATACTCTACTCAGAGCCTCTTACGCTGTATTATATTGAAGATAAGTCGTACGAAGAGATAAGCGATATTTTGCGGGTGCCCATGGGAACGGTTGCGACGCGCATTCGGCGAGCGAAAGCAATGATGAAACTTCTATGTCCAACGAACTAAATTCTATGTCAGACAGCGTGATGAGCCAGATTCGTACGGGCCACATTAAGATGCGCCCGCGACTGTATTTCATTGGGGGCTCTATTCTTACGTTCATTGGCCTCGTGGCAACGAGTGTTGTTTCAATATTTTTTGTGGGGCTCATTCGATTCTCACTTCGCGCACATGGACCCATGGCAAGCGTCCGACTCGAGCAGATACTCTCGAGCTTCCCGTGGTGGCTTCCCGTGGTGGCAGTGGTCGGACTTGTGATTGGCGTGAGGCTCCTCCGAGCGTACGATTTCTCATACAAGGTAAATCCATGGATTGTGGTAGCAATCTTTGTGGCGCTTGTGGTGCTCTCGGGCTGGCTCTTTGATGCACTTGGATTCAATGACGCGCTCATGCGTCGCGGGTTTATGCGAAGGATGGTTCCGCCGCCTGTGCTTATGCGGTAGTCGCCTCGCAGGACGGCTGTACGAAAGAGAGAAAATGTGTTATTCTTACTCTCTTTGCGTACACCATGACTCACCAGGAAGCTATTATTCGGTTCAAAGGCGTGTCGTTTGAATACGGCCACGCCAAGCCAATCCTCTCGGAGGTGGATTTTTCGATTCGACGGGGAGCAAAGATGACCATCATGGGACAGAATGGTGCAGGTAAGAGTACTATTTTCCAACTGATCACTGGCGGATTGCGACCTGAATCTGGAGAGGTGCACGTGCATCCACGTTTGACGGTTGCGCTTGCTCGACAGGTGATGCCACGAGACCAGCTCGACCTTACGGTTCGGGAGTTTTTTCAGAAATGTTTTTCGGAGACGGTCTACGATATCGATCCGCGCATCGATGCGGTGCTCGAGGTTGTGAACCTTCATGCGCCCCACGACCGCATCGTCCGCTCATTTTCGGGCGGTCAGCAGGCGCGGCTCTTGCTGGCGTCTGCGCTTATTCAGGATGCCGATGTACTCTTACTCGATGAGCCGACCAACAATCTCGACGTTGCTGGCATCGCTCATCTGCGCCAGTTTCTGATTGAATATCCGAAGACGTGCTTGGTCATCTCGCACGATGCAGACTTCTTGAATGCATTTACGCAGGGAGTGTTGTACCTTGATGCGCGCACGCGAAGTGTCGAGCAATATCAGGGAAATTATTTCGATGTTGTTGAGCAGGTGGCTGCGCGTATTCAAAAGGAGAACAGCGCGAATGCTCGTCTCGCAAAAGAGGCGATTGAGAAGAAGGAGAAAGCAAACTTTTTTGCGATGAAGGGTGGACGATTGCGTCTACTTGCGAAAAAGATGCGCGAAGCGGCGGAGGAAATGGAAGAGGCTCAGGTTGATGTGCGGAAAGAAGACAAAACGATTCGTCCATTCACTATTCCCGTACAGGAGGGATTAACGGGCGACATTCTCACGCTGTCGTCGGTGTCGGTATTTAAACATCATAAGCCAGCGAAGAAGAAGGTGAAGATTGCGCTCCAGAAGAATAGACATCTGCTTCTTTCTGGGCCAAATGGTATTGGCAAGAGCACGCTCCTTGGATCAATCGCGACGGGGAGTGCATCAGGGGCTACGCTCGCTTCGGGGGTGACGGTGGGATACTACCGTCAAGATTTTTCGACGCTCAATTTCGAAGATACGGTATATGCGTCGCTTCGCTCTGTGGCGCCGAGTCTTGGCGAGGAGGAGATTCGCTCGATTGCCGCTGGATTTCTTCTTACATCTGAAGCGATGAAGACGAACATTGGAAATCTTTCGGAGGGGCAGAAGGGACTCGTTGCATTCGCACGGCTCGTGCTCCAGCGACCGGGGCTCTTGATTCTCGACGAGCCGACAAATCATATAAACTTCCGACATATTCCCGTCATTGCGAGTGCCCTGAGCGCCTATCAGGGGGCGATGATTCTCGTGAGTCACGTCCCTGAATTTGTGAGCCAGATACGCATCGATGAAACGCTTGATCTTGCGGTGTAGGGCTTCCTAGCCATTCTCTTTTTTTCGTGGCATACTGCGCCTATACGTACTAACTTTTTTGCCATCTCTATGAAAAAAGTACTTGGAGTTATCGTTCTCTCTGTCATAGCCGTAGCTGTTGGATTCTATGTATCTACGCAGTACGCAAATGCGCCCGCGGAGGGTGTTGCGGTATTTACCTCCAAAGCGCTCGGCATTCGATTTCAATACGTCATTAACCCCTACGAGGGCGCAACGCTGAAGGTGCAGGAAATCGGGAATAAAGTGTATCTCGCGGCGGGCGATGCAGCGATTGAGACGGGGCAGTCAATTGAGATGTTCACGAAGCGAACCGATGAGACGTTTGGGACGTCTATTCGACGACAGATTCTTGCAGAGTACCCATCGAATCAGTGCAAGATTGAAGTTACTCCCTCGAACATCATCGGCGGATATGAGGTCGCAGAAATTACCTATCCTCGTTCAACTAATGACGAAGAGTCATGGTTCGCGAACTACGAGCTGTGCAATCCAAAGTATGACCAGGTGAATGGTATTCGGTATTTCCTCTACAATCCGAAGTTTCCTGATCGATTCGCGTTTGTGAGTATCGGTCAGTATGCCATTCTAGGGCACGATAACATTCCCTGGCAGGACACCTTGGAATTCATCAAGAAGTAGCAGAGATAGGCGAAGTGAATCCTAATACCCCTTTTCGGGTACGACATCTCCGCCTGACTGGCGGAGTGTCTCGTTCTCGCGCCGCCGCGCTCCGAAAGCCCCTCATAGGGGTATTAGGATTCATTTCGCCATGTCGAAGCTACTCGACTTTCTTTATCTTTTCTACGAAACCGGAGAGCGCTTTGAGCGTCTCGAGGGGGACAGCGAATACGACCGTGTTGGATTGATCAGATGAGATGTCATTGATGCTCTGTAGTGTGCGCAGGTGGAGTGCGCCCGGTACTGCAGAGAGAATTTCAGCAGCTTTTGCCATATTTTGTGCTGCGCCAAGCTCTCCTTCTGAATTAATGATGACGGCACGCTTTTCACGTTCTGCTTCCGCTTGTTTTGCAATCGTGCGCTCCATGTCTCCGGGGAGTGATACGTCCTTGAGCTCAACGTTGCTTACCTTGAGCCCCCATTCGTCCGTTTCTTTATCGACGATGTCGCGGATGCGTTCTGCGATCTGTTCACGACCGGCGAGAAGTTCATCGAGCGTTGCCTCGCCGATGATGTTGCGCATCGTGGTCTGTGCGTACTGTGAGATTGCATAGCGGAAATCTTCTACTTCGATTGTTGCCTTTGCTGCATCAGCGACTTTGTAGTAGAGCACCGCGTTTACCGTGACCGATACGTTGTCGCGCGTAATTGCTTTCTGGTCAGGCACATCAACTGCTTTGACGCGAATATCGACTTTTCGGTATGTCTGGAAAATAGGCCATACGATGCGCCATCCAGGGTGCATGATGCCGGAGTAGCGTCCCATGGTGAAGCGGACTCCGCGTTGATACTGGTTGATTTGCCGGAGGCTTGCGAGTACAAGCGCTACCACGGCGTAGATGAGGTATTCCATGGGCCAAGCGTAGCACTTGGGCCCGGCATCTTCAATGAAGAGATTATTGCGGGGAAGTTGCTATAAATATTTATTGTGGTATAATATTGACTGAGGTGAGGCATGCGAGTCGAGAGTCTTGGAAAGCGGGCGTTGTTTCTCATCCCGTCGGTAAAGGTGTACAACCCGAAGTACAGCGCTTCACGCCAATCCGTTGCGAAGGTCGTTCACGACTTTCTGCGAGGCACATTTGGCGGGTACACGTGCGCATCGGGTAATATCTACGGGTACTTCGGCTCAGGTGCTGCCGAATACGACGAGTTGCGTGAATTCCGGGTCGCGTTCAAAGAGGACGAGCGTCGCACGAAGGTGCCACGTCTTCGCGAATTTCTGGCCACACTGTGCAAGGATATCGGCGAGGAATGCATCTACGCCGAAATGGGCGAAGATGCAGAGCTCATCTATCCAGACCGCGAGGAGGAAGTATGAAGCGTCTCATGTTGGTGATTCTGCTGTTGTCCATGGCTACGCCGGCGTTCGCGGGAGATTTCGCCGAATTCAAGCTTCTCAGCGGAAGTCCGGAATTCGAGCTGTATCTCTCGGGTAAGGTGCGTGGCAAGCTGGGGTGGTCATCGTTCGCGCTGATCAACCAGGATTGGGCACAGGCGTATGCGGGGCCAACGCTGGCCCTCACGTCGTGGAGTGAGCTCGGCGTGAATGTCGGCGTGGAGAGCGGTGGCGCTCGATACGCCGAGACGCTGTGGCTCGGACGCAACCGCTTTTCGTTGTCGGTCATGCGAGAGCATGGTGCGAGCGATACGTGGTATCGCGTCGTTGGTGACTGTACGGTGTACAAGGACTGGACCGTTGGTTACTACCATCAAACGTTTCTCGGGGATGGCGTCAAAATCGGTGTCACCCGCGGAAAGGTGACTGTCTGGGGTAACCTCCTCTGGGAGCGCGGCGTGCCGAGCTCCATGGTTGCCGTCAAGATCAGTAAGTAGTGAGGACACCCGCTTTGTTTGGCACCGTGCCATTCCGAGCGGGTTTTTTATTGAGCGGATTGATTATGTGCGGAAGAGATCGATCATCTGAATCGAGTTCTTCGCGAATGCATAGAGTTGCGCTGGACGTGCTTTCGCGCCTTGGCGGGTGCGGTGAAGGGGTCGAATAATATCGAGTTTCAATATTTTTTTCCGGAAATTGCGCTTGTCCATGGGGCGTCCAAGAACGCACTCATAGGCTTGCTCGAGTTCGGTGAGCGTGAATTCGGATGGTATGAGGCCACGGATAATCGTGGAGTATCCGATGCGAGACGCGAGTCGTGCGTGCGCCATCGTGAGCATCTCATCATGGTCATAGGCGAGGTTGCGCGCTTCGCGCGCGGTAACCCATGCGGCATCACTTGTACTTCGCTCCGCATCGGTGAGTTCGCTCCATGACACAAGTCCGATGTGTGCAACTGCGATAACGCGTCCGCGTGGATCGCGATCGAGTGCGCTGAATGTCGCGAGTTGCTCTAGGTATACCGCTGACGATGTGATGCCTCCTTTTTCGATGAGGAGTCTTCGTGCGGCATTTTCTGCTGTTTCATGGGGGAGAATGAGCCCGCCGGGGAGGCCACGAGCATTATGATAGTGAGGTGGGCGGTGAACGGGAATCACGCGAACCAATAATTCTTGATTATGAATCGTAAAAAGGGCCACGTCGGTAGCGATGGTGGCAAAGCGAAGATTCTTGACTAAATTGCCTTTTTGATGCATATTATAACTCTACCGCACCTCGGTACTTCTTGTCAAATGTACACTTATGCACACGGTGTTAGGTGTACTATTGACACTAAATAAGAAGGGTGTAGAGTGGCGGCAAGGACGTTGAAAATTGAAGGGACACGCTCACAAAAGCGGAGGGAGCTATGTCGTCCGTAAGTGATATCGAGGCTGTATCGTTGGTACTGCGAACGGCAACGACATTCGAAGCAATTTTCGGTGCCGTGCCTGGAGTTGATGTGCTCGAGCGAAAGCGCGAACTCCGTAAGAGTTTTAGCTATCTTGCTCGGCAGGTGCACCCCGATGTTGCTCCGGCTCATGCAGCCGCTCTCGCGGGAGAAGTATTCCAGCGCCTGAACGAATTATGGAAGTCCGCGGAGGCCGCTCTGGATAATGGAGTATACGCTACTCCGTTTAGGGTCGGTGCTGCCCCGACGGCATCACGTGCAGCCGTGAACGATGGTGGAATTCTCCAGTCTGCGAGTGCCACGTATCGGCTCGAGCATACTCCGTATCACTCGGGCGACTTCTCGGTGCTCTACCGTGCGACACAGATTACGGGTGCGTCGGGGCCGGTACTCATCAAGCTTTCGGCCGATCCTACGTTCAATCCGCTGTTCGATCATGAGCTTATGATCCTGAAGCGGTTTGAGAAGTTTCCGAAATTGTTGCCCTACCTTCCACCGATTCGAGATGCGTTCAGCGTGGTTGATGGCGGTCGGCGATATCGAGCGATCGTGATGACTCCCTACGATGGGATGCTGTCACTCGCGGATATTCGTACTCGACTGAGTAGGTCATTGGAGCCAAATGAAGTTGCGTGGGTTGGGCGACGCGTGATTGCACAGGCAATTGCCGCACGCATGATACACGCCATTCACGGGGCGATTACTCCCGATCATGTGCTCGTACACCCCATCACACGGGAACCGCAGCACATTGGTTGGCTCCATGCGGTTGATCGTGATTCTGGTGATCGTATCACCATGATGATCGATCGATGGAAGGATTGGTATCCGCCGGAAGTTATCGATAAGAAGTCGCCGAGTCATCACACCGATTTGTTCATGGTCGGGAAGACGCTGATATGGCTCTTGGGTGGCGACACGCAGCGTAATACGGTTCCTCGGAGTACGCCTGCGGCCATGGCGGACTGCATCATCCGATGCGTCAACGAAGATTCACAGAAAAGGCCCACTGATGGGCGAGACCTTCTGGACGAGTTTACCCGCATCGTCCGGACGGAGTGGAAGCGAGAATATCGGCCGATGGTTGTGCCGGATTCGAGCGCGGGATCATAATCAAGGAGTAGTGTCATGGGCGGTGGAAGCTTCGACTCGGACGCATACGCGCGCGCAACGACGACGCGGAGAAGTACCGGTGTGCCCGACTTTGGCCACGATGCGAGAATTCGCGCGGGTGTCGCGCACGGAATCCATCCGGACTTGGACCCGAAGAAGGTGGCTGGACCGACCAGTCCGGTGGCGGGCAAGCCGATTCGTGAGAGTCGCGACAGCGACGAGCATCCCGAATCGTTGCCCATCGCTATCCTCTTCGACGTGACGGGTTCGATGGGAGCAATCCCTCGTACCCTGCAGACGAAGTTGGTCAAGTTGATGGACGTCATTCGCGAGAAGGCTGGCATCAAGGATCCGCAGATCTTGGTCGGCGCCATCGGCGACTCGCATTGCGACCAGTACCCGTTCCAGGTTGGTCAGTTCGAGTCGGACAACCGATTCGACGAACAGCTGCGCAACATCATCGTCGAGGGCGGTGGTGGTGGTCAGGTTCAGGAGTCGTACGGACTGGCGTGGCGTTTCGCTGCGTACCACACGGCGACCGACTCGTTCGAGAAGCGCGGTAAGAAGGGGTACCTCTTCACCATGGGCGACGAATCGCTCTGGCCGAAGATCACCCGAAGCGAAGTGAAGGATATCTTCGGTGTGACGGCTCAGAAAGACGAAACAGTCGAGGCACTCCTCGAACGGGTGAAGGAGCAGTGGGAAGTGTTCCACCTCTTCTCAGTCGATGGGGGCTATCCGAACGATGCGACCATCCAGAATCGGTGGAAGAAGTTGCTGGGTGAACGCTTCGTGAGAGTGGAGGATTCCTCGCTCGTCTGCGAAGTCATCGCAGGCATCATTCACTCGATCGAGAGCGCTCGTGACGTCGACGCGGTCGTTGGCGACATCGGCCTCACGGGTCGCGACGCTACCACCGTGAAGAACGCGCTGGTTCACATCGGCGCAGGTGGTCTGCCGGCGAAGACGGCGAAGGGAACTCTCCCTGCCGCGCACTCCCGCAAGGGTCGCGGTGTCAGTCGTATCTAGGTAGCTCTCTGGCGGTGTCCGATATGGTACTCGGGCACCGCCATTTCTTTTTTTCTGCACGCGGAGGCGCGTATGAATAATCACACGGCAACGATTGTCGTTGACCTTGGATTCGGAGATGCGGGAAAGGGTACGATTGTTGACTTCCTGTGTCGCATGCACGCTGTTGGCACTGTTGTGCGATTCAACGGAGGTGCGCAGGCTGCGCATCGCGTAGTGACGCCTGACGGTCGGGAGCACGTGTTCTCGCAGTTCGGGAGCGGGACATTTATGCCTAGTGTGCGGACGCATCTTTCGCGGTTCATGCTCGTCGAGCCATCAGGGCTGGTGAGTGAGGCGCATGAGTTGCAGGAGGCGGGATGCTCGAACGTGTTCGAGCGGCTGACGATTGATGAAGGCGCGCTCGTGATTACGCCGTTCCACGCATATGCAAATCAGATTCGTGAATCGTTGCGTGGCAATGGACGCCATGGCAGTTGCGGGATGGGTATCGGCGAGACAATGGCCGATAGCATCGCATTTCCCGATACTGCTATTCATGCGCGTGATCTCAAGTATCCAGTGGTGCTTCGTGAGAAGCTGTATGCGATTCGCGACCGGCTGAAGATCGTCGGTGTTGGTGTCGAGGATAAGCGATTGGAGTATGCGCTCGAGGCATTCGAAGATGCCGATGCTCCCGATCGGATTGCTCGGTTGATGCATGAATACGCATCGCCGTTTACGATTGTTCCTGGCTCATACCTTGGAACAATTGCGGAACGGCAGAATCTCGTGTTCGAGGGTGCGCAGGGGGTGTTGCTCGATGAATGGTACGGATTTCATCCGTACACGACGTGGAGCACGACAACGCCGGCGAATGCGATGACGCTCTTGTCTGAGGTCGGCTACGCGGGCGACGTTCTGAAGTATGGACTGCTCCGCGCGTACTTCACGCGTCACGGGGCTGGGCCATTCCCGACGGAGTGTGAACACCTTACCGATCAACTTCCTGACCCGTGTAACACATCGAATCAGTGGCAACGTGGGTTCAGGGTTGGATGGTTCGATGCAGTGCTCGCGCGATATGCGATTGCCGTCAGTCGTGGTATCGATGCGCTGGTCATCACGAACACGGATCGATTCGCATCTGTGCCATCGCGGAAGATTTGTACTGCCTACGACATTCCTGATTGGGGGCGGGAGACTGACCTTGCGCCGAAGCAGGAGCTCACCGATCTCGAATACCAATCGAACCTGACGTCACTCCTCACGCGAGTCGCGCCCGTGTACGAGGATGCAGCGTCACATATGCCCGCGTATCTGGACGAGTTGGCGCACATAGTGGGCGTGCCGATTCGTATCGAGTCAGCGGGTCCGTCGGCAGATGAAAAACGCTTCTGTGTGTAGTGAAATTCCGGCTTTCCCATAAGCCAAACCCCCGAGCATGCTCGGGGGTTTATTCATCAAATGTAGTTTTTCTTTTTGTTTGGTATACTTAATCTAGATTCGGGGAGGACAAGATACAAAATACCCCTCTTATATATAAGAGGGGTAGGCCGAGATCCGTTGGCGCTTCCATGGCTAGGTAGCTTTGCCCCCGGCGACTCGGTACGGAAATTACACTAAATTCTGGATTAAGTATAGCATATAACAGCATAATTGTCAATAGGCATGACAGAAGGCGCGCAGGGGCACTCTCATACAGAACATCAGCCAGAATCTCAACCATCACATGAGGTGAGCCCTCTTGGGCTGGAGGGGCGAGTGTTTCTTGACGTTACATTCCGACGATTTACCACAAAGCACGGAGGCGTCATATACAAGAGTAGCGCGCCTGACCGGAAGATTATTACGTACACACCGCCTCCAGGTGGCGAAGCACTTAAGGAGGGTGTAGCGTATCGCGTCGTCATTCTTACCGATACCGATCCAGACAATCCCATGGAGGGTCAGCTTATTGCGGAGCTTGTACCCGATGATATACATGATTTCGATGTTTTTGAGTGGGGGCGCGAGGCTTTGCGTCGTCGAGACACTGCAAAGCTTGAGCGCGCTACGCAAGAAGAGGAGGGAGAGCGCGTTGCCAAGCTCTTACAGGCGTGCGTGGACCACCGGGCTTTCTACGATCCCCCCTATATTGATCCCAGTGATGAGTACTACGGGGCGGGACATGAACGCGAGAATCGGGAAGCGGAGTATATTGTCGAGCTTCGTCGTCGACTTCGTGATAACGGAGCTCAAGCACTCGAGCACGTGATCGCATATGCTCAATCCGGTGCCGTGGACGTGGACCGGCTCACTACGTGCATCAGGATGGTTCCCTACATGGCAACCCCTGCGCTCGCAGGGCGTATTATGAATCTTTTTTCGCTCGATACTGTCATGGCTCGCCCTGCATCGTCTGAGGTGTTTAGGACTATCTTCACGCGAATCGGATCAGCGCATGATGCCGATGCAATCCTAGAATTATTTCACGCATATAAACTCAAAGTAGGTGAGTACGGGGATCGGTATAGGACGCATGCGATTGCGACTGACTTCGTGCGTCTATTCCGCGCTCTCCGGGTGCGTGCATCTGACCAGCAAGAAATTGCGAAGATTGATCATCACATTTCGTATCTTAATAAGGCTGCTCGCTCGCCGTATGGTGGCACAGAAATCACTCCTCTTGATTTTGCGGGAATTCAAGCAGGTGATGCCGAATCCTTTCTGCATCCAGGGGTGCAAGCTTCCATGATTGAATTTATAGGTGGCTGGCGCTATTTCAGTGGGCGCGAGCATCAACACTCAGCGATGCTCGCGTCGATGAAGCGGGTCATGAATGCATTGGAGCGCTACACAGAAACGGAACGCTTGCCGTCGCTTATGCGCTTCGCGTATTGGGAATTGACCCTAAGTGCGTGTCGAGGGGATTCACATGAGAACCGCCGAGAGGTCCTCTCCATTATTCCGCAATTGGAGCGTATGTCGGGCGTGCGTATGGAGTACACAGATTTCTCGATGCAGATTCAGGACATGTATTACTCCTTGCTCAGCGACGAATCATTTGATCCACCAGCACTTCAATTCGCGTTGAATGTGAAGCATCTGACAGGTGTGCGATACGAAATCGCGCCAGAACTTCTCCAGAGCGCGTATATGAAACTCGCGCTTGATATAACTGAGCGCTCGCGAAAAGGCATTCATTTACTCCAGGAAATTACGGGCATTGAGCCGAATTTCGAAGCTATTGAGCCAGCAATTCAACAGCAATACGAGGACATTATTCTTCAGGCGGAGGGGCTTACGTATCAGTACCATTACGGACGACAACTACAGCTCGATGCTGCAGTGCGGCTCCTTGAGGCAACTGCTATCCGCCCGCGTATCGAAGCGTCAAAGATGCATGCGCGTTATAAGACATGGCTTCGCTCGCCGAATCTACGGATGACTGACGTCATTCGATTAGCCGCAGAACTTACGGGTATCGAGCCTGATTTTTCTCTCTACAAAGATGCGATTCATGAGCGATATTCACGGCTTCGTGAGGGCATTCGAAAAGAAATACCCAACACACCGCAAGACCTCATTGCGCTTCGGGATGTTTCTGGCATCGAGTCAGACTTTAGCGAGAAACAGGTTGTGGAGCTTATTATTTCTCTATGTCGTTTCTCGAGTATGCCGAATCCGATAGATGTCGTACGGCGCGTGACTTCCATTCGCCCTGACTTTACAAAGCACAGCGGTGAAATGCAGCATGCATATATCGCGCTGATACGGGGTATGCGTACGTTGGGATTCTACCCCACCCTTGAGCGCCTCAAGGCATTTCATAACGTGGTTTCCGCTGGGTTTGCCTCGACAGACGCAGAGTTCGAGACTCTTGCGACTGAACTATTTGACCGCGCGCGTGGCGATGGCCACATCGCGGGCCTGTTAGAAGTAGACCAATACGTCCCTTCGCCAGAGCTCATGACTTGCATTGTAGGGAAGATTATCGCGTACGAACTCCCAGGTACTAAGAGTAATCTCCTTGCTTCTGCGTTTGGAAAACTGAAACTGCTCGGATCTCGAGCTCGCATTGATAGCCTCGGCTCGGCGGTTCTAAAATCGGCATATAGCGATCCAGGGCAGGCGGTCGCTATATTAAAAAATCTCAACGACGATACGTTGTCGCGCGAGTACCCCGATGAGATGTCTTTGATACGGAGCGCCATTCAGCATGATCCGTTCTTTGGCGCCCTTTCTAGGATAGCGAACATACAGGGCTTTGCTCAGAATGTTGCGAATGATCCGTGGACTTCTGAATTCATACCACTCCTGAAGGAGCTCACCAGCAGTGGCGTGGTTCGTGTGGAGAACAAGGACGATATGGCGATGCTCGTATCGTTTGTGGAATTAGTTGGGATGCGCAACACCCCCGCACTCTTTCGATTCTACGCAGACTGTCAAAGGCATCGCAATCTCGACTCGCTCTCTGGGGAGTCTCTGGAGGAGTGCTCCGAATTTGGGATAGAAGCGAGGCGAAAAAGCGGAGGATGGCGCTTCAAGGACTCACTTGAGCTGTTTAATGCTGTATATAAATCGCTCGGAACCATGCAGTCTACGATGTTGAAGGACGAGATTCCTGGGGGTATCGAGTCTTCACTTGGGGAGGAATTGTTCAGTCGGCTCAAGGGGACGACACAGTTTGAGCGAGGCGATAGCGTGTCCGATATTCTTGATGCGTATCGCAAAACGGTGCGCCTTCGTCCGGCGCTCGCGAAGCTTCCCATCGGATTCCAGGAGGCGAGCATGGATATTCCGCTCGCACGCCAAGCGCGGGAGAAATCCAAAGACCAGTCAGAGGCGCTCTCTGCATTCCTGGTAAGCCAAGAGGTGGTCGATGTGTACGAGCCACTTGCAGAAGCATGGGGTGATGCCGGGTTATTTTCTGTTTTGGATTTACTTGATTCCGCGCATCATCGTCTTCTTGATGAAGAAAACACACTCCGTTCGCTTCTTGCGAGTGCCCCTGAAGAAATCGAGATAGCTATTCGTGACGAGGGGGACCTAAAAAAGAAACAGGAGCTTATTCGGAAGTCAAAGGCGTTGCAGAATCCAAGAGGCCGTATCGGTATCGAGCGGCAGGCTGGTGCGCTCAAGGAGATGAGTAAAAACATCCAAACGATTCTGGATGTGTTGTATGAAAGCGAGCAAGGAGAGCCCGATATCGTCGCAGCCTTAGAGTCAATGGCTGAGCTCGACGGACCCATCTCGCTCGCTAAGGACATTCGCGCGCTTTCCGCGGTTCATGCGTTACAGACTATGGAGAGTACAAATTGGGGAGATGTTGTAGCGACGCTCGCGCTTTGGAGGGATGATGAACCAACAGCAGAAAGGATATACGGCGTCCACGCGCTTTCTAAGGATTATATCGAAGAGCATTATTTGCACCACTTCCAGGACCCAGACCATACTGAGCACACGCCATTCTCTCCTGCACTACTCGAGAAGCTTAATCAGGTGTGGCTTCAAAAACTCGATCCGCGTACTGGCTATCTGCCGATTACTGCTCTCAAGCGAAAGCTCGATGACATCCTTGGGGTCGGAACTAGTCAGCCAGTGAAATCAGTTTCAGTTTCACTGGTGCCCGTTTCTGGCTTGCTCCATATTTTTTCAGGCGATTTAGGTGATTCGTGCCACACTTCACGGCATCGAGAAATCGCAGAGGGCGAGTACCCCAATCTACGAACGTGGGTGTATGCATCAAACCGAGGTAAGGACAACGAGGAGCTTCGTGGTTCGGTGCTCGCAATTATGGCGAAATCTAAAGAATCAAAAGTGCCCGTGCTTGTGGTGCGCGCGAATAATCCAACGGAAAACTTTATCCGAACGCTCGACGCTGACGCGTTCGTGTTGAGCTCGCTGAAGGAGGCGATTGCCACGGCGCGACGTATGCGGGCGGAGCGCATGCGAGCGGGTGGGAGCGTTACTCTGTGGGATTCGCATGCCGTCGTAGCAATTCCGATGGACATGCGTGGCATGGCGTCTACAAATCGACAACCGATCAATGATGTATATCGCGCACGATTTAAACATTGTCGTCCTATGGGATTGGTGCGAACCAACGAGACGACTTTCAATAGCTATATGGTACATGACAAGCGGGGGGATACGCCAGCGGTCGTTATTTGGGAGATGGATGCTGATGGCAATGAGACATGGCACGGCGACTGGACGCTACAGAAAACCACATGAGCACATTAGCTAAGCAACAAATTATCTGTGTCGGGAGTGGGATGGGGCTTGAGAATGCTGATTCGCGGGAGTTCAATAATTGGCTTTTGTCGCGTACGGGTGTCCCATATCCAGAGGTCTTATATGTGCCGACTGCAAGCGGGGAGAGTCTCGATGATATTTTAGGGATGAAGTATGCAAACATGGAGCGTCATTGCCATGTAAACGTGCTCTCTCTCTTTGATCGACAGCTTTCCGAAGAGCGCATGCGAGCATTTATCTTGTCGCATGACCTCATTTATGTTGGCGGTGGGAATACCGCCAACATGCTTGCCGTTTGGGATACGCATAGACTACGCCCCATGCTCAAAGAGGCGTATGAATCGGGGATTGTATTGAGTGGAAAGAGTGCGGGGGCGATGTGTTGGTTCGAGGGTGGTCTTACGGATTCGTTTGGTCCTGAGCTTTCGCCTATTCGCAATACGCTCGGATTTTTGAAGGGGAGCTACATTCCCCACTTTGAGCCGGAGGATACATATCGTCGAGCAGTCCTCGCGGATGCAATTCGTAATAATGAGCTTCCGAGTGGTATTGCGGTGCCGCGTGGTGTGTCATTATTGTATGAAGATGGAGCATTAACTGACGTGATTGCTCTTGATCCAGAACTTCGCGCGGAGGAGGTTCGCCTAGATCGGGGTCGTGAGCTGTTTCAAGATATCGCTCCTACAAAGATTATGAGGCTTGCACCGAAAGAGGATGTAGAGCTACAGTCCGAGATTCAGCGAAAAGGATTTTTGAGATAATACGCATCTATACTATGAATGAACGTATGCAACGAGAGCGCCAGGCGCCGCGACCCGCACTAAAAGAGCTCGATGGTTTTGTGGGGCGTGAAATAGCTGGCATTGAACCACGGCCTGAGCGGTTTATGGTGCTGAAAGAGGGGGACGATTATGCTATTGAGCAAAAAAACGAGCGGGTGCACTCCGATCGAGACATTCATGATTTTTTTGTGTTTATAAGTCCGAGTGCTGGATCGGTGACTCGAGTGGTGGAGGCGCCTCACTGGAGGGTTATTAGCGAGCATGGTGTGCATGCTCACGTTGAAATTCCGTCTGATAGCGGTAGCTCGCACCCCGTACACTTCTATACGGTGAACACGAAGGGTGTTGGGTACACGAAGATTTCTGCGAAAGGCCTTCCCTTTGAGGAATACGATACATGGACAATCAAAAACAAGGAGAGCGTTGAGGACCACGGATACCGTGTACTTGGGTTCGTCTCAAGCGGGGAGAATAGTCGGGGAGATATTATGGCGAAATCAGAGATGCTCCTTGGGCGAGGATTGCGCTGTGAATTATATTGGGCGGTTGCAAGCGTGAAGCGACTCCCTTTCCGTGGGGTTATGCTGACCGTCCCAGAACTTCGGGCGCGTGGAATTATTTCCCCGCGCGAAGACTTCGAACCCAGTCAAGCTGTCCGGTTGTTGAAGATGAATAATAGAATTGCAGAGGCTGCGCAATCAGACTCTGAGCGTAGTCGGGCACTCTTTGAACGGGCGTTTCAGATTTTTAATCTCGAGAGTCAAGATACGAGAAGATCCATGATTAATCTTAGTATTGGAAATCCCGAGCATGAGGAGGCGTTCTTCGCTGAGTTTTATAAGAGCATGGGTAGAAATATGGCGGTATTACTGAACGATGGATTTGCGCACGGTGCAATGCATTCCGCAAATGTCACGCTTGCCGCGGAAATTGTAGATATTGGCACCATTAGTCACTGGAGCGAAGAAGATGATGCGGCAAAGATTAGAAAGTACAGTGGCGTGCGACGCGAATCACTCAAAGATATGCGCGACATGTGCTATGGCCTCCGGATGCTTATTCGCGCTGGAGAGCGTGCCGGTCTTCATTGGGGAGATGCTGAGCAGCTTCGCCGAGCATTTTTTGAGGGATTCGACCAAGTATTCAATCCAGAAAAAATTGCCACTGAGGAGGCGGAACCTGAGCACACACATCTTTGGATGGAGAAGATTTTTGATGTGGTTATCGTAAAAGGGGGGAGTCTTCCGCCATTGCTCCATAATGAGGTTGAAGATTGGGATATTCAGATCTAGTGCGCAATTGCTCGGTGACCTATAATGGTGTATACCATCGGCGGAGGTGCCTGTGAGCGAAGCATTACAGGAGTTTTTTGCGGTCACGCGGACGTCGGTGTATCACGTGCGTGCCTCGGATTCTGCGCGGAATGGCTATCCGAGCGTGCAGAAAATCTCGGTGAAAAGCGAGAGCAAAGTGGATGTGGGCGTGTACCTGCGCGGTGGCACACGCGTTGCTATCTGTGATTTTCTCACTGTCTACGTTCCCGAAGGCGGCGGACTGACGTCGTTTGAACAGCGCATCGAATTCGTGAATATGCAGTACTGGGGTGGGCGCACGTCGTGCATCGTGGGGCTCTTCCGGACAAGAGATGAGGCGATGGCATGTCTCGCACAATCGGACCTCATGTGCTGTGATTCGCGCTGGGAGGCAGAGACGCAAGAAGTCGTCGAGGCGATTGGCGAGGAGCACCCCGCGTTCTATGTGTGCCACTTCCCGCTGATGCGGCTAAAGTTTCTCAAGGGGTAGGAGCGGGTGATTATTTACATTGCGATAAAAACGTGGTATTATCGCAATGGAGGTACGCGATGCTCAACCCGGTGGGCGATGGGCTGCTGGTGATATTCGACAACAAGGCACGGATGCTTCGCGTGTTCTCGAATGCACCACTCATTCCCGGTTTCAAGGCTCTTCCTCTGGAAGTCGCGAACTTCACGAATCGCGACACGTGGGAGAAGAGCGAATATCGGCCTCGAGTGACCGGCGAGGGTGTCACCGAGATGATCGAGTGGTTCTGGACGGATCTGGCACAGGAGGAGGGGTAGTCATGTGGGAAACGATTGATTCGTCCATATTTCCTTTGAATTGTGGACGGAAAAATATGGCGTTGACATCCCGAATGAAGGTGCCTGGAGGATGGCTTGTCAGAAGTATTCTTGAAGGATCCTATCTTGCGGATGTGAGAATGACTCAGACATTCATCGCCGATCCGCAGCACGAGTGGGTGCTCGAGAAGAAAGAGTAGTGGTAGGAGCGAGTCCTCCGCTTTGGCGGGGGACTTTTTTGTAAAATAGTTACGAACAGAGTAGCATAGATATATGAAACGAATCATTATTTTCCTCCTTCTCGTAGCTGTGATTGGCGGGGTTGCGTATTGGCAGATGACTGATGATTCACGCATCGGTGCGTGGAATCCAAAGAATGCTACATATCAAATCGAAGGAGTTGATACTTCTTTGAGCGACGGGTCATTGGGCGATGTCGCCATGTTCGGTGAGCCAACGTACGGAGATTTGAATGGTGATGGTACGAATGATGCGGGTGTCGTGCTTGTGCGCGCAAGTGAGGGTTCGGGTACGTTCTACTATATTACCGCCGCGATATACGATGAGGGGAAATGGTATGGCACGAATTCATTTCTCATGGGTGACCGCATCGCACCACAGACCGTCGAGATTCGAGACGGCATATTGATTGCGAACTATGCAGAGCGAAATCCAGGGGAGCCGTTTACGACGCGCCCATCGCGCGGAGTCTCGCGGTATCTCCGCCTTATCGATGGGGCGCTCACTGAAGTCGAGCAGCCGTAAAAAAGAGAGGGTACCCCCGAGGCTCTATTATTTGACATTGACATAAAATAATGTACAATAATTACTTGTGCTCTTTTTTTGAGGAGGCAATATGTGTCTCATATCGATCGGCATGCGCTCCATGGTGACCCGTGTCCGCTAGGCCATTGCGCTACACAGGCGAGCTCGCGCGTGCATACGGAGTACTTGCGCACGAGCGCAACATCGTCGCAGGGAATCCGGAGAGGTGGGAGTCCGAGGCGCGGGATCTCTCGTGGTATGTGCCGCGCCGTGGACGCGTATTGGATATCGGGTGCGGTGCTGGGCGTGATGCGGTACTTCTCCCAAGTGTGGGCTTCAGATACACTGGCGTCGACATCTCGTGCGAGATGCTCGCAGAGGCGCGGAAGCTTGCGCCCGATGCGTCATTCACGCGTGGCGACGTGTATACACTCCCGTTTGCGGGCGGCATGTTCGATGGGTTCTGGGCGGCTGCTTCGCTCCTGCACATTCCGAGGTATTACATCGGAAGAGTGTTGAGTGAAGTGCACCGGGTACTGCGCCCGAGCGGAGTCGGATTCATCGCAATGAAAGAGGGGGTCGGCGAGCGGATGGTTCCCGGCCCACTTCCAGGGACCGACCGTTTCTTCTCGTTCTGGCAGCAGGGTGAGTTCGTAGCGACGCTGCGCGCGCAGGGATTCTACGTCCTCGATAGTTGTCGCAGAAAGCTTTCTCCGGAAGATAGCACGACGTGGCTTACGTTCTTTGCACAGAGGATTCAGTAAATGCAGTGGCGACCATTCGTGGTCGCCATTTCTATAACTTGATAGAATATACATATGAAATTTGACGTTATTGTCATTGGGGGTGGCGCGTCTGGTATGATAGCGGCTGGGCGCGCAGCTGAACGTGGGCGGGGCGTGCTTCTCCTAGAAAAGAACGCCGATGTCGGCGCGAAGTTAAGCATTACCGGTGGCGGAAGGTGTAATATTACGAATCATGAGCCCGATATTCATGCACTTCTTGGGCACTACGGTGTAGCGAAGCCATTTCTGTATTCGTCATTTGCGCAATTTGGAGTTGAGCAGACATTTTCATTTTTCGAATCACTGGGAGTCTCGCTCGTCACACAGGCTCATCGGCGCGTATTCCCCGTATCAGAGCAGGCGGGTGATGTTGTCGAGGCGCTGAAGCAGTACATGAAACGCCAGGGTGTTGAGGTGCGCACGAATGCTCGGGTTGAGCGTGTGAACATGCTCGACGGACGTATTTCGGCGGTCATGGTGAATGGGGAGCGTCTCGAGGCGGATTCATACATACTCGCAACTGGTGGAACTTCTCATCCGGAGACGGGTTCCACGGGCGATGGATTCTCGTGGCTTGCGATGCTTGGCCACACGGTGCGAGAATCGACTCCAACTATTGTGCCCCTTGCAACCACTGATGAATGGATACACCGCCTTGCGGGCGTGGTGCTCCGAGGTGTGCGGATGAACGTATTCCTCGATGGCATAAAGAACATCTCAATAGATGGAGATATCCTCTGCACGCATTTTGGCCTCTCGGGCCCACGCATACTGAATTCGGCTGGAGTAATTGCTGACCTGCTTCACGCGGGGGAGGTGACGGCGGTTATTGATGCGTATCCGCGTGAGGATATCGGAGCGTATGATGCGCGTATCGTGGCCGTATTTGATGCAAACAAAAATAAAGAACTGAAGAATGTGTGGAATGAGATTGCGCCCGAAGGGTCGGGGCCCGCGATACTGCCGCTCTTGGGCGATATTCAATCTGATGCCAAGGTGCATAGCATCACAAAAGAACAGCGACGGAAGATTATCGACACGCTCAAGGCGCTCCCCGTATCAATTTCTGGCCTTATGGGGAGTGATCGTGCGGTTATCGCGGACGGTGGAGTCTCGCTTGAAGAGATTGATATGAAAACAATGCGATCGCTTCGAGTTCCCAATGTATTCGTAACAGGGGATTTACTCCACATCACTCGCCCATCGGGCGGGTACTCCCTCCAACTGTGCTGGACAACGGGGTTTGTGGCGGGAAGCAATGCCTGAAAAAGAATTGACACTTTGTCAATAAATATGTAGACTTTGTGCGTCCTTTTACAAGGAGTCTTGTACATGCTGGTAAGCATCATTGTCGTAACGCTTTGCGTGGTGAGCGCGTATGCTACCTATCGTGGAATATTGGCTCGCCTGGGGCCTTTTCAGGGCATCTGGGAGCCGTCCAGTAAGCCTTTCGGGGTTTCGATTCGCATCCCGTACTTCAGGATGCCGAGTCGGAATGACCTCGATTTCACCGACGTGGGTCGCCGGATTCTCCGGACCGTTGGTGAGGTGCTCTTTCAATCGCGGGTGATTCGAAATCGGCCGATTGTGGGGCTCTTGCACGGCGTTGTCATGTGGGGCTTCGTCGCATTCAGCGGCGTGAGCCTCATGCATCTCTGGTCGGGGCTCACAGGAAGCATCACCGAGGTGCACTTCGATAGCGTGTATCGTGTAGGAGTTGCATTGTTTGCGATGCTAGTTATCGCGGCGATGGCTTCTCTCGCATTCAGGCGATTCGTGCTGCGCCCTACTGTCTTGGGCGAGGTGTCTGTGTCGTCCGCAATTGTCACGGCTCTCATCGTGGCGCTCATGGCGACGTATCTGATGGATTGGGTTCAGGTCTATGAACCTGGGTCATTCGGGTCACTCGCAGTGTGGTGGATTCATACCCTCGCACTCGTTGCGTTTCCGCCCGTCATCGTTCGATCGAAGCATCTTCACCTGGTGCTCGCACCTATTGCGATTTTCTTCCGTTCGTTTACGACGAGCCGGATGCGTCCACTTGATGTAGACGAAGATGGTGCTCCTACTGAATTGGGGCTCACTCAATTCAGTGAGCTTTCACGGAAGAATCTGCTCGACCTGCAGTCGTGCGTCGAGTGTGGTCGGTGTACAACGGTGTGTCCCGCAAACCGCTCAGGAAGTTCGTTGGACCCGAAGCGTATCATCCTCGATATGCAACATGGACTCGCGCGTGGTGATGGTCGTATTCTCGATTTCATCCGTGAGGGCGACCTCATGGATTGTACGACGTGCGGTGCATGCGAAGAGGCGTGCCCGGTCGGTATCGAGCACGTGGGCATAATTCTCGATCTCCGCCACGGACTTATAAACAACGACGAGCTCACGCTTGAGCGTGTTGCAAAGCGTCTCGGTCCCATGAAGAAGCCCCCGTACTCTGCGTGGCCGTTTGCGAAGTCGCGGCAAGAGTTGGTGGAGGGTGGGGCATTCCCACTGTTTGTAGAGGGGATGCAGTATCTTCTATGGCTCGGCTGTGGCGTCGGATACAACAAGCCAGAGATTGCTCGGAGCATGAAGGTGATTCTCGATACGCTTGGAGTTTCGTGGGGCGTTCTCGAGACGGAGATATGCTGTGGCGAGACACAGCACCAACTGGGAAACGCTGCGGAGCCGATGCTGGAGATTGCGCCTCGACTCATCGAGCTGTTTGTTGAACAAGGAGTTTACCATATCATCGTATGCGATCCGCACTGTGCAGGCATGATTGGCATCGATCATGCCCGACAACATCCCGAGTACCCTAAGCTCGACATCGAAGTGATTCCTCACACGGTGTTCATCGCTGAACATATGGCACAGCTTCGGATTACTCCAGAGGCGATTGCCATTGCGTATCATGATCCCTGTAAGTTGGGTCGTGGACTCGATGTCACACAGCCTCCGCGGGATATCTTGCATCAGGTGAGCTCTGATGTTCGTGAGCCAGTTGAACACGGTCGTCATTCGACGTGTTGCGGTGCGGGTGGTGGACAGTCGGTGGTGCTCGATGAGTCGCGTCCCGCAGAGTTGCGCATGAACTATGCGAGATTCGATGCACTAATGGAGACGAAGCCGGATATCATCGCGACCGCGTGTCCGCACTGTCCTGTCATGTTGGCTGATGCGGCGAGCGCGCGTGGTTCGTCGGTGCCCATCATGGACATCGCGACCATCGTTGCGCAACGCATTCAGAAGGAGAAGTCATGAGCAGCGAGAAGAACGAAGACGTTGTCATCGATGGAGTGACGTATCGCTACGTCGTTGGAGCGAATAGCCCGTATCGGTACCGTGGTCCGGATGGAACGTGGTACCGGAAGCATGAGAACGGCGGTGGGTTGGTCGGTCAGGATGCCAATGTCGAACCATCGGTTCATGTGGGCGCGGGTTCGCGTGTGTTCGGGACCGCTCGTTTGAAGGACGGGGTTCGTCTCACGGGACGCGCGCAGGTCGGCGGGATGGTGGATGCCGAAGGAACTGGAACGTTCTACGGGAGCACCTACCTCACGGGCGGGTTCTGTAAGAACTTCGGCCTGAAGGAGGTCGACGAGCGTAGGGACGACTAGTTGCGGGGGCGGTGAGACTCTTGAGTCTCACCGCTTTTTTTATTGAACATTGGGATTCCTAAGTGGTATACTCTGAGTTATGAAAAACAATCCTGCAGACGCGGTGTATGGGATGGGACTTATTGGTGCGGCGGTATACTTTATCGGGCAGGCGAGCTCATTTGGCGCGGGAGTTGTCGGTCTCTTGAAGGCATTCGTATGGCCCGCATTTGTTGTGTATAAGTTATTGGAATTCCTTGGGTAATACAGAGACACTACCAAAACTGACCGAGGAGCAGGTTCGGGTTATGCGAGAAGGAGGAACCGAGGCTCCGTTTTCTGGTGAATACTGGAATGACCACGGACGTGGTGTGTATGCGTGCGCCGCATGCGGGCAAGAGTTGTTCTCATCTGATACAAAATTTGATTCTGGAACTGGATGGCCAAGCTTTACGGATCCTCTCAATACTCAGCACATAGAACTTATTCCCGACACGACGCTGGGTATGCATCGCACTGAGGTTCGTTGTAAGAAGTGTGGCTCGCATCTCGGGCATGTATTCGATGATGGTCCCAAAGAGAAGGGCGGAAAGCGCTACTGCATCAATTCAGTATGTCTTTTGAAGAAGCCGTTGCAATGATTGAGAGGATAGTAAAATATCTCCTCCAGTAATTACGCGAGTCCGATACTTTTCAGGAATCGTTCTAATTCCGCTCCCTGAATAGGGCGATACTGACCAGAGGGGAGCTCGCCGAGCTCGATGTTAAGTATGCGAATGCGCTTGAGGTCGCGGACGGTTTGATCGAGCGCCGAACACATACGGCGAATTTGGTGTTTCTTTCCTTCGGTGAGGACCACCTTAAATGTGCGCTCTCCGATAATGTGGACCTTGCAGGGCTTCGTCATGTATCCCTCGATATTCACACCAGACTCCATGCGTCGCTTGAAATTTGCAGGTAATTCATCCGTTGTTCGGACGAGGTATTCTTTATCGTGCGCGAAGGCGGGATTGAGGAGGCGGTCAGTAACGCGGCCGTCGTTGGTGAGCAGCATGAGCCCATGCGAGCCTTTATCGAGCCGCCCAACGGGAAACACGTCTGATCTTCCGATTGCGGTTTGAACATCGTCTTCTCCAAGTTGCGGAGAATGCGTGATGACTCCGATTGGTTTGTGGTACGCGATGTAGGTATAGCTCTTTTGTGGTGCACCACGAACTTCAACGGTATCGTGCTCCATAACCTTTGCTCCAAGTACTGCGCGCTTTCCGTTGATAAATACCTTACCAGCTTTGATAAGGTCATCTGCTCCAGGACGCGTCGAATAGCGGTTGAGAGCGAGATATTTATTGATGCGCATCGGGAATGTGGGAGAATCCATGAGGGTTTAAGTATGCCACAAAATTCATAAAATGTCTAGAATCGCATACAAAAATCGCCAAAGCTTGGCGGGCCGGATGATGTTTGTCGTTAGCTCCGGTGTGCGTGGGTCAATAAAATTTCACCGATGGCGAGGAGGAAGCTTGTGAGTACGGGACCGAGGACGATGCCGACGGGGCCAAACATGCTGATACCTCCAAGCACGGAGAGCATGGTGAGGAGTGGGTGTACGTGGATGCCGTTTGACATGAGTTTGGGTCCAAGCACATTATCGAGTAGTCCGACCGCGAGTATTGCCCAGAGTCCGAGGCCGACCGCAGACGCGTATTGGAGTGTTGCGACAAGGTAAATAATAGCGGGAATTTGTACGAGTCCCGTTCCGAATACAGGAATAAACGATGCGAGCATAAGGATTGTTCCCCAGAGTGCAGGGTTTGGCACATTGAAGAATGCCAGCCCGAGTCCGCCCACAATTCCCTGGAGGACCGCAACGAGCACTTGTCCTCGGACTGTCGCTGAGATTGAGCCTTGAATGCGCGTGAGGATCTCACGTTCATGGGAGTCTGTGATGGGGGATGCTTTTATGAGGCGCGCAAGCATTGATTCACCATCTTTCGTAAGATAGTAAAAGAAGAGAAGTAAAAAGAAGAAATTTAATATGATTCGAGTGATGCCCGTGAATGCGGTGCCGAGATTGCCGATAATCCATCCGAGTACCTGTTGAAGGCGGTCGCTCACTGCGGATGCATCGATGGCCGAAGCGGGTATGAGGGAGCCGGTGACGCCCTGGAATTGCTGGAGGATGTGACTAATATCGGCACCCGCTGAGCGCTCGCGAAGAAACGCGTAGAGGTTCGTTGCTTCTTGTGCGATTTGATATCCGACAAGCGCGAGTGGAATGAGGATGACAAGGAGGACGAGTATTGTGATGATGAGTGACGCGAGCGTGCGATTGGGGATGTGCTGCAGGAGTCGTTGGTATAAACCTGAGAAAAGAAATGCAAAAATCGCGGCAAGAAAGACCGTGTTGATAAAAGGAAGCATCATCATGCCGACGAGAATGAGCGTTCCGATAAATGCCGCCGATAGAATCGCTGTTTCTAGGACGCTACTCTTCATAGGGGGAGTATACCGCATATCGAGAGAATAATCACTTCTTTTTTTGCACAGTTTCACTTGACGTGATTCACGAAGACGCTACATTGTAGTGCTGTTGCGCATGTTGTTCATTCACAATTCACAAGTAGACAAAGGAGAAACCCATGCGGTCGCGACATATCAGAATCGCGATGATCCTTACGATGATCACGATGCTGACGACGTGGGCGTGCTCGACGTTCGATACGCCAAGCTCGCCTGATACCTCCGCATCCTCTCAGGCGGTGACGAGTTCGCCGGTGAAGCCGACTACCACTCCGGTGTCGGCAGAAAGCGTGTGTCCGAGCAATGTGCACACGTGGACTGATCAGGGAGTTACTATCTGCGAGCGCAGAAGCGACTTCAATCGTGAGACGGTGTGTACGACTCCGGAAGAGTTGAGAGAAAAGGGCTACGTTCTTCAATACGAAGTTGGCCTTGCCAACAACTCCAGTGACAACATCTACTCGCGCGTCGCGATTTTCCACGAAGCACAGGCTGGTTGTGGTGCGGTTGGGAGTAATCCTGGCGGCATCACAGGGCTCGTGAGTGGCGCAACGTCTGTTGCAGTGGGCAACACCGGTGTGACCACGTACACGTTCACGGCGGATGAGAACGCGTGCGGGCGGTATCAGCTGGACGATGCCTGGGGCCCCTTGGGGGTTTCTGTCATCGGAAAGGTCATCGACACGGGTCGTGACTGCCCATCGTGCGATATCTACGACCTGCAGCTTTTCGTCGAAGGACAGGGTCTGACGAGAACGGTTTCCGTTTCATTCCGAAACGGCAAATCGAACAAGAAGGTCTCGGTCAATTTCGGCGATGGTACGAGTGCGGAGCTCAAGAACGGCGAATCCGTTCGCCATACCTGGGACTACGGTACGTACGAAGTCACCGCGACGTTCGAGCAGAGTGGCTTGAACTGTGAGCAGCGCGCAGAGGTTTCGAATCAGATTCAGACTTCGTGTGCTGATCTGAACGTGAGCCTTAGTGCGTGTAGGGACTACTCCGCGACTTCGGTTGCGCCGAGTACGTTCCATGCATGTCTGCAGGGAAACTGGAATGAGCCCCCGACGTCGGGGACGCTTCAGTGGGGCGACGGCTCGAGTGAGTCGGTCGGTGCGCCGTTCTCGAAATCGCATGAATTTACGATGAAGAATACCGCGCAGACCTTTACCGCTACTCTGAACGTGGTTCGCGGGCAGTTGAGCTGCCCCGCGCAACTCACAATCAAGGTTCCTCCTCGAGACTCAACCTGCGAAGACTTCGAAGCCCCCGTCATCACCGGTGACATCGCCATGTCGCTCACCGCAACACAGGCGTCGATCACGAGTGGAACGGTTGCTCCTGCGGGCGGTACGTTCACTCCTACGCTTCCTGCGACGGTGGATCGACTGCCGTATGGATCGGGTTCCACCATGTTCAACGCGACGTATCGATTGGGGTATGGTCCTGAGGAGCTTGAATGCTTTGTTCAGAAGGATTTCAGCAAGGAAGTTCCCCAAAAGGAGCGCTCGTGTGGCGATGTGAACCCATCCGTTTCGGTAGCGGTCGATGGTACGAGTGCGAAGTGCACGGGTACCTGGACAAACCCCGGTTCGGGTAGTATGAAGCGCGACAGCGAATCGTACGGTGCTATCAGTAACGGCGGGTTTCGCACATTCAGTGATCTCTCGTCGGGAAGCCACAGCTGTACGCTGAAGGTCGACGATGGCGAGCTTTCGTGCACGGATACCGAATCGTTCACGATTCAGCGAACATGCGAAATCGATCACGGCAGCCAGGCTGTGAGCGGTTGCTACAAGCCAAACCCCTGGGGTAACGGAAACAATCCCGAGGACATTTGCGGGCACTATGGGCTGGAATATATTGGCAAGAATGACAGCTTGAGCGGATCTTCGCACACACTCACGATGGCTGCTCGGTTGGCGGTCATTCACTGGGGCGGCGCGGATTGCTCGGGCGGTGCTCAGTACTTCCAGTTCGTCCAGAATGCTCTGAATGGGCAGGTGGTGAGCACTCCTGGCAGTGGCGGTGCAAGCTTCGCGGTGTACTGCGGATGCCCTGAAGACGACGACTAGTTGTGTACCCCGGCGCATGTGCGTCGGGGTATTTTTATGGAATAAGAAGCGCCATGAGGTCGCTCACGTTTGCGTTTGTTGGTCCTGTGATGACGATGTCACTCGTTGCGGTGAGTGTGGGCCGTTCATTGAATTCTTTCAGTGCTAATTGAATATCAAATCCAGCGTCAGATGCGCGAAGTATCGTTGACGCATCAACAATTGCCCCCGCATCCGAGCCATTATCAATACCGTCGGACGCAATTGAAGCAAAGATGGCACCATCCGAGATTCGCTGAGCAGCGGTGAGCGCGACATGTCCGTTCCGTCCTCCAGTGCCACTCTTGGATACCATGAGTCGCGCCTCACCACCACCAAGGATAACCGTATGAGTTTGAGCTGAACTGAGAAATCGCCCGATCATCTCTTGCGGAGTGTCGTACATATCAGATGCAATGATTTTGGTTGCGTAGCCAAGTGAATTTGCCTTTGATGCCATTGCTTGCAATGCCGCTTCATTTGAAAGGAGTATTAGGTTCTCGACATTCTTGAAGATGTCTGGATTCTTCGGTGTTTCAGTAAGGGTGTAGGTGCCCAGATCATACATATCGATGATGTGCTGTGCGTCTTCAGCTGTGGTGTGGTCGATAAACGTTGGCCCCGATGCAACGACATCTGGCGTTGCACCGGGCACATCAGAGAAAATAAGTCCTACAACGCGTGCGGGTGCAAGAAGTGACGCGAGTCCGCCTCCTTTGAGCGATGAAAGATGTTTTCGTACCGTATTGAGCTCGAGAATGGGGAGTCCCTTTTTATTCGCTGCTGTGTAGAGGGTGATACCCTGGTCGCATTCCGACGATGGCCACGCGAGCATCGCCGAGCCACCGCCTGAGACAATAATAAGAACGAGATCATCCGTAGAGATTTGCTCACAGTATGCCACCAGAGATTGCGAGTGTGTAACATTTTGCGCCGAGGGCATCGGATGCGTTGCTTCGCATACGGTTACAACGGTGCATGCCGACGGATGATTGCTTATCGCCACACCTCCGAAGAGTCGATCTTGGAGGATGCGCTCAAGCTCTGCCGCTGCTTGGCACGATGCTTTCCCAAATCCGATGACATGGATACGGCGAAATTTCGCGAGGTCGTAGGTATGATCAAGGATGCGGAGCGTGTCTCCATCGCGTGAAATTGACTGCTGAATGATGTGGCGAGTATCAATTGCAGTAAGTCCCGCCTCGACGATGTCGAGCATATCGCGACGAGCAGGTGACCGCGCGAGCGATTCGTAGTTTTGTATGCGATGCATGCTAGAGATATGCTTGAGGTGATCCCGCGATGTGTGCCTGGATTGCACTCGCGGTGACGCGACAAATTTCCTCCATTGCCTCTTGGGTCTCGAACGCGATATGGGGTGTCACGATAACATTGGGCATATCAATGAGGATGTGGTTTGCCGTAAGGAGTTCGTAATCGACACTCGAATCACGCCGCTCCATGCGGAGTGCTTCTTCGTGGAGTGCACGTTCTTCTTCGAGGACATCAAGGCCAGCACCCCATACGGTGCCATTTCGAAGTGCCATAATCAGCGCATGCGTATCAACGACCTCACCTCGAGCAGTGTTGATAAAGATAACTCCTTTTTTCATGCAACTAAATAATTTAGCATCGAACAGATGAAATGTTTCTTTGGAGTAGGGTACATGCACTGAAATAACATCTGATGCGGCGACGAGTTCATTGAGCGGATGGTAGGTAATGCCTGTTTCTGTGGCGAATTGTTCATCGGGATGAGTATCGAAGGCGATGACATTCATTCCAAATCCACGCGCGATACGAACGACATTTTTTCCAATACGACCAGTGCCTACGACGCCAAGCGTTTTTCCGTAGAGGTTGAACCCCTTCAAGTCGCGAGTATCGAAGTTGGTGCCCTCACGGAGCTGGTTGTATGCGTGGTAAATGCGCCGAGAAACGCTGAGCAGTAGCGCGAAGGTAAACTCAGCGACGGGGTGCGACGCGTATGTGGAGACATTGGTGATGTGGATGTTCTTGGTATTTGCGTATGCTACGTCGATATGATCAAAGCCCATTGAGCGTGTGGTGATGAGTTTTAGATTCGGGAGGGCATCAATGATTGGTTTGCGAACTTCTGACTTCACAAATACAGAAATGATGTCAGCATCTGCTGCCTGCGATAGGGTATCCAGGGAGAGTGTATCGGGAGAGAAGGAAACTGTGTGACCCTCAGGCAGTAACGGCGTGAGCAACTCCGCCTCGCCTGGCATCGTCTCAAAGAAAACTATATTCATACTTCTATTGTAGCTCTGTATCGTAAATTCACAAAGCATCATGCCCGCTGGGAGGTATCTGTTCAGATTCACAAGTCATGGTATATTTACGAAATCATGAATGTGAATACACCATCGGATCGAAGCGCTAAATCTACTACCCATGTGAGTCGGCGGGAGCGACGAGAGTTTGAACGCTCACAACGCGGGGTTTCCTCGCCGTCACGGAGCCGTTCTGTGCGTAGATTTCTCCTATGGGGCGGTGGACTTCTGGCGCTTGCGCTTATTGCCTATGGAATGGTTCGTCTCTCCTCTTCGGTTCAGCTTCCCGTCACCGATGGTGTGTTGAGCGTGCCCGTGAGCGCGGATGATCACGCGAAGGGTGTATCGAATGCGCTGGTGACTCTCGTTGAATATAGCGACTTCCAGTGTCCGGCATGCGCTGCGTTTTATCCCATCGTGAAGCGACTTCTCGATGAGCCTGAACTTAAAGATTCTCTCCGCGTAGTCTATCGAAACTTCCCATTGCCCGCGCGTATTCATGCGCACGCACAGCTCGCTGCCCAGGCTTCAGAGGCCGCCGCACTTCAGGGTAAATTTTGGGAGATGCACGACGTGCTTTTTGAGCAGCAGCAGGCATGGTCTGCTCTCTCTAGCGCTGCAGTTCGCGAAAGGTTCATGGCATTCGCTAAGGATATTGGCTTAGATGTCGCACGGTTTTCCGACGACCTCGATAGTAGCGCTGTAAAGGCGCGTGTATTGGAGCAGTATGCTGCTGGTGAGCGCTCAGGCGTTTCGAGTACGCCATCATTCTTTGTAAATGGAAATCGAATGCCGCATCCTGCAAGCTATGAAGAGTTCAAGGCGTTCCTTGTGAATGCAAAAGTAACCCCATCACCCGATGCCGCTCAAACTCCCTAAGTGGGCGCTTACGCTCTTCGTGGTCGCTGCTCTCGTCGGTTTCTCCGACTCGGCGTATCTTACTGCGCAACATGTGCGAGGTGTGATTCCTCCCTGCGGAGTCCTGAATAACTGCGAAACCGTTCTTACGAGCGCATATGCGACGATTACTGGAATTCCTGTTGCTGCGTTTGGCGTCTTCTACTACGGACTTCTCATCGTTCTCCTTATTGCATTCTTCGACACGGGTGATCGGCGTATTTTGCACGTCATGAGTTGGATTGTGACCACTGGTGTTCTTGCGACGCTCTACTTTATCTATGTTCAGGCATTTATCATTAATGCGTGGTGTCCGTATTGCTTGGTGTCCGCAACGATGACCGGTATTCTCTTCGCGCTTTCGGTGTATATTATGCGTATCGATTAGCATTTCAGCGGCAGGGTCACTCACGTCGACGCGGTAACGCTTGCGAAGTGCTCAAAGCACGATATACTGGTATCTGTAATTACGAATACTTTCATGGACTCAAACGAACAAACACCACTCTCGCGCGTAGCTAGTTTTGTGATGACAGTGCCGATGGCGGTTCTCATTTCTGGCGTTATGATTTCTGGATCTATATTGTACGCAGGAAATGGCCAGCTCGCGTCGGGGCTTCCATCGCTTGATGGCGCGGCTCAGGATAATCAGATTGCCGAAGATGAGCCCGTAAAGATTGCTGATCCGAGCACGTTGTTTAGTAATGATGACCCAATGCTTGGGAATGTAAACGCAAAAGTAACCATCGTTGAGTTTAGTGATTTCCAATGTCCGTTTTGTCGGCGATTCTGGACGGAGACCTATGGACAACTAAAGAAGGACTACATCGATACCGGTAAGGTGCGCCTCATCTATCGCGACTTTCCGCTTCTTCAAATTCACGCCGCAGCAAAGCCTTCAGCGCTCGCCGCGGCGTGCGCTCAGGAGCAAGGAAAATTCTGGGAATTTCATGACAAGATAAATGAGGAGCAAGCAAAGAAAGGAACCGGGACTGTTGAGTACGGCATTGTAGAATTGAAGCAGTGGGCTGCACAGATTGGCGTGAAGACTGCACAGTTTAATCAGTGCCTAGACTCAAAGAAATACGAAGCACGCGTGGATAAGGATACCGCCGATGCTTCCACATTTGGTGTGAGCGGAACTCCAAGCTTCTTCGTGAACGGAGAAATGCTTGTTGGGGCTCAGCCGTACTCTACATTCAAGGCGCTCATCGATTCAAAGCTCTAGAGTCAGGGCATCATACAGAAAACCCCCGCTTGAGCGGGGGTTTTCTTGTGTCGGTGTCGAAGTATTGATTATTTCAACGTGTCATTGATGACGTCTCGAATAAGCGCTTTCGTGGTTCGTATCGCATAGTCTCGGGCGGTTGCTATGTGTGGTGCTACGCCTTCTTTCGCACGCTCGAGGAGGCGGGTCATCATCTGGGGTTGCGCTCCGAGACTGCCGAATTGATTTTGAATTGTGTCTCGAATGGGCGCCGACCAGAGGATGAGACCGAGTGCGCTCACCAGAAGGATGGCGTAGGTCATGCAACTAGGGTCGCTGAACCTTTAGTACGGCGGGCGGGTTGCCCACAAGCGCTGGATTGATTGTATTGAGAATGAGATACGCGGAGAAGAGGAGTACGGTGCCGATGATTGCGTTTTGAATAATGGTGGTTGTGTCGCCAACACGAGATTTAAGGGCGGGAATCATTTTTGAAAGTCCTGCGAGCAAGAACATAACAAATACGCACAAGCCTACAATTTTCAGGGAGAATGAATACAGATCTGCGACCAGCGTTCCCACGGGAGAGATGAGGCTGTTAGTGGCGGGCGCATTTGCCGCAAGTGCGAGTGCGGGGGAGAGTAGGAGTACTAACATAATTCCAATGAGTAGGCGTGTACGCATATAATCATAGTATACACCACATGCGCCTGGTGCGCATACACATGGAGCACTGTTGCCAATGTATGCTTTTGATATACTGAATCTATGAATCAGAAACAAGGGAGAATTATGAGTGTATTGATTGCGCTTGTATTGATGGCGGGGTCTTTTTGGATTGGTTCGCGATGGAATGATTCGGACGATAGTGTCGCCCTAGATTCAAGCCCGCTGCCGACGGCCACGTATCTCGCGTATGAACAGCTGAATACGCCGCTTGCGACAATCGCTGCCAAGGCTGCACAGACTCACACGATGACATTTTCGTACGAAGGGGTGACCCCAGCATTACTGCGTGCAAGCGTTGGCGACACGATTATCTTTCGAAATACTTCCGACGTACCCTTCTGGGTGGTAGGGCGTGATAGTTTCGGAAGTTCTGGTTGTGCAGACATCAATTCAATGAGACCGCTCATGCGCGCTGATTCATACACCATCTCATTTACGCATCCCATAGCGTGCACCATCTATAACCATGGAGGCTCCTCAGAGCAAGCCAGAGAGGCATCCATTATTGTCGAGTGAGCGTGCGCCGCATATTCCAAATCATTGCACTCTCCGGAGCGATTCTTTCATCGTTCGTATTGAGCGTGGCGCCCGCATCTGCTGGAATCGCTGAGGACATTCAACAAAAGCAACAACTGAGAGACGAGTTGCAGCGACAGATTGATGAATATCAGGCGCAGATGGACGCTGTTGGGCAAAAATCAGCTACCCTGCAGAACGAAATCGCTCGCCTGAACGCGCAAATTGGGCAGATTACGGCACAGATAAAACAGCTCTCCACTTCGATTGATCAAACTGGCCTCGAGATTCAGCAAACAGCGGATAGTATCGATGAGGCACAGCGAAAGATAGGTCTCTATCAAACTGCGCTCGCGCAGTATCTCCGCGAGCTCGCAGCTTCAGACGAGATGAGTCTTGCACAAATCTTGTTGCGCCACGAGGTGCTTTCGGATTTTTTCGATTATATTCATCGCGTACAGAGCACCCAAGACAATCTTCGACTCACAATCCGCTCTGTGCGCGAGCTTGCGGAAGCGCTCGATGCTCAGCGAGGAGATCTTGAGGAGAAACGTTCAAACCTTGAACGTATGCGGGGGCTGACTGAACTCCAACAACGCGAGCTTGCGTCGGCAAAGGGTCAAAAGAATACCGTATTAAAACAAACAAAAGGCGAAGAGGCGAAGTATCAACAACTCGTGAAGCAGACGAAGCAAGACCTTGCCAGAATTCAGGAGCAAATATCATTCTTACTGCAAGGAGGTATTACCGTTGAAGATGCGGTGAAGTACGCTCAACTTGCCGCTATTGGAGCGGGGATTCGTCCCGCATTTTTGCTCGCACTTCTCGAGGTTGAATCGCGGCTCGGCAAAAATGTTGGGAGTGGTAACTGGCAAGACGATATGGTGCAGTGTTATTTACGACTTTCACAGATTGCAAAGACTGCTGATCGGAAGGCATATTACATTAAGCGATCTGAAACTGAAAAAAATGCGTTCTTGAAGATTACGAGCGCGCTCGGACTTGATCCAAACTCGGTAAAGGTGTCGAAGGAGCCCTCGTATGGATGTGGGGGAGCCATGGGGCCCGCGCAGTTCATTCCATCAACGTGGCTTGGCTACGAGGCGAAGGTTGCTCAGATTACGGGAAACAATCCCGTAAGCCCCTGGAACTTCCAAGATGCATTCACCGCTTCAGCGGTGAAGCTTGCAGTCGGCGGTGCAACGAGCAAGGATCGCGCGGGGGAGATTCGTGCCGCCAAGGCCTATATTAGTGGGAATGGATCTTGCTCAACGACAACGTGCAATTCATACGCGAATACCATTCAGCAGAAAGCAGCTGAAATTGAGAAGAACTTATAATGACAAACAGCACGCGTATGATATCTTCAGCCCAGTCCGTTGATAACTCATGGAGATTGGGCATGCGCACTCGTACAACCACGATGCTTGTGATAGTGATGTCGCTCGTGGCTGGTGCGTGCGCGGCACGATTCCAGTCACCACCCACCCCGGCCGCCGCACAAGAACATATGGAGCCCGTTGATGACGTTGTGAAGTTGCGAATTCGCCCGCTCTCGTTTTCTGAGCTTTTGCTTCCGAGTATCGCGCAAGCCGTCGATACCGAAGATGCGCGAGAGCCTCAGCGAGCGGGATGTGACATTCCTGCAAAAATTGATGAGTCTCGCTCTCTTCTCGAGCCGATCACGCTGAACGTTGGTTCGAACGAGTATCGGTATACGGAGGCTCGCGCGGGAAGGACGCTGATGTTTAAGGACCCGGAAAAAGATATTGCACTTGCGCTCATGAACCTCGAGACGTGCGAACTTCGCACGGTCGTGGTCACCAAGCGCGGAGATACTCTTATCACTCCTCGCGAATACGACATCGACGTCGTGCGCCGCGCGAATGGTATTCGTTGGAATAACTGGGCCACGGAGTTTGTGATCAATCGTCCCGAGGGCTTTGCGGTGATTGCGAATTCGTATCCGTACATCAAGGTCACCACAACCAAGACAACGACGAAGAATAAAGCGGGCAAAAAAGTTACTACAACGAAGACGGAGAAAACTACCGTCCCCGTGTTCTACACTGGATACACGAAGGACCTGCACACTCCCGAGCTCGTACTTGGTGGGCGTGCGTACCTTGAGCAGCTTGCGCAACGCGCGTATGACGAGCTCCGCCGACTCAATGTGCAATCGCTCGCCTCACCAGGAGCTCGCGTCGCCGATGTGTCTTCGCTGAAGCCATCATACCTTGCGCGTCTTGCGCCAAACGAACACATGGATATGACTGAGTTCATCCTCGATCCACTGTGGACTGCTGAACGCATTCAAGTTGTGATTGCGGCAAATCGTGACCGCGTCGCATCCTACACGTGTAGCCCTGCAAGTGCGTGTGGGCTCATGCAGTTTACTGCCGGTACCTATGTGATGATGCAGAGACTCTATCCTGCCGCGCTTCTTACGGGTGATTTTGTGAACGGTGCGCGAGATCCCTTCAATGCCATGAAGGCCGCAGTGCTCCTCCATGACTACAATCTCTCCCAGCTCACGGGTACATTTGGGGAGTCGATTACTTCAGATCCGCGACTCGAGGAGTACCTTGCTGCTGCATACAACACGGGCATCGGAAGAGTTATCAAGATTGTGCGCATCGCAAAGAAAAATAAGAGTCCTGATTGGGCAGAAGTTCGAGGGTCTCGATCGGGAGAGCGTCTTCTCGCGGAAACAAAAGGATACATTGCGAAATTGCGGTTTCTCAAGGATCATTGGGAGCCAGCACTCGCAGACGCTCGAAGCGGAAACGAATAAAACCGGGTCAACGACTCGGTTTTTTCTTATATAAAGATAAAAGCCCTTTCGGGCTTTTATCGGAGCGAAGACGAGATTACCTCTTCTTCTTCTTTGCTGCGGCCTTTTTCTTCTTTGGGGCCACTTTCTTCTTTTTCTTTACCATTGCTGGGTGGTCAACGAACCAATGCGTAGGCGCCGCGGCGCATACGCCCTGCTTCGTATTCCTCCTTATAGGTGAGTGATGGGCGACCACCGGATGTCGTGAGACAACCAAGTTATCCATCACAGATACCAATACCATGTAAATGACTGACATCACTATTATAAAATTGCAGAGTGATATTGCATAGAAAAAAAGTGGATAACTTTAAAAATTATTTTCAAAAAAATAATTAAAATTGTTTTTCTCAAAAAGAATTTCGTGAAATAGGGGAGTCATTGACAAATACATAAAATAGGAGTATGATAAATACAGGAGGTGAGTATGGCTGTTCAGGAGAACGGCATTACCATCGGAGAAATCGATGACACGCGGGGAACCATCTGTGTCCTGTATGGGAGCACGGAGTGGCTGTTCTGGCTCGATGAGGCGACACAGCGCTTCAGGGAGATCCGGCGGTTCTCGTGGGGTGGATCTGGCCGTGAATCCATTCCGAACGATGTGTTCATTGAGTTGCTGCGACAAATGTTCGCCATCGCGCGAGAGCGTGGCTGGATGACGAAGATGACGACCGCGTAGATTGAGGCCCTTCGGGGCCTCTTCGTTTTTTTCTAGAGCACTTCGAACACCTTTGTTTTTGCGGTTGCGCCCATCTTGAGCGTGATGCGCGAGCGTGGGACGCTAAAATACTTCGCAAGCGCGGAAATGATTGCAGTGTTCGCTTTCCCTTCTTTTGGTTCGGCGTGTACGCGAACCTCGTATCGGGATGGTCCGATTGGCGTGATGCGTTCTATGCGTTGCGCTGTTTTTGCTTCAACGATGATTCTCATCGATCCCAGCGCATCATGTGGCGAAGTCCACGCATGAGGTGTGCACGACTCTCTGGCTCGCGGAGGAGATGTATGATGCCGGGCGCAACAGAGATGAGGATGATTCCACCCACAATAGGAAGGAGGTATGCATCGATATTCGGAATCGAAGATCCGAGGGCATATCCGAGCACGGGCAGCCCGATTGCCCAGAGAATTCCGCCAATGATATTATTGATCGCAAACACAGACCATCTCATAGAGCCAACTCCTGCGAGTGTGGGAGCGATTGTGCGAACGACAGGAATAAATCGCGCGATAATGATGGTCTTCGCTCCCCAGCGTTCAAAATATTTTTCTGCACGAGTGATGTGGTCGGGACTCAACAAGAGCGAATCCTTTTTTCGAAAAACCGAATGACCAAAACGATTTCCCAGATAGTATCCAACATTATCTCCGACCACAGCTGACACAAATGCGACGAGGCAGAGCACGAAAATATTGAGATATCCCTGCGACGCCAAAAAACCTGCAGTAAAGAGGAGGCTGTCGCCGGGGAGGATGAGTCCCACGAGAAGTCCTGATTCGGCGAATACGATGCCCGCAACACCAAGATAGCCGGCTGTTTTTACAAGATTTACTAAATCAAACATGGGACTAGTGTATCCTAGGAAGCATGAATGAGCCAGTGCGCTTACCGAGGGCGTTTCGGTATGGCTGCGTAGCGTAGGCGGACAATTTGATGCTCATCGTGGTGGATGAACGATGCATCGTGGATGTCGTAGATGGCATCTTTGCGCTCCACGATCATTTGCCACCCATGCCGTCGTGCGATGCGCGCGAGCGGAAGTGAGGGGTTGAACGCGACTGGGTGTCCGACAGAGCGAAGGAGCTCAATGTCACCCTCTGAATCTCCTACCGCGTAGGAGTGTTCGAGGTCGGCCTCGATGTGCGCATCTGCGAGGTAGCTCTTGAGGATGTGAACCTTATCGAGATGCGCAGAAATAGGGAACGGCTTTCCTTCGAATAAAATTCTCCCTGTGTATACGCCGTCAGCAACTTCCAGATTTCTGCCAATCGCGGCGTCGAATCCTTGCGCGGTCGCAAAGTGTTGCACCATGACATTTTGAGAATTGGATATTGCGACGAGGTGGTGCCCCTTTGCGCGAAGGTCTCGGATGAGGTCGCGGGTATACCGATACACGCGATTTTTTTGTCGATCTACAACTTGCGCGATGACTGCGTCAACGAGTACTGCATTGGTGCCGGGGAGGTACTCATAATAGGTGCGCACTAACTTCATAAGATAGTCATTGTAGTGGCCCTTCCTATCGAGCCACCGTACGAATGATTTCGAGACTATCTCGCGCGCCTCGTGGGGAAATACGCCAGCATCAACGAGGCCATTGAACACCTCAATCACAAGACTTGAGCGGAAGATAGTTCCGTCGATATCGAATACCCCTAGCTTTACCCGTTTAGGTGAGGCTGAATTTTTCATGGAGGCTGGTATAGAAATAGCTCGACTCCAACTCAACAAGGGAATATGAGCGACCTGAATTTGTGACCGTGATCGTATCTGATTTCTCTAAAGGAAACAATGCCTGCCCATCGATGGCGAGGATGACGTCGTGGAGCCCGCGAGCGCCATCGATGTGGATGGTGTTTCGTTTTCGAAAATCCTTAATGCGAAAATGAATGTGTTTGTCGGAGGGGATGACCATGCTTGGTGTGGGCACGTTGTGATCGAGCACTTCGGTGATAATCACGCATTGCAATTCGGGATCGATAATCGGCCCATGTGCGGAAAGATTGTATCCCGTTGAACCGGTGGGAGTTGCGGCGATGACGCCCGTGCCGCGGATGCTCTGCACACGGGTCACGCCAATGAGTACATCGATTGCGACCGTGCCGAAGGGGTGCTGAATAAACACCTCGTTCATACAGGGCGATTCGAACACAACCGAATGCGCGCGGGTGACGGTGATCGAGAGCATCATGCGAGGAACGGTGCGGAACTTACCCGCAAAGACGAGACGCAGCGCGCGAAGAAACTGTGACGGCACACGAACCGACGCGAGAAATCCAACCGTGCCAAGATTGAGGCCGAGCACGAGTGATGATTCCGGTGCGAGGCGACGAGTTGCTTCGATGATGGTTCCATCGCCACCAAGTGCGATGAGTAGATCGGCCGCGTCGTGCGTGATGCGAACGCTGGGCTGATGTTTCCGAAGCCACGCGATGATTCGTCGTTCCCATTCGAGCGCTTTCGTATGACCGGGTCGACGAAAGATGCGTACGGTGCGGATGCTGGATTTCTGCATGGTGGATGCATCCTACGCTGATGAGACTCGGGATACAATATTTGCTATAATTGAATTTTTATTGCATACTATATGCATATGAAGCCCGCGAAATCAGGGAAATTAGTGTATGTTGCGATGTCGGGCGGAGTCGACTCCGCTGTTGCCGCACATCTGCTTTTTCGGAGCGGCTACCGTGTTGTCGGCGTATTCATGAAGCCGTGGCAGCCGAAGGGATTGCGCTGCCTCTGGGAGCAAGACCGCGCAGACGCGCTTCGTGTTGCTGCGCATCTCGGTATATCGTTCAAGACATGGGATTTCTCCAAGGAGTATGGTGCTGGCGTTGCGCAGCCCATGATTGAGGCGTACCGCACGGGCACTACGCCCAACCCTGACGTCGAATGTAATCGTCAAATTAAGTTTGGATTATTCCTTGACCGTGCGCTCTCGGAGGGCGCGGATTTCATCGCAACGGGACACTACGCGCAAATCGCAAAAAGTAAGACCGGATACGCGCTCACTACGTCGGCAGACACTGAAAAAGATCAGACATACTTTCTCTGGGGTATCCAGGCGCAGCAACTTCAGCACATACTCTTTCCTATCGGACATCTCACGAAGCCAGAGGTTCGTATCATTGCGAGGCGAGCGCGCCTTGCGGTTGCACAGAAAAAAGACAGCCAAGGGGTCTGCTTTGTGGGACAGCTTGATGTCAAAGAATTTCTCAAGCGCTCAATTGCGTCGCGTCAGGGAAATATTCTCGGAACTGATGGGAAGCATATCGGGACGCACGATGGAGCTGCCTACTATACGATCGGTCAGCGGCATGGTCTGAATATCCGAGATGGCGCTGGTCCGTATTTTGTCGTCTCAAAGAATATACAGCGCAATACAGTTGTCGTGGGTTCTGAGGCGGATCTCATGAAGCGAACTGCGAGGATTTCTCATGTGCACTGGCTCATCCCTCGCCCCGCATTGCCACTTCGCGTGCGCGCAAAGATTCGATACCGCACGACAGCGGTGCCGGCAACACTTTCAGGGCGCACACTCACATTCTCAAAGGCTGTGCGTGCGATTGCGCCAGGGCAATCAGTGGTACTCTATCGACGAAATCGTGTTATCGGCGGGGCTACACTGGCATAAGTTGCTTTTTCACGCTTTTCTGGTATAGTGCAAGCACGTAACGTAATGGAACGCAAAAATCTCCGATGATCCTCACGCTTCAGCATTCTCAAGAGACAGCGCACACTCGCGTGATCAGCGCCGCGGATTTTATCGCGTATCAAATGTATGTCTTTGACCCTCTCGATACCCGCGGTGCTCATCGGGTTTCTTATAGGATTCTTTCTCAGGAAGTTTCTCGCCAGTCGTAAGGTAGCTCAAGCAGAGTCTCGCGCAGAGACACTCATTAGCGAATCAAAGGCGAAAGCCCAAGATATTGTGCTTGAAGCAAACAATAAGGCACTCAAAGTGCTCGAGGATGCAAAGCGCGAAGAGGGTGACCGACGAAAGCAACTCGACCGAATCGAGAATCTTTTGACGAAAAAAGAAACCGACCTCGAGGATCGCACGAAAGAAGTTGCATCCGAGCGAGCATCACTCAAGCAAAAAGGCGAAGAGGTCGTAGCAATCAAGGCCGACTTAGAGCAAGTACGCGCAAAGCAAATCACTGAACTCGAGCGGGTGAGCGGTTTGGGGCGAGAGCAGGCAAAGGAGCAAATCATGACGAAAGTAAGTGAGCAGTACCGCGAGGACCTGTATCACCAGCTCCGAAAACTTGATGGCGAGAATCGCGAACAGCTCGAACTGAAGGCAAAAGAAATTCTTACGCTTTCTATTCAGCGATACGCGGGTTCACATATTGCAGATGCCACCACGACTGTGGTGAGTTTGCCATCGGATGAATTGAAGGGAAAGATTATCGGTAAAGAAGGTAGAAACATCAAGACGCTCGAGCGCCTCACCGGTGTTGATGTCATCATCGATGATACGCCAGGAACGATGGTTATCTCTGGCTTTGATCCAGTGCGCCGACAGATTGCAAAGATAGCGCTGGAGAAACTCATCGCTGATGGCCGCATTCATCCGACGAAGATTGAAGAGTGCGTCGAGAAGGCGCGCGTTGAGATTAATGAAAAGATTCGCCAGGCAGGAGAAGCTGCGCTCATCGAGTGTGGTGTGGGTATGGTAGATCCGAAGCTCGTGTATCTCCTCGGACGTCTCGCATTTAGAACGAGCTTTGGTCAGAATGTGCTCGTGCATTCCACTGAAATGGCGCATGTTGCCGGCATGCTCGCCGCTGAAGTCGGCGCCGATGTGATGGTTTCCAAGAAAGGCGCGCTCTTCCACGATATCGGAAAGGCTGTGGACCATGAGGTGCAGGGTACGCATGTGGAAATTGGCCGTAAGATTCTCGCCAAATTCGGCATCGATGACAAAGTTATCAAGGCCATGGAGGCGCACCACGAAGAATATCCATACAGTTCTCTGGAGAGTCGCATCGTGCAAGCCGCAGACGCCATTTCTGGCGCACGCCCTGGTGCTCGCCGCGACACGGTTGAGATTTACCTCAAGCGTCTCGAGGACTTGGAGCGCATCGCTGGCTCATTTGATGGAGTGGAGAAGTCCTATGCCATTCAAGCGGGGCGTGAGGTTCGCGTCTTTGTGACCCCAAGTAAGATTGATGATATGGCTGCCCTTCAATTGGCACGTGATATTGCGCAGAGAATTGAGACGGAAATGAAGTATCCTGGAGAAATCCGCGTGAACGTCATCCGCGAGACACGTTCCGTGGAGTACGCTCGCTAGTTGGTTGCTCTGCAATCGAGCATACCCACTCCAGCAGTACGACGTCCCCGCCTCACTGGCGGGGCGTCTCGTTCTCGCGCCGTCGCGCTCCGAAAGCCTGCTCGAATGGGCATACTCGATTTCAAAAGTTCAAGAAAATAGCCTAGATATGCGCAATGTTCAGTTGCTGTACCAAAGCCCACTGCTTTTCGATGACCGAGCGAGAGCGAGGAAATACTAAAGGCCAGTAGGCCGTAGTGCGTTACGCACCCTGAACGAGCGCGTATACCGCTGATGCGGACTGTGAGCGTGATACATATCAAAAGCACCGCATGCGCGGTGCTTTTGATATCCACTTTTTATTCAATAAATTCGAATACATGTGCGATAATAAAAACGTATGCATCGCGAGCGAATACGTGGTATTGGGTTTGCCGTGCTCATCTCTTTTAGCGCGCTCGTCATCGGCGCTACAGCCGGCTCTCTGACCCCGTCTGCGCTCCCGGTAGCCACGATGTACTCACTCTCCAATCTGTACGATGCGATTGCATCTGCAACCTTTGATTCCTCTGCGATTGTAGCGAATCAGAATGGCTCTCTGATGGGGAATCTGAAATACATCGAGAATCAGCTTGCCTGGGCATCTTCTTCCAACAACATCTGGAGCCTGAATTCGGGGAATGTGGGGATTGGGGACTCATCCCCAGAAACCAAGCTGGAAGTTGTTGGGGTTGCGAGTATTTCTGGAAACACCTACGTCGGAGGTAATGTGGGAATCGGCATCACCACGCCAGCAGCAAGACTGGATGTGAATGGCGCTGTCACGGTGCGAGATGGCTACGGAACGCAGGGCGCAGGATATACAACTCTCGGTGGCGGAGGTGCAAGTCCGAATGAGGGCTCGTTATCATGGGGAGATGGTTCGGGTTGGAAGTTTAATTTTGGCCCCCGAATTGGCGGTGTATTTACTCCGCGAGTGACCTTTGTAGATTCGGGCAATGTCGGTATTGGCACTCAAACTCCCGACCAGAAGCTCGATGTAGCAGGCATTATTCTTGCGTCTGCCTCTGCGACCACAGCAGACATAATGCTCAACGCAAACAGTCAGACGAGCAATGGTACGGGACTAGATGGACGTTGGTATCTCCGCGCACAAACGGGTGCGACTACCGCAGATCGCTTTGGTATCTTCAACAACGCAAACTCCGAACTCTTCACTATTGCATCGAATGGCTACATCGGTATTGGAACGACAGCGCCGACTACTACGCTGACATTCTTCACGTCTGGCACGTATAACTATCAAGGCTCTATTTTATTCGCAGATGGCAGTGGCAGAGGATTAGAGCTCGGTGACGACACTCCTGGTAGCACGTACTCCGTGGGCTACCTCCGCCTTATGGACAGTAGTGTCTCTCGTACATACCTCACTGGCGGCGCTGTTTCCGCTAGCTATATGAGTGTTGGTGGTGGCAACCTCGGTATCGGCACCAAGACCCCCAACCAGAAACTCGATGTAAATGGTGTCATTCTTGCCTCCACCTCCGCTACGACGCAAAATATTATGCTCAATGCAGCCTCCCAAACCAGTAATGGCACAGCTACCGATGGCCTCTGGTACCTCCGCGCAAACACGGGGGCTACTACTGCAGACAGATTTAGCATCCATAATGGAGTGGGCACTGAGCTCTTCTCCATCGCCTCAAATGGCAATGTGGGCATCAGTGACGCCACGCCATCAGCAAAGTTGAGTATTCCCGTGGTTGCAGGCGACAAGATACTTCTCCATGGCGCCGGATATCGTGCGGCAGAGTTGGGTAGCGATTTCCCAGCAAACTACACGGGCTATCTCCGTCTCTTGTCTAACAGTATTACGGGTACGTATCTTACGGGGAATGTGAGTTCCGCGAGTTATTTCCTTGGCAATCTCGGCATCGGCACAAGAACTCCCGATCAGAAGCTCGATGTCACTGGCAATATACTCGCATCGTCTTCTGCAACTGCTATATACGTACAGATGCATGCAGCCTCCCAAACCGGTAATGGTACAGGCACTGATGGTCTCTGGTATCTTCAGGCACGAACAGGGGCAAGCGCCGAAGACAGATTCAGCATTCATAATGGAGCCGGCACTGAATTCTTCACCATCGCATCAAGTGGAAATATCGGAATTATCGACGCTGCGCCAGCAGCAAAGCTGAGCATCCCCGTGGTTGCAGGCGACAAGATACTTCTCCACGGCGCTGGATATCGTGCAGCGGAATTGGGCAGCGATCTCCCAGCAAACTACAACGGCTACCTCCGCCTCATGTCTAATAGCACTACAAGCACGTATCTTACCGGGAATGTTAGTTCGGCGAGCTATTTCCTTGGCAACCTCGGTATCGGTACCAAGACGCCTAATCAGAAACTCGATGTAAACGGCATCATTCTCGCCTCCTCCTCCGCGGCTACCGCAAACATTCAAATCCATGCTGCCGTTCAGACGAGCAACGGCACTGCTACCGACGGTCTCTGGTACCTCCGCGCAAACACAGGCGCAGGCATCGCAGACAGATTCAGCATTCACAACGGTGCAGCCACGGAGCTCTTCGCTATTGCATCGAATGGTTTTGTCGGCATCGGCACTACTACGCCACTCTCAAAGCTACAGGTCGCCACAGCCGGTGGCGGCGCGCTCAGTATTTATGGTCAAGGATATGAATCTGCGCAGCTTGGCAATGACTGCACTGGGGGCTGTGGTTACGGCTATCTTCGTCTCATGCAAAACGGGACAACAAGTACGTATCTCTCCGGAACTAGCGGCTCATCCAGCTACATGAATACGATAGGTGGCGGCAACCTCGGAGTTGGCACTAAAACTCCTAACCAGAAGTTCGATGTGAATGGCAATATTCTCGCGTCTGCGTCTTCTGCTACGCAGTACCTCTATCTCCACGCAGCATCTCAGACGAGTAACGGCTCAGGCGCAGACGGTTTGTGGTATCTCCGCGCAAACACAGGCGCAGGTATCGCGGACAGATTTAGTATTCACAACAATGCAAATACAGAGATATTCACCATCGCTTCTAATGGATTTATTGGCATCGGCACCACTACGCCACTTTCAGATATAGAAATAGATGCAAACGGAGGAGGGGCTTTGAGTGTATATGGGACAGGGTACGAGGCAGCCGAATTAGAAAAT
>CAYHIK010000003.1:0-92195 GCA_964356795.1 uncultured Candidatus Saccharibacteria bacterium | reverse complement strand
GAATTAGGAAATGACTGTATTGGAAATTGCGCTGGTGGGTACCTTCGACTCATGCAGAACGGTACAACAGGAACTTATTTGTCTGGGTATAATGCCTCGAACAGCTACATGAACGCAATCGCGGGTAACCTCGGTATCGGTACCCGCACGCCCAACCAGAAACTCGATGTAAACGGCATCATTCTCGCCTCTACCTCAGCTACCGCGCAGTACTTCATCATGAATGCTGCTTCTCAAACTGGTAACGGTACTGGTTACGATGGCTACTGGTATCTCCGCGCAAATACGGGCGCAGGCATCGCAGACAGATTTAGTATCTTCAACTACGCCAACGCAGAGCTCTTCACCATCGCCTCCAATGGCAATATGGGCATCGGCACCACAACGCTCAGCCATATGCTTAATATTGAAAACTATAACGCTACCAATGGCTACCAAGGCACGGGCGGTGTTCTCGTTCTGAGCGCTGGAAATCGAAGCGCTGAATTTGGGGATGACGCCGCGGGCTCGACTGGTGGCGGCTATCTCCGCCTCATGATTAACAGCACGACGAATACGTATCTTTCGGGTGGCAATACTTCGGCGAGCTTCATGAACGCATACGGGGGCAATCTTGGTGTTGGTACGAAGACTCCTAATGCAAAATTTGATGTCCTTGGAGATATTCTCGCTTCTACGTCATCTACCGTGCAGTACTTATTTATGCACGCAGCCGCCCAGACAAGTAATGGCTCAGGCGCAGACGGTCTCTGGTATCTCCGCGCAAATACGGGAGCGGGTATCGCAGACAGATTCAGTATCTTCAACAATGCAAATACTGAGCTTTTCACTATTGCATCGGGTGGCAACATCGGTATCGGCACCACAACGCTAAGTCACATGCTCAATATTGAAAACTACAATGCTAACAACGGCTACCAAGGCACGGGTGGCATTCTTATCCTCGGAGCTGGATACAAAACCGCAGAATTGGGAGATGACGCTGCAGGCTCGACTGGTGGCGGCTATCTCCGTCTCATGATTAACAACACGACGAATACGTATCTTTCGGGCTACAGCGCCTCCGCGAGTTTCATGCAAGTCTACGGTGGCAACCTTGGCATCGGCACCAAGACTCCCGATGCAAAGTTTGATGTGCTCGGCAATATTCTCGCTTCCACATCCGCACTCACGCAAAATATTATACTCAATGCTGCCTCTCAAACTGGTAACGGTACTGGTTACGATGGTCTCTGGTATCTCCGCGCAAACACAGGGACTACTACTGCGGACAGGTTTAGTATTCATAACTATGCAAACACTGAGCTCTTCACCATTGCTTCCAATGGGTACATCGGCATTGGCACAACCACTCCGCGCAGCGTCATGGATTTCTACCTACCCTCAGGCAACGACAAAACGACCTGGCGATACGCAACAGGTGTTGCCGCAGAATTGGGCAGTGACTATCACGGCCAAGGTGGCGGCTATCTCCGCCTCATGATTAACGGTACGACGGGTACATATCTTTCCGGTAGCAATACTGCTTCCGCGAGTTATATCGGTGCGTTCGGCACTCAGAACGTGGGCATCGGCACTCGCACTCCCAACCAGAAGCTCGACGTGAATGGGGTGATCCTCGCCTCTGTCTCCACTGATTCAGATATTCTCATCCTCGCAGACTCTGATGGTACCTGTAACCACAACCCAGAGGCGGGGTCGGAGACTGTCTCGTGTTCCTCCGATGCACGCCTCAAGCTCGATATCCTAGACGCATCATCATCACTCGACTATCTCGAATCATTCCACATCAGAGAATACACTGTTCGTGCATCAGGTGTCCGCATGGTGGGCGTCATTGCACAAGAGCTTCTGGTTACGCACCCCGAACTCGTCTCTTCAGGTTCCAATGGCTTCCTCATGGTGCAGCAGCCGAATCCATGGATTCTTGTGAAGGGGATTCAGGAGTTAACATCCAAATCACTCATGCTAGATACGCTCTTTGCAGAGGCGCATGAATATCCGGATGATGGCCCCATAGCGAGGCTTGCGGCAAATATTCTCGGATATATTCGAAGTAAGCTTGGAGTCGGGATTGGGGATAGAGAGATTTGTATTGATGACGTGTGCATGACCAAGGAACAGCTGCGAGCAATCATTCAGCAGGTACCTGCTGTTCAGACGCCAACTCCAATCATTACTCCAAACCCAACGCCTATAGAATCAGCCGGATCTTCTTATGTGGTTCCAGTCGTCGAGATAACGCCTGAATTGGCGCCAAATCCAATCCAAGAACCGACACCCGAACTAATACCAGAATCAACACCAGAGCCAACTATTGAGCCTCTACCTCAAATAATGCAGGAGTCGGCGCCTTCTCCTATAGAAACCCCTCAAGGCGAACCAGTGCTTTAAAGCGTCGTATTGCCTAGAGTTTTCCACAGGGGTATTGCAAAACCTAAGGAATACGCGGATACTTGCTACATGGCCGCACAGAAACCGCCGTTTCATGCGGGCAATATATATAGAAAGGGGGTGCCCGCATGACCATCAAGAAAACTCAATTAATCCAGATGTTAGCTGACAAATCAGGTCTTTCGAAGAAAGATCAGTCAGCGCAGTTGGACGCATTTGTTGAAGTTCTTACCGGACTTCTACGGAAAGGAGAGAAAATCAACATTACCGGCCTCGGTATCTTCAAGGTAGCAGATCGCAAGGCACGAGAAGGTCGTAACCCCCGTACAGGAGAAACGATTCAGATCAAGGCCTCCAAGAAGCTCCGCTTCACCGCCTCCAAGGTGTTGAAAGAAGCTGTAATGTCGTAGACTGCAAAGTCTTACTTCAACCAAAAGACCCCGTTCGCGGGGTCTTTTGGTATCTCCAGTAGTTATCACCATTGATTGTTGCATGTGAGGATACACCGACTATACTTGAGGATATGAAAATACTACTTATCCTCGGTGTCCTCGTTCTTGTTATCGGTGGCGTGGTGTTTATGATGCAATCTCCAGATGGTGGGACTCCGATTATTACGGCGACGCCGAAGAGCGGTGCAAGCGTAGCGCCGACTCCAAAACAAGTTGCCCCCACAAGTATTGCCACGGTGACCCCATCTACTATGCCAAAGACTCAATCGCACGCGATAACCCTAGAGAGCTTTGCATTTGCCCCGCGCTCGCTCACCGTGAATCGTGGTGATGTCGTGATATTCACAAACAAGGATTCGGCTGGCCACACAGTGACATCTCTCACGGGCGCTTTCGAATCTGGCATTTTCACGAAGAACCAGACGTACACACTTGATACGAAGACGCTTGCTCCAGGAACGTATGAATACAAGTGTACGCCACATTCCTCGATGCGCGGGACACTCATTGTGCAATAATTATATTACACACTCCCTATGAAACGATTTCTTGGCATCGTAGCCCTCATAACCTTGATGATGGCGTCGGGTACGTTTATTGATTGGGTGGTGCATTCTTCCCACGCGCGACTGTATGTTGAGCCCGAGTATTATCTTGGCAAGATGGAGTACGGTGTGTTGTGGGGATTATTTGCCCTCTGGGTGCTTACATCGATTGTGAAGGTGCGTAGTCCTCGCGTGCTTGCGATGGGCATTCCTGCATTCATAGCGTTATTCTTGCAGACAAAATACTTCTATCAGGGACGAGATAATTTCTTCGTGTTCTTATTTTTGTTCCTCCATTTCTTTATGTTCCTGCCCGGGGCATATTGGATATTCAAGAAATATCCACACGTACTCATTGGGCAACATCAAGATGGAGTTGTTCCGGAAGAGCCCCGCTGGGGAAGACTCGTTGCCGTAGTGGTGTTTATGGAGATTTTATTTTATCTCTACTTTACGTATTACGTAGGACTGGTGAGATTCTAGACAATACAGCATAAAAGCTGTATGACGTCTCCAGCACATACACAAGGGAGGCGGGTATGGATGTGCATACTTCGGATCCCAGGCCGATTGAAGAGCCGTTAGGTGTCATCTGCCGTGGTGGTCCAATCAATGGACCATTTTCAGCGGGGGCGCTCCTGACGGGAGTTCGTATCCTCGAGGAGCGTGGTATTCCTATCGCACGACTGTACGCAAACTCGGGATCGACGCCGTCGGCAGCGCTCGCGGCGATTAGGAGGGAAGACCGAACGTGTAGTATCTGGGCACGATTGACGCCTTCAGATCTCGTCGATACGACGCCAAGCTGGTGGTCACGTATGGCGACGGTGAGTCGCATGGTGCGTTCCGAAAGCATCTTTCTGTCGACCGCAATGGAGCGTTTGATTCGAGAGATTCTGCCGGTCGATGAACTCTTTGCCCCAACGGCAATCCCACTCTCAGTCATGACCGTGGATTACCTTTCTGGAGAGACCATCATCTTTGATACGCGTAATCGAGCGTTCTATCCTGTGATTCACGAGGGGATTCTTGGAAGTATGGCGCTCACACCATTCTTGCGACTCCAAGTCATCTGGTGTGGACCCCAGGGATTCTCACCAAAGCGTCAGACGCCAGAGGATTTCTCGGTTGCGCTCATGGATGGCGGATTCCGCGATAACCTCCTCATCGATCAAGCATGTCGCGATGGTATGAAGACGGTGCTCGTCATCGATATTCACGGTCTTGAAATTGCACCTCCTGCAAAAAGGTCATATCGCCACTGGATTGACTCACTGTTGCGAGCATCGCATGCGTTGATTGCGACCAATGACCAGCGGAGCATGCTTGGTGCAACTCGCGTCAACGAGGAAATCGCACTCCGTGATGAGATTGCGAGAATTCGCGAGCAATCCGGTGCGCCCGAATGGATTCGAGCTGCGTTGGGCGATGTGCTCTTCAGGATGAATCAGGGTAGGCTCGGTCTTGAGCAAAAGCGAAGCGTCAACGTGCATCTCGTTTCTGATTATGACGCTTCTATCCCATTCGATTTCGCGAGCTTCACGCATGGCGAGGTTGAGCATCTCATCTCGGCAGGTCATCGCTCGATGCGGAAGATGCTCGATGCGTTGAAGTAGGAATTTCTGATAACTCCCCACGGCGATGCGCTGGAGGGGAGTTTTTTATTGATGGACAAAGAATACGATTTAGATAGGATTCCTAGGGAGATATTTAGGAGGGTCAATGTACGAAAAGATGGTGGCTGGGAAAGAGCGCCGGGAAGTCCATTTTAACAGGGGCTCATATTGGACGGAGCGGGGTCACTTCGTTGCGCGTCCGTTCTTTGCTTATTGCGTTGGCTGCAGGCATATTCGCCTGTGGTTCCAGCTTATCCAGGGACACGGCAACTACTGGTCGCATTGGTGTCATGCATGTGCGACCACAAGAGATATCCAATCCGTACCAGAGTTAACGCCTAGGTGGTTTGCTCGATAACTCCCGTGTGTCGGGAGTTTTTCTATGAGGGAGTTTCGTCCTCAATGCATCACCAGTCGTGATGGGTACGGGAGTCGCCTTCGGTAAATAGCTCGCCAGCGAGCTATTTCCTCAGGACCGGGCCTCGCGGTTGCATCTTCTGATGCAACATCACTCCGGCCGTTCGACTCCCGTATGCCATCGACCATGATATAAAAATACCTGCCACATGGCAGATATTTTTATATATGAGCGGGGTACGGGAGTCGAACCCGTGCGTCGACCTTGGAAGGGTCGCGTCATACCGTTAGACCAACCCCGCAACAGCGTTGATTATAGCACAAAACATATACGTGTCGACGATTTGGGTAAGAAAAAAGTGACCCCCCGTGGAGGGTCACTTTGCGGTCACAGGTGCGTATGCGGTTTCGATGTACGCCGTAATGCGCTCTTCCATATCGGCGGGGAAGCTCGGCGGAGCACCAAGTACTGACGATGCTCCATTCCGATAACCTTCTTCGATAATGATTCGCGCAACAGGAAGCGTGAGTCGTCCGCCCGTTGCTTTTTCACCAAGCGAACGGATTGAATCGTCGAATCCCGTCCAGACGCCAACGGTGATGCCGTCTGGTCCCCAGGTCGAACACACAATGCGAGCATCGGCGTAATTACTCGATGTACCCGTCTTGCACATCAACGATGCGCCGACTGCAGCGGTATCGAGTGCGTGACCCGTGCCTCGTGGGATGCGTACTGCTCCTCGGAGAAGCTCCTGTACCCCGCGAATCGCAGTGAGCGGGATTTCCAATTGATGCGCCTCGCTATGCTCTTTGCGAGTATAGAGGGGTGCACCGAAGGAGTTGGTGACCGAATCGATGATGAACGGCTCTGCAACAACTCCGTCAGACGCGATTGTGCGAAATCCATTGGTAAGCTCAAGGAGTGTGACGTCGCTTGCGCCGATGATTGTCGAGGGTTCTCTTCGGAGCCTGCTGTAGATGCCAACGCTTCGAGCGACATCGATGACGTGGTCGATAGATGTGTATTCAAGGCCAATGTGCATCGCTGGGACATTCCGCGATTGTGCTAACGCTTCACGGAAGGTAATCCATCCGAGATATTTGTGGTCGTAGTTCTGAACGCCATGATACCATCCTCCCCCCATGCGGACGGGATAGGGGGCGAAATCGGCTACCACAGAATCCGGAGAATACTGACCATCACTTAACGCGGCAAGATACACAAACGGTTTGAACGCCGAGCCTGCCTGGCGAATACTGCTGCGAGTTCGATCAAGGTGAGTCCAGTTATTCGGAACTGGCTCGGTGTATCCACCAAATTGAGCGAGGATTGCTGCGTCTCGATTTCGAAGCACGAGAACGGCGAGTTGCGGAAGTGTGCTTTCCGGATAGTGTCCCTGGTAGATTTCACTTCCACGCGCTGCGGCGCGATTCACAATCCGCTGAAGTCTGAGGTCGGTGGTGGTGCGGATTCGGATCGCTCCGTCGAAGAGCTTAGCTCCAGAGAAGCCCCGCTCCCCGATTTCATCGAGTGCAGTCTGAATCGTCGCTGGCGCTTCAGTTCGATTCCCTGGCAATCGTCCAATCAACGAGATTGGCTTTTGGCCATAGAACGCAACTTCATTACGACAGTCGCCGCGCGGAAGTTCATTCTGAAGAAACGTTCGAATCGAGTCCCATGTTGAGGTTGGTTGCCCGCAGTCGTATGCGTTCATGATGAATTGCTTCCAACCCATACGTTCAAGGACTGTATTTCTACGAGCAATTTGTCGTGCGCGAATTTCGGGAGGTGCCTTGAGCGTCGCGAACTTACTCGGAGCTGGGGCTACGCTTGCGAGAAACGCGGCTTCATCAGGAGTGAGTCGCGCCATTGGCTTATTGAAGTAGAACCGTGATGCGCTGTCCGGTCCATACATACTGTAGCCGAAGTAGACAGTACTCAGGTATCGTGAGAGGAGAATCTCTTTTGCACGACGCTTTTCGAGAGCGCGTGATTGCCACCAGCGCTGTGGCCACCAGTATCCTTTCTCGCGCATCTCGGATTCGATTTGCACACGAGCGTATTCCCGCATCTGGCGTTCGAGGTGAAGTGCGTATTTGATTTCTCTGAACTTCCGAATGCGACGATTGACCCACGGTACCGATTTTTGGCGAGCGAGAAAGCGCGTAAACCAAGAATCGTGTACGAGCGTGGTTGAGCGCTCGCGTTCGAGCATGTCGCTCAAATAGTGATTGCGCGCCAACTGCATCGTGAGCGTGCTTCCGCCTTTTCCCGAAATCCAACGCCATGCCAGCTCGAGGGGGAGTGGCACGCACGCTTGATGCTCAGCAAATGGCATGTTCATGCAGAGCACGGGCACGCCATCGTGCTCAAAGAAGTTCTTATCTTCGGCTGCGATGATGGCCTGCTGCATGATGAGCGGAACCTCATCGTACTGCACTGGCTTTCTGAATATCGTCGCCAGCTCGATGAGTACCTCACCGTTCGCATCGTAGATGTACCCAATCTGGGGAGGGGCGTAGTGGATCATCTCCGAGATATCAGGAATGTCATCCGTATCCCAGAAAAAATACCACTGCCACACCGCACAGACGATGAGGGTGATTGAGCTTGTGGTGACGATCGTGATCTGCCGAGCGTGATCGATGCTCCAGCTTGTGAGGCGTAGCATGCGTGGAACGCCATACACGCCGAAGAGCACGGTGCCCGCTTGTACGCATACGATGCATGCCATCCCAACGATAAGTACGGCAACGACAGCAACAAGCCCCTGTAAGAGCACAAACCACTGCGGAATCGTATGCTCCATACGGAAACCTCCTTGAGGATTGTTAAGGTTCGCTGGTCGCTGTTATACCACAAAACGAGGTGTGAGTCACCTCGTTTCAATTTCTTACCATTGTCGGGCTGCCGAGAATCGAACTCGGTCTCCGTGTACCCAAAACACGTGTACTACCGGTATACTACAGCCCGTAACTGGAACAGTGTATCATACCCGCGGAATATTCGCCATAACATAGAAATCATGGTAAAATATCGACGGCCCTGTAGTTCAATGGATAGAACGGGAGACTTCTAAGCTCTTAATCGTGGTTCGATTCCACGCGGGGCCACACGAATACTATGATCAAGCTGTACCACCGAACACCTGTCGCTTCGAGCGTGAGAGAGTCCGAGCAGATTCAGAATGCGTGGGTCTATGTTGTCGACCCAACTGAACACGAGCTCGATGAACTCGTGCGGATGGATGGTCTCGAGCGCGACTTGCTCCAAGACGCAATTGACCCCAACGAGGTTCCACGTATTCAGCAGGAGGGGAGCGTCACCTATTTCTTTTTACGCGCACCGAGCGGTACCGGCGATCAAGCGCAAACAGTTCCTCTGCTCATCGCCATTACGCCTTCATTTATTATCACGGTATCTCGCCAACCATTCTCGTGGCTAGAACGCTTTTTGCACGGGACGGCGTCGTATAGCACGGAGTGGCGAAGCCAGCTTGTATGGCGCATCCTCCTCGAGTTAAACGCCAGATTCCATGTGGCTATCAACGACATCGCTCGACGCGTGCGGAGCAACATTAGCCCCAACCAGACGATTCAAAATGAAGACATTCTGCGTTTAGTTGCATTTGAAGGAATCTTGAATGATTACCTCGCTGCGCTCCAGCCGGTGAATTCAATGCTCACGAATGTGATGGCGGGAAAGCACATCAAGGTCTACGACGAAGACAAAGACCTCATGGAAGATGTGGTGCTCGGCAATACACAGGTGCTGGAGGCGGGGCGTGCTCAATTACGCACCACCGTGAATATGCGCGAAGCATACTCGGTTATTGCTACCAACGAATTAAACCGCGTCATCAAGCTCCTCACACTCATGACGGTGGTACTGACGGTTCCTATGGTGATGTCGGGACTCTATGGAATGAATGTACGCCTCCCACTTGGAGATCACCCGTCTGCATTCTTTTTTGTTATTGGAACTACGATTCTTATCGTGTTGGGTATGATTCGCTATTTGTGGGTGAGGAAGCTTCTCTAATATGAAAAGACCGGATGCACGCGCACCCGGTCTGGCCTACCTACCTGCTACATGTCCGCCTTTGGGTCGAACTCGATGACCTGGAAGCCCAAGGCGCGCAACTGCTCGAGCGGATCGGGCGCATGGAGGATGACGCCCTCTGCTCGGATGTCGACCTTGCCATCTGCGCCCGTATCGAAGTGTTCGCGGAGCGCCAATGCGATGGCCTGTCCCAGAATGGCTCCCTGGGACTCCCACGCCGCAATGGTTCTTGCGAAGCGAGCGCACGCCTCTTCACCGTGACTTGTCCCTTCGGAGTGGCTCGTATTGTGCTCTGCAGCCAGGCGCCGCATCTCGTGCGCGAGGTATCCGAGTGCCCGCAACTCGGGCATGATCTCGTTGGGGATGGGGCCGAGCAACTTCTCACCCGGCTCCATCGGCGCGAGGCTCGGCGTCCAGTCAGCGGGTACGGCATTGATCAACTTCTGGATCCAGTTCAGCATCTGCGTTCTCCTCTCGGGTAAAACGAACGTATTCAGTATGCCACGGTATATAATTATTGTCAATATACGAGGAATGCATGCGGTGCGGTAGTATACGATAATGATACGCAATCAGTTTGAGTGGGTGCATCGCAGTCAGTCTGCCATTGAGGCGGCGGTTGTTCGGGCGCTCCAACATAAGCGTGGAGCGCTGGATGCAGTGATTGCTATTACTCCCGATGAGCGCACATTTGCAAACACTATCGCTGCGCTTGAATACGCCGATGACGATATTGCTGATTTGCAACAGCAATTATCGCTCCTTCTCAGCGTGCATCCCGACGAGACCATTCGTACTGCCGCGCAAGCAGGATCGGATCGTATTGATGCTGAAAACGTCGAGATGGAGTACGACCGTCGATTGTGGACTGCTGTTCAGGCGTGGACAGAGCGAGGCGAACAACTGAATGCCATAGACCAAAAGCTTGCTGACGAACGCGTGCGAGACATGCGTCGGATGGGTTTTGCATTGCCAGAAGAGCAATTTACCGCGCTGAAGGGGAATATTACTGAACTTCAAAAACTGCAAACTGCATTTGAAAAGGCAATCAATGATTGGGAGGACCACATCGTGGTAAGTCGCGAACAACTCGCAGGACTTCCCGAGCGGTACATCAACGGGCTTACACGTGAGGGAGATCGTTTTCACGTTTCTCTGGAGTATCCCGACTTTTTTCCATTCATGCGCACAGCAGACGATGATACTGCTCGACGAGAGCTCGCAACGAAGAACTTGCTTAAAGGGGGTCGGGAGAATCTTGAGAGGCTTGCACGCATGATTATGCTTCGCCAAGAGAATGCGAAGCTGTTGGGGTACACGACGCATGCTGATTATGTGACAGAGCCACGTATGGCTCGCACGGGTCGTGCTGCGATTGATTTTATTGAGCGAATTCTCACGCGACTCCAACCCGCCGCACGGCGTGAGCTCCAAGAACTTGTTGATATCAAGCGACGCTCGCTTCGCAGTGCAGAGCATCCAACTGTTGGGTTTCATGAATTTGCATATTGGGATTATAAGCTTCTCAAGGAGCGATACGACATTGATTCGGAGCTTGTAAAGGAGTATTTCCCGCTCCAGCGCGTTATTGAGGGGATGCTCTCGATATATCAAGAGGTGCTCGGCATCTCGTTTCGCAGGGTCACGGATGCGGCGCTCTGGCATGCCGATGCACAACTCTATGAAGTTATCGGCGGTGAGACATCGTATGGACACTTCATTCTCGACCTCTACCCACGCAAAGGAAAGTATGGTCATGCGGCGGCATTTCCCATTACACTGAGTAGCGTACGTTCCGATGGCGTTACTGCGCCAGGATTGGTTGCGCTGGTGTGCAACTTCCCCAAAGAAACAAAAGAAGAGCCTTCACTTCTCGCGATCGACGAGGTAGAGACACTCCTACATGAATTTGGACATGTGATGCACGCGCTCCTCTCGTGTGGGAAGTGGCAGCGGCAAAATGGATTTGGCGTTGCTATGGATTTTATAGAAGCGATGAGTCAGATGTTTGAGGAATGGGCATGGGATTCACGCGTCATGGATCGCATCGGGGGGCACTACCGAACCGGGGCTGCGATGCCCGACGAATTAAAGCAAAAAGTTATTGCTGCGCGTCATCACATGGATGCGAGCTCCTATCTCCAGCAGGCAACAAAAGCGCTCTATGACTTGCGGATTCATTCGCAGCCCACGGAGATGCCCGTAGACGGGCAATTCCTCGCTGACTCGTATCGCACAATAAAGATGGAGTGCGAACAGGTGGCGCTCCCTCCTGAGTCGCTCTTTCCCGCAGGATGGGGGCACATGGCCGACTATGATGCGGGGTACTACGGATATCTCTGGAGTAAGGTATATGCACTCGACATGTACTCGAAGTTCGGAGGCAATCCATTGAATCTCGAAGTGGGCGCTCGCTATCGTCGTGAAATCCTCGAACCGGGGGCGAGCAGAGAGGAGCTCGATCTCATCCGCGCATTTCTTGAGCGAGCACCTTCGGACGCCCCATTCTTGAAAGCGCTTGGAATTTCGGGAGATATTGACCCTCGACAAGAATAGTGTCACCATCACATCCGGAGGTGACCCATGTACATCGGTGTTACTGGGTTTACGAATCGAGAACAGGTTCGCGCGGTGCTTGAACGAACTCCACTCGATATTCGCGCAGGTGGACCGCGACTCATGGTTGGTGTCCTCATGTCGTATCGGACGCTCCGTGGGATGCCCGCATCAAATCCGAAGCGGTACCCCGCTCGCGAAGATGTGTTCGGTATCTTCCAGGAGTCACCAGATTGCTTGAATCTCGTGCACTACAACACGCGGGAACAGCGAGATCTCGCTCATCAGCTGGAAGACGCTCTCGGATGGGCTGGTCCGCTGTGTGATGGCATTCAGCTCAATGTTGTATGGCCTGACCCCAAGGCGATTCAATCGCTGAAGCTGGCGAGACCCCGCGTGAAGATCGTACTTCAGATTAACAGCGGAACAATGGAGGCATGCAACAACGACGCGGTGCGCGTTGCGAGTCGTATGAGCGAGCAGTACGCTTCGCTCATCGATTACGTGCTGGTGGATCACTCGGGTAGAAGAGGCGAGCCTCTCGAGCCTGTTCACGCGATGGCGTACCTCACGGAGTTGATGTATCAGCGAGAATTTGCCGGCGCCGCGTATCAGCTTGGAGTTGCGGGCGGTCTGTGCGCAGATAATCTCAGTCGATTGCTCCTTCCTATCAAGCGGATGATGCCGAGTATCAATATCGATGCCGAGGGTGGTCTCAGGACCGATGATAATCTCGACATCGACAAGGTGCTCGCATACCTCGGTGCAGCGAAGTCGTTCTTTTCTCGTAGTGACGCACGTTTCTGACGTGCGTCGTATTTTTTGATACACTCTATCTATGTACCTCGATGGCGCGCAAGAATTTAAAGAGTTTGAACTTATCGATACCGGCGACGGGTATCGTCTTGAGCGTTGGGGTGACTATCTTCTCGGTCGTCCCGACCCACAAGTGATTTGGGAGCGAAGTGAGCCGGCGGACATCTGGGACTCAGCACATGCGGTTTTCCGAAACGATGCGTGGGACATTAAGGCAGAACTCCCCGAGCATTGGGACATGTCATTCCAAGACGTGAAGATGCGTGTACGACCCATGAACTTCAAGCATACGGGTGTATTTCCTGAGCAAGCGTCGAACTGGGTGTTTATGAGCGAAGCGCTTCGTGGAGTGGAAAAACCGCGGGTGCTGAATTTATTTGCATACACGGGAGCAGCATCAGTCTGGCTCACAAAACGTGGAGCGTTCGTGACACACGTTGATGCTTCGCGTCCTGCGATTGGATGGGCAAAAGACAACCAAGAGCTCAACGGGCTCACGCCCGATTCAATTCGATGGATGCTCGAGGATGCTGCGAAGTTCGTAAAGAACGAAGTAAAACGCGGCATGCAGTATGAGGGAATCGTGATGGACCCACCCGCGTTCGGCCACGCCCCCAGTGGAAAGATTTGGAAATTCAACGAGCACATGCCTGCGCTTATCCGAGATTGTGTCGCGCTGCTCTCGCCGAACGCCAAATTCCTTATCATCAACGCATACGCCACCAATACGTCTGAACTCGCCATCAAGAATCTTCTTGAAGATGCGACCAAGGCGCGCGGAGGCACCATCACCGAGGGTCAGCTTTGCTTGAAGCAGCGCACGGGCCGGATGATTTCTACGGGCATCTTTGCTCGGTGGAATCCCTAGCATTGCGGTTTATCTGATGCGGTGTACGATATTTTTATGATGCGTTTTTTATCTCGTGGCGTTGAAGTTGCCTACCGATATGCACTCAAGCCACTCCTCTTTCTTCGCGACCCAGAGGCGGTGCACGATGCGTTCACGCGAGTCGGTGTGCTTCTTGCATCCTCATCTATCGCACAACGAACGATACGGAGCATCTTCCGCTACGACGACGACATTCTTGCGACGAACGTTGCAGGCATCCGTTTTCAGAACCCAATTGGGCTCGCGGCTGGATTTGACAAAAACGCCCGGCTCACAAATATTCTGCCCGATGTTGGGTTTGGATTTGCAGAGCTTGGCTCGATTACGGGCAAGCCATGCGCGGGAAACTCCGGTACACGACTCTGGCGACTTCCAAAATCGAAGGGACTCGTCGTGTACTATGGCCTGAAAAACGATGGTGCCGATAGTATCGCAGGTCGCATGCGTCGTGCAGCATTCCGACTTCCCATTGGAATAAGTGCCGCTAAAACAAACTCAAAAGAAACGATTGATGCTGATGCTGCTATTGATGACTATGCACACGTTGTAGAGTCGTTCCGTGGTATTGGAGATTACTATACTATCAATATCAGTTGTCCGAATGCGTTTGGAGGTGAACCGTTTACAGACCCCACGCGCCTTGACGCACTCCTTACCCGTATTGATGCCCTTGCCGATAAGCCGGTCTTTCTGAAGCTTGCCGTTGACCTATCGCACGCAGAGCTCGACGCAATCATTGCGGTATGCAATACGCATCGGATTGCTGGATTTGTGTGCAGCAATTTAACGAAGCGGCGCCAAAACGCAAAGATTGTCGAACAAACAGTTCCCGAAAAAGGGGGAATATCCGGGATGCCTGTCCAGTCACTTTCTGATGCGCAGGTTGCGTATGTGTATCGGGCAACGCGTGGAGCGTACGCCATCATTGGCGTTGGCGGGGTGTTTACAGGAAAGGACGCCTATCGCAAAATTCGACTTGGCGCATCGCTGATACAGCTCATCACCGGCATGATTTATCGTGGTCCACAGACAATCGGGCAGATAAACGCCGAGCTTGCCGCATTGCTTCGACGAGATGGATTCAAAAACGTCGCCGATGTAGTCGGTGTAGACAATCACGCAAAAGACTCCCGGTAAGCGGGAGTCTTTTGTTATGGGGGACTAACGGGGATCGAACCCGTGACCACACTGCCACAGAGTGTTGTGATACCATTTCACCATAGTCCCCATCTCGACTTGCAACAACGGACAAATTATAACAGAATTCAGAGGTACACGCAATGACCGCTCCTATCTTCAAACAATCACTTATTGGCGCAGTCATTCTGGTCTCGCTCGCTTTTGGCGCGTGGTACTTCATGGCACCTCCAGACGCAGAGCAGGCGCAATTACCCGGACGCATCGAGGGGACCACCATGTTTCCGAGCGAGGTGATCCCTGCATTCCAGATTTGCGCAGAGTCAACTACCACGCAAGGCGTGGAATATTGTGTTGACACTCTTGAGTACGCATCAGATTTACGTTTTAGCATCCCAGTACCTGCCGGAACTTACTATGTATACGCAACACTCCGTGATGCGGGGTCAATTGGGAGCGATCTTGGAGGATACAAGGCGTATTATACGCAGGCCGTAGTATGCGGACTCGCCTATGGATGCACCGACCACACGAAGCTAGAAGTTGTGGTTGGCTCCGAGGAAACAGTCACCGGAGTGCTGCCGCATGATTGGTATATTCGATAATCCATGTTTAAGAATCTTTCTGATGACGAGAAGAAGTTTGCGTGGTTCTGGCTTTTTGTATTTAGCTCTGCGCTCGGTTTTTGGACGGTCGTTGTGCATTGGGCATGGAAGCTCGTAACCGCATACTTACCCGCATGGGTTGCATAGTACTTTTTAGTGTGGTATAATATATACTGGAGGTACGGTTATGCCGAGCGACTCAGTGAGTATCGCCGTCATGATGGCGTTTGTCGTGCTCGACGTACTCTATCCGTTCGTCGCAATCTGCACGAGTGAGCGGCGGGGGACGCGCATGACGTCTCGTCAATACTACATCGATATGTTCCTGATGACGGGGCTTGGTGTCGCGGTCATCCTGGGCATCGGATGGTACACGCAGGGGGAGCCCGTCTTGTCCCACGACCCGCTGATGGTGGTCGCCGCTTGGATCGCCGGTGCGGGTATCGCGTTTCCGATCTCGGACTGGATTTGTGCGCGGATGGTGTACCGCGACTAGTGAGCCCAGACCCCGCACGTGCGGGGTCTTCATTTTTTAGGCCGAATCGTCTACACTACATCAAATGACCCATTCTGAATTACGCGCGCTCTACCTTGAATTTTTCAAATCGAAAGGACACGCAATTGTGCCCTCGGCACCGCTCGTCCCCATCAATGACCCCACGGTCTTATTTACAACAGCAGGCATGCACCCGCTTGTTCCGTATTTGCTCGGAGAGCCACACCCTCTTGGCAACCGAATTGCGAGCGTCCAGAAGTGTATTCGTACAGGGGACATCGATGAGGTTGGGGATGCGACGCATTTAACCTTTTTTGAAATGCTTGGGAATTGGTCGCTGGGCGACTATTTTAAAGACGACGCCATTCGTTGGAGTTTCGAATTCTTAACCTCCAAGCAGTGGCTTGCTATTCCCGTTGAACGGCTCGCATTCTCATGTTTTGCAGGCGATGAACACGCTCCAAAAGATGAAGAAGCGGCGGCTATCTGGAAATCACTTGGAGTATCCGCTGAGCGTATTACGTTTCTCCCGCGTGAGAATAACTGGTGGGGTCCTGCGGGTCAGACGGGTCCCTGTGGACCAGATACTGAGATGTTTTACTGGATTGATGCGCACGAGCCAGCGCCAAAAGCGTTTGACGCATCCGACGCTCGTTGGGTTGAGATCTGGAACGATGTATTCATGCAGTATCGAAAGACCGAGACTGGTTTGTACGAGCTACTTCCAAAACCAAACGTTGATACGGGCATGGGGCTTGAGCGCACACTCACGGTATTAAGCGGCGCACAATCTGTGTATGAAACCGAACTCTTCGCTCCGATACTTGCTGCGCTTAAAGCGCAGCAAACCATTCCGCATGAGCAGAGTGAGCGATATGTGCGCATTATTGCCGACCACATTCGGGCATCGACCTTCATCATCGCTGATGGTATTGAGCCGAGCAATAAAGACAGGGGATACGTACTTCGCCGCCTGCTTCGACGTTCCATGGTGTATGCACGGCAATTGGGTATGCATGCGGGATGGTATGCGCCATCGCTTGAGGTGATTATCGTGATGCTTGGCTCGCAATATCCAGAACTCACAACACATGCGGAAACGATTCGACGCGTTATCGAAAACGAAGAAACAAAATTTTCTGCGACGCTCGAGAAGGGTCTTCGGGAATTCGAGAAACTTCCCAGTGTTGATGGTGAGGCAGCGTTTAATCTATATCAGACCTACGGATTTCCGTGGGAGCTCACGTATGAGCTTGCCCACGCAAAGGGGTTGAGCCCAGAACGGCAACAGTTCGAAGAAGCGTTTACACGCCATAAAGACCTCTCTCGCACCGCATCTGCGGGCACGTTTAAGGGCGGGCTCGCAGATCATTCCGATGTAGTGGTTCGCTACCATACGGCAACACACCTCATGCATCGAGCGCTCCGAATGGTGCTCGGCGATCACGTGATTCAAAAAGGAAGCAATATTAATGCGGAGCGTACGCGATTTGATTTTTCTCACCCTGCAAAGACGACCCCAGAGGAACTCGCACAGGTGGAGGCGCTGGTGAATGGCTGGATTACTCGCGACCTTCCCATGACGCGCACTATGATGCCAAAAGATGAAGCACTCGGCCTTGGTGCGCTCGGTGCGTTTGGCGAAAAATATGGCGACGTGGTATCGGTGTACACTATAGAAGACCCCGCAACGCACGAGGTGGTAAGTCGTGAGTTCTGCGGAGGTCCCCACGTCACGCGTACGGGAGAGATTGGATCGTTCAAGATTATAAAAGAAGAGGCAATTTCATCTGGTATTCGTCGTATTAAAGCTGTTATTGGGTAACACGATACTCGCATCATATGTTTGAATCATCACACACAGGAGATTCAGAAGGTTCAGAGAAACGCACGGAGCTCGAGCAGCATCGAAAGATTCTCGATGCAAATGTTCGCACGCTCGATAACGCCATGAAGCAGGGCACACTCCATACGGTAAACTTCAAGATAAGCCCGCGAGGAGACGGCATGGCTCAAAAGATTCGTATGTGGCTCCTCGTGAATCACGCTACAGGTGCCATTCGAAGAGCAACCATCGACGCGCACGAAGACACGACCCCGCAACAGGGTGAGGATTGTTTGCTGGTTTCAGGAGAGCTCAGACAGCATTTCAACGCCGCTCATGTGCTTGATATGGAAGAGACCACCCTTCGAGATATGACGATTCCAAATGGATTTTCCGAAATCGCACGGCGTAGAGTCGCAGAATCCCTTTCGCTCTGGAGAGAGTCTCACTCGGTATACATCGATACCTCATCGAAATAAGGTCTTGACTTTTTGTATTATTAGTATATTCTAGTTGCGTCGAAAGGAGGCCACGTGACATTCACCTGGCAAGACCGTCGATGGCACGTTCGGCTCTATCTCTGGGCTGAACCCATCGTCGCTGAGTTCTTCGAAAAACGTTCAATCACTGAGTATCACAATGACTCCGTGAGCACGAACCTGTGCCCCTACATGCGCACGATTCTGGTGTGGTTTCCGCTTGCCATTCTGATGAATGGACTCGCACTACTCGCGGCGCTGACGGCATTCTTCCTCGTTCCAGTGAGTCTGATTGGAATCAAGGCGTACGCCATCACGCTCGGCTGCATCTTTACGTGGCTCGTGGTATTGGTGGCGGTGGCATGGTGGAGAGTAATGGATCGCAAGCTTGACGACGACTATCGCAAGATATTCGGCGAGGATCGAGACGATACCCCAACGCTCCATGGCGCACTCGCAGTGTATGCGGGTAAGCTCCATGACGGAATCTGTCCCGGCATCACAATCACGCGCACAAAGGATGGCGACCAGTGAGACGCTTCCTCATAAGCTTTTCGTCGTGCTTTTTCGTGATATTCGTCTCAGTGAGCTTTACAGTTCTCGCGCTCGTTTCCCATGGGTGCGTTACGGCGAATACCAAAATCGCCTCGGGTTCGTGTGCTCCGAAACAGGCGACGATCGCGGGTAGGCAGTTGGTGAAAATCGGTAATCAAATCCACTCGGATGATCTGGTTCTCGAGCTTACCTGCGATGGAGAGCAGTACATCACGAAGCAGCCCGACATCATCCTGACGTGGATCTCCTTGAAGCCCACGGAAATTACGTGTGCGTGGTACGCAAACGGTGTCGCGGAGTGCGAAGTTCCATCCGTCGTCCCGCTCATCGAGGCGACGAAGTAAGTTAGTAGCGTCCGCCATCCCATAAGGGGTGGCGGTCTTTCTTTCTATTCCGTACTATATATCTATGAAGACTTCTTTCTGGCATACGCTTCCGAAGCCATTCTTCGTACTTGCGCCCATGGCGGATGTAACCGATGCACCATTTCGGTCTATTGTCGCGCGCTGTGGGCGCCCTGATGTGTTCTATACCGAATTCGTATCAGCACACGGCCTTGTATCAGCGGGTCGTGAACGACTCATGCTTGATTTGGCACTCACCGAAACCGACCACCCCATCGTTGCGCAATTTTTTGGCACGAATCCAGAACACCTCTTCTCCGCTGGCGCACTCGCGAGAGAGCTCGGATTTGATGGCGTGGATATTAATATGGGGTGTCCTGACCGTTCGATTATGAAGCAAGGCGCTGGCGCAGGGCTTATTGGTCAGGGCACGCTCGCAAAAGAACTTATTCATGCGCTCCGAGAGGGTGCCGGCGGACTGCCTGTTGCGGTAAAAACACGAATTGGAAAATCGAATATCGATGAAATGGAGTCGTGGCTCACTACTGTGCTCGATGCGAAGCCAGATGTCCTCGTAGCTCACGGAAGAACGGTAAAGGAAATGAGTAAAGTGCCCGCACACTGGGACCGTATCGCAGATGCTTCGACTATGGCGCACGAAGCTGGCGCTCTCTGTGTCGGTAATGGCGATATCATGAGTCGCGCGATGGGCGTAGAGTGCGCCCAAGAATCAGGAGTTGATGGCGTGATGGTGGGACGTGGCATTTTTCATAACCCCTGGATATTTAATCCTTCAATTGATGCCGAGTCGATCACAAAAGAACAGCGCATCGAGCTCCTCATAGCTCATACGCAGGCATGGGTGGCGCACTGGGGTGAGAAAAAATCATTCGATCTCATGAAAAAATTCTACAAAGTTTATATTTCGGGGTGGCCGGGCGCTGCCCACCTTCGCGCACAGCTTATGGGGGTAAAAACACCCGCCCAGGTCTACGACGTAATGCGTACATATACCGAGAAATAGCAGCGGACGCTGGCTCGTGCATAGAAGGGGGATATTCGCTATGATTCTGTCATGAAAACAACTGAGGCATTTGAGAGCGCCTATAGCAGCCTCAATACTCGTCAACGCGAGGCGGTTGATGCAATCGAGGGGCCGGTGATGGTAATTGCCGGACCTGGCACGGGAAAGACCAATATTCTCACGCTCCGCATCGCAAATATTCTTGCTCGCACTGATACCCCCGCCGAAGCAATCCTCGCGCTGACGTTTACCGAGTCTGGCGCTGCCGAGATGAAGGGGCGTCTCGCCGCGCTCATCGGTACCGATGCGTATCGCGTGACCGTTACCACATTTCACTCATTTTGTAATTCTATTATTCAAGAGTATCCCGAGTCGTTTGGAGCGATTGCGGGGGCGGCATCAATCACCGAAGCAGATCAAGCCCTCTATCTTCAGCGGATTCTCGAGGAGCACCCCTCGCTGCCACTTCTGCGACCCGTGAATGCGCCCGACCTCTACCTCAAAGCAATTGTCGGCGCCATCAATACGCTCAAGCGAGAGGGTATTACGCCCGAGCGCCTTATAGACGTGGCAACTCGCGAAGAATCTATCGTGATGAGCTCCGACGATCTCTATCATGAGAAGGGCGCATATAAGGGAGTTATGAAGGGAGCATATCAGGACCAATTAAAGCAGGTTGGAAAAGTGCGCGAATTATCAGACGTCTACACACGATATCAGGCGCTTCTACGCGCTGAGCGATTGTACGATTACAACGACATGGTAATGGAGGCGGCACGCGTGCTCGCATCCGATGAATCGCTTCGCCTCATGCTCCAAGAAAAGCACCACTATCTTCTGGTCGACGAGCATCAAGATACCAACAACGCACAAAATAAAGTTGTTGAGCTTCTTGCATCATTTTGGGAGCGACCGAATGTATTCGTAGTTGGCGATGCGAAGCAGGCTATTTATCGGTTCCAAGGAGCATCGCTTGAAAACTTCCTCTATTTTCAAAAACTGTACCCCGATGCACAGCTCATCGAGCTTGAGGATAACTACCGCTCACACCAACACATCCTCGATGCGGCACAGGGGATACGTCCGAGCGCCGGAAGTGGCCTTCGGGCGCAGGCAGAACGGGAGTCGACTACGCCCGTTCTGCTCATGACGTGCGATAACCCCGACGAAGAGTGCTGGATGATTGCGCGTCATATCTCGGAACGCATCGAGCAAGGAGCTCGTCCCGATGATATTGCAGTCCTCGTGCGAGACAACGCAGGAGTCGCGCGTATCGCGGAGTTTCTCCAACGCCAAGCCGTTCCCTATTCTATTTCCTCGCAACAAGATGCGCTCTCGGACCCGTATCTTCACCAGCTCACACTCATCCTTGATGCGGTGCGAGCGTTCGGAGAGTCGCGACCGCTCTATGAGGCGCTCCATACTCCCGTACTCGCTATTGATCCGCTCGACGTATACAAACTCATCGAATGCTGTCGAGGTGGTAGAAATCCGTACGATATCATGCGATCTTCTCCCGCCATGCATGAAGCGGGCATTGAATACCCCGACGCACTTCAACAGCTTGCGAGTCGCATGACGCACTGGTCACGACTCATGGCGCAGCCCGAGTCCACAGAGGCGCTTGAGACGATTATTCGAGAGTCCGGTGTGCTTGCGTCGCTTTTGCGTAGCGTCGATGCGCCTGATTCTCTTGCGCGACTCCACGCATTCTACGATATGCTCCGCTCGCACGTGCAACGCAATCGCGCGCTTACGCTCGCACAATTTGTGGAGCATCTCGACTTTCTCCGCGAGCATCGTATCCCCGTACACGCTCCTCAGGGCGCGCTCGCACCACATCGCGTGCGTGTTATGACTGTGCACAAGAGTAAGGGGCTTGAGTTTTCATATGTATACATCATAGACACAGTTGATAGTCGGTGGGGCTCTCGTAAGCGACGAGAACTCATCAAGCTACCTCCTTCGCTCTTCGTCCAATCACGCGCAACTGCGCCAATCGAGGATGATGACGACGAACGGAACCTATTTTACGTCGCCCTGACGCGTGCACGACACGAAGTCGTCATAGCGCACAGCACGCACACGCTCGACGGCGGAGAAGAGCTCCCTGCTCGGTATATTTCAGACATCAATCCAACGCTTGTATCGCATATCGATACCAACGCTTTTCGAGCATTATGGCTTCAGGAGCAATCAAAACGATTCGATGCCGCACCCCAGCGCGTCCCCCTTGCTACCGATAAGACATTTCTCAATGAATTATTTAATCGGTACGGGTTATCGGTAACGGCGCTCAATAATTACCTCACCTGTCCGTGGCGATACTTCTACACAAATTTGATTCGCATCCCCGAAGCCTCAAGCTTTGCCCTCATGTACGGAAATGCTGTCGACCGTGCGCTTCAAGAGTATTTTGACGCATACGTTGCCGGCGAGAAGAAATCAAAGGAGCATCTCGTGCAGTTGTTCGAACGATTCCTCCAGCACCAACCCATGCAATCGTCCGAGTTGGAAGCTGGGCGCGCGCGCGGGCGAAAGGCGCTCGAGGGATACTACGAGAAATACCACACGACATGGCATCCGCGAATTCTCAACCAGCTCAAAATACCTGCTGTTGAAATAGGGGATGGGATTATCCTGAACGGCAAAATCGACAAGGTGGATATGAACTCTGATGGCTCCGTGATTGTTATCGACTATAAAACAGGGAAGCCGAAGTCGCGGGCACACATCGTGGGCTCAGTGAAAGACGGCGATGGGAATTACTTCCGGCAACTTACATTCTATAAACTTTTACTCGACCGCTGGCAGGACGGAACATACAAAACGCACACGGGTGTCATCGATTTTGTCGAACCCGATGATAGGGGAAAATGGCACCGAGAAGTGTTTGAGCTCTCATCGTCCGCAGTGCAAGAACTCGAGGAATCCATCGTGAGTGTTGCGCATGAAATACGAGAACTATCATTCTGGAATCGACGGTGCTCCGATACAGACTGCGCGTATTGCACGCTTCGCAACGTTATAGAAATAAAAACGACCCCGCGTTAGACGCGGGGTCGGGGGTAGATGCGCTGTCGCTTGGCACCATACCCGAAGTGGGCACGGAGCGCGGGGATGAGCCGCGCGAGTAGAATCATCGCCATCACCGCGAGAGCAGGGATGACTTCCCAGGGCGACACTATCGCCGACTCCGAACGACGATTCTGATTCCCTTGTAGCCGTCGATCCAGTATCCGACCAGACCGGCCAGCATCCCCATGACGGTGAAGCTGATGCCGATCAGGGCCATGATGAGGGCCGCGAAAACCGCGAAGTCGACCGAGGCCGGGCTCACCGTACCCCTCGCGCGGCGCGGGCCAGCTTTTCGATGGCACGCTCGTCGGCCAACTCGGCCAACTTGCGCCCGGCGGCACGGGCACCGAACCCGACTGCCACGAGTGCGACGATCGGCATCGCGACGACTGCTACGATTGCCGCCGTCCGATACGGCTCCTCTTCAGGAAGCCGATATCCGTAGATGTCCATGTGAATGACCTCCTATATACATTATAGCAGTTTATATAGGTTTTGTCAATTTTCACTATTCTTCCACATTCAGGGGTTTTACGTGGGCACAGAGTGCGGTATACTGAATCGTCTGAATATTCGCACTCGATGAGCGTCAAAATTATCAATGTACTTAAGGATGACTCGTTCAACGATATCCTTGAGCTATTTCGAAAGGCGGCTGCTGGAGAGGTTATCTTGGTGCTTCCTCGTAATGGGAAGCTCTTTCGACACGAAGATCATTTTGCAGCCTTTGCAGCAGAATCCACGCAAGGTGCAAAAACGGTCTCCATCCTCACCGCAAATCCGCTCACAGCCCAACTAGCCCGAAAATTCGGGTTTAATGTTATGTCAGCCGGTAAGAGCAAGGCCGAAAAGCCAGTGAAGGCGACGCTCACAACCCAACCACTCCCAGCCGACGACGACATGCAGGACTTCAATGATACCGCCGACCTTGGTGACGCGACCCCGCTTACATCCGATGAAACGATGGGGTCATCAAAAGAAGAAGATGAAGACCTCTTGCCCACAATGCACATCGAAGATGCCGAAGGAAACCACGTAGATGAGGATGCGGATGGCGCGCCTGATCGTCCACTAGCCGCCGATCTCCACGCGACCAATGATGAGCTCGTACGCTCGCTATCAGCCGAGGAAAACGCCATTCAGGCACAACTCGCAGCCGCTGTAGACGGCGTGCGTGGCGGACTTCCTCATAGGATTATGAATCCATCTGGCCGAGCAGAACGCTCAGAGAAGGTTGCGATTGAGAACGCCCGAGAACTCGATTACATCGATGCCATGTGGCGAGATAAAGTTGGATTCGGTCCCAACACCCACGGACGCATGGCTCCGCACACACCCTCGCTATGGTCTCGATTATTCACACGGACTGCCTCCGTTGGATCGTCGCATATGTCAAAAGGGGTCGCCGCATCAATCCTCCTCGGCTCCTGCGTAGTACTCGCTGCTGTTGTATATATGGTAACTGGCAGCGCACATGTTTCAATTATCCCCGTAGGTTCTCCCATTGATACCACGCTTTCCGTGCAAACGTCGGATACATTTGCATCAATTGATGAGGCATTCCTCAAGCTTCCCGGACAGCTCCTCGAGGTCACCAAGACTAACTCGCACACTGTTCAGGCAACGGGCACCCGCGACGTCGCGTCAAAAGCTCGTGGCAAAATAACCATCTACAACGAATACTCCTCGAGTCCCCAGTCGCTCGTCGCAACAACACGATTTGAATCTTCCGATGGCAAGGTATTTCGAACGCTCCAGACAGTGACCGTTCCAGGGAGCACAGTAAAAGCGGGAACTCCGACACCTGGCTCAATGAGCGTTGATGTTATTGCAGATAAACCTGGCACAGACTACAACGTTCCTGCCGGCTCATTTACGATTGTGGCATTCCGCGAAAGCGGGGACACCGAAAAGGCGGCGAAATTCTACGGTCGCTCGGAGCAACCAATGACCGGAGGAGCAAGTGGTCCATCGAGCGTCGTGACACAAGCCGATTTTGACGCCGCAAAGCAAGCAGCAATCGAAGGAGTGAAAGAGCAAATCAAGACTGCGCTCGGTGCGCAAGGCTCAGAACTCACCATTGTGAACCAAGACACGCCAGAATTTAAAGATATCCAAGCAACCGCACAGCCAGATGATGCTGCTGGTGCAGTTACGGTAACCGCCACTGGTACACTTTCAACCGTGGCATTCCGGCGCTCCGATCTCGATACGCTCATAGCAAAATCCTTCTTAAACAGCGCTCGGCTTTTTGTTCAACCAGACTTTGTAATACTTTCCTATTCCGATGTCACTCTGAAACGAGAGCTTGATACGCTTGCCTTTACGGTGCGCATCAAAGGGACCGCATTTAAGCCCATTGATATCGAACTCGTTAAGAAGAGTATCGCCGGTAAGGAGGGGGAACGTGTCCGCGAATTCTTTAGAAATAAGGAGGAGTTCCGATCAGCCACCATCTCGCTTTCTCCATTTTGGGTCCGCTCCGTACCCTCGGAATTATCCAAAATCCTCGTAGACATCCAATACGACGCGGCTGTCCCCGAGAGTTATTGACACGAGGTCGGCCATCTGCTAATATACACGGGCTCTGAAAGGCATGCATTCGTGTGGCCCAAGAGCAGTCAAAACGGTTTCCTTGAACGACCAGAAAAAACCAAAAGTTATCGGACAGGTTATTGAAGCCCTACCTGATGCCACGTTCCGAGTCCAATTGGACGATGGAGCCGTGGTGCTTGCGTATTTAGCGGGCAAGATGCGCCTTCATTATGTAAAAGTAATGCTCGGCGACAAGGTAACCCTTGAACTAAGCCCAGATAGATTGCGTGGGCGTATCGTCTATCGTAATTAACGATAGTTCAGTTGCGGTTCAATTTTTTGTCATGAAAGTACAAGCATCCGTAAAACCAATGTGCAAAAGCTGCAAACTTGTACGACGCAAGAAGCGTTTGTATTGCGTCTGCAAGATTGCGAAGCACAAACAGCGCCAGGGTTAATCTATAACATACTCACATGCCACGTATTTTCGGTGTCACAATTCCAGACAATAAGAAAATCCTCTATTCTTTGCCGTACCTCTATGGGATCGGATTGACGACATCGGGAATTATTTTGAAGAGCGCCGGTATTGATCCCGACAAGAAAGCATCTGAACTTTCAGGTGAGGAGTTAGGTAAGATTCAAAAAATCATCGAGCGCGCATACAAAATCGAAGGAGACCTTCGAAAGGAGGTTGGTTCAAATATTAAGCACTACAAGGAAATCGGCTCCTGGAGGGGTTCCCGCCTCGCTCGCAGACTGCCGCTCAAGGGCCGCTCGAAGACAAATAGCCGCACAACGCGCGGGAACGTGCGTCACACGATGGGATCGGGCCGCACAAAGACTGGTGAAAAAACATGATACCAATGGCTACTGTAACCAAGAAAACCGAACCAATTGAAGCACCCGTTACCGAAGAGTCGGTAGCGCCAGTTGCAACCAAAAAGGCTTCTTCGAAGAAGCAGGTGCTCAATGGTGTTGTGCACGTAAACATCTCCTACAACAACACGCTTATTGCGGTGAGTGATTTGGGTGGCAACGTTGTTGCATTCTCAAGCGCAGGCCTTCTTGGTTTCAAGGGAAGCAAAAAGTCGACTCCATATGCCGCAAACCTTGTTGCAAAAGATGCAATCGAGAAATCAAAGCGCTTTGGCCTTATGAACGTGAAGATTGTTGTAAAGGGCGTTGGACCAGCTCGTGAGAGTGCAATTCGTGGAATTGCCGGAACCGGGCTCAATATCACCTCAATCATGGATGCGACCCCCGTGCCTCACAATGGTGTGAAGTCACCGAAGCCTCGCCGAATTTAATATACTGAACTATGGCACGCTATCTCGGACCACGTGAGAAAATAGAACGGCGACTCGGTGAGCATCTTGGACTCAAGGGTGAGCGTTCGAATTCACCGAAATCGGCACTGACTAAGCGCCCCTACCCACCAGGCCAACACGGCTCGGGTCGTCGCCCGCGAAAGCTTTCCGAATTTGGAACGCAGCTTCGCAGCAAACAGAAAGTTCGCCAGATGTACCGATTGATGGAGAAGCCGTTCAAGGCGTACGTAAAGACTGCGCTCGCCGCATCAAAGAACGAGTCTCCCTACATTGGCGTGGTTCGAGCTCTCGAAACCCGCCTCGACAACGTTGCATTCCGCATGGGGCTCGCACAATCTCGCGATCAGGCACACCAAGTCGTTGGCCATGGGCACATCCTACTCAACGGAAAACGCGCAAAGACTCCATCCATCAAGGTTCGCGTTGGAGATGTAATCTCGATTCGCGAACAGTCTAAGAGCTTGCCGTACTTCAGCACACTCATGCCGCGTTGGTTTGCCGAGTATACGGGTCCGGGCTGGCTTTCGATTGATAAGCAGGCAGTAACCGGGACCATCAAAGCGCTTCCCAGTGTCGAAGAGAGCGGCATTCAGAATACCGACCTCCAGGCAATCATTGAATACTATTCCCGTTAGTTAATTAATTGACGTAATCTCATTCTTTTTCACGAATTACCGACAAGGAACCTCCTACCATTCGTGGAGAATAAAAAGAACGCGTCACGCACATGATACAGCTACCAGAAGAAATCAAAGTAATACGTAAAGAGGGCACTATGGCCGTGTTCGAAATCGGACCACTCATGCCCGGCTATGGAGCTACCATAGCGAATCCCCTTCGTCGCGTACTTCTTTCCTCGCTCGAAGGCGCTGCAGTTACCTCGATTAAAATCAAAGGCGTCGACCACGAGTTCGGCGCAATCGCGGGAGTGCAGGAGGATGTCATTGAGCTCATCTTGAACTTAAAGAAGCTTCGCTTCCGCTGTTTTTCCGAGGAGCCGGTGGTTATTACGCTAAAAGTAAAAGGTGAGAGCGAAGTTACCGGAGCGGACATCCAGCTCACATCTGATGTAGAGCTCATCGACTCGACGCAGCATATCTGCACTATTACCGATAAGAAAACTGAGCTGGACATGGAGCTCACGATTCAGAAGGGCCGTGGATACGTCCCTGCGGATCAGCGCCAGAAAGAAAAGCTTCCCATTGGCGTTATCGCAATTGATGCCGCGTTCTCTCCTGTTCGACTCGTGAACTTCACAATCGATGATGTTCGTGTCGGTCAGCGAATTGACTTCAATAAAGTGACGATGTCTGTCGAGACCGATGGAGCAATTCAACCAGAGCAGGCAATGAAGGAAGCTGCGCAAATTCTCACCGACCACTTCAGTGCGGTAGCACAAATTTCTGTTCCTGTAGCTGAAGAAAAAGCACCGAAAAAGGCTAAGAAGGCAAAGAGGGAGTAGTCTGGACGAAATAGATTTCGCGTGATATTATAGAACACCATGAAACGAGGCAATAAGCGCATTTTCGGAAGACAGCGACAGCAGCGAAAGGCTTTTATCAAGTCGCTCTTAACTGCGCTGTTTAGCCATGGACGAATCAAGACTACCCTCGCTCGAGCAAAGACCCTCAAAACCGAAGCAGATAAGACTATCACGCAAGCAAAGCGTCAGTCTATCGCAAGTCGTCGCCTATTGCTCCGGAAGGTTGGCGCCGAGGTTGCCCGCAAGCTAAGTGTTGAAATTGCCCCAAGATTTGCAGATCGTAAGGGTGGATATACGCGTGTCGTTCGACTTGGTCGTCGCACGAATGATGCCGCCGAGACAGCACTTATTGAGCTTGTGTAATACTCCCATGATTATTCGTGAAATTGATGCAGCAAATCAGGCGCTCGGACGTGTCGCAAGTAGAATTGCGGTAATGTTGCGCGCAAAAGATACGGCGACTTGGACTCCTCACGCATTGCCGTCAGTGCAGGTGATTGTCCATAATCTAGACAAAGTCGTCTTCAAGGGTACAAAGGCCGAGTCAACGATTTACTATCGTCACTCAGGATTCCCCGGTGGTATGCGCGAGCGTACACTTGAGCAGATGTGGGAAAAGGATAAGAAGCAGGTGCTCCGCCTTGCAGTGCGCGGTATGCTTCCTGAGAACCGACAGCGTGACATGCTACTCCGTAACTTGATCGTATCTTAATCATGAAGGCAAACACACAAGAACCAATCAATGAAGCCGTGCCGACAACTACATTTGTCGATACTGTTATAGATGAAGATGATGTAGACCTCGGGCCAGTAACGCTCGAAGAACTTCCTGAGGGTGCCGTTGAGAAATACTACGAGTCAGTGGGTCGGCGCAAGGTTGCCGTCGCACGCGTTCGTCTTATGACTCGTAAGTCAGGCGACGCGCTCAAGGAGGACCTCGCGCTCATGATCGTAAATGGCAAGGACTACGCTGAATACTTCCTTGATGCCAACCTTCTTCGTCGCGTTGAAGAGCCCCTTCGTCGCCTCAAGTCACTCAATCGTTTTAAAGTAACCGCGGTTGTTCGTGGTGGTGGTATTTCCGGGCAAGCAGACGCTGTTCGCCATGGCATCAGCCGCGCACTCGAACTCTTTGATGCAAACTTCCGCAAGAAGCTCAAGAAAGCTGGATTCCTTACTCGCGACTCACGACGTGTTGAGCGCAAGAAGCCTGGACTCAAGAAGGCGCGCAAAGGGCCTCGCTGGGCAAAGCGCTAATCCAACGCTCTTACAAAAAGACCTCCACCAATGGAGGTCTTTTTGATCTTTCGACAGGAACCCTTATAGCTTGATAATATTGGCACCTCCTCGCGTATCGGTTTCGACGATACGATAACTTTGATTGCCCACATCCACTACCACGTGCGTGAAACCCCTGAACCAACTCGCGCGCTGAATGCTTACGGAAAATCGAGTGAGCATTTGATGCTCTCCTTCGTTTCTATATGGTTGCTGATTGGTATTCTTGAGCCAGAGGATCCATACTTCATTTCGGGTCCACCACAGCAGTCCATCGCTCTCATCGGATACCGTGAACCCAAGCACTCGCTCTGCAATAAGAGATGTCGATGCAGTTCGGGTATCGTAGAGCATGTCTCCACGAAGCAAAAACGTGCCATCTGTGGTTTCGGTCGTTTTCTTACCAGTACGCGATACGATGGAAACTACTCGCTGAAGCGTGGCGGACTCTCGGAGCGAACTGGACGCCTCTTGCTTTAGCGCAAGTATCGACTCATCATCAGTGGGAAGCAGCAAGACGTTTGGAAAATCGGTAAGCATACCCTCCTGAACCTCGGCGTCTTTGCGCCAGCCTGAGTAGCCCTCCCGGATAACACGAATATCGTATACGTCCGGAATAAGGCCATCACGGCCAGCACGATTTCCAATAAAGGATGTTTTCAGCTCGTGGCCATCTACGAAGAATGTCGCTGCCGTATTTGTGGTAACTGCGATTGCGCCTGTACGCACAAATACACCAGTTGACCAGTTATACGCATATCCCTGAGCATACTTCAGAGCAATCCAACTGATGCTCGCGAAAAGCGCAACGGCAATCCAGAAAAGAATACGACGAGTCCGCTTTTTCATATCACTAGTATACCCTATGAATTGATTGAAAAAAAGCCCATAATCAGCTATATTCAAGCGCTATGAGGAAAATAGGTATTGATCTTGGAACCACAAATACTGTCGTTTTTCTCCCTAAAAAGGGGATCGTTATTAACGAACCCTCTGTCGTTGCGGTGTCCGTGCTCGATAATAGAATTCTCGCGGTTGGAAATTCAGCGAAAGATATGATTGGTCGAACGCCAGACAGCATCTCAATCGTTCGACCGCTTATTGATGGCGCTGTTGCAGACTATCGCGTGACCGGAGCGATGCTAAAATACTTCATTAAGAAGGGGAGCGGTGTATTTAATTTTTGGAAACCAGAAGTTCTTATCTCTGTTCCTGCTGGAATCACATCCGCTGAAAAACGTGCTGTTATCGAGAGCGCGCTCGCCGCAGGAGCAAAGGCGGTCTACCTCGTGAAAGAGCCAGTCCTTGCTGCTATAGGAGCGCAAATCCCTATCAATAATCCTATTGGAAATATGATTCTCAATATCGGAGGGGGCACTACCGAGCTCGCCGTCATCTCACTTGGTGGCATTGTGTCGTCACAATCAGTGCGCGTTGGTGGAAATAAATTTGATCAATCAATCGTTGAATTTATAAAGAAAAAGCATGGCCTCGCAATCGGTGATCGCACCGCCGAACTTATAAAGATAAATATTGGCAGCGCGCTCCGTGGTGCACACGAAGATTCGCTGAACATCAAAGGACGCGACCTCACCACGGGTCTCCCAAAGACTATTCAAGTCACCAGCAACGAAGTGACCGAGGCAATGAGTGAACACCTCCGAGAGATTCTTCAAATCATCAAAAGCGTTCTCGAGATCACTCCGCCTGAGCTTTGCTCGGATATCATGGACCGCGGTATCATCGTGTCAGGTGGAGGCGCGCTCCTAAGAAACATCGACGAGCTCATCACGAAAGTCACCGGAGTACCCGCACGCATTGCGGACGACCCACTCTTCTGTGTTGCACGCGGCACAGGCAAGGTGCTTGAGAATCTCGACATCTATAAGAAGAATGTTATCGCAAAACGATCGTGAAACTTGCCATTGTCCATGATTGGATTATCGATATTGGAGGCGCAGAACGTGCTCTTATTGAGCTTCATCGATTGTGGCCGGATGCCCCCATCTACACACTCCTCTGTAATCCGTCCACGATTCGCGAGCACATCCCCAACGCAACCATTATTGCATCACGTCTACAGCGACTTCCATCGGCGTGGCGCTATCACAGCCAACTCGCACCCCTTATGCCCTCCGCGATCGAATCGTTCGACTTCAGCTCATTCGACACGGTCATCTCCTCATCAGTTATATTCGCGAAAGGTATCATTGTACGGCCAGGAACTCATCATGTCTCATACTGCTACAGCCCGACCCGCATGCTCTGGGACCGCTCGGTAGAGTACGAGCGGAGTGGTATATTTTCTCGTATATTCCGCCACGCTCTCCGCTCGTGGGATGTCTCCGCATCCACAAGACCAGATCAGTTTGTGGCAATATCATCCACAGTCGCTCAACGTATTGCTAAGTTCTATCGACGCCCATCAATTGTTGTTCCGCCTCCCGCACGCAAACCGCTTATTCCTATCCACGAGAGCACCGCTCCGCGGGGGCCACTCCTGGTAGTTTCTCGACTCGTGCCACATAAGCAACTAGGCGCACTCATTCAAGCCATCACAAAGCTGAGTGAAAAGCTCATCGTGGTAGGTGATGGTCCGCTTCGTCGCACGCTTGAGCGCTCCGCAGGAGCAAATGTCGTTTTTATGGGGCATATCTCAGATGAGGCGCTGAGCAATCTCTATCATGAGTGCGCCGCGGTTATCGTCCCCAATGAAGAGGACTGGGGACTCACCGCGGTCGAGGCGATGCTCCATGGCAAGCCGGTGCTCGCACTCCGCAAGGGCGGCTCAACGGAATCCGTGATTGAAGGGATTACGGGTGAGTTTTTTGACGATAGCATTCCAGAGGCAATCGTTGATGGCATCCGCAGAATTCGCGAAGCGCTCCCGAAGTATCATCCAAAGGAGATTCAACAACACGCACTCCAGTACACAACGGAAGCATTTCAAGGCCGCATGCGCGCACTCATTGAACACTCGCCCATATGCTGACGCTTATTACGGTCAATTTTAATAATGCCCCCGCGACACTACGGCTCATTCGATGCCTTGAGCAGCAAACTGACCCATCATTTACACTGATGGTCGTCGATAATGACAGCTCGCCCGAAGATCGAGAATTGCTTGGCGCGCATATCGCAACATCTCCGCTCGCAATCGATTTTATTCAGAGCTCATCAAATAGGGGGTTTGGCGGGGGCAACAATCTTGCGCTTCGAAAAGCACTCTCACAAGATGCTCGATGGATACTCCTCATCAATAACGACACAGAGGTTGACGAGCATTTTATTCAGCAGCTTAGGGAACAACTCCCCACAGAACCAGCAGTGCTCGGTATACCACTCAACGAGGGATCAAGGACTGCACGAGGGGGTATTATCAAGTGGCTCCGCCCAACACTCACACACATCTACGCCGGGCATTCTCATGTCAACGCGTATGTTATTGGTGCTGGCGCGTGTATTCATAGAGACGTATTTAAGCGTATTGGTCTTATAGATGAGCAGTACTTCCTCTACTTCGAAGATGCAGATTTTTCATTACGCGCGATGGAGCAGGGGATTCCCGTGCGCTACATTGCGTCACCCATTATTTCTCATCGAGAATCTGAGAGCACAAAAAAACTTGGCCACCCCACGCTTATTCGCTACCACGCTCGAAATGCACTGCGATTTAATTGGCTTCGAGGTCCTTGGTGGATTCGACTACTCGTACCGTTCGCGATGTGCTACGGCATCGCACTCCAAACATTAAAAATACTCCTTGCTCAGCATCCAGAAGAAAGTTCAGCTACCCTCAGTGGTATCCTCGATTTCATACGTGGTCGGTGGGGGAGAATCCCCACAGAGCCCCGCATTGGCATCGAGTGCGAGTCCCTCGAAGACACCTCGTGGGGTGTCGCACGGATGATTCGTGGTTACCTCCAAGAGGTAACCCGTGACGGCGAGATCCATCCTTTCCATCTCGACCTCTACTTCAAGCATCGTATACCCAATGAACCGTGGGCTCGCCACCCTTCGGTCACATGCCACATCGTTCGCGCTCCTGAGTGGGTTCCATTGCCAATTTCGTTTAGCCTCTATTACTACCTACTACTCCCGCTACGGCTGTGGCTTGACCGTCCAAGCATCATGTACTGGCCTAATTACATGCTGCCACTGATAGCGCCATCACCATCCGTGGTCATGCTTACCGAGGATGTATGGCACGAGATGCGCAATCCTCGGAGGGCATGGCGCTATCGAATTGGATACTCGATTTTTTGCCGTTGGGCTGCGCGACATGCAACGCGTATCATGGCAATCTCAACAGCTTCGGCTCGGGCAATCTCAAAGCTATTTTCTATCCCGCGAGAGCGCATTTCAGTGAACTACCTTGGAATCGACACGCCAGCGGAGGGAGCGGCTCATGACGGTCCGTATGTCCTCTATGTCGGGCAAGCGCTCGAGCGTCGCCATCTCCGCGAGACAATTCTTGCGTTCACGTCTATCGCACGCAACTACCCCGAGCTCAAGCTCTGCGTAATTGGTCCAGATAAATACGAACCACCTATTATTGATTCGCTCATTGCGAATTCAAATACATCTATCGGTCGGGAAGCGATTATCCACGAGTCGTTTGTATCTGATGATATACTGAAGCGATACTATCGCGGAGCAAAGGCTATCGTATACGTATCAGAAGTCGAAGCGTTTGGCCTTCCGCCAATGGAAGGCCTCTCATACGAAGTGGTTCCCATTATCGCCAATACCGATTTGAACCGAGAGCTCTATGAAGATTGCGCTTGTTTTGTAGAGCGCCCGACAGTCCCACTCATTGCAGAGGCTCTACAGAAAAGCATTTCAGATGAAGCATTCCGAGCCCGCATCAAAGCTCGTGCACACTCAATTACATCCCGATATACATGGCGCATGCACGCCCAGCGACTTCACGATCTTTTTAACTCATTACTGACATGAAGCTCCAAAGCAAACACCTCACACTATGGTACGTCATATACGCAATCATCTTTGCGCTTGTCATCACGGGCCTCGTAGATCGACGAATCATATTCCTTGGAGCGCTTCTGCTTGCATATTGGTCGCTACTCGCCCCGCTCGAGTCTGCTGTGCTCATGTTTGTCCAATGTATACCGTTATTTACGGCACTCCCGCTGAGCGCAACATTTGATAACTTCAACCTATGGCGACCAATCGCACTCATTATTTTTGCGCGCCTTATTGCGGAACCCACAGTACGCGCCTCACTCGCACGTTCATTGCGGTTACTCTACACATCACCCCTCCGATGGGCTCGCGCGTATCCCATCGGGACAATATTCATCATCCTCACCCTCGGTGCAGCACTCTCACTTCTCAACGCTGCACACGTACTGGTGGGCATAAAAAGATACGTTCTCATTATGAACGCAGCGCTTGTGCCAATGACGCTCTGGGCACTCATCCGAATGAATCGACTCTCCGTTGAGCGGGTCATAGAAAGTATTGCCACGCCCATTCGCATTGTAGTGGTGGTTGGATTCCTCCAGCTTCTCTCAACCTACCTCATCGATGTGTATCAATTCATGCGCATATGGGGTGAGGGGATTCAGCGAAATCAGTTCGGTACAGAATGGTCATACATCGCCACGCACGTCGGAAACACGTGGCTTGCGTACTATGGCAATCAATTATCGCTTCGCGTATTTTCGCTCTTTCCAGATTCGCACTCATTTCCATCGTTTGTGCTCATCGGCCTCCCTGCACTTCTCGCGCTTGGCGCCACACCCATCATCCGGAAGGCGCAGGATGCGTCATTCATGCAGATGGCACGGACCTATGCCGCATGGTCTATTCTCTGGGTTCCTGCGGCCTATCTGGCCATTATTCTATCTGGCACTCGCGGGATGTGGGTCGGCGCGGTTGTCGCATGCTTCTTGGTGTTGCTGTATCGAATGCTACTCTGGCGATCTCAGATAACCGAGCTCCGAAAAAAACTATTTTCGTATGCGTCCGCATACCTCATAGCATTCTTCTTATTGTTTGGCGTTGCATGGCCCATCTTTATCTCGCCTCAATTCCTCCTTGGAAAACAAGATATCTCCATGTTTGGCAATAGAATCCGGAGCGTCCTTGATTTCGGAGAAACATCGAACTCCCTTCGCATCGAAATCTGGAAACAATCATTAGGATCAATCGCTCGCCACCCATTCCTTGGTGTCGGGTTAGGAAATTTCCCCGTCGTTCTCGAGCAGGACATCGAGCTCGGACGAGCAGGCTCTACGGCTCACAATCTCTACCTCCATGTTGCCGCCGAAATGGGCGTCGCATCTCTCGTTGTTGTGGTCCTGCTTTGTCTACGTCTTTGGCATGATGTATGGGTATGGTTTCGTGAATCTGATGGTGTCGCCACCCTCTATTCAGCGGGTACGCTCCTCAGCTTGCCATGGTTCCTCGCATATATGATGACTGATCCCATCGTATTTGATGAGCGCGTGCTCCTTCTTTTTTCGGTAATATGCGCCCTCGTTTGGTCAGCAACTCCGCGCCCATCAAGCCATGCGAAATCCTAACGTTGTCGTTCAACTCGTAGTGCATAATGGTTCCCGCTACATACGGGCGTGCCTTGATGCCGTCATGGCGCAATTAACGAATGACGTCGAGGTGCTGGTGTACGACAACGCATCGACCGATGACACGGCGAAGATTATTCAGAGTGAATATGCGCCATTCCGCATCATCCAAGGGACACAAAATATCGGCATGTGGCCAGCACAAGAACTCCTCCTCCGAGAATCAGATGCACCCTTCATTGTGGTGCTATCCGTTGATGTTATTTTGGATTGCCACTTCATCGAGCGTGCAGTGCGCGCCTTTTCCGATGAGAGCATCTCGGCAATTCAGCCGAAAGTATACCAATACGCATATTCGAACTACGAGCGCGAAAGGAATAGCGCACTCCAGACGCGCGTCTTGGACACCTGCGGATTTACACTTTCTCGCGCCCGACAGGTCATCAATATCGGCCATGGCGAAATCGATAACGATACATATAGTCATCCGCAGGATATATTTGGCGTTGAAGGCGCGGTCCCTCTATTCCGTCGAACCGCACTTGAGCGGGCTCGCGTGGGTGGAATGCTTATCGACCCAGATTATTTTTGGTATGGGGACGACCTCGACCTCGCATGGCGCCTCTCTGTTTTTGGATTGCGCCAAGTATTTCGTCCCGAGATTATCGCATGGCACGACCGCTCAACAACCAAGGGCGTCGCGAAATCATTCTCCGAACACTTCAAACGCATTGCACTTCGAAGAACTATTCCCATCAAAAAACGAAGACTTGATTGGTCAAATGTGCGATTTACAATTATCAAAAATGATTATATAGTAAACATTCTGAGGGACTTGCCATGGATAGCCGCAAGAGAGATAAGCACGCTCATATACACACTTCTTTTTGAGCCAGCAGTCTTGCTTGAGTTATTCCGCTTTGCGCGACTTCTCCCACGAATGCTGGCACGCAGAAGGGGAGTGCAGAAAAAGGCCGTAGCAACACCCCGCACAATTCACGCCTGGTATCGATAGCTATGAACACTGACTACACCCAGCAACCCATACGTCGCCCCTATAAGCTCTATGCACTCCGAGCAGGTATTGCGATTATAGCAATCGTGGCTGCGATCTTTTTTGCGCGCTTTTTCCATATGTTCAAGAGTGCCACAATTTCCGTTGTAAACTTTGTCGCCCCAGGAACACCGATTGAGCGCGAATTGCCTCCGACTATCATTCCGATTGATAAAGATCCCGAGTACACGCTCCCACAAAAAGATAATTCACGACTCGATATTCTTGTGCTCGGCATGCGAGGAAAGGACGACGTCGCCAACGGGGGCCTCCTCACCGACACCATCATGCTGTTCACATCTTATCCAAGCACCGGAGCCGCTGCGCTCACATCTATTCCGCGTGATCTCACCATACGGGTTACTGATGAACAAACGGGAAAGATAAACTCCGTGTACGCACACTACGGCATCTCTGGAACCAAGAAGCTCTTCAGTAGAATTCTTGGGGTTTCCATTGATAACATCGTTGTAATCGATTTTGAAGCATTTAAGAGCGTCGTCGACACACTTGGTGGCGTCACCATCACGCTCGACCAACCATTTACTGAAGAGGAGCAGTGGGGATACTCCTTCTCGCTTCCCGCCGGCGCCAACACGCTCAATGGCGATCAGGCGCTTTACTATGTGCGCAGTCGTTATGGGAGTAGCGATTTCGACCGCTCACGACGCCAAATGCAGGTTATTCTTGGCATCAAAAATAAAGTTGCGGACCTCAATCTATCCGAGGACCCAATACAAGCAATTAATCTCGTCAGCGCTATTCGTAAGCATATGGAAACCGATCTCAACGTATTCGACCTCGGCAACATGCGCGACCTCTTACTTCAGCAAGATAAATTATCACAACTCAAACGCTACCACCTTACAACGGAAAATCTACTCTATGAAGCAAAGATTAATGGCATCTATGAGCTTCTTCCCCTTGGTGACACCCTCGCACACATCAAGGACTATATCGCTTCAATTTTGAATACGAGGCCACGAATCTGGACGCCCACACCATCTCCGACGCTCTCGAATACTCCATGACCCTTTCCGTTATCATTGTTAATTTTAAAAATGCCGCGCTTCTGCGACTCTCGCTCACCTCGCTTCATCGCGCGTTGGGAGCACGCCTCGACTACGAAGTCATTGTTGTAGATTCTGCGAGCTCTATCGAAACGCGAAATGTCGTTACCCACGACTGCGGGGACTTATTTGACCATTGCCATCTCATTCCTTTTCGAGAAAACACTGGGTATACGCGCGGGGTCAACGAGGGGCTCAGGCGGGCAATAGGGGAACATGTCTTAATTCTCAATCCCGACATTGTTGCCCTCCCAGGGTCGATTGAAACACTCATAAAATACCTGCGAGAGCATCCAGACGTTGGCCTTGTGGGGCCCATGCTCTTGAATTTTGATACAACTCGACAGGACTCCTGTTTTCGCTTTTATACTCCACTTGTTATGGCGCTCCGGCGCATCTCCATACCGTTCACTCAATCTATCCGCAATCATTTTGTGATGCACGACTCCGACCTCACCGCGCCACTTCCCGTGGACTGGATGATGGGTTCGTCGCTCATGGTATCTCGCGCAGCGCTTGAACATGTCGGACACCTAGACGAGACGCTTTTTCTCTATCTCAGTGAAGTTGACTGGGCGCGCCGCTTTTGGGAAAATGGACAAGCAGTTCACTACGTGCCGACTGCGCGGATGTACCACTATCATCAACGGCAATCAAAGGGCAGATTTGGACTGTTGGATATATTCTTCCGAAAGGAAACCCGCTGGCATATCAAGGACGCATGGAACTATTTTAAGAAGAATGGAATTTCTGGAATACGCCCCGAAACACTCTCGCGCTATCACCAACCAGCACTAACCAATTAATTCACTTCATGCAACGTCAACGAATTATTCTTATCTCCGCAATAGCTGTCGCACTTCTCGCTGGTTTTTTCGGCGGAACGCAATACATCAAACACCAGAACGCAGTAGCCGCAGACTCGATCATTCGGGAGATTATTAATAAAGACTTGGGCAAAGATTCTGCAATTGATTTTGGTTTATTTTGGCAGGTCTGGGACAAGCTTCACGAGTCATTCGTTGATCAGCAAAAACTCGACTCACAAAAACTCGTCTATGGTGCAATCTCAGGGATGGTACAAGCTGCAGGGGACCCATACACAACATTCTTTGAACCAACTACGAGCAAGAAGTTTCAGGAAGAGGTGAGTGGCGCGTTTTCAGGAGTTGGGATGGAAATCGGTATGCGAGGCTCGGCCATCACCGTTATTTCTCCCATCAAAAACTCACCCGCAATCGCTGCGGGCATCCGAGCGGGTGACATTATCATTACGATTGATGACACGTCAACCGAAGGCATGGACGTCGATGAGGCGGTTTCTCTGATTCGCGGAAAGAAGGGGACGACTGTGCGGCTCTCAATTGCTCGAAAAGGTGCGGAGCAGCTTGTCAATTTTTCAATTGTACGAGACACGATTCGCGTTCCTGCTGTCGACTGGGTTATGCTTCCCAATGCAATTGCACACCTTCAGGTATACTCGTTCAATGGGAACCTCGACGCTGAGTTCGCGCTCGCAGTAAAAGAAATACAAACCGCTGGAGCGCGAGGTATCATTTTGGATGTCCGCAATAACCCAGGAGGCCTCCTCGACTCCGCCATCTACCTCGCCGGCTGGATGCTCCCATCCGACAGCCTCGTCGTGCAAGAACAGTTCAGCGATGGCCATATCGATCAATTACGCACAACGGGCAACGCTCGCCTCGCCTCAACGCCCATAACCGTTCTCATGAACGGCGGATCCGCATCTGCTGCAGAAATTCTTGCAGGAGCACTTCATGATATCCGGGGTATAGAGCTCATTGGCGAAAAATCATTTGGGAAGGGCTCGGTTCAACAACTAGAGTCCTTCTATAACGGCTCGTCACTCAAAGTCACCGTTGCAAAATGGCTCACACCAAATGGCGTCAGCATCTCCGAGACTGGCATTGCGCCAACGATTGAGGTTCTTATGACAGTAGAGGATTATGAGAAGAATGGATGGGAGCTTGGGGTGCCCGGAAAAGACCCGCAGCTTGATCGCGCCGTTGAGGTTATGCAAAATCGCTAATGATCCCATGAAGGTCCTCTTACTCGACAATGTAAAAGGTATTGGAAGGGTGGGAGATATCAAAGAGGTGAGCGATGGCTATGCTCGCAATTTTCTCTTTCCGCGTCGAAAGGGGAAGCCCGCCGATGGTGGAATAATTCGTGAAGCTGCTCTCCGAGGCGAACAGAGAGCATCTCAGGCGCAAGCTGAGGAATCCCGAATACGAGAGCTTGCGGGTCGTGTGGAGGGGGTGGCTCTTACATTACGAGGACGTGCAAATGAGAAGGGAACTCTATTCTCTGGCTTCTCCGAGCATCATATCGCAGACGCTTTACACAAGGCCGTCGGCAGCCAGATTGATGCAAGCATGATTCATATCCCATCTCCGATAAAAAGCATTGGCGACTTCAGAATCGTCGTCCATCTTTCTGAGTCAATCAAGCCATCATTCACGCTCCACATCACCGCCGAATAACCACAATGAACCCCCGCGACGGGGGGTTTATTGTGGTGAGTAAGAGCTACTCAACGGAGACTACTTTTGCAACTCGGTATGAGCCGTCATAGGACTTGCGACGTTTTGTGCTAAATCGCACCGTACCCACCTTCATCGAGTAGAGCGTGTAGTCAGAACCGGTCTTTACACCCGCGCCCGCGAAAACAGAGCTGCCCATTTGTCGGACAATAATGCTACCGATTTTTGCTTTTTCTCCATCATGAAGCTTTATGCCACGATATTGCGGCTGACTATCGCGACCCAGCTGCGTAGATCCTATCGCTTTTGTATGTGCCATGGGTGGCTTAAATTAGTGATATCTGATAAAACGTGGAGGTTCGGGATGTCAAACTCAACACGTGAGCACCATAATAGCAAAGATACGAGACATCGTCAAATCCCACAGAGAGGACATCTGGAGACTCCTCATTCTTCTCGGGTGCTCCTGGTCAGCCTTTAATCTAGGCGTCATTGCGACACGGTACGGCGCCATTCCAGCCCAAGAACAGGCACTGTTTCGCATACCCGTGGAACAGTCCAAAACTCCAGAGCCCAGTGTAAAGCAGGGGAGTCGCCAGTCAAATGTGGACCACTCAGACCGACGCGTTGTTGCCTCAAAGCTATCATCATCAAAGAAATACCACTTCACATGGTGCTCGGGGGCCTCCACCATCAAAGAATCGAACCGCGTTTGGTTTCCCTCGCCTGAAGATGCCCAGTCAGCCGGTTACTCGCTTGCCGGCAATTGCACCGAATGATACTGTAGCTTCGGAGGTTGACAATGGACGCGCAAGCTCTTCGAGACCAAATCATCCACCTTGCCGATGCGGCGGGGCTCGTGGTTCTTAACGAAGACGAACATCGACAGCAGAAAGATGCGTGCTGGATTGATGCAAAAGTACGCTGTCCCTACGGATCTCCCGAGGGTCAGTACCGATTGCGTCCCGAAGGATTTTGCGATAATCGGTGTTTGCACTTCGAGCGATTAGGCGCGAATCTTCTGACTCGACGAGAAGCCGACAAAGAGATTGAAGATTCCAAAGACGCTGCGGTGTGTGAATATTTTGCGAACAAGAGCGTCCCCCTGGCAAAGCTCATTCGCGAGACTACGCACCATGTTGTCAGCGACGTCGAGCGACGCGTGCTGCATCTTGCAGCTGACATCATTCAAACCCTTAGAGTCAAGGTCCTTTCTGAAGGCGAGCTCCCATCCAATGATGAGTAGCTTCCCAGCAACGACAAAGTGTCGTTGCTTTTTATTTCAATATCTTGAGATACTCCTCATACTCCCACTCCCAAAGAGTTTTTGACGCGAGGAAGGCGGTAAAGTTTTTTTGAGTCTCGAATAGCTCTTGGAGCTCGAACTGCCCCGTCATGAGGCCCCAACGATGCGTACAGCCCTTCCCACCCGCACTCACTCGGAACGTACCGCCCTTTGTGCGAAGCGTAACCCCACACAACTCACAGGTTCGTGCCTGATCGAGCCGAAGCACCCAACTCGTAGTCGGGGTAGGCACAACTCCCATCTCTGACACAGCGTGAACGTACGCCGACGTCTGCATGCCGTAATCGCGATAGATACGCTTACCTGTCTTGATATCTAATATGCCCACCCGCCCATCAACGCGTGCAACCATATCAACGGTCCCCGCAAATCCGTGCTCGCGACTCACGACACGATCTTCAACGAGGAGTGGTTCAACATCGGTATTCCTCAAGAATTCAGAAAAGGCGTCTACAGACGGCTGTATGAGGGGATCAGGCTTGTATTCGTGATTCCCACGCATAATAGCTTCAACCGCCTCGTGGACCATCGTTCCTTCACGTGCGCTCGCTTCCTTTGCGTCATCTGCCGCCTTAAAGCTCCGCATCCCACCGTAGTAGCGTAGGAGGGCCGGCTTTGTCTTGATAGACACAATCGAGGTCACGCGTGGATACCAAGTCCCATCTATGTCATACCCGGCGCGCTGGCGAAATTCATCGACGGAATCGTACTCCATGGTCGGGGATATTAATATACGTATTCCAATACTCAAATAGCTCAGCGGTTGCTCGTATGTCATCATAGCAATACCGCGCAATTTCTTGGTATCGCTGTGCGCGGAAATACTCAGGAACTTCGTGACCCGTGATGCCGCCGGATTTACTTGAGCGTATCCCAAACGCCTGACACCACATATGCAAGCTCATCGTCCTCCGCACAGCGCCGAAAAATCCGAGCCGGTCATAGAGATCGATGTGCTCGTCGCCATATCGATAGGGAACAAGATTCTTTGACGGTTTTATCTTATGAATAGCCGAGCGCACCATGAGATACGGACAGTCGAATGCTCGGCCGTTGAACGTCACGAATTGATCATAGAATGAAATCGTACTCCAGAACTGTTTCAATATCTCAGCTTCGGTGCCCGCAACATAGGTAACGCCATCTTCGGTGAAATCCTTCTGACGTGTATCCGGAGACTGATAATACACCGCGCCGTTTCCGGTGTCTGGATTTGCCATTGCGATAGCAACGATACTTCCTGTAAGTGGGGAGAAGCTTAACTGTTCGGGTACGAGCTCCCGCTCTTCAGGAGTCCGCGCAGCTTTCAGGAGATATTCCTGTGCCTGCTCATCGAGCGAGGCAAACTCCACGCCAACTGTTTCGATATCAAAAACAATACGCGACATAATGCTCGGCATTGTAGCACGCACATTGAGAGGGTATATATTGACACTTGGGCGTAGCGGGGGTACCGTAATCCGCAACCGAAGGAGGGATGCCATGCTCGCATTCGCACTTGTAGCACTGCTTGCATTCGGTGGGGTTCCGAATCAGCAAGAAGATCCGAACTCCAGCATCAAGCTCATTGTCACCCCAAGAAATTCCCCAGCCTCTGCGTATGGCAGAAGGCTCACCGCAATGCTCCTCATCAAGAATATGAGCGACGAACTCTGGTGCGCGGATGTCGAGTGGGAGTGGAAGCACGCGACAGCGTTTGAACTCATTGAGCGTGAGCAGGGGAATTGCGTGAACGAAGCGGCGGCGACACCAGCCCCCGAGCAACGCGATCGATACTCGGTGTCCAGGTCAATGATGTTTAGTGGCGCTGGCGAAGTTTGGGTAACCGTCCGGTTCTACGACAGGGGGCGGATGATTAAGAAGAAGAGCGCAGTGGCGCGCATTCACTAGCACGCAAAGACACACGGAAGGCCGTGTGTCTTTTTCTTTACGGGGGAGGCCTTATCGCTCATCTACATTACGTCGTACAATGTAGATTATGAGACATGATAACTAAGTAAATCCCCTATTAATACCTTAAAAAATGGGCTTTTGGAGTTAGGCCAAAATTGGAATAATCCCATTCTTATCACCGTCAGACCTAACCCCCTCCTTCCATCCATGGAGGGATGACTCACAATTCTCTCTTCATTCATGCGTAGCTCTTGATTCGATTTTTTTGATTTAAAAAGTTCCATCAATGAGCACGCATCTGGTATGAATCGCCACACAGATATGCGACACAGCGAAACGTTTGTAGCATCACTCGAAACTGTCCCACAGACTTCGTATGCCAATTTTTCACGTTACGCGTATTTCGTTACTTACCCCACTCCCCTGTTCGAGCGCTTGTCTATATCATTAATTTGTTGTATTATAGGTATGAGGTGAACCATGGCCAAACAGACCGGGCCACAGCCAAAAGAGCACCCATCGAGCACACTCTTTCGGTTGGCGGGCGACTCCCGCAAGCTAATGACTGACGCGGGCGAGATTTTGGCGGATAGGCTCTCACGCGAGCTTGCGGAGAGTGGACTGTATGCTGAATTCGAAATCACGCTAACGGCAAGGATCATGGATCCAGAGCAGGCGGATCCTGTTGGCGAGATCACGGTCTGGGACCCGTATGTGATCTTCCAGAATCGTAATCCGTCCAGAGATGACGGAACGGAGTGAGCTAACCTCTCACTTAAATACCCAACAGCCTCCCACGGGAGGCTGTTTTCTATAAATAGTCCGCGGGATTTACCGTGCCTTCAAAGTAGTTGAAGTAGAGTTGGTTATCCTTTTCGCGCAAATACGTGAAAAACTCCTTGTAGAGTGATAGGTGGAGGTGGGAACCTGTCGAATTGCCAGTTGAGCCCTCGTAGCCAATTGTTTGCCCAACAGCTACTGCGGTGCCAACCTTGAGGGGCGCCAGAGAGCTCATGTGGCCATATACGGAGACCATATTATTGGGGTGCTGTATTGCAATCCAATTGCCCCAGCCGCTATTTGTCCCATTCGCAACAATCTTTCCGTCCCCGATCGCTTTAATGGGGGACCCGTATCCCGCAGAAGCATCAACCCCATTATGAGGTGCGCCGCCATACGCTCCCCTCCTTGCGTACGCCGTCATGCCGTATCCCTGCGTCACATAGGCATCGTCTTCGGGTTTCTGAAAAATTTTTGTGCCACGCGGTGGAACGTTATCCGCCTTGATGTGTACAATATAGAGTCCGCCCGATACCACTTTTAACTCCAACTCACGAAGCTCTTTGAAAAGCTGCGATTTTTGCTTTTCGATAGTAGCGAGTTGTTTTTGATATTGCACCTCTTGGCCCTTGGTTATACTCAACACGCGATCACGCTCACCCTTCACGCCAGCAAGTTGTTGTTTACGCTGGAGCGCTATATCGTTGAGATGCTCAAGCTCTGCCTCTTGATCCTCGAGAACCTGCTTATCGTCTTCAAGAGAGGCTTTTGCGACTTTAATTTCGTTAATAATAGAGAAGAGCTTCTTCTGCACTATAGCGAGGTCGTGAAATTGCTGTACAAACGAGGAGAGGTCAGCATACTTGAAAAGGCTTGCGATAAGTTGCTCTCGATCTCGTTGATCAAGGAACGCAATCATTCGCCCGACGGTATCGCGCTTTCGACTCATCTCGGCGCGCTTGAGGCTTATTTGATTTTGAACACCATCAATAGTGAGGCGCGTCTTCTCTATGCTCGCCGCTGTTGATCCAATTTGTGCTTGAACTGCACCGATCTGATTTTGAATAATGGTAATCTCCTTTTTCAACGAATCAGCCTGCTCACGCGTTGTGGCAATAACGGCGCGCTTCTGGGCCGCCTCGCGCTCAAGCGCGTCGTACTGCAGTTGAAGCTGTTTTATGCGCGTTTCGTCAGCCGTTTCTGCGTGCACCATCGAACCGGAGAGAAATCCGATGACTCCAGCTATAATAATTATCGTACGTACAGAATTCTTCATTATACTTCGACTCCCAGCGCGCGTAATGCTGCTTGGATTCGACTCATAGTCTGTTCTGATCCAATCGCAACGGCGATATCAAGCGGACCCGCACTTTGCGCAGACCCCGAAAGAGCAACGCGAAGTGGCCAGTACACCGAGCCCTTGCTCCCTACGAACGAATTAACGGCGAGCTGATCAAGCGCACTGCTATTGAGGGAGCCCTGAAGCGCCAAGTCGCGACACGCGGTAAGGGCGCGAATTGTGGATTCGTCACTGTCTTGCTTCCAGCGCAATAAGCTAGAATCATATTCTGTGGCCTCCCAGAGATACCGGAATTGCTGAGTATCGGTGAGCTTCTCAAGTCGCTCGACAATCAATGGAACCGCTTGGTCAGATACCGCATGTAATCCCGTGCGCCGCTTGAAGTCCTCAGTTGAAAGTTGGCGGATATACTGCGCATTCATCCAATTCAACTTACGCTCATCAAAAATTGCCCCAGATTTATGCACCTTCTTCAAATCAAACTGAGCGATCATTTCCTCGCGAGACAGCAGTTCGGGTTCATAGGTGTATCCAAGTAAGCCCATAAAATTAATGAGCGCATCAGGAAGATAATCCCTCTGATAGTCTGCGATGTTTGTTGCGCCGTGACGTTTTGACATCTTGCTCTTGTCTGATCCAAGGATTAATGGGAGGTGCGCAAAACGTGGAGGCGTAGCGTGGAGCGCCTCGTAGATGAGGAGCTGCTTGGGTGTGTTGCTAATATGATCCTCGCCTCGAATAACGTCGGTGATTTCCATATCAACATCATCGACAACAACTGCGAAATTATAGAGCGGAGTGTCGAGATCCTTCGCGAGTACCACCTGACCGATGTGGCGAACCTCCACGGAAACATCACCGCGAATTTCATCATGGAATGAGATTGCGCGAAGTGGGTTCTCGTCTTCCGTGAGGCAGATAACCCTGTCTCGTGCGGTGCGGCCCTCTCGGGTCATTTCCACCTGCTCAGCTTCGGTGTACACCCGCCAGTATGCACTTCCATCTGCGAGCATCTGCTCGAGATACTTACGATACACGGGAAGTCGCTCACTCTGACGAATAAGAGACTCGTTGTCCCAATCTAGTCCGAGCCACTTCAGCCCGTCGACAATATTTTGCTCGAACTCAGGCTTCGAGCGCTCGATATCCGTATCTTCGATGCGTACGATAAATTCACCACCATGGTGGCGCGCAAAAAGCCAATTGAACAGCGCTGTTCGAGCGGTCCCGATGTGTAAATTACCCGTTGGGGATGGTGCAATGCGAACTTTTACATTCATGTGTCTATGGTATCGAAAAATGCCGGCCCCGGCAATTGCACGAACTACACATAACACAACCCGAGACACCGCTCGTCAATGCGTGCGTATTTGCACTCATATGATTGAATAGGTGTATGCACCTCATTCGTACCGTACCGCTGACCCCCCTTCCTGCTCACACCCCATCGGTATTCGATTATTTTTGGACCGAAGATATTGCCGTTGGTGCGATTATTGGCATCTCGCTCGGACGGCGCACTGTGCCCGCGGTAGTGCTTTCGTCTGACGACATCCGTCGCGTGAAGCTCGCCGTGAAGAGCTCCTCATTTGAACTCAAAAAGATTTCCTCGATTATAAGTGCATCACCGCAAATCACATCGGCACAACTGCGTCTTGCGCAGTGGATCTCAGAGTATTATGCGTGCTCGTTCGCGACAGCGATGAAGACTGTTGCGCCGCCGTTTATTGGTCGCCGGGGCAAGCAGCTGCAACTTCCCCTCAATACTGGTGCGCCTGCATCCGAGAATCAGCGTGTGGTTGGTACGCTCGTGTTAACCCAGCCTGATACGTTTGAGTTATTAGCCAGGAAGGCAGCGTCAAAATCATCGGGACACATCTTGATTCTTACTCCCGACATTACAACCGCTTCACACATTGCACATCGCCTGCACGACCTAAACCCAATTACGATTCATAGCGAACTTTCAGCAAAGAATTATTTTAATGCGTACGTATCAACGCGCTCTGAAAAGCCCGAGGTGTTCATAGGAACCCGCACCGCATTATCGTTCCCATGGCATTCACTCGCGCACCTCATCGTCGAGGACCCGCTCAACGAATCATATAAATCTGAAATGTCGCCGCGCACAAATGCACCAGATGTTGCACGATTCGTTGCCTCACAATACGGAGCGGAACTCACCTGGTGCACACCATCGCAAAGCACCGTGCATCATCATTTAGTAGGGCGCAAATCTATTGAGCTCTCTGACCAAAAGCCCTATTGGCCAACAGTGCAATTCGTATCCATGCCGGAGGAGCGGGCCGCGGGCAACACATCGCTATTCTCAAGACGCGCACAAACAGCAATCCTCGATGCATACGAGGCACACACCCCACTCCTTGTCCTGTCTCCCCGAAAAGGATTTGCAACCATCGCGCGCTGCGGCGCCTGCAAGCGCCCGCACCTTTGCGCTACCTGCGATATTCCAATGCGATGGCACCGCACAAGTGAAGACATGCTCGTGTGCTATCACTGCACAGCATTTATTCGCGTGCCACGGCAGTGCCCACTCTGTCGCGCGGGGGCATATGCGCCGTCAGGCATTCCGGGAAGTCAAAAACTGGCAACGGGAATCAAGTCGCTCTTGGATAGATTCGGCTTTTCGATTCAGAACATTCCCATACTTGATTCAGATCTCGTTCGTTCACGAAGCGGTGAGCAGGAGATCCTCCAGTCGTATGAACATATGGAGCAACCAATGCTCGTCGCCACTTCAATGATTTTCCCTCATCGATACGCCCGAGCATTCATCACAATTATTGTCCCATCCTTTGATGCGCTCTCATTGCATCCCGACTTTCGGTCTCAAGAGCGACTTATTGCGTACCTGGAGAAACTTGCTGACTTTACACCGAAGGAGATGATCGTTCAGAGTATAGAAGAGCAATCCCCTATTGGTAATCTCGCGAATCGAGATTGGAGCTCATTCTATGAAACCGAACTCATACAGCGCAAGCAATTCCAATGGCCACCATTTGCGCGCCTCATCAAGCTCACGTATAAATCACCCCAGCGCATCCACGTACAACGCGAGGGCGCGCTCCTAGCGGATAAACTTTCACGCGTGATAGCGACGCTCGGTGCTCAGAAAACAACAACGCTCTTGGGGCCCAATCCCGCGCTCGTCGAGCACGCAAATGGCATCTGGCGACAGCACATCATTCTCCGTACGACGCTTTCATCCGCTCGCCTGCGCGAGATACTTCACTACATTCCACCTCCATGGAGTATAGATGTTGACCCACGCTCTATTGCATGAGATAATATCAATATGGCACTCACGAAGGTCCCCAACAAAATCCTCTCGAGTCCGTGCACCCTACTTTCTGCGAACTCCCTCAAAAAGGGAGAGTTTGCTTCGTTGATTGTCGACATGAGAGACGCAATGAAGAAGAACAACGGCATCGGTCTTGCAGCGAACCAATTTGGACACCACATCTCGCTCTTCGTTATCGATGAAAGCCTTGCCGCTGAATACGAAGTTCCCAGTGTATTCGCAAATCCTGAAATTACAGAGTACGGAAAAGAAACTGAACCGATGGAAGAGGGATGCCTCTCCATTCCAGGGCTCTGGGTTCCCATTCATCGCTCAAAGAAGATTATGTTCAAGGCCCTCGATGAACATGGCACCAAAATAAAATTTCGTGCCCGCGGGATGCTCGCGCGCGTCCTCCAGCACGAAACTGATCACCTCCAGGGCATGACGATTCAGAATCGCGCATCGGAGCAATCACGCTAAGACATGTCTATCGTCATCCCAGCACCCGTTACTGCACCGCAAATCATACAAGTAGCCGAACAGCATCGGCGTCTCGTATTCTTCGGAACGCCCGCATTTGCGGTGCCATCACTTCGTAAGCTCCACGCGAGCGGCTGGGATATTGCAGCCGTAATAACCGCTCCCGATAAACCGGTGGGGCGCAAGAAAATTCTCACCCATTCTCCAATGCACACCGTTGCACTTGAGCTCAACATTCCCGTGCTCACACCGCAGAAACTTCGTGACGAATCATTCCGATCAGCCCTTGCCGCATACAACCCAACTGCATGCATCGTTGTAGCATATGGCAAAATCATCCCCGATGAGGCGCTTAAGATTCCGCACCTTGGATTCATCAACGTCCATCCATCACTCTTGCCAGCATATCGTGGACCGTCGCCGATTCAAACGGCAATCCTCGACGGCTGTGCGTCAACAGGCGTGAGCATCATGAAGCTCGACGCCCTCATGGATCATGGGCCAATTCTTGCAACGACTTCCTGGCAAATACCCTCGGGGTTTGACGCTACCCTCTGCGAAGATGAGCTATCTCGCATTGGCGCCGAGCTTCTCTACGATACGCTCAAAGAATATGTAGCCGGTCGCATAACTCCCGCAGAACAAAACCACGAACTCGCCACTACAACCCACAAATTCACTCGCGAAGATGGACGTATTGATTGGACGAAATCAGCGCAGGCAATCGTTAACACCATCCGCGCGCTTGGCCCAAATCCAGGCACCTGGACCACATGGAATGGAAAAACACTGAACATCTCACGTGCCCGCATATCTGAGCATTCAGGGACTACGCCACCCGGCTCCGCGCAACTCATCAATGAGAAACTCCTCGTTCAGTGCGGGGATGGATGCATCGAAATCGAACAGCTCCAACTCGAGGGCTCGACCTCCCAAGATGCCCGAACATTCCTCAACGGCCATCCGGCCATTATCGGCCAGCAATTCGCATAGTACCCCAGGGGCGAGTTTACACTCACCATCTTTTCTGCTATGATATGCGGGCTGTATTTTATATAACCTCGTACACCTATGTCACTTGGCGTCAACGATTTGCGACCGAAAACCTATTTTATCTACGAAGACCAGCCGTACATGGTCTTGGAAACGCATCACCTGAAGATGCAACAGCGCCGACCCGTCGTGCAAACGCGTATGCGCAATCTTCTGAACGGCAAAGTGCTCGAGCGCAATCTTGCGCAATCAGACTTCTTCGAAGAAGCTGACGTCTCACGTCGCACCGTGAAGTTCCTGTATAAGCACCGTGATGAATTTTGGTTTGCCGACCCGAAGAATCCTGCTGACCGATTCTTACTCACCGAAGAACTTATCGGTGAACAGGCGCAATTCCTCAAGCCCAATGCCGACATCGAAGCGCTCTCGTGGAATGACAAAGTCATCACTATCACGTTGCCCATCAAGATGACGTTCAAAGTCGTCGAAGCTCCTCCAGGCATTCGTGGCGACACCGCAACGGGTGGCTCAAAGCAGGTAAAAATCGATTGCGGTGCATTCATCAATGTTCCCCTCTTCATCGATGAGGGGGAGGATATCGTCATCAACACAGAAACCGGACAGTACGTCGAACGAGCGAAATAAAAAAGCCCCCGAATCATCGGGGGCTTTGCTCGCAGTCTTCACCGTATTCACGATCAATCTCTCGCTGCATCTCCTCAATCGAAGGAGTCTCTTCAACGACAATCTCGATGATGTCCTCCTCTTCATGCTCCATGGCGCCAACCTCCCTGCGTCATTGTACGCACTGCGCGCAAAACCACAAGCATTCCTATTCTCTTCGCGAGTGCGCTCGCATAAATGGCATGATAAGTATGGAAACAACGGTCCATATCCACATTGATTGTTGCCCCCCAAGCCACCGATAGAGCGGCCCCAGCATACGTGATGCAACCTCGGGACTCACCAAGGAGACGCACATCGCTGCGAGTAGTCCGAGCTGAATAACCGAAATGACACTAACCTTCACAAGCGAGATTTCTCCAGCCGGTAATCGCGCGCGCAGTAATGAACTGCTCAATATTGAAAAACAAATGATATAGAGACCCAGAAACAGCGCGGGCAACGCGTAGAGTCGCATCTCGGAAGGAAGACGACTCTCCAGCACGCTCATAAACGGAAATAGTATAGTGAGCACATACGCAACATAGATTGCCAGGAGGGAGATGAGCGCCCGCGTGCGCCCTACAGATAATCCATACAACACCAGAAGCACGACAACGCACATGCCGAGTAGATATTGCGGGCTACGGAGCGGATCCGCGATAGCGCTCAACGAGGGCATCGCCTCAACAATCCGCGCAACAAATGCATTCATGCGCCTAGTATACTCTATTCTTTTTATATATCCCAACAAAAAAACGGCCCTAGAAAGGGCCGTTGAAATCACTCCTTCGGAGGCCATCGCATCACCAGCGATGCCATCATCGTCCGATCAATCGAACTCCCACCAACATCGGGCTTGTTCCGATAGATATCGCTTGAGAATTTTAATGCGAGCCGCTGGTTCAGCGCTACGATGAGCGAAGATGACACACGAAGACGCCAGTTGCGAGTATCCACGAAGTCGTGCACATAGCTCGCAGCATGCTCCGTCGACAAAAACTCGTTCTGCTCACGCTGTAATTCGATGCCAGCTTGCACGCCTACGAAGTTTCTGTGCGGAGCAACCGTCCTTTGCTCTCTGACGTGTGTGAGCGAGAGTGAAGCATCGAGTATGCGCCGTTTATCGCGTATAATATGCTTCACCGCTCCAGCGCTCATAGAAAATTGGCTCTCTGTGCCTGCTGGAGGGTCTTCGAAATACGAACCCTCCGCAAAGAATCCAATCTTCTCCTCAATAACACGCTCAGCTGTCAGCACGACGTTGACTCGATGAGCGCCCGGCTCACGCTCTGTTGTCGTCCGCAGGAATTCACTTTTTGTTGAGAACGCAAAATGACCCACAAGCCACGATGCTTCGCCCGAGGCTCCAATCGTTGAGTTATTGGTGTTACCAGAGCTCGCAATGTAGGATGCGCCAAGCTTGCCAGTCCATGCTGGTTTAACCTCATCCTGAGCACCCACGCTCACCGCAAACACACTTACGAATACACCAAGCGCAATGCACTTCATGCCACTTCTCCTCGTATTGTAAGTGAGCTATGTCGTTACCCGTAATGTAATCATGAGGTCGCCAGGCGGTGTGCCCTGAGCCCCGGCATTCCCTTGCTGTGGAAACACGATGAGGTATCGATCTTGGATGCTCGTAGGGATATGAACCTCGAGCGTACGCTTTGATTTAACCCTCCCAGTACCACTACATGTACGGCAGGAGTGTTCGGCAATCTCGCCGTCACCGCCACAGGTACGACACAGCACAACCTGTGCAAATGTGCCAAGCGGAGTGCGGACGGCCTGCTGAACGCGCCCCTGCCCCTTGCAGTCTACACACACCTTGAGCTTCCCATCAAGCGCACCAGTGCCATCGCACCCCTCACACGCTATGAACGCCTCGAATTCGTATACTTTCTTTTTACCTAAATCTTTCGATGCCACCTGAACGGCAAGCTGAAGATCCTCGCCCTTTTCGGGCTTCTGACGGGCCCCGCCTCCGAATCCCCCAGAAAACATATCAAAAATGTGTTCAAATCCAGCCCCACCTCCACCTCCCCCGAAATCAAAACCGAAATCTTGATACTGCCCTCCACCCGCACCGCCAAATCCGCCCTGGGATGACGCGTGGCCAAACCTATCGTACTGCGCCTTCTTTCCCGAGTCGCCTAAAATCTGATAGGCCTCGTTAACCTCTTTGAATTTCGCCTCATTACCACCCTTCTTGTCGGGGTGATATTGATGCGCAAGTTTGCGGTATGCCTTTTTTATTTCATCAGCGTTCGCATCACGCGACACGCCAAGTGTGGCGTAGGGATCTGTCGGCATTGCTATAGTTCAATAATCTGAGCCTGAACATCTTTCGTTCCTACACGTACGAATCCGACGGTCTTGAGGATGGAGAAGATGGCCACGCCCATCCAGATACTCAATTCACGGAAGATAAACATCACCGACCAGAGAATGAGGAATAATCCAAAGGCGAGCATAGGGGGAATAAACGGCCCCAGCGGACCAACAAAGCGCTGTACATTCTCGTCGACGACCTTTGCGATATCTCGCTTTACCTGCGACTGCATTGCGGCCGGAAACTGCGATAGCTGACGCTCAACCATCGGCTGATCGTACACTGATTCCAACTGCTTCTGTATTCCAATGCTCACATCGTTCGCGCCAACGTTTTTATTCGATGGGAGAAGGTAAAATCCAAATGAAACCATAAGGAACATTCCGAGAAGGAGTGGCGAGAGCCCCGCGCCGAGTGAGGTCGAGATTCGAAGCCTTCGACGGTCTCCGACGTCATTCGTAACCCTCCGAGACGATTCGAGCCATAAAAGGCCGAATACAGGCAGGGCGGTGAGGTACCAGATATCAGGGCTCCAAAAGAGGATAAACGTCGCCCAGGAGGCCAAAATGACGGCCACACGCTCAACGGTACGCTCAAGGAGCATCCACGAGATGGCAACGGTTGCGGAAGCAACGATAAGCGCCAACGACGGCCAAAGAATCGTTGTGATGCCATCCCATTGCAACGGGCTCGCAAGCCAAGGCCGTGAAGTAGCCCAAACGAGACTTACCACAAAAACAGTAAATCCGATGATGCCAATCTTCTTATACGCAATGGTATTCATGCACGTAATGTATCACGTTTCACCCTTTTCGGAGAGGCCACGCTACCTCTCTTCCGGCTTCACCTCTTCTGCTGGCGCCTCCGTCGCAGCCTGCTCGCCTTCTTTTGGCTTCGCCTCCTGAGATGCCTGATAAAGTGCCGCGCCCACCTTTTGCGCAGCGGCACTCAACTGCTCAGATTTTGCATTAATGGCCGCCAAGTCCGAGCCCTGAAGTGCAGTCTTCACCTCTTGAATATTCGCCTCGAGATTTTTCACATCATCCTCCTTTACCTTATCCTTGTTCTCGTGCAGCATCTTTTCCGTCGTCCACACAAGCGTTTCGGCAGCATTCTTAGTATCAGCCGCTTCTTTCTTTGTTGCATCTTCTGCTGCATGCTCAGCGGCTTCGCGTACCATGCGCTCCTTTTCTTCTTTCGAAAGACCCGAGGAACCCTCGATACGAATTGAGTGCTCCTTGCCAGTGCCCTTGTCGCGCGCCTTCACATGGAGAATTCCATTTGCATCGATGTCGAATGTCACTTCGATCTGCGGAATACCGCGTGGAGCCGGTGGGATACCATCGAGATTAAACTCGCCCAAGAATTTATTATCACCGAACATCGGGCGCTCGCCCTGTGATACTCGAATTGTTACTGACGGCTGATTATCCGCTGCGGTGCTAAACGTTTGCGACTTACTTGTTGGCACCGTTGTGTTCTTTTCAATCATCGGAGTCGAGACACTACCGAGCGTCTCGATACTAAGCGTCAATGGCGTCACGTCGAGCAAGAGCACGTCGTGCACATCTCCCCGCATAATCGCACCCTGAAGCGCCGCGCCCATCGCAACAACTTCATCAGGATTAATGTCGCGGTGCGGCTCCTTTCCGAACAGCGCCTTCACTGCCTCCACAATTGCAGGCATGCGGGTCTGCCCACCAACCATCACGACTTCGTTGATATCGGAGAACGAGAGACCAGCATCAGCCACCGCCTTCTTCGTGAGTGAAATCGAGCGATCGATGAGATCCTTCGTGAGCTCCTCAAGCTTTGCGCGACCGAAGCTCAAACTGAAATGCTTTGGGCCAGACGTGTCAGCCGTAAGGAATGGAATATTAACATCAGTCTGCGTGGTACTTGAAAGCTCATGCTTCGCCTTCTCAGCCGCATCTTTCAAACGCTGGAGCGCAAGCTGGTCCTTCGAGATATCGACGCCTTGGTCCTTTTTGAACTCGGATGCGAAGTAGTCGATAATCTTTTGATCGACATCATCACCGCCAAGATGCGTATCTCCGCCCGTTGCCTTCACTTCAATTGTATCTGCTGATACTTCGAGCACCGAAATGTCGAACGTCCCGCCTCCGAAATCGTACACGACAATTTTCTCGTCTTTCTTTTTGTTGAATCCATAGGCGAGCGCCGCAGCTGTTGGTTCGTTAATCACGCGCTTCACTGTGAGACCCGCGATTTCGCCTGCGTCTTTCGTTGCCTGACGTTGAGAGTCGTCAAAGTATGCGGGCACCGTGATAATCGCTTCGGTTATTTTTGTGCCCAACTTCGCCTCTGCATCAGCTTTAAGCTTCGCGAGCACCATAGCTGAAATCTCAGCGGGCTTGTACCACTTGTCACCCATCTTCACCTCAACAGAATCGCCATTTCCTTTGCGAATTTCGTAGGGTAGCAACTTCAAGTCGCGCTGGACCTCTTCATCTTGCCAGCGGCGCCCGATAAGACGCTTCACAGAAAAGAGTGTATTCGCGTGATTCGTAACCGCTTGGCGCTTCGCCGTAACGCCCGTATATCGCTCGCCATTCTTGCCGAGCGCCACAATGGACGGCGTCGTGCGAACACCCTCTGCATTCTCTAGTATTCGTGGCTGACCACCCTCAACAACTGCCATCGCCGAATTCGTTGTTCCTAAATCGATACCGAGTATGTGATTCATAGTGTTATTATTCGTTATACTATTCGTACAAAATGACCCGAGCTGGCCGAAGAACTCGCTCATGCATCAGATATCCTGAGAGCACCTCTTCCTTCACATGATGACTTTCGCCTCCGGGCACCATCTGTACTGCCTCCATCGTCACAGGGTTGAATACATGCCCAACCGTTTCAATTTTACTTACTCCATATCGTTTCATTTTTTCTAAGAACTGCTTCGATACTTGCTCCAGTCCGAGGCACCACGCACTCCCTATCACCTCCGGTGGTGCGTGCGCTAATGTGATGTCGACTGCGTCAGCAAGCTCGAGCATATCGGTAATGACCGATTGTGCGGCCCACTTCGACAGCTCCGTGGCGGCGGCGGCCTGTGCCTTACGAAGATTCTCTACATCGGCGGCAAGACGCATATACTTCTCTTTTTCAACCATCGGGACCTCGGACTCTTCGTGATGTGGTTCGTTTTTCATATTAATTTCGAATGCTATCGGTTATTCTGTTTGCAATCTGCGCTGCGTACGTCATGAGACCAAGATTCTTTCGGTAATCCATGCACATCGGGCCCACCAGAGTAAGCGTCCCCTCGCGACCTCGTGGCAACCGATATCGTGCGACAATGACTGCCTCATCCTGTATCTGACGAAGTGGATTTTCTGATCCAATCATCACCTTCACATCCCCTTCTTCCTGTTGCCACATCTGGCGATGCATCCGGGCATACATGGATTCAAAATGATCAAAAAAATCTGTGAGTCCCATGAGGCGGTCCATTTCACGAAATTCAGGAATCGATATTAGATTTGAAAGTCCGAACTTATACGCATCTTGCCGTTCTGACGTATTCGCGATGACCAGATTGCCCGATATCTGTCCAATTTGTCTTGCGAGCGTGCGATTAAGTGCGTCTGCATCCCGCAAATCGGTATCGTTGAGCGCCTCGTCAACGCGAGACCGAACAGACTGTCCGAGGGTAACCCCCTCAACTGCTATCAGATCATTCACATACAATCGGAACGCGAGTGCCGTCGGCACGCGTCCGCCAGACGTATGGAGTTGCTCCAAAAATCCCATATCTTCTAAATCCGACATTTCATTTCGGATAGTAGCTGACCGCACATCAAAATGGCCACTTGATTCAATGGCTTTGCTCGACACGGGCTCTCCCGTCTCAATGTGTTGGTCTATGACCCGCCACAATAATTGATGCTGGCGCGGTGTTAGCAATCTGATGACCATAGTGCCAGTCTATATAATTGGCACTCCTACGTCAAGAGTGCCAATTATCCACACGCCCTAGCTCCCTCGAGAAACTCCCCACACATGCAATGCATGATATACTTATTCTGCATGAAATTAAGCGCACGCATTGCCAGCTTTTGGCGCTCACTAGGCCCCGGCCTCGTGACAGGAGCCGCTGACAACGACCCCTCCGCCATTGCAACCTACGCCATCGCAGGCGCACGTTTTGGTTTTGGACTTTCGTGGGTTCTCCTTTGGATTCTTCCGTTTATGATTGCAATCCAAAACATGTGTGCGCGCATTGGTGCACTCTCGGGGTGCGGCCTCGCTGGCAACATTCGCAAACATTACCCAGGATGGATTCTCGCACTTGCCGTCGGCTCAATTGTTATCGCCAATACACTCAACGTCGGCGCGGATATTTACGGCATGGCGGGCGCGATACAACTCATCATCCCCTCAGCTTCAATTCAGCTTGTCGCGGTGTGCGTTTCTATTGTAGTCATTGGCCTTGTTATCTACCTCCCCTACCGCACCATCGAGCGCGTCTTCAAATGGTTTGCGTTGTCGCTTTTTGTATACGCCTTCGCGCTCATCCTCGCGCGGCCCCACTGGCTCTCCATCCTCTGGGGGACGCTTGTTCCGTCATTTTCCTTCTCTCGGGATTTCATCTTGACTGCGTTCGCCATGCTAGGCACAACACTGTCTCCCTATCTCTACTTTTGGCAGGCCTCACAAGAAGCTGAGGAAATAAAATTAGATCGACCCAGAATCCGTGTATGTAAGTTCCGCCCCCTCGGCCGTGGCGTACTTGCGAACCTCGACCTCGACACACGCATTGGAATGATTGCGTCCAACCTCGTCTCTTTCTTTATAGTCTCACTGACTGCGTCTATGATTTGGGCCGCAGGGAGTGGCGCTGACATCACATCACTCCACGACGTCGCAGTCGCCCTTGAGCCACTTGCTGGGAGATACTCCTACTACCTCTTTGCGCTCGGCCTCATCAGCTCGGGACTTCTTGCAATCCCCGTGCTCGCTGGCTCCGCCGCCTACGCACTTTCTGAAATGATGGGATGGACCGCAAGCATCGATCAGCCATTTCATCGCGCACGCCCATTCTACCTCGTCATGATTGGGTCCGTTGCAGTAAGCCTCGTCGTATCATTCCTCGGAATTACCCCTATTCAGGCACTCTTTTGGTCGGCGCTGGTGATGGGTATTAGTTCGCCATTTCTCATCGGACTCGTTGCCCACATGGCGCGCAACCCAAACATTGTCGGGCCCCATCAATCCACGCTTCCCGTGCACACCCTCGGTGTCGTCGCCATGTTCTTCTTGTTGACCGGAACTGTGTTCGTGATATTTTCCTAGCCTATGGCAATTCGACTCTACAACTCACTCACACGCAGAACCGAAGAGCTCGTGCCACGCGCGCCCAAGCATATCGACATGTTCGTCTGTGGACCCACAGTGTACGACCGCGTTCACATCGGAAATGCGCGCACCTTTACCTTTTTTGATGTCGTCGCTCGCTGGCTCAGGTATCGCGAATTTGATGTAACCTATATCCAAAATATCACCGACGTCGATGATCGAATTATCGCACGCGCCGCCGAGCAAGGCGTCCCTCCGCTTGCATACGCCCAGCAATACGACGTCGCTTTCCGCGAAGACATGCAGGCACTCGGCAACACATCGGTATCCCAATACGCGCGAGCATCTGATCACATCCCGCAGGTGCTCACTCAGATCAAGGCACTCATCAAGAATAGTAATGTCTACCTCATAGAAGGAGACGGGTGGTACTTTGATCTCACCACATTCCCCGATTATGGAAAACTCTCCGGCAGAACCGGCCTTCAGGCAAATGATGCAGTCTCGCGCATCGATGAAAATGAACACAAACGCAATCGGGGAGATTTTTGCGTCTGGAAACTCTCAAAGCCAAGCGAGCCGGTCTGGGAAGATGCCGAGCTCGGTGCAGGCCGACCAGGGTGGCACATCGAAGACACCGCGATTACGGAACATTATTTCGGACCACAATACGACATCCATGGCGGTGGCATGGATTTGAAATTCCCCCACCACGAGGCAGAAATCGCCCAACAAGAAGCCGCATCAGGCAAGGTGCCCTTTGTACAATACTGGATGCACGCAGGATTCCTTGAGATGAAACAAGAGAAGATGTCGAAATCACTCGGCAACTTCGCGACGCTGCATGCATTGCTCTCCACATACGATTCGGCCGTGTTGCGGTTCTACCTACTCTCGAATCACTACCGAGCGCCATTAGATTTTTCCGACACCGGCCTCTCGGCCGCTTCTGCAGCCATCCAACGAATCTCCGAGACGCTCTCCAAGCTCTCCCTGATTACCCCCGCAGAGACCCCAGAGAACTCCTCCTTCATCACCGAAGCGCGTGTCGCCGTTGAGCGGGCAATGGACGAAGACTTCAATACCGCCGCCGCCTTTGCCGCTATCTTTGACTGCATTCACTCACTCAACCGTGCAATCACCTCGTCATCACTGAACGAACCAGATATCCTAAATGCCCGCTCGTTCTTCTCGTGGATATCAGAACAATTTGGGATCATCCCCTCTGGCGCAACCAGCCACCCGCCCGAAATTCAAACAATTATCGATGAGCGTCAGCTCGCCCGAGATCAAAAAGATTGGTCAACATCCGACAGTCTCCGCGATCAACTCTCTGAACTCGGATACTCCATAGACGACACCCCCTACGGCCCCCTCGTGAAGCGTGTATAAAAAAGCCCCGAGTAATCGGGACTTCACGCTGGGATGCCTACAAACGCTCGAAGTGCTCAAGTTCGGCGTCCACATAGATCTCCACGACACCTGGAATCAATCGGACTTCTGACTCGCGTTCTCTCGGAAATCGAGCGAGCACGATAGCGCGCCCAGCACCCATGCCAATAATGCTCTCTGCCTCGCACTCGATGCCCACACCACGCAGGTGACCGATGAGTGCCAATGCAGACCCATCATGCACGTTTTCAAACTCTACCATGTACCTCATGGACAACCTCCCGTAAGTGAGCTCTGCAATCCTAGCATCCCCACTTCCCGTTTTCAATATAAAAAAGACCCCCGGATATCCCCGGGGGTCTTGCGTCATTCGACCGTCTCTTTCTCCCAAAACACGCGGATTGAGGCGGACTCATCATTCCTGAGGTACACACACAGCTCGACCGAACATCCACGGAGCATGCCGACGCTCTTCACGTGCTCAATGGCCGCTTGAGCATCACGATGCATTGCCGAGAGTCTTGCGTGATGCTCCCATCCGGCACACACCTGAATACGAATTGAGTCGGGAGCGAGTACGTCGAATTCGCGCTGCAGATTTTTCCGGTATTTCAGTTCATCGTCATTGCCTGCCGACAACTTAGTGATCCGCTCAAACACTGCGTCCACATCGGTCTGCCAGCGCCGGAACGACCCAGCAACCGAACGCAACATCGCGACACCGCTCGAAGAGATTCCATCCATGAGTGTCGCGTAATCGATATCACGACGAGCAGTAGCCACTCCACCCGCCTTCGCACGCGCAACCACGAGGAGGTCCTCAATCTCGCCTGGCACATGCTTTTCCGCAAGCCACGGACCGAATACGCTATCCGCAGTCACACCTTTGTATGGATAGACACCGAAGCACCCTAGGCACTCTCGAACCACGGCGACGTACCGCTTTTGTTCTTCGGCACCCACAAATCGCCCAACGGCCTTGCACTCGATCGGATCCCTTTCCTCGATGAGGCGCTGATGCTCGCTCATGGATTGCTCTGGCCAACCCATCGCAATGGCACGGCGAAACGCATGTCGACTCGACGGTGTCGAAGCTGACGTCCACTCCCTAATCAATTCACGGAAGATTCGAACCTTTGTGTCCACCATGAGAGAAACCCTGCCAGCATCTGAGTATCCCGGCCTGCTCGGGAGCTCCCAGAACAACTCGGAAAGGTAGGACCGATACATGAAGTCGACGCCGGCCTGGATCTGCGCCGGACTTAGGAAGTCCTTCGTGCCAGCTCGCGCAGCGTTTACCTTGGTCACAAATTCCCGCATCGCTTCCCGTATGATGTGAAGCAACACCTGAACGCCTTCATCACTACTCGCACAAATCGCTTGCCCAACCTTCTTTCGCAGAAGTTCGTACTGCTCTTCAAAGCTGTAGCGATTCAGTAGTGTCGTGGCAAGCGATGCTGCAACACTGGGCACCCGACCAAGCACCTCTTCAGGAGTGTCCCAAGATTCGATCTTCAACGCCATAATGACCTCGCGCGGCATCTCGCCGCATTTCTGCACGCCCAGTCGTAACTAGGCGCTCCACCTAGCACCCCGTAGAGCGATGAGTGGAAGTTTTCAACGAACAACATGGATACGGAGAGAGCAAACCATACCATAAAATTCTATTATTGCAAGACATCGCTGGTATTGCACCGGCGCTCTATCTCCACATGCAATCCACTTTATAATTTGCCTGCTCGCGTAGATTCGCGGATACTGGAACAGCAAATCAATCTGCGCGATGAATTCATTATCAGACAAACTTCCCCCTCAGAATATCGATGCCGAAAAGTCGCTTTTAGGCGCACTCCTTACTGATCGAGAAGCAATCAACCGCGTCGTTGATATGATACAAGGCGATCATTTTTACCAGCGAAGCAATCAGCTCATCTGGAATGCCATCACCGAACTCTGGGAGAAGCATGAAAATATTGACCTCCTCTCAGTTCGAACACGACTGTCCGATACATCTAACCTCGATGCCGCAGGAGGAGTTGTCTACCTCACATCGCTTGCAAGCGATGTTCCCACCGCCGCACACATCCAAACGTATGCCCGCATCATTCAGCGTAAAAAGAGTCTTCGAGACCTCCTCAATGTATCACACCAGCTCCAATCACTCGCCCATCGCGAAGATGAAGATGTAGATGCCATTCTCGGTGAAGCCGAGCAACAGCTCTTCGCCGTCACCCAGAAAACACTCACCAATAAGTTCGACGCGCTCACCGGAGAGCTTGATCGCGCTATGGAGCGTATTCAAACGCAAGACGATGGTCAGCTTCGTGGGACAGCAACGGGTCACGCAAAGCTCGACTCAACGCTCGGTGGATTCCAGAAATCAGACCTCATCATTCTTGCAGCACGACCTTCGGTTGGTAAAACAGCATTTGCTATCGATATCGCAAGTCGCGTTGCAAGTCGCCAGGTACCGGTGGGCATCTTCAGTCTCGAGATGAGTATCGACCAAGTCGTCGACCGTCTTATTGCATCGAAAGCGCGAGCCTCACTCTGGCGCCTTCGCACGGGCAAACTTAGTCATGAGGGCGAGCATAATGATTTCCTCAAAATTACAAATGCCATCGATTCTTTGCGCGACATGCCTGTCTTCATTGATGACACCCCTGGATTAAATGTCATGCAGATGCGCGCTATGGCACGACGCCTTAAAGCAGAGCACGGACTTGGCCTGCTCATCGTGGACTACCTCCAATTAATGAGCGCGCGACGCAACTATGACTCTCCCGTCCAGCAGGTTACCGAAATCTCTCGCGGACTAAAGGCGCTCGCAAAGGAACTTCAAATCCCCGTCATTGCACTATCCCAGCTCTCCCGTGCCGTGGAGAACCGTGAAGGCAATAGACCACGACTTTCCGACCTTCGAGACTCTGGATCCATCGAGCAAGATGCTGACGTTGTTATGTTTATCCATCGCGAAGACAAAATAAACTTCCAACGTGCACAAGAAGAGGGTCGCTCGAATCTTGCCCAGCTCATGATTGCAAAGCACCGCAATGGACCCACGGGAGACATCGATTTCCATATCAATCCAGAAAACCTCGAGTTCTCCGAGATCGACACCGTACACACTGATTCAGACTTCCTCTAGCATGGATGGGATGTTTCATGAACTCACCGAGCTTCTGCGCACGCTCCCGGGCATCGGCCCGCGCGCAGCGTCACGTATCGTGTTGTCGCTCCTCAATCGCTCACAGGAAGAGCTCAGCGCACTCGGTGGCGCAATCGCAGAACTGAAATCAACTGTATTTCAGTGCTCTGAGTGCTTTAATGTATCCGATCAGTCCATCTGCAGTATTTGCCGTGATGGCAAGCGCGATGCAAAATCATTACTTGTCTTGGAGCACGTTTCAGACCTACTCTCAATCGAACGTGCGGGCATCTGGCGCGGATACTACCACGTGCTCGGCGGTGCGCTCTCCCCCGTCGATAAAATTAGCCCCGAACACATTCGCATGCGAGAGCTAAGCGAGCGCGTTGACCGCATTTGCCAACAAGCAGGCGGCATCGAATTGGTCATCGCTACAAACCCCACTTCTGCCGGGGAAATGACAGCACATTATATCCGCGATATGTTTCAGAGCGTTCCAGGAGTTCGCGTCACCCGTCTTGCCCGAGGATTAGCCACGGGCACCCATCTTGAATACGCAGACGAAACCACACTCCGCTACGCCATCGAGAGTCGTAAATAAAAAAACCCGCAGATGTTGAAACCTGCGGGCGGTAGTAGCCTACTTACACTTACGGGACGCGCGGCACGGACAGCACAGCAGCGTCAGAGCAGTGATGCAGACGCTCTCCTCTTGTAAGAGATGGCCGGGAAGTCTACCCTGGCCGTCCCTACTTTGCACGTGCATCAGGACGGCTCGCCGAACTTCCTGAATGCCGGCCGCCGCAGTTATGGGACCAGAGGTTTGAAACGTACCATCGCCACGCCAAAGAACAACATTCGCATCATCAACCAGCTCGTATGCCACGAAATAGTCGTGCATAAGCCCCTCCAGAGACTCGATACTACAATTGTCCACCAAACAGTCAAGAGCCCCCTGTAGGGCTCTTGGTTATTTTGCGGAGATGGAGAGGATTTTGACCTTCGTGTGAGGCTGGCGGTGACCCTTTTTCTTCTTGGAACGAGTCTTTGCCTTGTATCGGAATACGAGCTTCTTTTCATCGCGACCATCACCAAGCACCTCTGCGGTGACAGTTGCTTTCTCAATAAAAGGCTGACCAATAATGGCCTTTTTCTCGTTAGCAACAAGCAATACCTGCTCAAATACAATCTTTTTCCCATCGTGCTCGAGCTTTTCGATGGTCATAATGTCGCCCTTTCGGACGATATATTGCTTGCCCCCTGTTTTGATAACTGCGAATTCCATAGTCAAAAATGCTCATATATACTAGCAAACCGGGGAGATACTGTCAACAGTCAGGCAAATGGCCCCCGTGGGGCCATTTGATTATATAATACAAAGAATCTACAGAAGCTTACATCTGGGACGGTGTGGATGTCATCGAAGGAGGCGTTGGCGGGACTACGGGTGCCTGGGGCTGTGCCTGCATGACACCAGCTTCATTTGGATTTGCACCGAATTCATTACTTCCTGCTTGCCCCTCACTGAAGAGCCAAAAGATTACGACAAAGTTCACGAACGGGATGAACGATAGCAAAAACATCCAACCGCTCTTACCGATATCATGCAAACGACGCACCGCTACGGCGAGCATCGGGATAGTAACCGCTAACATATACAACATCATGAGCACCGAGTGAATCATTCCCAACACGAACACCGCGACTATATTTACTAACAGGAACACCCAATACTCTGCGCGACTGGCACGTCCGCTAAAATCCGCGTATTTTTTTAGTACATTGAGGTAGTGGTTCATGTGTGAATTATATCAAAATCAATTATGGAAACGCAAGCGATACACGACGCCCCGAAGCCCCATATAGAGCATCCCGAGAAGAATAATCTTCGCCACAACGTCACCGGTAGGATTCACCACCATCCGCGTGAGTGGAGTCATACTCCCAACGAGTAGATGGGATACAACACTCAATGGAACGACGAGCCACAGAAGCTCGGCACGTGTAATACTAATCCGCGCCCGTCGAAACGCCCGAATCATAAGGGGCGCCAAGAGGTACACACCACCGAGCGCGAGAACAAAGTCAAAAATACTAAATGGCCCAATCTTATACTGTCGGAGAAGTTCGACCAACGACATATGCCTAGTATATACCCAATCCACACCACATTCTACAGCATCGACGACCCGTTGAGGTCTTGGGGATTCTTGTGGAAGCTCGAACTCTTCGTCATTCTTTTCTGAACTTCCCACAAGCCCGTGAGCACGCCGTATACCAACACCGTGCTCGCGAGCGCCTCCCGATAAAACCCAAATCCTGTTGCCATTCCAACCGCCGAAGTAATCCAAAGAGAGGCTGCAGTCGTCGTGCCGATCACCTTGTCATCCCTCCGCATAATCGCGCCCGCACCGATGAACCCAATACCCACAATGATATTTGCAACAAGATGATAGTCGTATCCCTGCACACCATTAATCGACGGCAAGCGATTATACAAAAGAACTGAAATAACCGTAAACAAACAAGATCCAAGCGCAACGAGCGTATGCGTTCGCAATCCAGCAATCTTACCCGATCGTTCGCGCTCAAAGCCAATAACCGCCCCCAGCAACGTAGCGACGACGAGGTGCCCAAGCGTGGTCAGTTCATGTGCTTCGATGAATGTCATGTGAAGGGTATACTCCTTGTGCGCACTGAGGACAAGCGAGCGTGCACTGATGTGTGGATACATACCGACTCCTCGTGTGGTATTGTATACGTATCCATGAGCTACGACTCTGCTCTCAAAACAATTCTCGACCGCGCAATCGCCCAGAATGCATCCGATGTTCATATTGCCGTAGATAAGCGACCCACCCTTCGTATCTATGGCGATTTGCAACCAATTGAATCCGAGGAGGTCATCACCACACAATCCGCTGAGGGCATCATCTCAGAGCTTATGACGCCTCAGCAACGAGAACGCTTCTTGAAAGAGCGTCAAATTGATTTCGCATATGAAGGATCGGGGGGCGTTCGCTTTCGCGTAAATGCCTACTTCGAAGAGAACACGTGGTCCGCCTCACTCCGACTTGTCCCCGCAAAAATACAAACTATCGAGGAGCTCAACCTTCCCCCAATTCTTCATACATTCGCAAAGCTCACGCAGGGATTCATTCTTATGGTGGGGCCCGCTGGTCACGGAAAGTCCACAACCACAGCCGCAATTCTTGATGAGGTGAATCGAACCCGCACAGCGCACATCGTTACAATTGAGGATCCGATAGAGTACCTCTACGAGCAAGCGAATGGCATCGTATCCCAGCGAGAGGTCGGCACCGACGTGCTTTCATTTGCCGATGGCCTCAAAACCGTATTACGACAAGATCCCGACGTCATCATGGTTGGAGAGATGCGCGACGCCGATTCTATCGCCGCAGCTATGACCGCGGCTGAAACGGGACACCTCGTCTTCTCAACGCTTCACACAAACTCAGCCGCTCAAACAATCGATCGCATCATTGACTCATTTCCGCCATCTCAACAAGATCAAATCATTGCCCAAACCGCCACAACGGTCGTTGCGGTCGTCTCGGAACGCCTTGTTCCCAAAATTGGGGGCGGTCGAGTCCCCGCGCTCGAGATTATGATTACCAATGCTGCGATTCGCAATCTCATTCGCGAAAAAAAGGTATACTCAATCGACTCGGTCATTCAAACAGGACTCAATGAGGGAATGATGTCGCTCAACTATTCACTCGCACAACTCGTAAAAAGTGGTCAGATTACCCCCGAGAACGGAGAGCTGTTCTCCAACAACCCATCCGAACTCAAGAAGATGCTGTAGTTGCATCCTCCGTTGACGAGCGGTATGATTTCCGCACGTTCTTTGGAGGTACTATGGTTGACTTCCCCGAAGCTGAGGTCATGGCGATTATCAATGAAGAAGCGAAGCAGTCTCGAGAGACGAATCTCTGGAGAACACCTTACGCGCGACTGCGCATAAGCAAGCTCCTCATCGACCTAGTCCTGCGGCCGCAGGAAAACCCGAATACGCCCATCGATCTTTTGTACCACATCTTCGATGCACATCTTACCTTGTCGCGCTTCTGTACGACCAAGGAGATGACGTTCGTCTTCCGAGACGCAGGCATGGACTATCTCATCACTGTTCATGCAGAGGTGCTTACTATCATCAAAAACACCCTCGAAGCGCGGTGGCTCTGGTGGGCTCAAGATGCAGAAATTCCCTATGACCTGGGGGAGCTCGTGCTCACACTCGAAGAAGAGCGTATGACCGAAGAGGCCAACGGGTTTGCCTCTCGCGGCGCGAATACGGAGGCTCGCGTCTCTCCTGCGCGATTTGTCGAAATGAACGATCTCCTCGACTTTTGCAGACGCCTTCTGCTTACACTCGAGCAGTCGCAGGAGTTCATTGAACTCTATAACCGAGGCATCGCGACACTTCGAGATTCACGTCCGTTCTTCGATGTGCCAGTGATCGAATCCACGAATGAGCCCCCGTCATGACGGGGGCTTTCTTTACAAATTTAATTTATGTGATATATTTCATACGCTATTGAGCGGAGGCGATATGTCAAAACGCGGAAAGACTCCTGCAGCACCCTTGAGAGCTCAGCTTGAGGATGCGAAAAGGAGCGTTGAGTTCTTTCGAAATACGACCGAAGAGTTGCGCAACAAGCTTCAGCAGCAAGCTCGGGACCTCGAAATCGCACAGAACTCAAGAGAGCGTCAGGCTCGAGACGTCACGCGACTCCGTATCACGCTTGAGTTTCTAATGGCTCCCATCGCACTCGAGCGCACGCCTATTCAGTTCTGGGAATTCATCCGAGATGCAGAGATACTCCAGCGAGTCACCTCTCCGGATCGAGAATTCATCGAGGATGAAATCGCTCATGCCCTCCGGAATGCGACCCCCCACCTGCCCGAACTCGCCCGCGCCATCGTCGCAAAGCGAGAGCCGGAGACAGAAGAAATCGAACCGTAGCGCGTCTCATGGTTCGTACCCGCATTGTTATGCGGGTTTTTTATTACCCTTCAAATCCAACGGAGGTACACTAAAAACAAAACACCCTAATGGGTGCCTGTTTTTAGTGTAGCCTCGACGGGATTTGAACCCGTGTTACTAGAATGAGAATCTAGTGTCCTAGACCGGGCTAGACGACGAGGCCATCGTGGACAGCGTATTATAACCCAAACAAAGCTACTTCGCAAGCCATCGCTCACTCTGGCGGACGAGTAATTCTGATGCAAGCTCGGGTCGCGCCATAATCTCGAGCACCACGCGCTCCATGCGCATCCCCTGTGAACCCTTCACCAGCACGAGGTCACCTGATTGGAGAAGCTGCTGTACAATGTCGGCGGCTTCTCGTGAGTTGGCACATGTGTGGACATAATCTGCTGACATGAGGGGGGTGGCGGCCTCTGCTATGAATTTCGCACGATCCCCTACACAGATAAGAACGGTAGCGATTGCCCCGGCCATCGTACCTAGAGTTCGATGCGCAGTACTGCTGAATGTGCCCAATTCCAGCATATCGCCGAGCACGAGTACGCGACGCTTTGCGTGTATCTGGCGCACCGCGTCGAGTGCAATATGCATGGCTGCGGGTGATGCATTGTAGGTATCATCAATAATAGTTGTACCGCGAATACCCTCTATGATGCGCATACGGCCTGCGGGTGGCTTCATATCTGAAAGCGCAATAACTGCATCGCTCAGAGAAATACCGAGTGCATCCCCCACTGCTATCGCGGCCGCAGCAGCTCGAGCAATACCAACCCCAATGGTGTGACGTATAACAACGGGCATCTGATTTGATCCGAGTTGAATGTTGCACGATATTCCGGTTGGCGCATCTCCGTGTATTCGTAGCTCGACATCAGAAACGCGCACATCAGCACCCTCCCCCATTCCGTAGGTGCGCACATGCGCTCGCGTCGTTGTCCGCATGTCCCGAACCGCTTCGTCGTCATACCCAAGAATAGCAGTGTCATCGGCTCCTAATACAGATATGAGTTTTGCTTTTTCTGCCGCAAGCTCTCGCGGAGATGCAAAAAACTCCACATGAACGGGAATATCTCCAACTTGCGTGATAACTCCAACGCGCGGGCGATATCGGGATGCAAGTCGTCCAATATCTCCGGGGTGGTCTGCCCCAAACTCAAGAACAAGCACCTCGGGATACGCTGCGCGGACAACAAGGGCGCGAACTCCCATCAATATGACGCCAAGCCAAAAACGAACAGACCCGCCCGTGCGGTAGTATTCATCGCCGACATCTCCGATAATCGTTGTCGGAATACCGAGCTCATTATTTAAATTTCCAGCACTCGCCCGAATCGTATAGCGCGTTGCGAGCACACGCGCAATCGCTTCCTTTGTGGTTGTCTTTCCGGCGTTACCCGTCACCGCAACAATAATGGGGGCGTATCGACGAATTAAAAGACGCGCCAGACCATCAAGTATCCCTGTCAGGATTCGGAGCATCATCGGGTGGGGGGTACGTTAAAATAATGCAAAAGAAACGTTGCCATATCTTTGAACGCAGGGCTCAAGCTATCCGCTGCGAACGTAATGCCTTGCGGTTTTTCCATTTTAATCAAAATAACAAACTTTGGATTGCTTGCCGGAGCGAATCCCACAAAACTATGATTGTACTGCCCCTCCAGGTATCCGCCCTCAGGACTAGCTATTTGTGCGGTGCCTGTCTTTCCAGCAACATCGTACCGCGGTATACGTGCTTTGTCGAAGCCATTATCGACCACTGATGTGAGCATCCCTCGGAGCATCTGCGCGGTCTTCGCAGAAAAGGGAGTGCCGATCATCTCGGATACTGTCTCCGTTCGAGCACCATGCGAGTCAATGGTCGCGGCAACGATCGAGGGCTTCATGAGCTTTCCACCATTCGCAATAGCGGAGTACGCGGTAATAAGCTGAAGTGGTGTGACGGTAATCGCCTGCCCGAATGATGCAGTTTGAAAGTTTATCCTTCGCCCACTATAGAGATTACTGATATCACCGCTCGACTCGCCCGGAAGCTCCACGCCCGAACGCTGACCGAATCCTAGGTTTACCGTGTAGTCAAGGAATAATTGATTACCCACGAGATTTTGCACGTACATAACGCCTGTGTTGATACTTTTTTCGAGCACGCGCGTCATGGAGACTCGCCCAAAATGACCCTCATTGTAATTCTTGATGGTATAGCCATCAATGACAACATCACCAATGTCATTGAACATCGTATCAGGCGATATTAAGCGCAAATCCAATCCCATCGCCATCGTGAATGGTTTAAACGAAGAACCGGGCTCAAACGGTAAGATTCCTCCATTCAAGAATGATGCCTGTGAAGCTTCGCTGTACATTCCCGGATTAAACGTCGGGGTGTCAGCCATCGCAAGAATGCGCCCTGTCGTAGGATCCTGCACAATCAACACGCCCGATGCGGCCTTGTATCGCTCAACAACCGACGTGAGCACCTCTTCTCCATACGCTTGAATATTTTTATCAATCGTCAGCTCGATATCTTGAGGCGCAGTGGTAGCGTCATACTCCGGAGTTGACGGAGATATTCTAAATAATTTCTTGAGCTGCCCCTTGATATCCCATCGCACCATCTCGGGCGTATCACGCGTTCCTGTGAGCTCCGATTCATACATCGACTCGATGCCATATTGACCCTGCCGACCATTGGCTCCGTACCCTAGAAAACCGACCACATCGGCCGCGAGTATGCCCGCGGGATACGCTCTGTCAGTTTCATACCCTATAGACACGCCGGGAATATTCAATTCCTGAACAGCACGCACCTGCTCATCAGTCGGACGTCGTAGTATCACGCGAACCGCGGAGCGATCAGAATTCAAAGCCTTGAGCGAGACCTCGCGATCAATACCGGCTATACGCTGGAGTGTATCCGCTGTTTGACTTGCCGCTGCGCGATCAACCTTTGATGGAAACACCGTGACGATGGAAAATTTTCGATTGGTAGCGACGAGATGCTGCGCGCGCTCTTGGTCGGTAATATAAATACTGCCACGCATGAACACGTTGCGTACACCCTCGGCCTGTGCGAGGGCAGTTTGTGAGTAAAGCGAGTGCCTGCGCCAGCTAATATCATAAATTCGCCACCCAATGATGACGAAGATTCCATAGATCACACACAGCGCAACGTAGATTCGTGGAGCTCCAATACGATGTTTCACATCTTCACAATATCAAATGCTCGCCTCGTACGCGAATTGCGCTATCGAGCAGCAACGGAACGCTCTTCGAGTATGTAGACAAGTGAGTTCGCTGGCACCATACCTTCACGCTCTGCGAGCACTAACAGTTGCGCGCGATCCTCGATGCTCGCTTGTTGGGCAATGATGGTATTTCGCTCGTCGGAGAGTTGGCTAATACGCGTATTCGCATCGGCGACCTTCCATGTATTCACTGATGCCGAGTTTGCTAAGACCACATACGCGCCCACCAGTATAAGCGTGCCAATCATAAGCGTGGCGTTCACCAGGCCAAGCACATTACTGCGCACACCATGGTGCATGGCGTGGATTGCTCCCAAGGTTGTCTGTGTGGTGTGACTCATAAATGTTCAACAATTTTTAGTTTTGCACTTCGTGATCGCGGGTTTTTCTTCATTTCCTCCCATGCTGGTCGAATCGTTGTTCGAGTGACCCACTTGAGAACTCCCTCTTTCACTTTTGATTTAAATAATTCACGCACAATCTTATCTTCCATTCCCTGAAACGAGATGACGAGCAATCGCCCTCCTGGTGGCAATACATCGATTGCTGCACCAACCCCCGTGGTCACATTATTCAGCTCATCATTCACTGTGACCCGCAACGCTTGGAATGTCTTCGTTGCGTGGTGAATTTTGCGGTGGCGGTACCAGGCAGGCACCGCATCGGCAATCAGTGAAACAAGGTCTTCGGTAGTACGGAGGGGGGCAGCTCGTCGGATCAGAACGACCGCCGCGGCGATCTGTCCGGCGAACTGCTCCTCGCCGTACTCGGTTAATATTCGCTCCAAATCTTCAACTGGCCATTCATTGAGGATACGTCCCGCGGTCAACGGGTTCGTCTCTGGATTGAATCGCATATCAAGCGGCTCATTCCTCATAAACGAGAATCCCCGTCCACTCATTTCATAGTGAGCTGATGAAAGACCCAAATCGAAGAGAATGCCCTGTGGAATGACGCCGTGTTCTGCGCAAATGGATTGAATCTGCACATAGGAATCGTTGACCACGATAACGCTATCGCGAAGCTCTGGATGACGGTCGTAGAATGAGCCTGCGATGACAGGATCCCACTCAATACCGAGCACCCGCGCACCTCGCTCTGCAATGGCTGACGCGTGTCCACCACCATTGAGCGTGCAATCAACAATCCACGAACCCGGTGTCGGATTCAGGTAGCGAATGACTTCATCTAAAAGAACCGGGGTATGTATAGAATCTGCCATTATATTGAGCCCAGATCCCCCAACTTCTGAGCTATTGCGTCACCATTTTTTTCTAATCGCTTCTTGTACTCGGTCCATGCGGACTTGTCCCATAATTCCAAACGATTCTGCACGCCCGTCACGACAACTTCTCGTGAGAGGTGTGCAAACTCTTTCAGGTAGTCAGGAATGAGGATGCGCCCCAATCCATCGAATTGAACCTCCGTTGCTCCCGAGAGCAGAAGTCGCGCAAATGAGCGACTGTCTGACTGGGCCATAGGAAGCGCAGCGATTCGTTCAGCGAGCAACGACCACTGCGAAGATGGGAACAGCCACAAACAGCCGTCGAGGCCGCGCGTGAGCACCGCTCCGTCTCCCAACTCCTTTCGGAATTTTGCAGGAACAGATAGGCGCTTCTTTTGATCTAAATTGTGGGAATACTCGCCTATTAGCATCCGCACGAGGGCATGTGGATTTACCACTCTCCTCCACTTCATGCCACTCTATAGCTATTATATCCCACCGCTCTGAATCATGCAAAGTGGATAAATCAAAAAAGCGTCTGAATGTGAGATTCAGACGCTTCAACGTCAGATCGTAAGCCCCGAGAGAAGGCTCCGGAGCTCACCGAAGTCATTGACGACGTAGTCTGGTTTCTGATTCCGAAGCCTCTCCGCGCTGTTATACCCCGTCGGATGAGCGAATGCGATGGTCCGTAGGCCAGCTTCACGCGCAGAAATAATTCCATCTTCTGTGTCGTCAACGTATGCAGCCCGCTCAGGCTTCATACCCATGGCATCCACGACTCCGCGCAATGCCTCCCCTTTCGGCCAGGCCTCCGCTCGTATCACATCAAAGTGCCACGCGATTCCATCTCGATCCAAGAAGCTTTTCAACACGGAACGAATCTCTGCGGAGCAAACCGCCAACCTCAGCCCCAGCCGCGAGCAATGATGCAGCGCTGGCACGAGGTCGGGACGAAAGTGCGCCTGATTCATGTGGGCACCGTAGTATAGCTTCCGAATGACGTTGAGCTGTTCGGCGGTGATGTGTTCTGTAACTCCGTGGCGCCGGTAGAATTCCATGAACTTACTGCCAATTTCTTCCCGATACTGATCTCGTGTTGGGCATAAAAGATTCAGCACACTGAAGATTGCCTCGACGCTTCCATATGCCACGCTCAAGTCGTCGAGCATGGTTCCGTTGTTGTCGAATACGACCGCTTCCAACTGCGGCATGCGACCACCTCCACTCAAATAGCTGGGCATCAGACTAGCAGATTCTTTAGTAGAAACAAGCAGCGTGGGTGATGGAGGATTCACCCTTCGGTCAATGAATCGCCGTCGCGACTCATTGCCTCCGGGCTCCGGCCCTCGCGGTCGCATATACTCATGCGACATCGCTCCGGGCTTCGAATCCTCCATACAACGTCTCACAACAGAATACAGACTCCCGCATGGGGAGTCTGTATTCTGAATGTGGGTGATGGAGGATTCGAACCTCCGACCTTTGCAATGTGAATGCAACGCTCTAACCAGCTGAGCTAATCACCCGCGATTACCTCCATTTCTAACACAAAATTTAGTATCTGACCAGAATATACTGGCTTCGACCCCGACGAGGTCCGAGCGATCCTTATCTTGAGCGAGAGGCCAGAGGCCGTGCATGAGGAGGGCCTGAGGAGGCAGGAGCGAAGAACAGTTCCGCCAAAGGCGGGACGTGATGAGCGACGCTGGAAGGGCGCGAGCGTACTCGCGAGGCCCCTCCAGAAAGCTACATCTCGAGCTTATTGATGATTTTGCGATGCGGACCCTCGAGAAGCACGCGCAAAAATCGATCGAACATCTGGTATCGATAGGTGAACTCCTCTTTCTCCATGACGCCAAACCGAATTTCAGTCCCCATCTCTGCCTCAAGCGATTTCAAAAACTTATTGAGCTTCCCCTTATCGATGTCGTCTCCTACTAGGAAGAGGTCTGCGGGAGTTTCATATGTCATATCATCTGGCTGACTCACGAAGATACCAGCAACAACTGCCATCTTTACTCGCCCCAGCGTATTCACGCGTTTGATGAGTAGGTCTGTCTCCGCGGGTGAAGGCTTGAGCACAAGATCGCGAAGCTCTTCAAAGAAATCAAAATCTTCGTTGAGCCCATATTTATCTTGTCCTGCCTTACCGCTCTTTACTCCCTTCACGAGTTTTATACCCTGAAGTCCCGTGAGTTCGCGACGCACGATAAACGACGGCTCCTGCACGCGCACCACAAGCTCACTCATCGGCAAAAAAATAGGATGCTGACGGAAGAGCAGCTTTAAAAGCTTCACACGCACACGCGATCCGAATAAATTATCCAGTATTGATTTTGACATCACCTCGTTTACTCGTACAATGGCTATAGAGCTTCGTTCTCTCGTGCGCAACCCTACCGTAGAAATGAGTCGTTTGCAAGCGATACCCACCACATGGAAAAACTCACACTCACTCCCCACGCACATGAGATAATCGTCAATAGTGGAGCGACCGACGGGGCGGTTGATATGTTTTCCTATGGGCCAGATGATGCATCAACTCGCAATCTCGGCTCATTATTCATCATCGGGCATCGCGACACCGACTCCAGCAATGCTGGATACATGGTGAGCCTTATCGCCGCGCTTGCAAAGCGTGAGTATTATGGCCAGGCATCACCATCTCCCCGTGAATCATTTGCAAAGACGCTCCGCAAGGTCAACGAAGTCGTAGATGAATTCTTCCATGCCGGCGACGTGAAGCTTTCTGTCGGTATCGTTGCGGTTGCGGGCGGCACCATTATGGTGAGCAAGCTTGATAAGTTCAAGATTTTTCTTGCCCGAGAAAACCAGGTTATCGATATCATGAGCAATGTGCTCCTCTTCTCAAAAGAGCACACCGAACGACGCAGATTCTCTAGCATCATCCATGGGTCAGTCCAGGCGGGTGACCGCATACTCGCATTCGTCCCCTCTCGCGCAGTGTCGTTACGCGAACGAAACGTGAAAGGATGGCTCATGAAGCTTCCTCAGCCAGAATTCGCTGAACGCATTGCCCATATCGGTAGCGAATACGCCACGTTCGCAACCGCTATGCTTCATATCGATATTGCGCAAACATCTGAACCCGCGCATATTCCCGAGACCCGCACGCCATCGTTTATGCCGGGTGACACGGGATTTCCGCCCGTCTCCCTCGCGCAACAACCATCCGAAAAGTCTCGCTCGCCCATACCTTGGACACCTCGGCAGCATGCCACGCATGAAATAACATCCTCGGCACAGCTCGCAACGAACCGCGCACATGAAGAGCGTGCGCACCCGCCCGTAGAAGAACTCGAAGCACCCCGCATTATTCCCGCAGAATTCTCGCTCGGCATGCGACGCACACTGCTTTCTCGCTGGTACAATCGCATGCGCTTCATGCGACTCGATCAGCGCGGCAAAGCAATCGCGCTTGGTGTCGTTGCGCTCCTCACCATTGGAACTGTGGCAACCACACGCTCGTTTATTTTCGGAAACCCCACGGAAGAACGCCAGTCACAAGCGCTCGAAGCGATTCGAACTGACGCAGAGATTGCACGCACAAAGATTGCTCAAAACGAGCACTCCGAAGCGCGACGCCTACTCTCGCAAGCGCTCGCATCGCTCATCGCCTTAAATACCGAATCAAGCGATGCACATGACCTGCGGACTACCATAAGCTCAACGCTCGACTCAATCGACAACGCACAGAATGCATCCATGAAGCTCATTGCGTCACCGCAACCCGAAGCACTCTCAATAGCACTCGCTGGATTCTCTTCAGCATCTCAATCGCTCTGGATAGGAGGCATTTCTGAGGAGTCAGAGGTATGGATGGCATCAATTCAAGACGGCGTCATCGGCACGCGAATCGCCACAACACTTCCGAAAGCCGATCGCTTCATTGGCTGGATGGATTCTATCATCGCAATCGATCTCGAATCGCGCACACTCTCCCGACTCGTAGGCACCTCAACCGTCACCTACACCATCCCCGTCGCAGAAACCCTCCTCGATGTCGCCGAATACAACGACAGCATCTACATACTCACCGACCGCACGATTCTGAAGATTTCCGACCTCGACACCCTCAAGCCCGTCACCAAGCGCTGGCTCACGAAAGACGACGAACTCGCCGTGGGGGCGCAACGCATTTGGGTTGATGGCGATGTGTGGACCATGAGCCCCGGGGGAACGCTCACATCCTACTACAAGGGCGAGCTGGAGCGCAGCATCGAGACGTCGCTTTCCGCATCAGGCGTATGGCAACTGCTCTCCGCGCCCGATGGTCTTCTTGCGGTAGCACTTGGCACCGATCGTCGTGTCTATCATATCAATCCAAAAGACGGCACACTTGCGCGCACACTGAAGATAGATTCGCTCATCCCCTTTTCATTCGTATCTCAGGGTCCCGACAATTCGGTACTCATGACCACCTCCGAAAGTAAGGTTTGGCAGGTACAATAGCGACAAAAAGGCGGCTTGATGTTATCGCACCGCCTTCCACGGAGAGCGTTACAGCTCGTATGTGAGACTTTCAGCATCCATCCGCCACGGATAAGGTCGAGCGATTGCCATGATACGCTTCTTAAACTCCGGGGCGAGGGCGGCAAAGAAGACGTACCGCTCCGGAAACTCAAGGGGGACAAGAATGAATTGCCCGCACGGAAACGGTGAGTCAACACCGAAGAGAAACCGACCCTCCTCCGCCTCACATGCAACCTTGTATTTCAGCTCTTCCCGCAATGAATCTTCTGAGCCGGAAAAATCCGGATACCTCCTGACCCGCCTCAACAGATTTGCGAAGTCAAGATTGAACGCTTTCTGGGAGATGGTCGATCCAAACTGAGCAAGTACGATATCACTTGGCTTCGGTCGGGCACCACCAAGCATCTCCCGCTCCCAATCCAGAAATACCACCCCCTCCATCGGGCACATGCCCGATATCATCGCCATGTACTGATTGGCGATGTCGGGTGTGACGCGGCCACGATCCAGAAACGCTCCATTGAACGTAACCCACCAGTTCACCCTAACTCCGTTGTCAGTGAATATCCGAATGATCTCGGGTATCTCACGCATCAGGAGTCCGACTTCTCCCTCAAGCGGAGTAAACTGATTTCCCTGCGCTCGGAATCGCGCCTCCAGGTCCTTCGAGAGGCACCATTGCGTCAGGATTTCAACGCCCTGCCCCTTCAGGATGCATTGCTGAATGTATCCATCGACCCAATCGTCAATCTTTTGGTTATTGGGTCGCAATCGCTGATTACGCCGTCGGAGCAACTCCATGATACGCGCTACTTGCGGTAGTCTCACCTGACTCCTCCTTTGGAAAAGAACTCTTGCCCACTTGAGCAGGGCACGCTTAAGCAGTCCAACGGTGTATGTGAACTGATGCAGCTTGCCCGCCCGCATTTTCTTCTTCCGATAACTCATGGGTCCCCGACGGGACTTGCACCCGCAACCAATGCCTTCACAGGGCACCGCTCTTCTAGTTGAGCTACGGGGACCATAGTGCGGAGGTGCGGACCCGCACCTCCGAGACTGAATCCGATGCGATTCATACCAACGCCTCCCGCGGGAGCATAGCAACAAAAAACTCCCGTTCCTCGATAACTATTCTTTCGAATAGCAATAAAGGAACGAGAGTCTTAGATCGTAAGAGAATCCCGTGGTTCCATCCTTATTCCCGGACGCCTTATTCAGGAAATCCGAGCACTTAATTTTCTCGTTCACGATAGAGTGACTACCGTTTAGCTTGTGCCGATGTCGGCATTCTCGCTAACCGCTCCGAAGACGTGTTCTGCTATTTTTCAGGTCCCGGCTCTCACTGCCCCGGGCTCGCTTGTACCTTAGATTGCATAGCGTACTAGTTCTTCGTACTGATGCGTTTGCGTACTATTTAATTTTCAACTACTCACCACCATACTCCTGTCGGGCTCGCAAGTCAAGCAACAAAAAACCTCGCACCAGACGAAGCGCGGGGCTTTCTGTCTGTGCGAGGCGTGGTTGTTCTCAGGCCGGTTCGAATTCAGGGTACAGGCCTGGCTTCTTCAGATTGATCCGCTCGAGCTCCTCGCGGGTGGCAACGACGAGCGCGACCTGTCGCGAGTAGTGCTCTCTCGAGAGCCAGAACGTGTAGCGAAGAGGCATGCCCTCGCGAACCAGCTCTGGACGAGCGACTTGGTGCACACTAAACCCGGGGAATTGGCCGTCGTTATTAAATGGATCACCGGTACGGGTCGGATCAAAGTCGCCATAGTGGACACTGAAGCCGAAGTCACTCCCCATCAGACAGAGAATTTGATCAAGATGGGTAGCGCGGTTACCACTTCCCATGCTGCCAACGCCGCGTGCGGCAGCACCGATCTCGTCAGCGGTATATCCCTCGCGATCCGCCACGAGCGAGAGGCAAACCTCCTTCGTCAACCCCGCAAACGACTCGATGAGAAATGCCAGTACTTGCTTTGAAAGATCGGTTCCGTCCTTAGCGTTGAAGATCAGATATCTCAACGCCGCAATCTGCTCGGGTGTGAACATCTGGAAAACCCCCTGTAAAGTACTACTCCGTCTAGGCGGAGTGCCTAGATTGCCATCGACTATAACACGGACATCTAAATACGTCAAGAACGGCCCCCGGAAAAGCAAAGACCCCTTTCGGGGTCAATTTGCTAGTAGTCAATTACGAAAATAAATCCGTATTTTGGTTACTTCAACTCGACGACGGCGCCTGCATCCTGAAGCTTCTTCTTCCACTCCTCCGCTTCAGCTGCTTTGACACCCTCCTTGACCACCGAGCCTTCTTTGTCGGTCATGTCTTTAACCTCCTTGAGGCCAAGACCGGTCAATTCGCGGAGAACCTTAATAACCTGAATCTTCTGCTCACCCGGCTTTGCAAGAACGACGGTAAATGCGTCCTTCTCTTCAGCGGCTGCTGCGCCACCAGCTGCTGGTGCTGCCGCTGCAAATGCAGCCGCAGACACACCAAACTTCTCTTCGAATGCTTTCACGAGCGTATTGAGCTCGGAAGCAGTCATCTTCTCAACTGCTTCGATAAATTGAGTGTTATCCATGTGCAATTTTGATTATTACGCTGCTGCTCCTTCTTTTTGCTTTGCAATCTGTCCCAAGACAACCGCCATACTACTCATCGGATACTGCAACATACCCAAGAGGCGTGCGAGTAATTCGTCGCGACTCGGCAATGTGGCCATATCAATAAGCTCGGTATTGGTTACCGCGTGACCATCGGTCCACGCGACAAACAGCTTGAGTGCTGGATTTGCCTTCGCAAACTGGTAGAGCTCCTTCGTCACCGCAAAGACATCGCCATGGGCAAGAACGAGGCCCATAGAGCCCTCCATTCCGAACACGTCGATACCATCGTACTTCAAATCCTGGAGCGCCTTGTCGACGAGCGTCTTCTTTGCAACTACGTATTCACCGTCTACCTTGCGTAACGCACGCTTCAATTGCTGAAGCTGTGCAACTGACAAGCCGGGTTCTCCGACTCGCGCAAATGTAGTGAAAATAGTAATCGAAGAGCTCGGCAGTACGCCCGCCAAAGAATCGATAGACTCCTTCTTCTGTGCTTTTGTTTTCATGGTGTATTCGTCAGATTTCGCTCTATAAAAAGACAAAATCTGCGTATTCACCGCAGATCGACCAGAGTAAGCATCCCGATATTCGGGGTGCGACCTCGGCAGGTGGATATGAGTATTCCCATATCGATTAGTACCTGCTGTCTACGGCTAAGCCCCTAATATAGCAAGATTCCATTCAAAAGTAAAGGGATAAAAAAGCGGGGCTGGAGCCCCGCAGTGCGACTATTTCTCGTCTGGACGATTGTGATCCATCAATTCCTGCAGCGTGTACCACCCTGCAAAGCTCAAGCACATCTGGATTGCGGTCAGATGACTCCCCGCTTTCCGCTGACGCTCTGGGTCGCGAGCGAACTCTTTTGCACCCCCACACAGCGCGAATGCATGCTGGAGGCACTCCTGCTTGCTCAACGACGCAAATGTTCTCGATGGATCCATCCGCGTCCTGGGAATTCCCGTCACGCGAAGTCGATCTTCGTACATCTCGATGACGGCCACCATCTTCTCTGGGGTCATACCCCCTCCTTCCAAAAAGAACGTGAGAGATTATATCACGATGTAGTGGTTTTAGCAATCATACCGAACGATATTGGGGCGGTGCCTCTGTAAGGGGCTTTCGGAGCGCGACGGCGCGAGAACGAGACGGTCCGCCAATCAGGCGGAAACGTCGTACCCGAACAGAGATACCGCCTCAATATCGGTAGGAAATTAGAATCCCAGGTACTTAAAGCGATTCGCGAGATGCTCGGCGTGAGTCCGAGAATAGATAATTGAGCCTCCATCGCGCGTTGAAAGATAATAGAGGTAGGGGCTTTCTTTTGGATTTGCGGCGGCCTTGAGCGCCGTGGCTCCAGGATTCGAGATGGGTCCCCGAGGAAGCCCGATGCGCGTGTAGGTGTTATACGGCCCGTCTACTTTAATCTCCGTCGCCAACGGAGCCTGCGTAACATCGCAATTCTTAGTGGAACTCATGGGAAGCCAGCGAGCCAGACACCAACCATACGCGACCGTCGCATCAATCTGCAGGGGCATACCAATCTCCTGCCGCTTCTTCATGATACCAGCGACGATCGCCATGTCTTCGGCAGTCTTTGCCTCTTTCTCAAGCATTGATGCAATGATAGTCTGCTCCCGCGTAGCGTGGGAGGTGCGCGCATTGAATTCTTTTTGCAGAACCGCACCAATGGTGCGCGCATTATCGAATCTATTCGCAGTCAATCGTATTGATTCATCAAATCGATACGTATCCGGATAGAGCGACCCTTCGTCTTGGGCATACGTCCGAGCAAAACTTCCAGGAACGATGAGCTTCTCGCGCTGAAGGAGTTCATCAATCTCCCACACGTTCATGCCTTCGGGGATGGTAATTTGAATATCGGTATTCTTTGCACTACCAGACGCTATCAGCTCAACAATTTCCCATGTCGATAGCGATGGAGAAAGTTCGTAGGTCCCCGCCTTGAGGCTACCCCCCGAGTCCGCCATGTTCGCAACTACCACAAATACAAAGGCGGAACGGATAAATCCACCCCGTTCAAGCTCTGATGCGATGCGGCGAGCTCCCCAACCCTCTTCAATCGTAAACTCGCGCATCTCCGCCTCCGACTGTAGCGGTGACGCCAACAAGATAGATGCCACGCAACCCGTCAGCACAACAGCCGCCATGAGTATGGCGGCTGTTGCTATGCGATAACGATTGAGAAGTATCGCGATATTCACCTCTGCAGTGTACTACTGCAGCGGCTCGGAATCAATCACGCTAGCCGGTGGGATTGCGCGTTGACCGCTCTCAAGTTGAGAAATCTTTTCCTTCAACGCATCGTTGTCAGGATTTGAATTTAAGATTTCGCGGAGCTGGTTGAGTGCGCCACCCAAGTCATCCTTCTCTTCTAAGAGAAGTGCGAGATACCAACGCGCATTTGCATACTGCGGAGCAAGGAGCACTGCACGCTCCATAGCGGCAATCGCAAATGTCTTCTGACCAGAACGGATGTAGAGCAATCCAAGCTCAAACATAAGCGTCGGCTCGTTAGCATTATACGGAGCAATCGTCTCAAGTTGAGCAATTGCTTCTTTCACCTTGCCCTGCCGATCATAGACCGCGCCGAGATTGTAGATTGCAAGACCAAAGGTACTCGACGTATCGACCGCCCGCTTGAACGCCTCTTCAGCATTTGCCAGCGATCGGACATACTCCGCCTCGAGGTCCTTGGTGCTACCCTTCGACTGACGAATTGCGGTTCGAATGAGCTCCGCGCGAGCGAGCCACATCTGACCGATACGATTGTCAAATGAAGGATCGCCCGGGCGTAGCTCAGCGGCCTTCTTGTATGCATCTTCCGCAAGACGCTCAACGTTATCAACGAGACCCGTGAGTGCCTGATACACCTGGCCGAGGTTGCTCCAGTTCAACGATTCTATAGGTTGAATCGTGGTCGCCCGTTGCGCGAGCTGGACGCTCGATGCCATGAGGTTCTGGATTCGCTGGGCGCGATTCGCATCAGTGCCAGTCTTCCCCATTTCATCTCGAAGCATCACGAGTGCGAGCTGGGATGCGTCGCGGAGATAACGATCACTTGCGCCATCCAAATCAATCGCCTTCACAAGTCCATCCATAGCAACCGAGGCGTCTTTCTGACCGAGCGCATGCGCATACCGAATATCTGCAACGTAGCGAATCGAGGTGAGATACACACCGGAAAGCACAAGGATAAGACCTACGATAAAGCCAAGCGATGCACCAAGGGAATACATGGGCCGCTCTTCAATATCAACCGTCGTCGATTTATCTCCTGACACTGTAAGAGCCAAGAGCCCCAATACAACGATGAACACAAACCAGAGGGTCAGGTTGAGGGGGTACATAAAGATACCCACAATCATTGCCAGCGCCATGGCCATTGCTCCTGATGACTGAGCAGCAAATGACGCACTTTCGCCGCGAGCAATTGATTCAGAGATGACACTGCCAAACCTCGTGACAACCTGAACAACGCACCAGATGAAGAAGAGGAGTGCAATAATCTGCACCGCACCTCCGGCGACCGCCATATTGAACACCTCAGATGTTGCGTCAAAGAATTTAAGACTCGACAACTGCGTATTCGCAAGATTGCCAGCACCAAATTTATCGAATGCAAGCGAGAAGTTTTCAGGTCCCCATCCAAACAGGAGGCGATCCTTCATGACATTCATCGCTACAGACCACGAGAGTCCGTATGACGGCGCAACCTCAACTGGGAAATTTGCCTTCAGTGACGCTGGATTAAAGTTCACCAGAAGCGAGAATGCGCCTATCACGATTACAATGACAGGGACCACAAAGCGCGAGAGTGCGTAGCGATTCTTCCTTCCGCCATAATCTTCTGAGAGCTGAGTTACATTTAAGCTGTCGAATGCAATCATCGCAAGCATTCCTGCGAGTGCAATTGCCCAAAGTACCCACCAATTCAGAATAACCAATACCGCCATCGACAACAGAACGCCAACCACCGTAAAGACGGAATACCACCTCGCATTGAGCTTGTGGAATGATTTCGCAAAGAGCGGAAGCAAGAAGGCTGCGAGCACGCCGAGCGAGTTCAACGATCCAACCGTATTGAATGCTCGCGAGTGCGTGAAGTCGCCCGGTAGCGCGTACAGCGTAAACATCTGCGCAATCCCAACCACCAACGCGATGAGTCCTGAAGACATCAGCGCGAGACGCAACATACGCCCTCGATCGTGAATAGTATTCACGATAAGGAAGTAAAACACTGATAATGCAATCACCGAAAGAAGAGAGGAGCTCAAACTAATACTGATTCCAAAGATGCTTTTTGCGGGAGTAAGCGAGAACATCGCCGTCACAATGGAGGCGATCAGGAGCGCGAGAACTCCTTTATCGAGTGGTGAAAATCGAAGCGTCATCTTTCCGCTTACGACAGCACCTAGGAGCCACGCCACGAGTCCAACCGAGGATATCACCACGAGGAGAATCTGCTTATTGTATTCCAGCACGCTGCTCGTCCACGGCAAATAGAAGAGTGGCACGAGAACCACTGCCGCGTAAATCAATACCTGTACAATCTTTTCATAGATTGTACCGCGGACGCCCGACTGCTCTGACCGTGATGCTGCCAACTGTGCGGAAATAGCCGCTCCAGCTTGCCCCTCGGAAATCATTTCCGATTCTGGGGACTTCGCGAATTGAAGGTCCATTCGTATGCGACAAGCATGGCACTCGCAGTCGACGTCATCGTGACTGTAAGCTGGCATGCATGCCAATAGTACTCCACTATCATATCACGCAACCCATATCGCACGATGTGGATAGACTACAGAATTGACCGAATGAAATCGTTGCGATAGTGTTGAGCCAACATTACGAAACGTTTATATGCCAAAAAAGTATCTCATGGTTCAAGAAGTTGCCCGACTCATGGGTGTCACCCCACTCACGGTGCGCAATTGGGATGCAAAGGGAAAGCTCGCAGCGTACCGCAACCCCATGAACAACTACCGCATGTATAAGATTGAGGATGTGGAGGCCCTCATCCGAGGCATCGAACTCTCTCGCGAAAAACCTCGCGCAAAGAAGATAGACATCACAGGATAGTCATTTCAAGAAAAGAACCCTCGACACGTGTCGGGGGTTCTGCGCTATTTCCCTATGCAGCCTTCGGGCCGTCCTTCTTGGTATCGTCGAACACGATCGGAGCCGTGATGGTCCGGCCGCGCTTTCGATCGATGAGGAAGAACGCCTGCTTCGGATGCTCGTAGTCAGCCTTGATGGAGAGCGCATACGCGTTGAATCCGATGAGCGAGCCGTTGGAAACGAAGTTCCCACCGTCCTTCATCTGGTGGAAGTGGCCGAAGACATCGAGATCGGCCCACTGCACCTTGTTCCACTGCGCAATTGCCTTGTTGGCAGGAATGAAGATTCCGCCAACGCCACCCTGATACCTGATTTCGTGCCCGTGATGGAACCGAATCGTCATCCCGTGCACCTGCAGATACGAGTGGTACCCTTCGGCAACGACGAACTTCACGCGAGGCTCATCCTTGAAGTGACGCGCAAGGCTATCGAACATGAAGTACTCGAGCGAGTGCCCACGCTCGGTGGAAACCTGCACCTTCTTGGTGGTGCGGCCGTGGTTCCCCGAGTGGCACGGAATGACAATCTCATCGAAATTGCCACGCTTCAGGAGGAACTCGATGCCGGACGCGATGAGATCGCGTGCGTAGATGGCAGCATCCATCGGCGGAAGCTGATTGAGCTCCACCAACTCTTCATGGATGTCGTTGGTGATGAAGTCACCCAACAGCGCGAGCACCAAGGTCTTGACGGTCGTCGCCTGGCGCATGATCTCGACCAGCCGGAGGCCATTCTGGAAAAACTGGTTCGCCCGAACCTTCGCGAGATCCAGATCGAATCGGTTCTTCATGTTGATCGTCGAAGGCTTCACGCGCTCTTCGACGTGCCAGTCGCTAGCAACCATGACCGCGGTTGCCTCACTCTCACCCGTCGAGGTCTTGGGCGAAATCTTGAACGTATCACACTTCGACTGAAGCCCGAGCAACGCCTCGTTGGCGGTCTCCGCTTCGTACAGAAGCGCGAGGGCTGCGTTGTGCTTCGCGCGCAGTCGCTTGATCTCACGGCCCTGCTTTCCGAGCTTCATCTCGAGCCGAACTTCGTCGACCGCCTTCAGGCGTCCACGCTCGGGCTTCGAATTCCGCTCCTCCTTTGGCGAATTCTTCTTGGACGCCATAGCGCCCTCCTTTCATCTTTCTTATTAACGACCTTTCGCCACTATACCGACCGCGAAAAATAACGCAAACCCCCTGTGTATAGAAAATCCCCTGCACCATTTCTGATGCAGGGGGAATACGCTACTTCACAGAGCCAGTCTTCTTCCACCGACGCCAGATGGGAAGCCACTCCGACTTGAACAACCCGAGCTCGACCTGGTCCCAATAGCGTCCAGCGTGGATGAGATGCCTCCGTCGAATACCCTCCACCTGGTATCCGCAGTGCAGACTGTACGCAATGCTACGCTTGTTGAATGAGTACGCCGAGGAGCAAATCTTGTAGAGATTCAGCTCATGAAACGCGTACTCCAGCAGAGCCATCTTTGCGTCAGTCCCGAAGCCTTTGCCCCAAAACCGCTTATCGCCAATCATGGCGCCCGTCGTGGCGCGACGCTCTCGCCAGATAATCCGATGCAAGCCCATTGACCCGATGAGCTGACCACCCTCCTTTTCAACAACGGCCAACGTGACATCAGAGTCGTTCGTGCCATGCCGGTCAAACCACTCTTCTTCCTGGCGCCGGCTTTTTGGCATGTAGCTCTTAAGGAAACGGCGCACATCGGGATCATTAATCCATCGGGTGACAGGCTCCAAATCGGTCGACTTATCGAATGGTCGCAGAATCGTCTTGAAACCTTCGAGGAATACGACCCCTTGCTCACTCATGACGTCACCTCAAACCAAAACCGCCCCAGCGAAGTGCCGGAGCGGTTAGTAGTACGAAGAAAGAGGTATCTATAGCATTCGTCACACAAAGCGCACAAGCACGGAAAAGGCCACCGTATACACGATGGAATTCTCGAGCCCCGCCTTGTGTTGAAATCTCTGCATAGTGAGTATTATACCATATATTATTAAAAAAGCAACCCGTACGCGTGTACGGGTTGTCACTCTAACGATCAAACTCTTCGAGCACCTTGATGAACGGATACTGCTGAGCACTGAATGCGTAACCGCGGAGGATATCACGGAATCCGCGATACTCTTCTCGGTAGCTCGCGTTCCACGACACTCGATTTGAGAGCCAGTAGTACCGCCACCCCTCGACGGCGATGAACTCACGCCATGCTGACGACTGAAACTGAACGAGCTTGCAGTTGAACGCGGCATGACTCGCAGATGTGATGCAGACGCGTTGCGGACGCACATCCACCACTGCGACCAACGTCCACGGCGCCGTGATGTGGTATCCGGGCTCCTGAAGCCACATCTCACCCGTAGTGAATTTCCAGGCGATACCTGCCTGATACTGCTCGATGTGATTGAAGAACATCAACCAGCATGCGAGCAGGATGCCAGTGACTACCGCCACTGGCATCGAGGCACGCTTCACTTCGACGATTCCGGCGATGGGGTCGGCGACACCTCGGGCGCAACGTCCTTGCGGCGCATGTCGTCCCAGATTTCCAAGAACGGACAATCGCGCCCCTCGTTGACGTTGAACGCATAGCTCTTGAGGATTTCGTAGACGCCCGACTGTCCGGTCGTCGAAGTCGACGAGCCCCCCTCTCCAGCTCCACGCCCGTGCCACTCGATGAACTTGTCGAAGCCATCGAGATTGAACCGAACGAGCTTGCAGTTCAGGACGCGCGAGTTCGCGTTCATACACACCTGACCTGGTCGCAGGTCGAGGGTGTGGACACTGTTGAGGAACGGGACCGCAACGACGTAACCTGTCCGCGACAAGCGCTCGATTTCGCCGGTACGAGCATGGTAAACGTATCCCAGCTCGTAGCTGTCCACGAACGTGACGAACGTGATCCTGAACACCAGAAGCGCACAAAGCGCGGCGACGAGGACCCCACCGAACACGATTCCGAGCTTGCCAGAGAAGCTGAGCTCGGAAAATCCACTCGACTGCGAATCACGGCTCATGCAGACCTTCCTTTCTCAAAGTACGCAAACTCATTATACAAGCAATCTAATGATATGTCAATATTCAATTGCGCATCATCATTTTCCGTGCTAAAATGCATTACTTCTGGGGGATTCGTTCAGTGGCAGGACGGCGGTCTCCAAAACCGCTAACGTGGGTTCGATTCCTACATCCCCCGCAAATGCAAAGCGTCATGCCGTTGGCATGGCGTTTTGCATCATGTGAGGTAATATGTAGGAATCGAACGGGTAGCAAGTGAGGCAAATCACGATTCAGTAGAATCGGGATGCAGACGAACGCCCTACCCCGGGCAACGAGCGAGCTTGCGACGGCAAGCGAGCGAGGACGAAATTCCTACATCCCCCGCAGATACAAAGCGTCATGCCGTTGGCATGGCGTTTTGCATCCTGTGAGGTAGAATGTAGGAATCGAACGGGTAGCAGTGAGGCAAGCGCCGATTCAGTAGAATCAGCACGCCGACGAACGCCCTGCCCTGGGCAGCGAGTGAGCTTGCGACGGCAAGCGAACGAGGACGAAATTCCTACATCCCCCTGCGGTACAGCTCAAAATCATCTCACGGTGACAATAGAACACGTCATTCAAAAACTTCATCTAGGTCGGTTACTGTCTATTCTTTTAACCGTTACCTCAATTTATTTTTGGAGTGCCGTTCAAAATTTAGACTCCTTACACATCATCGGTATCGTTATCAATGTTGCGGGTCTTTTTCTATGGTGGACTGCGCGACTTACGCTCGGCAATAATTGGAGCACCGGCTTCGGTAAACCCCGCGTACGACAACTAGTAACCCATGGCGTATATTCAAAAATCCGTCACCCGCTGTATTGGGGAATGATTGCAACCTTCATCGGCTTAATACTTCTCTATCCGCAACCATTGTTTACAGCAATAAGTATAGTGTTTATTCTGTATTTCTCTTATCGGATGAAGGTTGAGAGCGATTACTTATTGGAAAAATTAGGAGAAGAATATCGAAATTATAAAAACAAAACTTGGATTTAATATCCTCTATCTCCCAATGAATATCGGGAGAAAACTATACGTATACACCGCCGTTGCGTGGCGAGCATGGCTTCAGAAGCACCATGCAACCGCGAAGGAAGTCTGGCTCATATACCCAAAAGTTGGGAGTGGGAAGCCACGCATCCCCTACAACGACGCCGTCGAACAAGCGCTATGCTTCGGGTGGATTGATAGCACCGCGAAGTCGATTGACGAGAAAAAATTTGCACAGCGCTTCACGCCACGTCGCGACCCCACGAACTGGTCACAACACAATATCGAGCGCATGCATCGCATGATAGCGAAGAAGATGATGACGCCGGCAGGTCTTGCCGTATACAAACACCACACGCCGCTCTCAAAGACAAAGCGCCTCATACTTCCGCCTGATATCGAACAGGCGCTCAAGGCAGATCCAATCATCTGGAAAAACTTTCGCGCATTCCCGGCGTCATACCAACGCATCCGCATCACAAACATCGAATACTATCGAAGCCGTGGAAAGGAATCGTTTATGAAGCGACTCCATCATTTCTTGAAGAAAACGAAAGAAGGAAAGCGTATTGGCTTCGGCCACGGCGAATAAAAAAGCGCCCACCACACGGTGAGCGCTATGCCCGATAGGGCTACTATTCGAGGAATCCTAGAAGCGCTTCGGCTTCGGCGATTTTCGCCTCGATGACCGCGGGTGGAAACATTTCATTCGCCCACGCAGTGGAAAAGGTCAGATTCCGATGGAAGCCACCCTGTGCGCGTAGCACATCGAGCGGCGATTTGGACCACTCCGTCGCAAGCCCAACGACAACCTGCTGGAGCCATGCCACGCTCAACGCCTGGCTCATGTCGGCATCACGCAGGATTTGCTGGCTCAATGTCAGCTCTGCCGAAGGCCGAACGTGAGGATACTGGGTCGGCCGAATGCAGTCCACGATCTCTTCGAAGATATCCATATCTTCGTCCAAAAGATTCTTCTTCAGACCACGAATCGCTCGTTCGATGTTGAGGTCGTCTTCGCCAAGCTGTCCAGAGTGATCGTAGTCATGGAACAGTGCGGCGATGAGCAACACGCTCACCTGATGTCGCCTCAGCGGTGTCTTCGTCTTCTGGTAGAAGAGCACCGCCTGATAGCACAACCAGAGCACGTGAAGCATGTGCCGCAGATTGTGATACGCATTGCGGATGTTCTGACTCTTCAGGAACACAACCCGAAAATAGTGAATGAGGTTCCCATCGTAGAGCCCCGCATCATTCCTGATGATGGGCACGATTTCTCCCACGTATGGGTTTGTCATAACGCCTCCTCGGCATGTAAACGAACAGAGTGTATTATACAATAAAATACGTGTAAGTCTATACCCACGCCGAGCCAAACACAAAACCCCCGTTCGGGGGTTTTGATGGTTAACCAGTGAGCTTTGCCTCCTTGTGTGGAGTGCGTGTTTTGCACTTTTTGCAAAACTTCATGAATTCGAGCTTACGCTCCACCTTTTTCTTGTTCTTGGTGGTGTAGTAATTTGCACTCTTACATTTCGTGCACTTCATTCTGAGAAGGTTGTCTTGGGACATAGGATTAATGTAGTTCGTATACTCTAGCACAACTTACCTTGACTGACAATACTGGAGCCGACGGTGAGAATCGAACTCACGACCTACTTCTTACCAAGAAGTTGCTCTACCACTGAGCCACGTCGGCGACGACTGAATTAACGAAAGCTTCTGGGAACGGGACAACCTCTTAATCACATACTCCCTCTTAAGCGCTACGCTACGATTCTGGACCTCTTCAATATACACGATACGTCGTGGTCGATGTGATGCGGTATATCGCGCACCCACGCCACGTCGATGCTCTTCGAATCGAGCAGCTACGTCCCGCGCAATACCCGTATAGAGCATGCCACCCTGACATAAGAGAATATAAACAGAATATCTCGACATCATAACTGTAGTCCTTCCCGCTCATGCGTTCAGGACAAATTGCCGGCCACTTCCACAGAAGAGGAGCGGCAATTTGTGGGGGCGGTAGGATTCGAACCTACGTAGGCCAAAGGCCGACAGATTTACAGTCTGTTGTGATTGACCGCTCCACCACACCCCCAATCATCTATTTTCAATTTACCGGACGGAGCCGGCGGTCGGATTTGAACCGACGACCTACTGTTTACAAAACAGTTGCTCTACCACTGAGCTACACCGGCAAAAAAGGTGGGGGACGCTGCGGGCTATTGCCCGCCCCGTTTGAAACCGAAGGTTTCTTTACGGGGAGCTACTCCGGCAACAGTCACACAAGCTTCCGCCCGAGGCATATCAGCCTAGGGCTGAAAGGTGGCAATTCTTTCGTTTATATCCTAGCGGATAATTCCGCTTATTTCCAGCTTTTCCGCACGCCCTCGTATTCCCGCCTGCCCGCCCGAAGCGAGAGGTTTTCTTTATAAAAAGTCTTCCCCTAGTCCGCGTAG
>CAYHIK010000002.1:0-104376 GCA_964356795.1 uncultured Candidatus Saccharibacteria bacterium | reverse complement strand
TTCAAACCGTCGTGAGACAGGTTGGTCCTTATCTGGTGCGGGCGTTAGGATTTGAGGGGGGTTGTCTTTAGTAAGAAATTGCTACTTCACGGAGTAATTCGTGATGACAACCCGGCTAATAACGGTGGAGTCTTGGAAATTCTGAGTTCGTTGATAACTATCATTGCTTTGGTCCGCAATGGTAGTACAATTACTTGAGGACCAGAATTCATCAAGAGAATACCGTGGGAAGTCGATCCAAAATCAGTCTCGGCTATATCGCCGGTTTCCTGGACGGAGATGGAAGTCTCATGCTTCAGATCAAGAAACGGCGGGATAGTGCGCGTGCGATGCGTTTGATGTGCACGATTGTCTTTTACCAAGACACGCGGCACGAAAAGCCATTGCACTGGATTCGCGAGATACTCGGTATCGGGTATCTGTCGCGACGCAATGACGGTATGAGCGAGTTGCGGGTGAATGGATTCGTTCAGGTACGGGATATTCTCTCGGACTTGGCGCCGTACATCCGATTCAAAAAGGTCCAGACAGCAGCATTGCTGAAAGCGGCAATGATTCTGTCCGGAAAAACCTTCAAGAAGCTTGCTCGCAGGGAGCTCGGGCTCCTGGCGCGGTGCATGGAAGTCATTCAAAAAGACAACTATGCGAGCCGTCGCAAAAAATCATCAGGCGAAATCCGAAGATTGTTGGGTTTGACCCCGTAACGACTGAGCTCGAAAGAGCGAGATAGCGCACAGATGAAAGTGGCTATCATATGCCGGCTTCCTACTCTTCGGAGAGGAAGAAGATATAGTCTGCACTCATAGTGATATGGGAATATGTGACGAGAGGACCGAGATGAACATACCTCTGGTGTATCAGCTGTCCTGCCAAGGGCACGGCTGAGTAGCTATGTATGGTTCCGATAAGCGCTGAAAGCATATAAGCGCGAAACGGGCCCCAAGATGAGATCCTACAGAATCGTGGAAGATTACCACGTTGATAGGGCGCAGATGCAAGGGCAGTGATGCCTTCAGTCGAGCGCTACTAATATTTCTAATACCGATTTCATGCAAGAGCGGTCCCTTATAAAATCAAGCTCATATATACGTTAGCGGTAGCAGGTGCAATTGATTTACCCAACACAGAAGGCATTAGGACCTAGGCTTTAGCTCGGAAAATAATTTCTTTGCTAATGCCTAGCGACTAATACGCTAGCGCCTTCTTTTGTGGCTTTCGGTAAGGTGGCTTTGCCACGAGTGCTCCACCCGTTCCCATCTCGAACACGGAAGTGAAATCTCGTAGGGCCCATGATAGTCGTTTATTCGGCGAAAGTAGGTCGCCGCCTTACCGAAGTCCGCAATCCAAAGACCCCGCGAGGGGTCTTTGACGTTGTATGAAAATTGTGGTATTTATGTAACGTTCTTTGAGAGGAGTGAGTATGGCGAGCAGACTTCGTGATGGTGGGACGCGCACGCCAGTCCCGCGGTGGTTGCCGTGGGTCGTTGGTGCTGTGTTGTTGATTCCCAGCTCAATCGTATTGTCTGGTGTTGTTGCGGTGGCTCAATCTGCGCCATCGACCGAGCGAGTAAAGAGTTTCGTTGCGCTGTGCAAGGGTGTGAATCCAGACTGCACATACGACATCCAATCACAATTCAATATGTTCGTGGCGGATCCCCGGATTCGTGTCCATCAGCGTGAACTTGTTGTTACCCCGAGCGGCGCGATGGTACTGATGGTGTTCTACACCGAAGCGCCGAACAAGCCGTAGTGCTACTATCTTTCGGAGGGAAAGAAATGAGACGTATGCTCGCGTTCGTGCTGGTCGCACTGTTCGTACTCCCTGCCTCGCTTTCGGCGGGAGTCTGGCCGTTCGGGAATACGAAGACGTACAACCTCGGTTCGAATCCGAGCAAGGGGACGTACGCGCTCGAAGATGGGCTCGGGTTTATTCAAGTCGATGGGCACGACGAGCAGGATGCTGAGCTGGGTCTCACGGTCCTGCCGGGCTCAGTTGCGCTGGAATCCGACTCCGACGCGAACTTTGCCGAGTGCAGAGTTCGAGAGTTGGTAGTTCTGCTTCCGGGGCAGCTGTGTGCTCTGTGGGGGAAGTCCGATACGCAACGTCGCGAGTACCACATCCGTATCTCATGGGTCTACGAGGAGAAGAAGGGTGCGCAAGTCGTTGTGGTTCGGGTCGAGAAGCGGACCATCAAGCTCGCGAAGTAGTGGGTCGTCCCGCACACATGCTGTGCGGGACATTTTTATACACAGATTTTATTGTGCTCCACGTCCTTCATGGTAGAACGAGATGTACATTACCAAAGGAGGAGTTCGTGGAGCGTGCAACGTTCTACGGCGAACTACTCCCTCATGATATTGGATGGGATGATTTCATCTTGGGAGATACGCCATTTCTGCGTGCGCGGGCGATGCCAGATGTTTGGATTCCCGTGTTTGAGCTTACTACCAAAGAAGCCCTGACGATTGCATTCGGGGGTACGCTGTACCGTCTCCGATATGCTCCACTCGCAATCCTGTACGATAGCGCTACGGGTGCGTATTGCTTCTATCCGCTTCGATTGATTGCTCGAAAAGCGCGACTCACGATGATGCCGCAAGCATGGCGTGATATCTGGAGTCCGTTGTTGCGCTGGCTCTTGATTCCATTGCGCGCAGTGTTGCGCTGGAGGTGGGTACGATGAGTGTGTGTAGGTTTCGACGTCCTGACCTCGACCGAGAAATCGTTGGCACCCTGGAATTTCTCGAAGAAGCGGAGCTCGCGCTGAAGTACTTTCTGGAGCAACGGCAGACGATGCGCGACATCCGCGCGGCACTTCCGATGAGTTGCGACGGCCCCGCGCTTTCGATGCTCGACGCGCAGATTGCCGCGTTTGACGGTGAGATTGAAGTTGCGGAAGCGATGATTTCCGATTGGCGAGAAATCAAGGCGGCGCTCGAACGGAAGACTGCGCATCCTTAGAACGGACGGAACTCATTCCGCCCGTTTTTTCTTCCTTTGCGATATATATCACGTCGCGCTACAATATCGATATGAGTCGCCTTGCGAAGCAGTTATTCTATGGGGGCGTGTATTGTGCGATCATTCTTTTGATTGCATGGCCCATGTATCGCCTCATGAATCCGGCAGCAACGTGCTCGGATGGTGTTCAGAATGGAACCGAAGAAGGAGTTGATTGCGGTGCAGTGTGCGGATTGTCTTGCCCTATGCCAGTCATAGCGCTGGAGCAGCGTGATTCGGTTATTCTCCAGACGGGCACCGATCAATACGACGTGCTCGTGCACCTCGAGAATGTGAACGCAACCTATGGCGCATCGCGCGTTGAGTATACGGTAACAATTCGAGATGCGAGCGCTACCGAGCTTGCGGTTCGCCGGGGGATTACCTATGTGAATCCTGCGCAGCCACGATATTTACTCTTTCCTCTGCGTGACCTTGTGACCGCACCAGCGAGTGTTGAGGTGCTGATTGAGCCATCGGATGTCCAGTGGAGTGAGCTTTCTATTGAAGCGGCGGGCGATGTTCAATTCAGCGTCCGTGGCGACCGATTCTCAACCGCTTCTGGAAGCGCAGAGTACTATGCATCGGTCGCAAATCGAAGTACGTTTAACTTTGATGATGTTGATGTCGTAGTGCTCGTACACGACGCTTCTGGTGGTATTGTCGGTGCGGACACGACGACGATTCGGACCATGATTGCTGGCGAAGAACGTGGTATTGCAATCAAGTGGCCATTCGCGATTCCTTCCGGTGTTCGCGCCGAATCTATTGTGACGACGAATGTATTTGCGAACGAGAATTTTATTCGAACCCATGGATCTCAAGAGCGTTTTCAGGAGCGTTAGTCGGAAATTTTTTGTTGCTCTCTCGGGGCTCGATATCCCACTTTTATGTGCCATCATAGCGCTTGGATGTATTTCTGCTTTGAATCTGTATGGTATCGGAGGCGCTGACCACACGCTCTTTCGGCGCCAAGTTGCCCTTGTGCTTGGTGGTCTTATGGTGATGGTGGCCGTGTCATTCACGAATTACCGATATCTAAAAAATCACTCTGCTCCCGTGCTTGTGCTCTATGTGCTGACGCTCGCGCTGCTCTCGTCGACATTGCTCTTTTCTGAAATCAGAAATATTCGTGCGTGGATTCAGATTGGAAGTTTTCAATTTGAGCCGTCTGAACTTATGAAGTTGGTGGTTGTTATTCTTATGGCGAAATACTTTAGCCAGCGCCATGTGCATATACGTCAGTTTCGGCATATTGTTGTTTCCGGTTTGTATGCGGGAATCCCTGCGCTCGTGGTGTTGCGGCAGCCAGACTTAGGCTCCGCGGTTATCATTGGAATCGTGTGGATGGTGATGTTGGTGTCGGTTAGAATTCGCATGCGACACTTATTCCTCCTGATTGCCGCGGGACTTATCGGTGCGTATTTGGCATGGATTTGGGCGCTCGCCCCCTATCAAAAAGAGCGCATTCTCGCATTCGCGAATCCATATGCCGATCCGACGGGGTACGGCTACCACATCATTCAAAGCCAAGTTGCGATTGGGTCTGGTGGACTGTGGGGGCAGGGGCTTGGTCGCGGGAGTCAGGCAACGCTTGGGTTTCTCCCCGAGCCATATAACGATTTCGCGTTTGCTGCACTCGTGGAGCAGTTCGGCGCTGCGGGGGCCATTGTCGTGGTGGGTCTGGTGATGGTGGTCGTAGGGCGGGTGCTGTATATTGGCAGATCGTCGGAGAACAACTTTGCTCGCTTATTCACGATTGGTGTCGCAACGGTGATTACCTCACACGTATTTATCAGCTCTTCGGTAAACACAGGCATCCTCCCGATTACAGGCATTCCGTTCTCTTTCCTGTCATATGGGGGTAGCCACCTCATCTCAATGATGATATCGTTGGGTTTTGTGCAAAGCATACGACGCTATGGATAGCGATCTCACCCTTACCATTGATGCACCCGAACAAGGGGTTCTTGAGCTGCGCATAACGACTGCATTAGGCCGCGAAATTGCTCACGAAATCGTGCGGTACGAGGGTCATGTGGATAACCTGCTCTTGACTACTGTTGACAATTTGTTCAATAGGAATACACTAGATAGGTTCGCGCTCAAATCCGTAGCGCCTGGTCAAGGGATTGACAAAGATTCTTCTTTGTATAGAATAGTTCAATCCTTCGCATCAGCGGTCGCGGAGGCCCATCGGAGGCCGTAACAACGGCGCCAGCAATGGACCGTAGGCCGCGGTCTGGTTTGCCAGGGCAGACCTCTGGGGTTCCCGCAACGTCGGGTTCCCGGACGTCATCCCTCCACCCTGTGCATATACTACAACTACATATTCAATAGCATCGTAGCGGCACCACCGTAGTGGGGCCGTGTTTTGTTGTCTGTTCGGCATTTTACGTATTACAACGACATGAGCATTACTCGAACCGTATTAAGCAAGTATGAGAACGTTCACCAGTTTGATGCCCCAAACTTGGTGCAGGTGCAGTTGGATTCCCACGCGTGGTTCCTCAAGCATGGGCTCAAGGAGTTGCTGCGCGATGTCAGTCCGGTGGAGGACTGGACTGGCAACGAGCTCGAGCTTTCATTTTTGGATTTTAAGCTCGATGAGGCAAAATATACCGAGCGCCAAGCCATCGAGAAGAATGTAACATTTGAAGCGCCCCTGAAGTTTAAGGTCGGTCTTCGCAATAAGCGTACGGATCAGTATCGTGAGCAGGAGTTGTTCGTTGCCGACCTCCCCATCATGACACCGCGCGGTACGTTCATTGTGAACGGCGTCGAGCGTGTCGTCATCTCTCAGCTTATCCGAAGTCCGGGTACGTTTTTCCAGCTCTCAACGACAAGCAAGTTTAAGCGCTACTTTGCTGCAAAGTTAATCCCAAGCCGTGGTGCGTGGCTCGAGTTCGAGACCGAGTCCAACGGTGTTATCTCTGCTCGCATCGACCGTAAGCGCAAGGTTCCCGCAACGGCGCTTCTTCGCGCATTTGGCATGGCTTCGGACGACGAAATCAAGGCCGCATTTGCTGATGTCGATACCGATCCGAATGTGAAGTTTATTCTCGCGACCATTTTGCAGGATCCTTCATCGAATGAGGGTGAAGGTATGATTGAGATCTACAAGCGTATCCGTCCTGGTGATCCTGCGACCGTCGATACGGCGCGCCAGATGGTGCAGAACATGTTCTTCAATGCTGCTCGGTATGACCTCTCAAAGGTTGGGCGTCACCGCATGAACCAGCGCTTCATGGAGGATCTCGACATTGACACCAAAGAGCTCCGCGTGTTGCGTAAGGAAGACATCATCAATATCCTTCGCGAGATTATTCGTTTGAATAACGACCCCGCTGCACAGCCAGACAACATTGACCACTTGGGCAATCGCCGCGTGAAGACGCTCGGCGAGTTGTTGCAGGACCGCTTGCGTGTCGCGTTTGCTCGTATGGAGCGCATTATCAAGGACCGCATGTCTACATCTGATTTGGCCACCGTCATACCGAGCCAGCTGATTAACGCGCGTCCGTTTGTTGCGGCACTCAAGGAATTCTTCTCCTCGGGTCAGTTGTCACAGTTCATGGACCAGCACAATCCGTTGTCTGAGCTCGAGCACAAGCGACGCTTGTCGGCCATGGGTCCTGGCGGTCTTACCAAAGAGCGTGCATCGCTTGAAGTTCGCGACGTGCACCCCAGTCACTACGGACGTATTTGTCCAATCGCTACCCCTGAAGGTCCAAACATCGGTCTCGTAGGTCACTTGTCTTTGTACGCGAAGATTTCTCCGCTCGGATTTATTTTGACGCCATACATTAAGGTAAAGGATGGAAAAGTTACGGATGAGGTTCTCTACATGGATGCAACCGAGGAGGAGCGCTATGTGATTGCGCAATCGGGTGCCGTCACTGATAGTTCGGGCAAACTCACGGATGACAAAGTTGTCGCACGCCTCAAGGGTGAGCCAGGTATTGCGCACCCCAGCGAAATCCAGTTCATGGATATTTCTCCGCGCCAGCAGTTTTCGGTGCAGACATCGTTGATTCCGTTCTTGGAGCATGACGACGCGAACCGTGCATTGATGGGCTCGAACATGCAGCGCCAAGCCGTTCCGCTTATCATGCCAGAGTCTCCGTACGTGGGAACGGGTCTTGAGGCAAAGGTTGCTATCGATTCTGGCCTCGTACTCGTAGCACCAGAAGCTGGCTTCGTGAAAGAAGTTGATTCTGCCCATATTATTATTGAAGGAGAGAAATCCGGAGAGAAGTTTGAGTTCAAGCTTCTCAAGTTTGCTCGTTCGAATGCGTTTACCGCAATGAACCAGCGCCCGCTCGTCACGAAGGGTCAGAAAGTAAAGAAAGGCGAGCCCATCGCAGACGGTCCTTCGACGCAGGGTGGCGAGCTCGCACTGGGGCGCAACCTGCTTGTGGCATACATGAGCTTTGAAGGTGCAACGTATGAAGACTCAATTGTTATTTCTGACCGTCTCGTAAAAGAAGACGTGCTTTCGAGCATCCACATCGTGGATTACACGGTTGATGTGCGTGAGACCAAGCTCGGACCCGAGGTGATGACGTACGACATTCCGAATGTCGCCGCAGAGCGTCTCGCCGACCTCGATGGAGATGGAATCGTGCGCGTCGGCGCTGAAGTCCGAAGTCAGGATATTCTCGTTGGTAAGATTTCTCCCAAGGGTGAGTCTGATCTTACCGCAGAAGAGCGATTACTTCGTGCAATCTTTGGCGACAAGTCGCGTGACGTCAAAGACACCTCGCTCCGTTTGGATTATGGAAAAGTTGGCCGTGTTGTTGCGGTGAAGATTTTCAGCCGCGATGCAGGCGACAAATTGGATGCGGGCGTCATCAAGAGTATTCAGGTGTCGGTGGCGCAGCTTCGCAAGATTCAAGTGGGAGATAAGCTCGCAGGACGCCACGGAAACAAAGGTGTCATCTCATCCATCTTGCCTCGCGAAGACATGCCATTCTTGGCAGACGGAACCCCCGTGGATATCATCCTCAACCCGTTCGGTGTGTTCTCTCGTATGAACATCGGACAAATTTACGAATCGCACCTCGGCCTCGCATACAAGAAGCTCGGACGTAAAGTCGCGGCGCCTGTGATGGCGGGTCCTTCGGAACAGCAAATCATCGATGCGCTTGCCGAGGCCGGATATCCAACTGGTGGCAAGATGCAGCTGTATGATGGAAAGTCTGGCTTGCCGTACGCTTCGGAGTGTCACGTCGGCTTGACCTACTTCATGAAGCTCATTCACATGGTGGAGGACAAGATCCACATGCGCTCTATCGGACCCTACTCGCTCATCACCCAGCAGCCGCTTGGAGGAAAGGCGCAGTTCGGAGGTCAGCGTTTCGGAGAAATGGAAGTCTGGGCGCTTGAAGGATATGGCGCTGCATACACGCTGCAAGAAATGCTTACGATTAAATCAGACGATGTGCTTGGTCGCGCAAAGACCTATGAGGCTATCGTTAACGGAGAAGAGATTACCGCCCCGCACTTACCCGAATCATTCAAGGTGCTCTTGAGTGAAATCAAGGGATTGGGTTTGAGTATTGATTTGATTGAGCGCTAATTACTACGACCATGCAACCACTTACAACGATTAAAATAAAGTTGGCATCTCCCGAGGATATTCTCGGCTGGTCGTACGGTGAAGTTACCAAGCCAGAAACAATCAACTACCGCACCCAGAAAGCAGAGCGCGAAGGTCTCTTCTCAGAGGCAATCTTCGGACCTACGAAAGATTGGGAATGTTACTGCGGTAAGTACAAGCGTGTACGCTATAAGGGAATTATCTGTGACCGATGCGGCGTTGAGGTGACGCGTGCAATTGTTCGTCGCGAACGCATGGGCCACATCAAGTTGGCTGCTCCAGTAGCGCACATTTGGTTCCTCCGCGCAGTGCCGAGCAAGATTGCGTCCATCATGGGCGTCTCATTGCCGGAACTCGAGCGCGTCATTTACTTTGCATCCTACATCGTGATGCGCGTTAACGACGACCTCAAGACTGAAGCAATGAAGCGCATCGAGTCTGAGTTCAAGAGTCGTATCAAGAACACCACCGATGAGGAAGAGATTGAGTCGCTCAAGGACATGAAAGACCAGGAGCGCGTAAACCTCAAGAACCTCAAGAAGTACCAGATTCTCTCCGAACTCGACTACCGAGATCTCTCCATGAAGTATGGCGAGGTATTCGAGGCGGGCATTGGCGCCGAGGCAATTCGTCACCTGCTCGAAGGAATTGATTTGGAAGAGCTCGCACAGGCAATTGATGCCGACTACAAGCACGAGTCTAATCCGCTCGAAGCACGCAAGACGAGTCGTCGCTTGAAGCTGGTTCGCAACATGATTCGCGCGGGTGTCCGTCCCGAGTGGATGATTATGACGATTTTGCCGGTCATTCCTCCCGCACTCCGACCAATGGTTCCGCTGGAGGGTGGTCGTTATGCAACGTCTGACTTGAACGATTTGTATCGTCGCGTCATTAACCGCAACAATCGTCTCAAGCACTTGCTCGAACTCCACGCTCCAGAGGTTATCGTGAAGAACGAGAAGCGTATGTTGCAGGAAGCAATTGATGCGCTTATCGATAACTCCATGCGTCGTGGCTCGGCTACAACTGCTGCAACGACTGGCCAGAAGCGTGCGCTTAAATCGCTTGCTGATATGTTGAAGGGTAAGCAGGGACGATTCCGCCAGAACTTGCTCGGTAAGCGTGTCGACTACTCTGGCCGTTCGGTCATTGTGGTTGGTCCGAAGCTCGGCATGGGTGAATGCGGACTTCCGAAGCGTGTGGCGTTGGAGCTTTTCAAGCCATTCGTGATTGGTAACCTCATCAAGCAGGCCCTCGCGCACAACATTAAATCCGCAAGCAGACTCATCGAACAAGAGCTTCCCGAAGTGTGGGCCGCACTCGAGCAAGAAATCGAGGGCAAGCTCGTGCTTCTCAACCGTGCTCCTACGCTCCACCGTTTGTCAGTGCAGGCATTCCGACCAATCCTGATTGAGGGTAAGGCGATTCAGCTGCCAGCACTTCCGACGACCGCGTTCAACGCAGACTTCGACGGAGACCAAATGGCCGTTCACCTTCCGCTCACCCGACAGGCACAGCAGGAGGCTCGCGACTTAATGCTCGCAACACACGGTATCTTGAAGCCGGCGACCGGAGAACCAGTTGCCGCTCCAAAGCAAGACATGGTGTTTGGCTGCTACTACCTCACCAGCGTTGATTCTGACGCAAAAGGAACCGGCAAATTGTTCAGCTCATTTGATGAGGCATCATTGGCCTACGAGAACAACGTCGTTGATCTTCGCGCAGTGATTAAAGTTCCGCTTGCCCCGAAACACCCAATTACAAAGCCAAGCCCTATCAAGGATGTGATTTCTACGCTAGGAATGATTGAGACAACCGTCGGTCGCATTATCTTCAACCGCAATATTCCCGATGGATATCCGTATGTGAATAAGATGATGAACGCGACTGACCTCAAGATTCTTGAGGGCAGTATTCTCGATGAGTATGGCGAAGATGAGACGGTGAAATATTTGGACCGCATCGCTGCGCTTGGATTCGGATACGCTACTATTTCTGGGGTTTCGCTGAGTATCGGCGATATCGTTGCGCCTCCTGCGAAGCGCGAAGTGATTGCTGAGGCAGATGCCATCATTGAGGCAAATCGCCACTTGTTCGAGGAGGGTATGTTGAGCGAGTATGAGCGTAAATCAAAAGCAATCGAGACGTGGAATGCGGCGAAGGCGAAGATTTCCGGACTTATCAAGAAGGGAATGGATCCCAAGGGCGCCATGTTTATGATTGTCGACTCAAAGAGTCGCGGTAACTGGGGCGTGTTGGACCAAATGCTTGGTATGCGCGGAATCATGGTGAAGCCATCGGGCGAGCTTATCGAATTGCCGGTTAAGAGTTCGTTCAAAGAAGGTCTCGCGCCACTCGAGTACTTCATCTCAAGTCACGGAGCTCGTAAGGGTTTGGTAGACACTGCATTGAAGACCGCATCTGCTGGATACCTCACGCGTCGTCTCGTTGATGCTGCGCAGGATATTGTGGTGCTCGACGAGGACTGCGGCGACAAAGAGGGATACGATATTTGGGCAGAAGATGGCAAAGCCTCGGGCGAACCGTTCTCAAAGCGTGTTCGTGGCCGTACCGCCATGGAAGATGTGAAGGACTCCGCGGGCGAAATTATCGTGAAGAAGGGAAAGATTATCGACAAGGAAATGGCGCGCCAGATTCAGGAAGAGGGTATTACCCGCGTTCGCATCGCATCCGCGATGACCTGCAAATCGCTTGGTGGCATCTGTCGCAAGTGCTATGGCAATGACCTCTCAAAGAATGCGCTCGTACGTATTGGCGAGGCAGTTGGTATCATCGCTGCACAAGCTATTGGAGAGCCGGGAACACAGCTCACTATGAAGACCTTCCATACCGGAGGTGTCGCGGGTGGTGCTGATATCACGATGGGTCTTCCGCGCGTTGAAGAAATCTTCGAGGCTCGCCCACCACAGTTCCGCGCACTCATCGCTGAAGTCGAAGGTGTCGTCTTGGCAATCGAAGAGCGTGGTAAGCATCGCGCGATTATTATCGAAGACGGAGAGACATCAGAGAAACGCGAGTACCTCGTGGCTCCCAATGTTGCGGTCGCAGTCCAGGCGGGAGAAAAGATTGAGCGTGGACAGCGATTGTGCGAGGGTCACGTGGACCTCAAGGAGTTATACGCGACAACGAACGACCTCAATGCTGTTGCGCGCTACGTCATTCGCGAGGTACAGGCAATTTACTTCCCAACGGGTGACACGATTAATGACAAGCACGTTGAGCTTATTGTGCGCCAGATGTTCAGCCGTGTGAAAGTGATCGACCCAGCAGAGACTGAACTTCTCGCAGGCGATGTCGTGGAAAAGCGCAAACTGTTACAGGCGAACATTGACGCCAAGAATGCCGGGCATCAGGAGGCGACATTCGAGCAACTCGTTATGGGTATCACCAAGGTGTCGTTGACGACTGAATCGTTCCTCTCATCCGCTTCGTTCCAGGAGACCGCAAAGGTGCTCATCGAATCCTCAATCGCAGGCAAGGAAGATATCCTCCGCGGTTTGAAGGAAAACGTCATCATCGGTCGCCTTATTCCTGCGGGCACGGGCCTCAAGGATCAGGCAGACGTCGGAAATCAGTAGCTATCTCGGTTTTGAAAAGACCCTCATTACGGGGGTCTTTTCAAATTGTGAAATATGTGGCACAATATGATTTAGGAGGATGCCATGATCAAGGTGTTTTCTGTCGGCGAGGACATCGGAATGCACCGGAAGGGCGGAGTCGTACGCAGATCGATGTTCGTAGACGGAACGAGAGTGTCGTCGCCTCAATCTGGGGAGGGCGATCTGGCGGATGCGCTGAACTACATCGAGAAGCTCGGCTACAGTGTGATCTCGGTGCTTGATGCGCGGAGTGGCCAGGGGTTGTCCGATCCGTTCAATATTCGGGCGTACACCGTGATTGCCCGCACGCCGTAAATGACGACAGCTGGCCCAGCATGGATGTTATCCACGCTGGGCCCTTTTCAAACGTCAAAATGTGTGTTATACTTAGATATACCCCTCAGGTTGTACTTGGGGGCGTTATGTTCAAGGAGGACATCAGTGCCGCTTAGCCACGCTCGAGCGACCGCCTACCTGGCGGGAGACCTCGACCTCAATGGGCAGGTGCCCATGGTAACGAGATTCCGCATCATGAAGCGTTACCCGCTTCATGAGCCGCCTCCGGGGCATGGACGCCTTTGGGTTGTGCTCATGGAGCGTTCGGCTGGCTCATTCACAAAAGCAGCTCACCAGATCCGCGAGGATCTTTCGAGTGGGTTCATCGAGGAGCGTATCGCGAGTCGAATCAAGAGTCTGCTTGTACGCGACCCGCTTGGTGAGATTGTGTTTGAGGCTGACCTTGTCGATGGCGTAGGGCATGCTCCAATGTCGTTCACGGCTATGCTTCGCGAGAGGGAGTCCTGATGATGTATCAGTCGAGTGAGTTCATCAGTAGTCGACTTCCGCGAATCATCGCGCGTCGTCGTGGGGATATCCCGACGCGCGTGCTGTTCGCAACGGGTCGTGAAATTTGGGAGGTGCACACCGATACCATCTACGCGGATCGACCGAATCTCCGCGTCGACATTCAGCGGGGACGGGACGCGTACGACGTGCCACCCGCACAGCGCTACGACGTGGTTGTTGTGTACTTCGGCTTGACGGACTTCGATCGCGCATTTGCTTTCGCTCAGCGTATCGCGTGTGCGAGGCCGGGGACACGGATCGTCGCGGTCATCTGCGACTGTAGCGTCGAAGAGCGCCATCCCGAGCTCCGTGGTGCCGTAGAGGCGGGCACAATCGAGGCGATTGTGAGGACGCCGCACTGTGGCGGCCAGCTCGACCTTCGGCAGATTCTCGACGGTATCTTGCAGCTTACGCAGGTGACGGGCTAGCCTCTCTACCCTCGGTGGTTTGCACTGGATTCTCCAGGCATCCACCGGGGGTCTTTTTATTTGCTTTTGCATTTTAGGGATTCGGGATATACTAATGAGGTTCCAACAGCTATTTTTTGTATGGCAAAACACAAGAAGAAGAGTAAGCGTGGCGCTGAAGAGGAGGAGGGTGGTCGTTCGTTTGGTTTGGGCATCTCTCAAGAGACAAGAAACAGCATTGCTGGAATATTTTGCTTTCTTGTGGTCGCGGTGAGCATTCTCGCATTCTTCGGAAAAGCGGGTACTGCAGGGGTGTACTTCGATATGACAGCGCGGAGTTTGTTTGGCTGGGGATTCTTTATCATACCCGTTGCGTTTGCCATGCTCGGCGTGGCATTTATTAAGTCGATTCATCGGAAGGTGGCGCTTTCCGCAATACTCGGCACGCTCTTATTCGTACTTTCTGTGTTGGGAGTATTCTATAGTGTTGGCGAGACTGATCCAGCAGGCAGAATCATTCAAGGCGGCTATCTTGGTGTTGCCCTTGGGTGGCCACTTCTCAGCTTCGTTGGCTTTTGGGCGACGATGGTTATTTTAGGCGCGTTTGTGGTTGTCTCTGTTCTCTTGGCGCTCGATGTGCCTATCTATCAGCTCTTCATGCGCTCGAGCGAGGAGGATGATAAAGCGCACGAAGAGGTGATGAAGGAGCGCGACATTGAGAAGCTCGTGGTGAAGTCTGGTGGCAAACCCATCGAAGAAAAGGCGGTTGCGGCTCTCGCTCCGTCGAAGCCAAAAGAAGAAGTGAAGCAGAGCGAGTTCGTGATTCGAGCGATGAAGTCCGCGAACTGGCGGCTTCCTCCCACGGAATTTTTATCCGCAGACCAAGATCACGCATCCAGTGGCGACATCAATGCCTCCGCAGGAATTATCAAGCGCACGCTTGCGAACTTTGGAATTGAAGTTGAGATGGGCGAGGTGTCGGTTGGTCCAACCGTTACCCAGTACACGATGCGTCCCGCGATCGGCGTGAAGCTTTCTCGCATCACAACGCTTGCAAGCGATTTGTCGCTTGCGCTTGCAGCACACCCTATTCGTATCGAAGCTCCTATTCCTGGAAAGTCGCTTGTCGGTATCGAGGTTCCAAATAAGAAAGTTTCATTGGTGGGTATGCGCTCGATGCTTGAGAGTGAGGAGTATCGCAAGAGCAAGTTTATGTTGCCACTCGCGCTGGGGCGCGACGTATCTGGCGAGGCAGTATTTTCGGGGCTCGATAAGATGCCGCACATCCTTATCGCAGGTCAGACTGGTTCTGGTAAATCAGTCACCATTCACGACATCATCCTCTCGATGCTCTACAAGTACGGACCAGAGTTGCTGCGATTCATCATGGTAGACCCGAAGCGTGTTGAGCTCCCGCTCTACGATGGTATTCCACACCTGTTGAAGCCGGTGATTACTGAAAATAAGAAAGTTCCGCCCGTACTGAAGCAGTTGGTGATGGAGATGGACCAACGCTACGCACGACTTTCAGAGGCGAAGGTTCGCGATGTTGTGTCATTCAATGAATGGGCAACCAAGAAGGACCACCCCATTATGCCGTACATCGTTGTGGTTATTGACGAAATGGCGGACTTGATGAAGACGTTCGGCAAAGAAGTGGAGCCTGCCATTGTGCGGTTGGCGCAGATGGCCCGCGCTGTTGGTATCCACTTGATTCTTGCTACGCAACGCCCCGAGGTTTCCGTGCTCACGGGTCTTATCAAGGCAAATGTTAACGCCCGCGTCGCGCTTCGCGTGGCGAACCAGCTGAACTCGCGTATTATTCTCGACACCAACGGAGCCGAGACCTTGCTTGGAAATGGAGATATGTTGTTTGTAGGCTCCGACACCGCACAGCCACGACGTCTGCAGGGGCCGTTTGTTGCAACGCATGAAATCGAAGAAGTCGTGAAGTTTATCAAGACTCAGGCGGAAGAGGTTGGTCTTGAATCGGAAACAGATCAACTCGCAGAGTCGTTTGATAAGCCCGCGGGTGCTCCTGGCATGGGTATGGGGTTGAATGGCGGCGGAGATGATGATGTTGATGATGAGCGCTATGAAGAGGCAAAGAATCTCGTCATTGAACTTCAGAAGGCCTCGGCGTCCCTGCTTCAGCGTCGTATGGGGCTTGGGTACGCGCGTGCAGCTCGCATGCTCGATATCCTAGAATCAAAGGGCGTCATTGGGCCGGGGGATGGCGCCAAGCCTCGTACGGTCTTCGTGACGCGCGAGGGTTCGGTCGTCGGTGGGCCTCAATTAAATGTTGAATCTGCGGTGCATGCCGATACTCCAGCGGCAGAGCGTACTGAATAACACATTACGCCAGCGTATAAACTTACTCCTTCTTTTATGAATATACTCGAACCTGTTACATTTCTCTGGTGGCAGTTGGCGATATTGAAGATTGGGCTTATTGGTATCGGCATTCTTATTGGCTCGTATGCACCAGCGCTCTTCAAGAGGTGGCGGACAATCATTTTGATTCTGTGCGGAGTAAGCGTTATATATATTTTTTGGATTTGGAGAGCGCAGGATACGGACGCGCCGTACCCTCCAGTCGACGGCGTTGCGTGCACCGCAGACGCCAAGATGTGCCCTGATGGCTCTTATGTCGGTCGCGTGGGACCGCGTTGTGAATTCGCGCCCTGCCCATCTGCGAGGGGCCGCTAGGATCCTCGATGGGTACGCGCATACAATACTTGCATAAAAGCAAGTATTGTATTATAATATATCGCTATGCAAACCCTGTCAGATCAACTCTCTGTATTTCTCTCGTCCGCACAAGCCGCGGGCATGTCGCTCACGCAAGTCGCAGATGCACTCAGCGCATCTGGGTGGACGACGGAACATGTTGCGGCTGCGCTTCATCGAAGCGATGCTAATGTAAGTCCAGAAAAAGAGGCGCAGTCCGATGTTATTTCGGTTACCAATCTTACGAAGCGATATGGCGACTTTACCGCGGTGGATGGCATTTCATTCACGGTGCGTCGTGGTGAGGTGTTTGGAATTCTTGGACCCAACGGCGCCGGAAAGACGACTACGCTTGAGATGATTGAGGGGCTTCGCCGTCCTACGTCGGGCGAAATAAGCATCAATGGACTCAACGTGCAAACCGATACACAGGCGGTGAAGCATATTATCGGAGTTCAACCTCAGGCTTCGACATTTTTTGATGGATTGACGCTTCTGGAAACACTCGAAATGTTTGGTGCGCTCTATGGAAGAACGGTAGATGCAATGGAACTCCTCAATGAGGTTCAGCTTACGGAGAAGGCGCATCAGCAAATCAAAGAACTATCAGGAGGACAAAAACAGCGATTCTCCATAGCAGTTGGACTTGTGAATGACCCGGTGGTGCTATTCCTCGATGAGCCCACAACGGGGCTCGATCCACAAGCCCGTCGAAATCTATGGGACCTTGTTCGACACATTAATGCACGAGGCACCACGGTGGTGCTTACGACGCACTACATGGACGAAGCCGAATATCTTTGCGATCGTATCGCGGTGATGGACCACGCGCACATCGTGGCACTCGATACAACGTCAGCGCTCCTGGAGAATCACGGTGGTTCCGCCCATATTGAGTTCACTAGTAATGCGGAAATCCCAGCGGAGCAACTCGCATCTCTTGCTGGCGTTGAATCTACTCGCTTCGATGCGGGGTCGCATGTGGTCGCAACTGCGGATCCGCGCCATACACTTGATGCATTATTCGCTATGAGTCGCTCAGAGGGCTTTCCCATCGATGGTTTAATGCTGAAGCGCTCAACACTTGAAGATGTATTCCTTCGCTTAACTGGGCGTCAGCTTCGAGACTAATGTATACGCTATGAAAAGCTTTTTAGCACTTCTCAAATCATCGGCTCGCATCTTTGTGCGTAGTAAGCAGGCGCTCTTCTTCAGTTTGTTTATGCCGCTGGTGATTATGGTTATCTTTGGTCTTATCGGATTTGATAAGCCACAGACGTACAGCGTAGGGCTTGTAGCTTCCTCGCCACAACCGCAAACCCAACAGTTTATTGCATCACTGAAGAATATAACGGTGCTTGATATTCATGAGGGGAGTCTTTCCGATGAGCGAGGTGCGTTGGAAGAGGGTGATCGCGTTCTCGTGCTTGTGGTGCCGAGTGATTTCATTGATTCCGCCGCTCAGCGCCCGCAGGTGCTTACGGTGTATGTGAATGAATCACAGCCCGCACAATCACAGGCGCTACTCTCAATATTAAATCAGTATCTCGATAAGACGAGTCTTGCGATGGCTCGTGTTCAACCATTCTTCTCAATCAAGAAAGAAGCGATTGATGCGCGCGATGTGTCGTATATCGACTATCTTCTTCCGGGGCTCATTTCGATGGCAGTCATGCAGATGTCCGTGTTCTCGGTCGCGTTCTTATTTGTGCAATATAAAGAGAAGGGCGTGCTCAAGCGACTCGCGGCAACGCCGATGCGTCCCGTTGAATTCGTAACTGCAAATGCGATTGTGCGCTTGGTCATGTCGGTTGTGCAGACGGTTATCTTTATTATTGTGGGCATACTGATGCTCGATGCGCATGTGGTTGGTTCGTACTGGCTCGTGTTGCTTAGCGTGCTCCTGGGCGCGCTCATGTTCCTTGGGCTAGGCTTTACCATTTCTGGTATCGCATCTACCGTTGAGTCAGTGCCCGCCATGGCAAATCTTATCGTATTCCCGATGTTGTTTCTCGGTGGTACGTTTTTCCCCATCACCGGAATGCCAGACTGGATTCAATCAATTGCAAAGCTCTTACCGCTCTCATTTTTTGGAGACGCACTTCGCGAGGTTATGACAAAAGACGCGAGCTTTGCCTCTATCTGGGGTGATCTTTTTGGGATGACCGTCTGGAGCATTCTACTCGTAACATCAGCAATCTACTCGTTTGGATTCCAAGAGCGCGAAAGCGCCTAGCTTTTGGCGTGGAGGGGGAATTTGACACGTTCCCAACTATGTCCCAGAGTGCCTTGACTCTTAACTCAATATGTAGTATAGATAGGGCTGAAAGTGGGGTTCTTTGACAGTCTACGTCAGAATCAAAAACCTATCAGGGAGGTCGAAATGACGGTACTTAGAAGCCTTTTGGGCGCCTTTGTGGAGCTCGACAAACCAGAAGCCCCGCCCGTTGAGGGTGAGGCGACTGCTGACGATTCACGGGGCAACCCAAGCGAGGCGTCTTCGGCGAAGGCACCGGTCAAGCGCTACGCGCCTACGACTGGAGCCGTCGACGAGGAATACGTCCGTATCCTCAATGGTCTTGTGGAGAAATCCACTCTGCCTGGCTACGTTGAGTTCATGGGGCAGCTGGACGCCCTCAAGGAAGACATCCCCGACGAAGCGCGTCTCTACAATGCGGCGCTCAAGTCGGCGTCTCGTGCGCATGGCGATCTGAATAAGAGCGCCGTGGTCGCCGCTGTCCAAGATCGTATCAAGATTCTCGAGGCATATGCCACTCAGTTCAGCGACGAGGTGGCCGCCGAAGAGAAGAAGAGGATTGGCGGTGCAGAGGCGAACTTGGCTGCCGTCGAAGCGCAGATCGCTGAATTGCAGAAGAGCTGCGAAGCAATGCGCTCCGAGCTGGCATCGAACAAGGCCAGGTACACTGCGAAGCGCGAGAAGTTCGCTGGCGCCCATCAGGCGCTGAGCGGGCAGCTTGCCGCGGAGCTCGAGAAGGTTAAGACCTACCTCAAGGGCTGATGCCCCCACCGAATCGAAAGGAGAATCTGTGAACGAGATCGACGTCGTTAAGGCAAAATCCTTCTGGGAGCGAACCGAGGGGACGACCGGCATGGTCTTCCTCTCAATCGCCACCGTTTTGGGTGCGGTCGGGGCCTATGCGGCTCTGCCATTCCTATTGACGCTGCTCTCGGGGCTGTTCTCGGCTCTGGGTGCGGCCATCGGCTGTAGTGTGCTGGCTGTCGGCCTGTACGCATTCTGGTCGGTCATCGCCAACAAGCGGTTCAGGTTCATCATGTCCGCTTGGTTCAAGGCAGGCATGCGTTCCTTCACCGGCATGTTGATTACCATCGACCCCATCGGCATCCTCAAGAACTTCATCTCGGAGAAACGAAAGGAGTTGGAGAGCGTCGATGCTCAGCTGGGAAAGCTCAAGGGTCAGATCTCATATCTGACCGAGTTGATTCACACCAAGAAGGTCGAGTTCGACCGGGCGATGAAGTTGGCGGCGCAGGCGCGCAAGCAGAACGACAAGCTCGCGCTCGCGAAGCTCGGTCGCATGGCCGGGCGGCGTGGGAAGAGCACCATAAGCTACGAGCATATGCTCGCCAAGTTGGAGATCCTCTACCGCACGCTCAGTAAGATGCGGGACGTTGCCTCCGTCGTCATCGACGACACGGTCGACGAGGTCCAAGAGCTGGAAGTCCAGTTCAAGGCCGCCAAGACGACCGAGGTCGTGCTCAAGAACTCCCGCGCCATCATCGGCAAGGGCGGCGACGCCTGGGAGCTCAAGGAGCAGGCCGCGGAGTACATCAAGCAGGACTTCAGCGAGAAGATGGGGGAGGTCGAAGATTTCCTCCGCATCAGCGACGAGTTCACTTCACAGCTCGACCTTGAGAACGGCATGTTCGAAGACGAGGCGCTGGCGAAGTTGGAAGCCTGGGAGAAGCGTGCTGATTCTCTCCTCCTCCCGGAGGGCGAGAAGCAGCACTTGCTATCCACGGCGGCCGACCCCGAACAGCCGCTTTCGTTGTCGTTGGCATTTCCCGATGACGAGCCGGCCCGAGTGCCGACCCGTCCGTTGCGGCAGACGCAATAGTGAGGCGCGGTTTCAGCCGGGCAATCCCGTCCGGCTGAAACTGTATCTTTTTACGCGGCGTTCTGCCGCATCGGAATTGACTCGTATCGTTCAGAAGGAGATAGAAAGTCATGGCGCAGATCAAGCCTCTGGGCAAGGCTATCATCACGTTTGGCGTGGTGAGCCTCGTCTCGTTCGGCATCTACAAGGCGTACGACTCGGGCTTGTTGGACAAGCTCGTGCCGTCCAAGAAGGCGTCCGGTTCGGCGGTTCCCGAAAAGGGCTCGCTGCCTGACGTCACCACGACAAACACGACGGCTACCCCGTCCGCTCCGCTGTCGCTGCCCTCCGCGGGCTCGGCCTCGGTGTCGGGGCCGCAGTTCACCTGTCTGCACTGGGCCTGGAACAGTCAGCTCGGCTGGCTGTTGGCCAACGGTGGCGCCACTCCGACGCAGGGATCGTTGAACGCCAAGTACGGCGTCAATCTGCGGTTCGAGCGTCAGGATTGGCCCGACAAGATGCAGGCCGCTCTCCTTGCGTTTGCGAAGGGCTACAAGGATGGTGACCCGAACCCCGGTGGCGCGCCCTGCGTTGCCATCATGGGTGATGGCGCCGCCTCGTTCCTCGCGGGCGTGAATCCCAAGCTCAAGAAGTTGGGCCCCGAGTACCAGGCCAAGTGGATCGGCTCAGCGGGCTACTCGCGCGGAGAGGACAAGTTCATGGGTCCACCTGCCTGGAAGAAGGATCCGCAGAGGGCGCGTGGCGCACTCGTAGCGGGCGTCATCAAGGACGGGGACTGGAACATCGCGGTCTACTGGGCTGCCCTGAACGACATCCCCATCAACCCTGACATGACAACCTGGAACGCCGACGCCATCAACTGGGTTAGTACCCCGGGATACATCGAAGCCGCGCAGTCCTACATCGGCGGCGCCTGCGAAGACCGAAAGGTCGTCAAGGGTCTGAAGAATGAGCCCACGGGTGAAACGAAGAACGTGTGCGTCAACGGCGTGGTCACCTGGACCCCCGGCGACGTGAACGTCGCGCAGCAGCGTGGCGGTCTGGTCAACATTCTGTCGACGCGTGAGAACGCGTCGCAGATGCCCAACGCCATCATCGTCATTGACAAGTTTGCCCAGGATAACCGGGCAACCTTCGTCAATATGTTCCGTGCAATCGCCGAGGCCGGCGATCAGATCAAGGCGTATCCGCAGGCGCTCTCACAGGCCGCGCGTGTCGCCGAGGTCGTCTTCGCTGAGAACGGTTCGGATGCCGCGTACTGGGAGCGCTACTACAAGGGCGTGACCGAGAGCGACAAGCTTGGCATCCCCGTGGAGCTGGGCGGTTCGTACGTCAACAACCTGCCGGACATGCTGGAGTTGTTCGGTCTTCCGCCCTACCAGGGCAACAAGGCAGCCGCCACCTACACGCTGTTCGGTAACTACGTGAAGAAGTACTACCCGGGCGATGTGCCCACGTATCCGCCTGCCGAAGAGGCCATCGACACGAGCTACGTGGCCGAGGTCTCTCGTCTCGCGGGTCCCGTGACGCTTCGCACTGAAAACCAGTTCGCGAACGCGCAGATTCGTGACGTCGTAGGCAAGCGCGCCTCCTACTCGATTACCTTCGAGACGGGCAAGGCGTCCTTCACCCCGGCGGCGCAATCGGCGCTCGACGAGCTGTACCAGCAGATCACCCAGGGCAACTACAAGGTCATCGTGCACGGCCACACCGACAACGTCGGGAACGCCGATGCGAACCAGACCTTGTCCGAAGCCCGGGCCTTCGCGGTCAAGGAGTGGCTGGAGGCGAAGAGCTCCACCCTCTTCCCGTCCGGACGCATCGAGGTCTATGCTCACGGGCAGACCAACCCGATCGCGTCCAACGGGACGGACGCAGGACGCGCCCGCAACCGCCGCGTCGAGATCGTGCTGGGCACCATCTAGGTTCTGACATCGACGATAGTTTGGCCCACCTCCTGTTGGGGGGTGGGCCTTTTCTCTGAGCGGCTCACAGGTGTGGGATGCTCAGCGGAGAGCAAGCGGTAGCTGTTTAATAATTATCGAAGGAGGACGTATGGGCAAGGCGCTGCGGCAATTAATGTTGCCGTTCGGTGTTGTCTCGCCATCGGTGATGGCGCTCACTGCCGCAAGTCAGGCCTTTCTGGCCATGATGTTGTGGTGGTGTATGCCATCGGATGTCATCCCCACGCCACCCGAGGTGCTTTCTGCACTGGGTCGGATGTGGATGGAAGAGGGCCTGGGTCGCGAGCTCGTCACGAGCTTCATACTCAACCTACACGCAATTGCGTTGACTGTGTTGTTGTCGCTGGCGATGGCATATCTTTCGGTGATTCCGATGTTCAGGCCAATCGTTACGCTCATCTCCAAGGGCCGCTTTCTTGGACTTGTGGGGCTCACGTTCCTATTCACGCTATACCTCAAGGGCGGGCACCAGTTCAAGGTAGCGCTCTTGGTGTTTGGGATGACCGTGTTCTACACGACTTCGATGGCCGCCATTGTGGTATCCATTCCGACCGACGACCTGGACTACGCACGTACGCTTCGCATGTCGCGCACCCAGCTCGTCTGGAACGTCGTCGTACGCGGTACGCTTGATGACGCTATCGAGGCGCTTCGGCAGAACTTCGCCATCGGCTGGAATATGCTGACCATGGTCGAGGGACTCAGCAGGGGTGAGGGCGGCGTCGGTGCGCTGCTGCTCAACCAGAACAAGCACTTCAACCTGGATGCGGTGTTCGCCGTACAGCTGTGCATCCTTCTGCTCGGGCTGGGCATGGATGCCGTCATTGGCTGGCTCAAGAACCGCGCGTGTCCATATGCGGCGCTTGCCACGGTGAAGGGGTGAGGCCATGAACTACACTCGACAAGAGACACTTCTGAAAGCCGAGGGCGTTGGCCTCGTTCTGGGTGGTTCGCGTATCTTGCGCAATATCAACCTTCGGATTGATAACATCGTCCGTCCTGGATTCACCCAGGGCCAGGTCGTTGCGCTCCTTGGGCCTTCGGGTATCGGGAAGACGCAGCTCTTCAAGATCCTCGCGGGTCTGCGACGTCCAACTGAAGGTACGGTGACTATCAACGAGCATGGCGACCGGTCGCCGGACGGACTCGTGGGTGTTGTGGCCCAGCACTACCCGCTCCTGAAGTTCCTGACGGTGCGAGGCAACCTGTACTTCGCGACACGACAGCGGGGCCTGAAAGGCAAGGACATCCGCATGAAAGCGGATGAGATGCTCGAGCGGTTCGGTCTCACCGAACGTCGCGATCTCTACCCGAGTCAGTTGTCGGGGGGTCAGCGTCAGCGGTTGGCGATTGCGCAGCAACTATTGTGCAGTGAGCACTTCCTCCTGATGGATGAGCCGTTCTCCGGGCTGGATGTCATCATGCTGGAGAACGTCACGAAGCTCATCACTGAGGTAGCGTCGGCCGACGAGCTCAGTACCATCATTGTCGTCACTCACGATGTGACGGCGGCTTGTACCATCGCCGACACTATCTGGTTGCTCGGCCTGGAGAAAGACGGAGAGGGTAAACGCATTCCAGGCGCGACGGTCGTGCGTGAGTATGACTTGATTGTCGAGGGATTGGCGTGGCAACCGGACCTGCACCTGAACCCGAGGTTGCTGGAGTTCTCGGCGCAGATCAAGTCCGAATTCAGAAATCTCAAGTGAGGCGCAGCGGTGGGTAGACGTCTACCCACCGCTTTTTCATATGGTAATTGTGGATACACTTGCATCGTGCGCCATGATTGGTATGCTGGCATAACTAATTTATCCATACACCATGGCAAAGAAAGACGACAAAAAAGTATCAGCGGATGTATCGGAGAACAAGCACGTATCACTTGCGGTGCGCGAGATTCAGGAGAAATACGGCGAAGGAAGTATCATGAAACTCGGCGACGCCAGGAAGGTAGATGTTGATGTGATTCCAACTGGCTCTATCTCGCTTGATATCGCACTTGGTGTTGGCGGTATGCCTCGCGGACGCGTCGTGGAGGTGTATGGACCTGAATCATCTGGTAAAACGACCCTCGCGCTCCATCTTGTATCAGAGGTGCAAAAGATTGGCGGTATCGCTGCATACGTGGATGCTGAACACGCGCTCGATCCCGAATACGCAAAAAAGATTGGCGTGAAGGTTCAGGATCTTCTCATCTCACAGCCAGATAACGGCGAACAGGCGCTCGAGATTGTGGAGACACTCGTGAAGTCTGGCGGCATCTCGCTGGTGGTCATCGACTCCGTTGCTGCGCTTACGCCACGGGCAGAAATTGAAGGCGAAATGGACCAGCAGCACGTCGGACTTCAGGCACGACTCATGTCGCATGCGTTGCGCAAGCTCACAGGTGTGGTGTCGAAGACAAATACAACCGTCCTTTTCATTAACCAAATCCGCCAGAAGATTGGCGTCATGTTCGGGAATCCCGAGACGACCACGGGTGGATTGGCACTTAAGTTTTATTCATCGGTTCGCGTCGAGATTCGCCGTGCGGCACAGATTCAGTCAGGCGAGAAAATCGTGGGCAATCGCGTGAAGGTGAAGATCGTAAAGAACAAGGTTGCCGCGCCATTCCGCACCTGCGAGTTTGATATTCTCTACAACGAAGGAATCTCTGGCCATGCCGATATCATCAACGCTGGCATTCAGTTTGGTGTCGTCGAAAAGCAGGGAAGCTGGTACTCCTACAATGGCGAGAAGTTGGGGCAGGGTATGGAGGGCGCCCGCAACTTCCTCAAGGAGAATCCCAAGATTGAGAAAGAAATCAGCGTCAAGATTTATACTGCATCAGCGGTGGTAGATGCGGAGCCGTTGAAGGGCGAAATGGGTCCCAAGGTCTTCAAGCGCTAGGAAGCGGTAACTAGGGCTACTCCCAAATAGACTCGACATGCCTTGTTCGGGTACGACGTTCTCGGCTTACTGCCGAGCCGTCTCGTTCTCGCGCCGTCGCGCTCCGAAAGCCCCTTACAAGGCACATCGATTCTCTTTGTGCGCAGATATACTTGACGTATAAATTTGATGTGCTATTATACTCATGCCGGGTTGAGCCATGAGGCCGATGGGCGCAAGCGTCTATCGAGAGGCTGATTAAGAAGCGGCCCAGCTTCGAGCTCTGACGTTAGGGAGTACAGCTCATTCCCGGTTCTTCGCTCTTTTTTACCATTCATTCCCATCCGCGATTCCATTCTGATGTAAAGACCTCCCATGTGGGGGTCTTGTTGTTATCTGATGGCACTGATACGCTCGTGGGGCTGTTCTTTGAGGAGGGCGTATGCCATACGAAATTACTCCTGAAACGAGTGGTACGATCGAGTCTCGAACGTGTGATCAGGGGCATTACGGATTCTACTACTGCAGCGTCTGTTTGCGTCTGATTTCCCCACAGAGCATCGACCGCCTCCCGTTCACCTGCCCTGGATGCGGTGCAAAGCTCAAAATGGGCTCCCACACCACGAATGAAGGTGGAAGCGACTTCTGATGCATCGCAACGCAAACGCCCCCGTATGGGAGCGTTTTTCTTTAATGCAACATCAGCAGTATGCGCGCTCGTTCAGGGTGCGTAACGTCGCCATCGCTGTTCGCTCGGCTTTGGTACAGCAACTGAACATTACGCGCATACCGCTGATGCTTGTCGTCAGATTCGAGAAAAATAGAATCCGCAACCCCGACGAGGTCCGAGCGATTATCTTGAGCGAGAGGCCAGAGGCCGTGCATGAGGAGGGCTGGGGAGGTAGGAACGAACAGTCCCGCCAAAGGCGGGACGTCGTGAGTGACACAGGAAGGGGTCAAGCCAGAGGCGCAGACCCGCTCATGACTCATTAGGACTTTACTGTCTGATTGCGCGTGTACGGCATGAGTGCCATAAAGCGTGCAATCTTGATTGCGTTTGCAACGCGGCGCTGGTCCTTGTCGGACAAGCGAGTGCGCTTTGCATTCTTAATCTTGAATTCGGAGGTCACAAACTTGCGAAGAAGTGCGACGTCTTTGTAGTCGACTTTTGCAAGATTGTCTCCGTGAAGAATTGTTCGTTTCATGTTAGGGAAGGCGTTAGGATTTTAGGCTTTAGGCGTTAGCTTTCTGAGCTAGTGCCTAACGCCTAGTTGCCTAGGGCCTAGAAAGGTAAGTCAGTATCTTTAATTGGCTTTGGCTCTTCTTCGATGCCTGCCATGGTGAGCTCGTCCTCATTAATGACAGGGATGTCGGGCTCAGCATTTGCCGATGGCGCTGGGCGACTTGGTGCCGCGCGTCGGATGTCTGCCACGGGCGCACCGCCTTGATAGGGGGCTCCTGCGGGGCGAGGTCCGATTTGCATGTTCTCGGCAACGATTTCTGTGGTATAGCGCTTCTGCCCGCTGGTTTTGTCGTCCCATGAGCGAGTCTGTAGGCGTCCTTCGAACATTGCGAGCGAACCCTTCTTGAGGTACTGACCACAGATTTCTGCGAGTCGTCCCCAGCAGATAATCGTGTGAAACTCGGTCGCTTCACGCTTCTGCTTTGTGGCCTGATCATTCCATACGCGATTCGTCGCAAGCTTCACCGTGGTGACGGATTGCCCGCTTGGGGTGGTGCGTACTTCGGGATCTTGAGTGAGCCGACCGATGAGAAGTACTTTATTGAGATTCATGGGTGGGTGGATTAGAGGTTTCCAATCACGTCCTCAATCTGCTGTTCGAGCTTGCCGGTATCTTCTGCTTTCTTTTCCGTAGCAACTTTCTTCACTGCGGCGCCTTCTTTGGCGGCCTTTGCAGCTTTGCGCTCCAAATGCTCAGCCTGCTTCGCTGCACGCTTATCTGACTCTGGCTCGAGCTTCAAGACGATGTGGCGAAGCACCTCGGGGTGCAAGCGTGCCCACTCATCGAGCTCCGCGATGAGCTCAGTGTTCTCGGTGGTGAACTGTACCCACGCGAAAAAGCTCTGTCGCTGGTGCTTAATTTCATACGACAACTTCCGGCGTTCCGGCTGTTGTGCGAAGGTGATAATACCTCCGCTCTTCTGAATGAGTGCCTCCACTTCCTGCTGAATTTGAGGTATGCGGGCCTCGTCTAATTCAGCGGTCACGTGGTAGGCGAACTCGTAGTTTCTAGATTCTGCCATGTGGATTCATCCCGATTCCTTTCGGAAACAAGGATATTGCCCCAATGGGGCATGGTTTATACCCGTAAAATATAGCAATGATGCGGGAAAAAGTCAACTATTGACCCTATTGACATTTATTCCCATATATGCTAATATTAACTTAAGACAGTTCGTTTCAGGCCCTAGGGGCCAGAAAGAGGCAGAAGAAATGAAGAGCACGACCCGTCCGATGACCGCCGAGGGCCGTCGCGTGATGGCCGCGCGCAAGCGCATGACCAAGAAGCTCTCGGTCGCCGCCGGCGAGCCGGTGGTGTACAAGGGCGGGCACCCGGTGCTCGCCAGCAACGGCAAGCGCGTCACCGGCACGCGGGGCGCCGGGGTCAAGGGCCAGCGCTACCTGCCCAAGCCCACCGCCAAGTAGCAGTGCAGTACCGCGGCCATCTCGGCCGCAACGGGGACTTCGGTCCCCGTTTTAATTTTGTCTATTTCCCAATCAGAATTTCGACGACATCACCGTCGCGGATGACATAATCTTTACCAACGGTGTGGAGGAGTCCTTTGGATCGCGCGACGCCGTAGCCACCGCACTCGAGGAGATCTTTCCAATTGATGACTTCAGCGCGAATGAAGAGTCGCTCAAAATCAGTGTGAATTGCGCGCGATGCTTTGGGGATGAGATCGCCGATATGTGCAGTCCATGCGCGCGTTTCATCGGGTCCCGTGGTGAGGAATGATACGAGCCCGAGCGTGTGATACGCCTCTCGGATGAGCCGATCAAGGCCACTCTCGGGAAGTCCAAGCTCGGAGAGAAACTTCGCTTTTTCATCATGAGATACTTCGGAAAGTTCGAGCTCGAGCTTGTTGCACATCGCCACATATTCGGAGCCATTCATGGCGGTGAGTAATTCGGCGGATGGTTTCCAGTCTTCGGCAAGTTGAGTATCAGAAACGTTGATGACGTAAATAAATTTCTTGGCAGTGAGAAGGCTCAATTCTTTGGCGAGCGCCTGCTCATCGCTGGAAAGTTCTATCTGACTCAAGAGCGAGCCGCGTTGAAGTGCCTCGGCAATCTTCTGCAGATGGGGGATTTGATCGCGGGCGACTTTGTCGTTTCTTGCTTTCGCTTCGGTAGTGGCGAGACGCTTGGAGACGGTGTCGAGGTCGGCAATGATGAGCTCGGCGTTGATGATGCCGATATCGCGCACGGGGTCTACGTGTTCGTGCACGTGAATAATATCGCCCGATTCAAACGCGCGAACCACTTGCGCGATAGCATCGACTTCGCGGATGTTGGCAAGGAATTTATTTCCCAAACCTTCCCCTTGGCTCGCACCCTTCACGAGTCCGGCGATGTCGGTGAATTCAATAGTGGCGTAGAGCTTCTTCGCTGACTTGGAGAGCTCGGAAAGCGCGTCAACGCGCTCATCGGGAACCTCAACAATCCCCACGTTTGGCTCAATAGTGGTGAAGGGGTAGTTTTGGATATCTATTTGTTTGTTGGTGACGGCTTTGAAGAGCGTCGACTTGCCGACGTTCGGAAGTCCTACGATGCCGATGGAGAGTGACATGGAGGTATGCTAACAAAAACATATAAAATAAGCCAGTTTTTAGTCTTGCCTTTTTGTTTTATATGTGCTATAATTTAAGAGTACGTTGAAAAGCTGTCCAACCGATGTGTCCCGCAAGGGATGTGTCACCAAACAGGAGATGCGTAGCTATGGCTACTCCGTCTGATGTCAGCGTGGGCCTGGCCCACGAACTCGCCATCACCACTACGAAGGCGGGATGGGAACCCAAGGACTTCGCAGCTCTCGCCCACAGCGAGGACAAGGCTCGCGAGATCCTCGCGTACCTGCGGGGTCTCTCCGAGATCAAGCAGGTCGCCCACGCCATCGACTGCGATGCCGACCCCTTCCTGCCCAACGGCTGGCGAGTGGAGGAGCACCGCAAGGACGGCGTGGTCATCTGGGATCCCACCAAGGCTTCCCTCTACCTCTCGAAGGGGCAGATGGGCGACAAGCGTATCGTGGGCAACGACCTCCGCCGTGAGCTCAAGTCCAAGCCCGTTTTCACCGCCAACGTCCTGGACTACCTGCTGAAGCCCGAAAACCAGCACCTCATCCCTGAGGACTGGAAGGGCAAGTACGTGTTTTTCTGGGGCACCATCTACCGCCACTCCGACGGCGACCTGTACGTTCGGTGCCTGTACCGGGACGGCAGTGCGTGGGGCTGGTACGGCGGCTGGTTGGGCAACGACTTCAACTCCAACAACCCGGCTCTGGTGCGCGCAAGTTAGGTCCTTGACCTCGGTTCCTTTGGTCCCGTTTGACCTCTGAACCTTAGTCCTTTGGCCCCGTTCGGTGCCCCGTGTGCGAAAGCGCACGGGGCACCTTTTTGTTTTTGGTATACTGATGGTGTGGTTATACGTTGAGTGTATGCTTTGTAATCCAGAAATATTTCGGGCGTATGATGTGCGGGGACGCTATGGCGTAGATTTTGATGCGGAAATGGCCCAGCGATTTGGTATGCGATTTGCGGCGCATCACGCGCAGGGGCCGCTTGTTGTCGGTCGCGATATGCGCGACTCGAGCGGAGAGATTGCTCACGCAGTGATTGATGGTGCGATGCACGCAGGGGCGCAGGTTATTGATATTGGAGTTGTGTCGAGCCCGCAATGCTATTGGGCGATTCGCTCGCAGGGGGCGGCTGCCGGAGTGATGGTGACCGCATCTCACAACTCCCTTGCAGATAATGGATTCAAAACTATCGCCCGTCACGGGGATATGCTCGAAGTGATTGGAGGGGATGTGGTGCGCCAGATGTTCGATTCTCATCAGGGCACGCATCGGATGACGGGATCGATTTCGAGGATGGATATCCTGCGAGGATATGCAGATGCGGTTGCGTATGCCGCGCACTGGCGAGGCGGAAGTGAGCTCATGCTGTCACTCGACGCACCCGATACGGTGCGACGAGTGCTTGAGCGGCTTGGCCCCATTGCACCAGATACGGACTTTGCTGTGCGCTGTGATTCCGATGGGGACCGTATCGATTTTTTTGAGCACGGCGTACAGATTCCTGCAGATTTTATCTTCTTACTTCTCGCTGAACAGCTTCAGCTCCACCCGCTGGTATTTGATGTGCGATTTTCGAAAACGGTACGGAGCCGGCTTGATGCGCGTGGCATGGCGTACGCGGTTTCACGCGTTGGGCGGAGATATATTACTTCCGCTATGCGTGAGCGCGGTGCTGTGTTCGGAGGCGAGTTGAGTGGCCATTATTATTGGCGCGAATTTGGGATGATGGAGTGCCCCGAACTCACACTCCTTCGCGTGTACATGCTCATGCGCAAAAGCGGGCACGCGTTATCTCAGCTGGTGGCGCCGTATCGCGAATACGTGCGGAGTGATGAGATTTCAACTCCCATGCGCGACCATAAGCACGCTCGAGCAATGATGGAGATGGTGCGCATGAAGTATCACGACGGGGTACAGAGTCAGATTGACGGCCTCTCTATCGAGTATCCCGATTGGTGGCTCAATATACGACCCTCAAACACAGAGCCTGTGGTGAGAGTTATAGTAGAGGCGATATCGAAGCAATTACTTGATTTAAAAATTTCTGAAGTTATGGTAACCCTACGGCGCTAAGTCCTAAAGGACTGCGCCTGAGGCCGGTCGAACTTCGTCTTATACAAAGTTCGACCGAAAGAAAAGACCTCATTGACCGGGTGGTCGCAGAGGTCGTGGTGATATCGAGTCAGAGGAGTTCGATGGGGAGCTCAACGTGACGGCGACTGGCGGTCGGGCGTCGATAGAATGCGAATAAGAAGTATCCGTTACACCCATCGGCGTGGATGATGCGATTCTTCAGGTTATTGAGTCGCTTGAGTGGTTTGCTCACGTCGTCGTGATCGCTTCGAGTTTTGAGCACTGCAACTCCGGTGGTACGCTCACGCTCTTCGCACGCGTGCCAGCGGATGTAGATGCGATGTCCATCACCAACCATTCCTTCGACACGCCGTGGCGCCTGTCGGAGCCATGCACGGAGCATGTCTCTGAACTTACGCCGAGCGAGTGCGTCGAATGCTTCGTACCTTGTGTCGCAGGCCATGATGCTCCTAACAGCCGCCATCAAGCGAACGGAGCGGCTTCTGGATGAATACCGGAGATTCGCCGCTGTTGCGCGCCTCGTACTCGATGGCAACCGATAGAATGCGGAGCGAATCGAGCTGTTTACCCTGAAGGGCCGAACGGTGCTCGATTTCACTCAACAGTGCTTGGCGGAGCTGCGTCGAGCAGTCTCCGCCCTCGAGTCGAACCCAAATCATAACTCCTCCTACCGGATGCCCATGTGGGCTTGGATTTCTTCTAGGTGAGAACTGGCCAAGATTCTGGCTTTTTCTTCTGACTCCGTCAAGAGACGCTCAAAAGCACCCGCATCAGCAACGAGCTCCGTGCGACGCTGTTGGAATGGCGTGAGGAAGTTTACAACGACTTCCGCGAGGTCCGTTTTGAATTGGCCGTAATTTTTGCCAGTATATTCTTGCTCAATGGTGGGGATCGGTTTACCCGAGAGCGTGGCGTAGATGGTGAGGAGATTTGAAATTGCGGGTTTTGCGTTTTCATCAAATCGAACTTCTGATTCTGAATCAGTGACGGCGCGTTTAATCTTGCCACGAATAGTATCGGCGTCATCGGAAAGCGCGATGCCGTCATCGCCCGTCTTGCTCATCTTCTTCAGAGGGTCTTGGAGCGACATAATTCGGGCACCCGTTGCGATGTGGCCTTTTACATTTGGGAATGTGCCCCCAAAGAGGTGATTGAACTTTGCGCCGATTTCATTGGTGAGTTCAACGTGGGGGAGTTGATCTTCGCCTACGGGTACGAGATCTGATTTGTAGAGCAAGATGTCGGCGGCCATGAGGACGGGATACGAGAGCAGGGAGAGGTTGTTCTGATAACTCGCGCCGCGATCACCCATCGCATCGACTTGGGATACTTTTTCTCTCCAGTTGGGGAGTCGTTCGAGCCAGCTCACGGGAGAGATGGTGGAGAAGAGCCACATCAATTCTGCGTGTTGGGGGATACGTGATTGGCGAACAATGAGAGACTTGGCAGGGTCAACACCTGCGGCGAGGTAGTCGAGAAGCACGTCTTTCACATTCTGCTGGTAGGTCGCAGGATCATACGGCGTGGTGATGCCGTGAAGGTCGACTGCCGAGAATATGCACTGGGTTGTGGCGGGGTCGTTCTGGAGCTCAATCCAGTTCTTGATGGCACCTAAATAGTTGCCGAGATGGAGCTTTCCCGAAGGGCGCATGCCCGAAAATATCTTTGCCATAGTAGGAGCATCATAGTACAAGCAGGCCGCGAAGGCAAAAAAGAAAGCCCGGCGTATGAACGTCGGGCTTCGGTGCGTTAGTCGCGAGCTTCGCTGCGCTCCATGGTTTCGATTTCCTTCAGCCACGCTCTGATTTCCAGTACAACGACTTCATAGGGGGCGGGGCATCGGAGTAGCGGTGTGCTGAACGACTCGGGGATGTCTGGCGCTGGACCCACAGGAAGCGGGCGGAGCACTCGCTCTGTACGGATTGCTCGTCGCGCCAGGACGGCGGGACGTTCTCTTATCTCGAGATCCTTGTGTGTTGCGCACCGCATCGGGAAGAGGATGCAACAGGCGTCGCATGAAAACCTCAAGATGCCAGCACGCTCGAGGTCAGGGCCAGAGTGCTTGTGATGGGCCATACTACCTCCTGATATTATAATACAACGATAAAGCTATTCTGTCAAAGATACGGCCAAAGCCGAAGTGGAGGTACCTTTGTAAGGGGCTTTCGGAGCGCGACGGCGCGAGAACGAGACGCGCCCCCAGTAAGGGGGCGACGTCGTACCCGAACAAGGGTATCTCCACTTCGGTGTGGGCTCGGGAATGTTGGGGGCGCTACACCTCGATGATAACGGGAAGCACCATCGGGCGGCGTTCCGTCTTTTGGAAGAGGAATTGACCGATTTGGTCGCGCACTTCGTCTTTGAGGTATGCCAAGTTGAGTGGGCGCGCTTTCTCGCCCTCCACAATCGCGCGAACGCGCTTGCGTACCTGCATGAGGAGATCTTTTTGCTCCTTCAGATAGATGAATCCGCGAGAGATAATATCGGGACTTGTGCGCATCCGACCAGACTTTGGATCAACGATGATGACGATGGTGAACATGCCGTCTTCAGCAAGCGCTTGGCGATCGCGAAGGACGACGTTTCCGATATCGCCGATACCGAGACCATCAACCATGATGAGATTTGACGGTGCGACTTTCTTGTCGAACCACCACGTGTCGGGGGTGAGGTGGATAATCTGGCCATTGTCGGCGATGATGATATTTCCCTCCTCAATGCCGACTTGTTTACCGAGTTCGCCATTGGACACCATCATACTGTATTGCCCATGGTGCGGGATGAGGAATTTTGGACGTGTCAGAAGCATGATTTCTTTGAGGTCCTCTTGTCGAGCGTGACCTCCTGCATGAATGTCCATCATTTGATAGTGGAACACCTTCACACCCGCGCGGTAGAGCATGTCTTTCAAGTACTGCACGGAGCGTTCGTTGCCAGGAATGACTGAGCTCGAGAAGATAACTGTATCTTTCTGCTGGATTTGAATGTGGCGATGTTCGGCGTTGACGATGCGCATGAGGGACGCGCCTTCTTGTCCCATGGCGCCGGTGGCGACCACGGTAACGCGTTCGCGGGGGTAGTCGCGAAGTTGTTCCATCGAGATTTGTGTGCCCTTTTGCATTTTGATGTAGCCCATCTCTTTGGCAATCTCAACATTGCTCTTGAGTGAGTAGCCATCGAAGATGACTTTGCGCCCGTATTTCTCAGAGAGCTGAACGATTTGCTGCATGCGGTTAATCATCGAGCTAAACGTTCCGATGATGAGCATGCCGGTCGCATCCTTGAATATGATATCCATATTCTCATAGATGGTTTGCTCAGAGACCGAGTGTCCGGGTCGCTCTGCGTCGGTGGAGTCAACCATCAACGCGAGTACGCCTTTATCGCCAAACGCTTTGAGCTTCAAGAGGTCTACGGGCTTATCGTTGATAGGCGTTGCGTCGAATTTGAAGTCTGCGGTGTGAATAAAGTTTCCAACGGGCGTCTCAATGAACGTCCCCAAGTCATCGGGGATGTTGTGGTTCATGTGGAAGAATTCCACGGTGAAGAAGTCGCCCATTTTGACGCGGTCGCCGTCTTTGACGACGTGAATCGGAAGCTTGGGGAGTTGCGGGAACTCGCTGTGGCGCTTGAGCACGAGATTCTTGGTGAGCTCTGCGGTGTAGATATCTGGGTTGCCGAGTTTCTGCTGGAGATAGGGAACCGCACCTACGTGGTCCATGTGTCCGTGCGTGAGGATGAGTCCGCGAATGCGGTCAAGTTTTCCATCGAGGTAGCCAGTGTTGGGGATGATAAAGTCGATGCCGGGCATCGTCTCGTCGGGGAACTTGATGCCTGCATCGATGATGAGAATGTCATCCTTGTACTCGAGCATGTAGCAGTTCTTTCCGATTTCGCCCAATCCTCCGAGTGCGGCAACTTTTAGCGTGTCGTCGCCTGCGGTTTCGCCGAGCTCTTTTGGCGCGCCCATGCGGCCAGCGTGGAGCTGGGTTGGCTGGAGTTGTCGCTGGCTGGGAAGCTTCTTACGAGGCATGCTCATGCGGCGGTCGCGGCGACCGGAGCGCTTCTTCATTCCCGATGCTTCTTCGGTAGTCTCGGCGGGTTTTGTGGACTCGGCTGTGGTAGAAGCTCCTGCGGGCGCTGTAGGTGCCCCGCGAGATACTTGGTGCCCATGGTAGCGCATAGGACGTCGATTGCGACCTCGGTGTGGGGTGTCGGATCCGCCTGCATGGTACGCGCGCTGAGGAAGCGGCTCCTTTTTCTGTGGGGCCGTCGCGAGTGTTGCTGTCGGAGCTTGTGGCGTTGGTGCCGGTTCAAGACCGGGACCAAAACCTGAATGTTCTTCTACGGTGTCTTTCGGTGTCATTCCTGCCAAACTGATGACTCATGCGTACCCGATTTCGCCTGAGGCGTACATCGCGTTGATGAGTAATTGCGTTAGATGATTAGTACAAGTAATGGGCGTACTACTGGAGTTTGTGCGCCGATTGCTATGTGTGCTCGGGAGAGGATTTGAACCTCCACGGGATTGCTCCCACTACGCTCTGAACGTAGCGCGTCTGCCGATTTCGCCACCCGAGCAAAGGTCAGATAAGTTACACCTGTCCCTTGAGTTGTTTCAAAGCATCAATCAATGGTGTGCCTCGTACATCAATTCCTGCGTCTGAGGCAACATACCAACTAGCCCAGAGAGCCGTAGCGTATGCATTGAGCGCCTGTTCGAGAGTGCTGGCGCCCGATAAACCGATGATAGGAACAGTATATCCCATTTCACGCATCAGCGCAATATACGCCTCGATATCTCGCGTGTCGGTGTCGCGCTCAGGGGTCCCGCGAAGTACGCAGGGAATGTATTCATGTGAACGCGTGCTCCACCCCATAACCTCATTGTGTGCGATGGAGGGGAAGCTACCCGACCATGCGTGGCGTTTTGCGTTTTCATTGATGAGCGTCTTGAAGAAGCCAGCAATTTTGCGCAATGGGTATGATGTATAGAATACGGGAGTTGCCGAGCCGATTGCTGAGGCGAGCGCGCGTCCTTCTGATTCGGAGTCGCGAATCGTGCAGTCGCGCAACTGCTGGGCCATTCCGGCGAATGAAAAGAGTGCGCCAACCATGAGGCCTACGTTGAATCGCGGAGGATTTGGATTCGTGGGGATGAGGGTGAGTGGCACACCATCGCGTCGCGCGCGTTCAGCGAGTTCTCCGCCGGTTGCGATGACGGCGAGCTGTGCTCCGAGCGCACGGGCTGCGTCGTATGAAGAGAGCGTCTCATGCGTGGCACCTGACCAGGATGTGCAGATGATGAGGTCGTCCTTTGTCGCCATCTCGGGGAGATTCCAATCCCAATGTACTATCACATTTGCGCGAACAAGCGAGAGCAACTCTCCCGCGGTGCTCGAGCCGCCCATGCCACAGCAGATGATGCGTGAGGGAGCTGTCGGCATGGGCGTCGTGAGTGCGATGCCTTCATTCATCTGAGCGCCAAGAGAGCGGATGACGTCGTGCATGTGCGGAGTTAGTTGACTGTGCGCGTGGTGTTCATGTACCACGAACCGATATCGGTGAAACGGTCTGACGGTGTTGATATGAGCTCTGTATCAAATCCGTGAATATCTTTGCTCACGCCGTAGAGGTGGTGGGTACTGTAGAGGAAGATGGCGGGCAAATCTTCGAGCAGGATTTTCTGGAAATCGTCGTACTTTTGCATGCGTTCGATGGGGTTGAGCGTCTGGCGTGCTTCGTCGAGAAGCTTGTCGACGGTGTCGTTTTTGTAGAGTGAGAGATTGAATCCTCCGCCGAGTCGCTGGCTGGAATGCCAGTAGGTGTAGGGGTCAGGATCGATTGCCATGCCTTCGCCGAAGAGTAGGATTTGATAATTGCGATCCTTGATGAGCTGTTGGAGCTGGCTTACGGGTACGATTTCGAGCGTGACGCGCACGCCGAGCATCTCCCACTGTTTCTTGAGTTCCTGCGCGACGGCGGCAAGCTCGGGCCAGGTAGATGTGGTGATTTTAAGCTCGAGGGTGTTGTCTTTGGATTTCGAAATGAGCCCATCTTCGCCCGTGTTCCACCCACCGTTTTTGAGGACTGCTTTTGCTTGTTCGAGATCGTAGTCAAAGGTACGTACGTTGGGATTGATATCGAGAATGCCTCCCAGCATCGGCGAGTTTACGAGGAATGCCTTGCCGTCCATGACGGTGTTGATGATGCTGACGCGATTCGTGGCGTAGTTGAGCGCGAGGCGGACGTTTTTATCGGAGAGTGCTTTGGATTGGTTTTGATTGAAGAAGAGCGCGTAGTAGCGAGGAACTTTGATTTGCTCGAGCTCAATACGGTTGCGGAATTTGAGCTTGGAGACATTGTTGCCCGAGATGTAGCCGACGTTGTCGATTTGATTCTCGTTGAAAGCTTCGATGAGCTCGTCTTCACTTCCATAAAATTTGAATGTGATGGTGTTGATGTGGGGGCGACCAAGATAAAATTGGTCCCACGCTTTGAGGCGATAGGAGGCGATACGGCCAAGACTGTTCTTGGTGAGTGCATCGAACTGATACGGGCCCGATCCAATAGGCTTGATGTTGAGCTCGGAAAGATTGAAGTTGCTGGGGCGGATGTCAGACCATAAATGTCGTGGAATGATGCCGAGTGTGAGGTTGTTGGTGAACTGCGCGTATTTCTTGTCGATATGGAAAATGATGACGCGTTCACTCGCGCGCTCAATGGTGACGCCACCCCAATTCGCTCGGATATTTGCGGGAACACCGTAGTCGGAATTCTGTGCGGTTTGAACTGTGAAGACAACGTCGTCGGCGGTCACGGGAACGCCATCATGCCACCGTGCGTCATCGCGGATGGTGACGCTGTAGGAGAGACCATCGGAGGTAATCTCGGGCATTGATTTTGCGAGGTCGGGCACAAGAATGCCCTTGCCATTGTAGCGATAGAGACCCGAGAAGATGAGGCTGGCGATGTCGCGGTCTGCGTCGTTGGCTTGTGCGAGGAGAGGATTGAGAAGGCGTGGTTCATTGAGGATGCCCTCCACAAAATCTCCGCCATTTGAAGGGACAGGATTCGTGTAGTGGTAGTAGCTCGTGAATGGAATTGCCAGAATCGAGCCAATGGCGAGCACCGCAAGGCCGAGCACGACATAGCGCTCAGTGCGACTCAGCACCTTTGGGAGTAATCGCAAACGACTCCGGAGGGGGAGCTTGCGCGCGAGCACATCTTTGATGGTCTCGCGATTCGCTCCACTGCCACCCGCATTGAGTCCGAAGAAATCTTCGAGCTGGTTGTCGTACTTATGCATGCTGTATTATGCGCCAATCACGAGTCGGGCGACGGAAACACCGATGAACACAATTGCGAAAACGATAGTCGCGTAGAATACGCCCTTTTCGACGCCGCGCTTGGTGCTGTACTCCATTCCCGTTCCGCCGATACCTGAACCCAAGCCCTGGCCTCGCTGTTGAAGGAGGATTGCAATAATCAACAATACTGCTGAACCAACCTGTGCGTAGGTAAGAATGTTATTCATAGATATGTAGTTATTCGTGTGCGCTCGGTTCGAGCGTCATGTGTACGAAGCTGACGATAATGGTTGCCCAGAGTAATGTCCAGAGCCCAATAATCGAGACCGTGCCCACCAGGTCGGATACGAGCCAGAGGATTGCCGCGTTGATGAACAGGGTGAATGCGCCAAAGGTAATCATAATCAAGGGGAGCGCAAAGAGCTTGAGGAGGGGGCGGACGAAAGAGTTCAAGAGCGCGAGAACGGCGCCAGCTATGAGGTAACTCTCAAGACCCCCGGCGACATAGAAGCCGGATAAGAGAGCATCTGCGGCCCAGAGAGCCACAGCGCTTACGAGTACTTTGATGAGGAATCTCCGTACCATTTCAGGTACCTATACTAGCATTTTCGCAAAAATCATTCAACCATCCCGCGTCGATGCCTACGCCGGTGGTGCTCAATGGAGAATCGGTGAGCTTCTATGTCTATGTGTACTAAGAGGTCGCGGGCTGGGCGGGGCATGCTCGTAAGCATACGAACTTGGGCGTCGATACTCGAAAGTACGTGGTCGGCCTGGTGGCGGTCATTCTTGGTGATTGCTATGACGGGGATATCGACGTGAGCTGAATCGAGTGCCCGCGCGATGGTATTCAGCTGGGCTCTTCCACCGTCGACAATAATGAGGTCAGGGAGTGGCCATTCGGAGTGCTGGAGCCTTCTGCTGATGACTTCGCGGAGCTGATGGGTGTCGCCTACGGATTGTGGAGATAGATTGAAGAGTCGGTACCGCGATGCATCGCGCATGCCGTCGATGAAGACCACCATCGCACCCGATGGGTGTGCGCCTTGATGGTGGGCGACATCGTACCCTTCGATACGATGCACCGCACCGGCGAGTCCTAATTCAGTGGTGAGTTGCTCGAGCGCACCCGTATGAAGTCCCGTCATCTTTTTTCGAGCAGAGATGATTTGTGCGTTTTCGAATACGCGCCGAATGCGATCTCGTTGGGTGCGCATTTCGAGCGCGTCTTCAAGGCGATGTGCGGCGCCAGCCTTTTTCATGCGCACTTCGAGCTGGCGAATGAGTGCATCGCTGCGTCCTTCAAGAATCGAGGTGATTGCGCGAATCGATGCGCGGTATGTTTTTTTCTGCGTGGCGCTCGCGGGTGTTTTGATGCAACAGAATCCAAAGCATGCTCCAATGTGCGCGTTGAGACATTTTACATGGTGCGTTTGCTTGCAGGTGCAGTACGGGAACGCCCTGCGAAGCCAGCGGAGCGTTGACTTGAGCGCGGTCGCATCGGTGAATGGTCCGATGACACGCTGAAATGTTTTCTTGGTATGCGGGCTTGTAGCTTGATGCGTCACCATGAACTGGGGGAACTGCTCGTCGGTGATGCCCACGTAGGAGTACTGCTTATCGTCGCGCATCACGATGTTGTATTTCGGCTTTTGAAGCTTGATGCGATGCGACTCTCGGATGAGCGCTTCGATCTCGGTGGGGACGGATTCCCACTCAACGCGCGTGGATTCGCGAACCATTGTCTCAATGCGCGAGTCTTTTGCTCGCAGGTATGACAATAGGCGTGAACGTAGATTCACGGCTTTCCCCACGTAGAGCACTCGTCCTCGCGCGCCACGCCAGGTGTAGACTCCCGGTGTCGTAGGGGCATCCCGAACGCGTTGTTTGAGCGTATCAGCTTCCATATGTATAGTATGCCAGAATATTGACGTATATTCAAGATAGTTTTATAATCTCTTAACGAGAGGTGATACATGAGCGACAAGAAGCGTGGAACGGGTGGCAGGGCTACGCCGGCGCCGCCCAGGGTGCGCTACATCATCGGGCTTACCGAGGAGCAGTTGGTGACGATGCTCACGTCGTTTGGCGAGCGCTTGCTCGGGGCTGTCGGTGCTAATACAAATCGCTCAGATGAGGGGTACGTTCTTCGTCGGGCGGTTGGTCTGGCTGGTGAAGATATTCCGCGGATTGCTAAAGATGTCGTTTTTCGAGTGCTTCATCCGTAGTGAGTGAGTCCCGCCTTGGCGGGACTTCTTTTTGTTTTATATAGACCTGCTATGCTCCGCGCTATGAAGTCAATTGAGCGCTCCATCATTGCGACGCTTGCATATTATGATGCATTTCGATTACCGCTCACGCTTGTTGAGATGCATGAGCGCCTGATACCGTCGAAGCGATTGGGCGAATCGGCGGAGCGTCCCTCGCTCGGTGAGCTTGCGTCTTCGGTGGACGCGCTGGTGCGTTCTGAGGTTGTGCATGTGGATTCCGGTTTTTATTCACTTTCGTTCGACTATCTGCACGGTGGGGCGCGTCGCATTGAGCGTCAGAAAGAATCGGCGATGAAATGGAAGCGTATGCTTCGCTCGGCGCGATGGCTCCAGATGGCGCCATTCGTGCGCGCGCTTCTGGGGAGTGGCTCCATGGCGTACGACGCGACGAGTGCGCAGAGCGATTGGGATTTCTTGGTCATCGTGGAGCGCAGGAGATTGTACACCGCCCGCGCGGGGCTTCTTCTGACCGCGTGGCTCATGGGGCGACTCCGCACGAAGCGTCATCGACAAGCACCTGATTTGTTTTGCTTTAATCACTACCTGACAACCGATGGCCTCGCACTGCGACACCGCAGTATGTTCACGGGCCACGGGGTGGCATGGCTTATACCTGTGATGGATGAGGGGCACATGCTTGAGCGTCTCTGGGGTGCGAATCGCTGGATGGAAGATGTAGTGCCTCGTCCTTCGACTCCTGAATTTGTGCGCAGGGCGATTCCTCGAAATGCGGTGCTTCTATTCGTGCGCCGTGTCTTTGAGTTTCTATTGCGGTCATGGATTGGGTCGTTCGTTGAGCGCACTATTCAGCGATGGATGCAGCGACGCATTATGCGTGACCCTGCGACACATGCGCGCGGTGGTCGGGTGATTGCCGATGATTTTGAATTAGAATTTCATCCACATTCATTCGAGCTTGTTGCGCTCAATCGATACAACGCAACGCTGAAGCGATATGGTATGTCAGGATTCACAGAGCGCGATTCGGGTTTGCGTCGTTGACGCACGCATTCTTTTTCTGTATTACTTTCACAACGACTCGCGTCGTTGTCGTTTAACAATCCAACAACCATCATGAGGAGGGCGCCATGCGCCTGCTGCTGCCTTGTCTGTTGAGTGCGGTGCTTGCCGCGGGCCTTGCGCCCACTGCTCGCTCCGAAGAACCCATGCTGTCGATTGAGCAGGTGGAGGCGCTTCCTCACGGAACCGCCGCCTACGGATTCTCGACGCTTGACCCCTCGGGGCCGACGCGTTTGAAGGGTCGCCTGCTCGGCGTCATGCGTAATACGATCGGCCCGGGGCATAGCTGGATTGCGGTTCAGCTGGTGAATAAGGCTGTCATTGCTTCTGGTCAGTCGGGAAGTCCGATGTACGTGGACATGAAGGGGAAGCGCCACAAGATTGGCACGCTTTCCTATGCTGACTATTGGGCCCGAAACCCCATCTGTTACCTCACGCCGATTCGAGAGGTGCTCAACGTCCACGCGGATCCGTCGGCCATCATAAAGATGCCCGTGGTCACGCGTCCGGGCGTGAGCATGCTATCGACACTCCGCGCAACACTACCCGAAGGTGACCCATTTCTGATGATGCTCAACGAGGGCGCATCGAGTGGTGTTACCGTGAAGGGTACGCCACATCCCGTTACTGCGGGTGATGTGCTCGGCGTTCAGCTTGCGTGGGGCGATTTTGACCTTACCAGCTACGGGACCGTCTCGCATGTCGAGGGTAAGAACGTATTCATGTTTGGCCACCCGTTCATGCAATTGGGGCCGGCGGAATATCGCCTCGTGTCGATGAAGGTGCTGACGGTACAGGAGAGTTTCCGGAATTCGTACATTGTTGCCGCGCCGATCGCAGATGCCGAGCCGCTCGGTGTCATTCTCCAGGATCGCGAGACGGCAATCTATGGCGAGCTCGGCCGAAAAGCAGAGAACGCCATTCCTGTGCACATCGATCTCACGACGAGTTCGGGCGTTCGAAAGCAGTTTACGTTCTACAGCATCGCAGACCCGACACTCGCTCCGCGGATCATTGGGAGTGGTGTTTCTACTGCAGTTCAGGCATGGTCGCGCGAAATTGGCGACATGACGTTATTCCTGAATGGCAAAATCGAAGTCGAGGGCGTGGGCGACGTGGAGTTCAGCGATTCGTTTACGAGCGTTCGTGGGAATGGTCCATTCGACTCGAATCCCATGACGGTGCTCGCACGAAAAGTTGATTCGGTGCTCTCGAACAGGTTTTCGAAGGCCCGCATCAAGCAGGTGAGCGTTGAGACGAAGGTGTTCGACGAGTATCGGAGACTCTCCATCGAGTCTGCCAGCATCGATCGTCCGAGTTTCAAGCCCGGTGAAACGCTTACGCTTCGGGTGGCGCTCAATCAGCCGCTCAAAGATACGAAGATGATTTCTTTGAGCTTCCTGTTGCCATCCGATCTTCAGTATGGCGTCGGGAAGATTGTTGTCGGTGATGCCGAGACAATCGATGCGGTCGAGAAGAGCTCCGGAAGTGTGGTGAACCTCATCTCGTTGGTCGAATCGCTCAATGCGAAGCGACGACCCGATGCGGTCTACATCTACGTGGTACTTCCTCCATCGAAGATGGGTCCTGCGAGTTCAGTAGAATCCGTGCCGCTGAACATCGGAGACATCGCCGGTGAAGTCCGAAAGACCTCGAGCCGACTCCAGAGCAACGTCGAGGAGTATCAGGTGGTCGTCGGTGATTTCCAAGTTTCGGGGAGGAAGGAAATCGAATTCAAGGTGGGTGTATCCGCTGGCGAAAAGCCGCCGAATCATCCGTAAGTTCAGGACGGTGTCATCTGTTGACACCGTCTTTTTTATTTCCTAGGATATCAGCACTAGCACTTTCTGTATGGGAGTGCTAACGTATAGATACTAAGTATTAACGCAATATACACATATGAAGATCAAACCGTTGCGTGACCATGTATTAATTGAGCCCCTCAAAGAAGAGGTGAAGCGCGGAGGAATTATTCTGCCGGATACCGTGCAGAAGGAGCGTCCCGAGCAGGGAAAGATTGTCGCCGTTGGTGAGGGAAAGATGGTTGACGGTACACTGGTGAAGCTGACAGTGAAAAAGGGTGATGTGGTGCTCTTCACGAAATACGGACCACATCAAATCAAAATCGATGAGCAGGAGTACCTCATCGCAAAAGAAGAGGATATCCTAGCCATCGTTGAGTAATCAGTATTCACATTTCACATCTATGGCAAAACTTATTCAATACAAAGACGAAGCGCGTGAGTCTCTCAAGCGTGGCGTCGACAAATTAGCAAATGCGGTGAAGGTCACGCTCGGCCCCAAGGGTCGCAACGTTGTACTCGATCGTGGCTTTGGCTCGCCGGTGATCACCAAAGATGGTGTGACGGTTGCCAAAGACATTGAGCTCGAAGATAAATTTGAAAATGTAGGCGCGTCGCTTGTGCAGGAGGTCGCTTCTAAGACAAATGACATGGCGGGAGACGGCACTACCACCGCTACCATTCTTGCACAGGCAATTGTGGCCGAGGGATTCTCGGCGGTATCGTCGGGCGCAAATCCAGTCGTGCTCAAGCGCGGTATGGATAAGGCGACTGAATGGGTGCTCAATTACCTCGAATCAAAGAAAAAGAAAGTAACGGCGGACAACCTCAAGGAAGTTGCGTCTATCTCTGCAAACGACCCCGAACTCGGAAAGCTTATCGCAGAAGTATTCAGCGAGGTTGGAAAAGATGGCGTGGTGACCGTCGAGGAGTCGCAGTCCGCCGAGATGGGCCGAGAGTTGGTCGAAGGTATGCAGTTCGATCGTGGCTACATCAGTCACTATATGGTGACCAATACCGAGCGCATGGAGGCGGTGTTCGAGGATCCCTACATCCTCATCACGGACCGAAAGATTTCTTCTATCAATGATATCGTGCCGCTACTTCAGAAGCTCACGCAGGCGGGCAAGCGCGATTTGGTGATTGTCGCCGACGATGTGGACGGCGATGCCCTCGCCACATTGGTGGTCAACAAGCTTCGCGGTAACTTCAACGCGCTTGCAGTCAAAGCTCCCGGCTTTGGCGACCGCAAGAAAGATATGCTCGAAGATCTTGCAGTCGTGACGGGTGGTACCGTTATCTCCGAAGAAAAAGGACTCAAGATTGAGACCGCTGAATTGGCGATGCTAGGCCGAGCGCACAAGGTGAAGGCAACCAAGGAGAGCACCACAATCGTAGACGGAAAGGGAAAGAAGGCCGACATCGAGAAACGCGTGAGTCAGTTGAAGACTCAACTCGAGAAAGCGACCTCTTCATACGACAAAGAAAAACTCCAAGAGCGTTTGGCAAAGTTGTCGGGTGGCGTTGCGGTCATCAAGGTCGGCGGTTTGACCGAAACTGAAATGAAAGAGAAGAAGTTCCGCATCGATGATGCGGTCTCCGCTACGCGCGCGGCACTCGAAGAGGGTATCGTGGCTGGCGGTGGCGTCGCGCTTTTCAACGCGGCTCGCGAATTGGGCAACGCAAAGATAAAAGGCGTGAGCGCGTTTGGCGATGAGGCAAAGGGTGTCTCTATCGTGCGCTCGATTCTTGAGCGTCCACTCCGTACGATTGCTGAAAATTCTGGAAAAGATGCAAACGAGGTCGTTACGCGTCTCGCTGATGCCGACGACGGTCAGGGATTTAACGCGGCAACGGGCGAGTACGTGAACATGATTGCATCCGGTATCATCGACCCGCTCAAAGTTGTGAAGACTGCACTCACGAATGCTGTCTCGGTAGCGTCACTTATTCTCACCACAGAAGCGGTGGTCACCGACAAACCAGAACCCAAGTCCGCACCCGCAGGTGGCTCGGGCATGGGCGGTATGGGGGAGTACTAGGTCTCGCTCCACCCTGACTCGCTCCATTCTAACTTGGCACCCCGCTGAGGAATAACACCCCCGCCAATACGGCAGGGGTGTTATTGACTTATCGTTATAAAGATGATATAATTAATTATTGAGGACTTTCACAAGGAGGTCGGTGATGACGAATCCGCAGGGCAGTGACCGGCCGTTTCCGTACGGATCCGTGGTGTTCGCTGCGTGCATTCTCATTTTTGGAGCGACCTGGTCGCTGATGAAGACGGAGTGGAAGGAGCGGCCACTCGTCGGGGCAACTGCGAAGACGGCAGTCGAGAAGGAGTTGCCGACCCAGGCCTCGGCGGGCGATGTGGAGCAGTCTCACGTGTCTGGGTCACTCACTGCTCCCGATTTGTTTGCGCCACTGTCCGGCGTGTGGACTTCACTCACGCCACATGGTATCGGGCACACGCATGTCGGGTTCAGCGTCACCGCTGGACATCCCGATGTGCTTCAGCAGAGAGGCGTGGTCGACCTCGAGCTGGCCGTTTCGTTGTTGGGGATTCGGTATGCCGATAAGGGGACCACGAAGGAGGCGTTGTTTGAGGTTCGGCGGTATGTCAGGAGGTACGCCGATGGCCACTCTGGCGGTGAATGGCTTGCCACGCAATTCTCGATGCGTGACGGTGACATCTTTCACCTTCCCGTGAGAGGGGGGAGAGTGATAATCGCGGCGTACGAATGCGAAGGGGACTGCGTGACCCTCGCGCTCCAGTAGTGGTGTGAACGAACACGGGGCTTGCCAGCTCCGTGTTTTTCTATAATAATCTCGACTCCTGTTCTTGAGAGGTGCTGACGTGGTGAAATTCGATGTGGAGTTGCTTCGGCGTGAAGGTGCGGATGACCACTCGGTCGCGCAGACTCAGGCTGATGGATACGCTCCGCCTGCCGTCGAGAGGGCTGGTCAGTGTCCGTACTGTCGCTTTCGTCTCGAGCGACGAGAGGTTCAGATTCCGCGGCATCATCCCAGGGAGGCGCTGTTCGTGTATTGGGGATGCACCAACGAGACGTGCTCGCTGATGTTCTGGCGACTTCCACGGAAGCCGAAGGATGACGAGGCGATGCATCACTGATGCATCAACGACGGCGAAGCATTGCTTCGCCGTTTTTTTTGTATATAAAAAAGACTCCCATACCCACACGGGTACAGGAGTCGGGGAGAGTGCTACCGATTTCGGATGTGCGTGATGTTCATCGCGCATCCCTCGGGGAGCTTACCCGCGAGCGCCGCGACTGCTCCCTTCTCGGTGTGATGGAGGGCACTGAGGTCGCCACCAAACGTACGAGCCTCGTAGGCTCCGCCGAACGAACGGATTTCGACCGTCGTACATGTGTGGCGGTAGGGGCGTTTTTGAAGTTCCGTCAGCATCGAGTACCTCCTGAATGTGTGAAGAGCGTGGATTCAACTATAATATAAATCTGGATAAAAGTCAATGTTTGCGGTTGATTTCGATATGAGCGTATAATGGCCGCAATGAAGTCTACCCGCCGCACCACTCCGCCGAGGTTGACGAGATATATTTTCGTGGCCGGTGGAGTGATGTCGGGGATTGGCAAGGGCGTCACCGTGGCATCGACGGCACGCATTCTCAAAGATTATGGATTTCGCGTGAGTGCGGTGAAGATTGATCCGTATCTCAACATTGATGCTGGCACCATGAATCCCACTGAGCACGGTGAGGTATTTGTGACGAGCGATGGCATGGAAACGGACCAAGACATCGGGAACTACGAACGATTCTTGGACCAGGATATTCTGAAGACGAACTACATGACGCAGGGTCAGGTGTTCTTGTCGGTGATTCAACGCGAGCGCGCGCTGGGGTATCACGGCAAATGCGTTGAGCCGTATCCGCATATTCTTGAAGAGGTGATGCATCGACTCGAACATGCTGCCGAACAGAGCGATGCAGAATTTCTCCTCGTCGAAATTGGTGGCACCGTCGGCGAGCTTCAGAATGCCCTCTTCCTGGAAGCGGCGCGACTCATGAAGCTGCGCGCCCCGCACGATGTACTGTTTATGTTGGTGTCGTACTTTCCCATTCCTGCGATGTTGGGCGAGATGAAGACGAAACCGACTCAGAATGCAGTACGCCAGATGCAAGCGATTGGTATTCAGCCCGATTTCATTATCGCACGCTCGAGCGTGCCACTCGACCGACCCCGGAAAGAGAAGGTCTCATTATTCTGCAATGTGACTCCGCGCGATATCATCTCGGCGCCCGACATCGAATCAATTTACGATGTACCCGTAAACTTTGAAAAAGACCATCTCGGCCGGCGCATTCTTGAGAAGGTTGGCATGAAGCCACGGCGACACCTGTCACCCGCATGGCGCTCCATGATTCATCGCATGCGCACCGCGCGAATTCCGATACGGATTGGAATTGTTGGAAAGTATTTTGGAACGGGCGATTTTACGCTCTCGGATTCCTATCTCTCAGTGATTGAAGCAATTCGTCATGCGGCGTGGCTCTCGAAGCGAAAACCAGAAATTGATTGGCTCAATGCCGAACAGTATGAGAAGGACCCCAAGAGCGTGCGCGAACTTGAGCGATACCACGCGGTGATTGTGCCCGGTGGTTTCGGTGCGCGCGGCGTTGAAGGGAAGATAACCGCAATTCGATACTGCCGTGAGAATAAGATTCCACTTCTGGGGCTATGCTACGGTATGCAGTTGGCGACGATTGAATATGCACGGAATGTGTGTGGCCTTCGTGGCGCGCATACCACTGAGGTTGATGCGCGCACCAAGCACCCTATCATCGCGACAATGGCAGAGCAGGTGGTACATATAGAGGAGGGTCATCTGGGTGGTACGATGCGACTCGGCGCCTATTCGTGTGCTCTCAATACCGACAGCAAGAGCTATCAGCTCTACAAAAAACCGATGATATCCGAGCGGCATCGGCATCGCTATGAATTTAACAATATCTATCGAGAGCGATTAGTTGAGCACGGAATGATGATTGCGGGCGTGAATCCCGAGCGTAACCTCGTGGAGATTATCGAGCTTCCAAATCATCCCTTCTTTGTGGGAACACAGTTTCATCCAGAGCTGCAGGGTCGCCCCCTTTCTCCGCATCCGCTCTTCCGTGGACTCATCGAGGCGGGGATTGCACGGCGTCCTCGTCGCATGACGTAGAGATTACGACACGTAATTTTCTATCCGCAAGATTGACCCGTAGGGGCATTGTATTACAGTCGCCATGCTCATTTACAAGGAGGTTACATGAAGCGTGTAATCTTGGTTGTTGCGTTGTGCGGTATTGCAGTTGCATGCGGGGAGAACCCAGCTGCGCCTTCCGCGGTAACGTTCCCGAGGAATTCTGGCGCTACCAGCGCGTGGTCGCCCTATCTGGGACTGCATGCGTTCAACTGGGAGGCGAACATTCAGCAGCCGCATCTGGTGAAGCTTCTCGATGCGGGCATGGTGCGCGGACTTCGTGTCGATGTGAACGGCCCGCACATTCCGAGTGTTGTGGCATGGGCACAGGGGCATGGCGTACAAGACGTGCTTGGCATCTTCGGGAACGAACACCTTCGCTCCCCGAATGTCGTCGATCACTTCGATGCAGTCGTTGCGGCAAATCCGGCAATTACGCATTGGGAGATCGGCAACGAGGTCGAGCTCTTCATTCAGATGGATGTTGCAGAGTACATGCCGGTGTTCATGGCGCTCTATGAGCATGCGAAGGTGAAGCATCCGGAGCTCGTGCTCATCCCGCACGCACCCGTTGGTGGTGGAAGCAGTGTCGACATCATCGATGGGATGATGGACCAGGGCATCCTCAAGCTCGCGAATGACCCCGACATCAATCGTCGCTTGCAGGTGGTCTCCATCCACATCTACAGCTTCGAGAGCGCATTCATCTACAAGGTGAAGCGCCAACTCCAGCGATTGCCCGCGACAACTGAAGTGTGGATTACGGAAACGGGGCTCAATGCTGCTGATTGGTCGGCACATCCCGAATTTGTTGCCACATGGTATCCACGGCTTCGTGACCTGCTCCGTGCGTCACGGATTTACTGGTACGTCTTCTCAGAGTGTACCAACTTCTCAATGGTGAAGGGACTGTCTCCGACGTGTCCCGAACCGATTGCGTATAGTCCGCTGTTTACCGAATTGACGGGGAGCTCTTCACCATGAAGTTCAGTGTGATGGCTGTTGTGCTCATCGGCGCACTGTGTGCATTTCCCGCTTCTGCGGAAGATCTCGTACTGTTCGAGGTGCGTGCGACGAGCTTGTCATCGGTTGGACACGGCTTCGAGTCTGGTTTCTCGATTGGGTGGGAACGCTCAATCACAAAGCGTTACAGCGCGATTGTCGCGTTGCGCAAGGATGGGCTCCGTGGCGCGGATGGTTGGATACTGAGTGCCGCCGCTGCGTATCGGCGTCCGTTGAGTGGAGCGTGGAACGGTCGCGTATTCGTTGGAGTTGATGCGGGACTGATGACGAGTCAGTACGCTACGTATGAGTTCACGCAGGACGAGCGTGGGCGTCTCACGTATCAGCGCTGGATGTATGCCGTGCAGGACGGCACGTTTGGCGGAGTTCTCACGCTTAGTCCCTACGCTGGCGTATCTGCATCGCGTCTGGTGTGGAGATCGTTCAGCGCGCGTCCGAGTGCCTCGGTGCGATTCATGCGATTTGGAATCAAGGAGGCACGGCGTGAGAGTGCGAGTGATTCGCTCGTCACGGTTCGCGATGGGACGACGCTCCAGTTCGTTCCCGTCATCTCGTTCTCGTTGGGATATTCGTTCTAGTCCTCGGACGCCTCATGTGATTGGGGCGTCCTTTTTCTTTGACCAAATGCACACATTTGCTATTATTTCCGCAATATAACATCCGTTCTGATGGCAGTACGGATTTCAAAGTACTATGTGGATTGCACTGATTGTTCTCGGAGTTGTAGTTCTCTGGGCTATCGCGGTTTTCAACGGTCTGGTGACGTCCCGCAACCGCGTCAAAGAATCGTGGTCTGATATCGATGTACAGCTCAAGCGTCGCTATGATTTGATTCCGAATCTTATTGCGACCGTGAAGGGATATGCCGCACATGAGGCGGGTACGCTCGAGGCGGTGGTTGCAGCGCGCGCGAAGGCGATGAGCGCACAGGGTCCCGCGGCAAAGGCGCAGGCAGAAGGCGAATTGTCGGGCACGTTGAAGTCCTTGTTCGCACTTTCGGAGGCATACCCACAGTTGCGCGCAGTTGAATCGTTTACTTCGTTGCAGGCAGAGTTGTCCGATACTGAAAACAAAATCCAAGCCGCTCGCAGGTTTTACAACTCGAACGTGATGATATTCAACACCAAGATTCAAACATTCCCGTCGAATCTTCTTGCAGGTGCATTTGGATTTACTGCAGCAGAATTCTTCCAGCTCGGCAGTGAAGCGGAGCGCGAGGTCGTGAAGGTTCAGTTCTAGTGTATGGCAAATCTCTACACGCACCAAGATAGTAATGTACGAAAGACGTGGGCTCTGATGACCGCGATGTTCGTGCTCCTCATCGGCCTTGGTTGGCTCGTGAGTCGCGTGTATGGTAATCCCATCATCTTGTATGTGGTGGCGGTGGTGAGTGTGCTTGGAAATATCTTCACGTATTGGTTTTCTGATCGCATCGCGCTCGCGTCTACGGGTGCAAAGCCAGTCACTCGAGAGCAAAATGTGCGCTTGTACCGCATCGTGGAGAATCTCTGCATTACCGCGGGTCTTCCGCTTCCGAGATTGTACGTGCTTCGCGGTTCTCAGATTAATGCATTCGCCACGGGGCGAGATCCTGCGCATGCGGCGGTTGCTGTCACCGAAGGTGCATTGAGTCGTCTCGACGACAATGAGCTCACGGGTGTGCTCGCACACGAACTTTCTCACGTGGGTAATCGCGACATCCTCATCTCCACGATTGTGGTGGTGTTCGCGGGAGTCGTTGCAGTCGTTTCGGATTTATTCTTGCGTACGAGCTCGCTTGGTGGGCGAGGGAGCGACGAAAATCGTAGCGGTTCTGGCCTCATGATACTCGCGCTCGTTTCTGCAATTCTCGCTCCGCTCGCCGCATCCCTCGTGCGGGTTGCGGTATCGCGCAAGCGTGAGTATCTCGGGTATGCATAGGGTGCATTGCTCACGCGTTATCCCGAAGGACTCGCAAGTGCGCTTGAGAAAATCGCAAACGACCAGATGCCACTCCCACGCGCATCGAGCGCGACTGCGCATTTGTATCTCGCAAATCCGTTCCGTGGCAAATCTGCTACGTCATGGTTCACGAATCTCTTCCGCACGCACCCGCCACTCGAAGACCGCATCCGTGCATTACGAGACCATGCCCTCGAACCAGTTCAAGAATAAACACGTTGTCGTAGTGGGGCTTGGACTACTTGGTGGTGGCGTAGCGACGACGAATTGGCTTCTCGATCACGGTGCCCGGGTGACGGTGACTGATCTCAAGAATCGAGACCAGCTTTTGCCGTCGGTGACTAAGATAGAAGCGCACATGAAGCGTGTTGCGCGCGACGGAGCTTCATATGAAAAAATGAAAGCATCGTTGTCGTGGGAGCTGGGAGGGCATGCCGAGCAGTTGATGGATCGAGCGGATATTGTGGTGGTAAATCCCGACGTCTCCATTCGTCACGCGCTGATCGCTCGCGCGCTGAAGCGGGGAGTGCCTGTCTACAATGAAGGCACGCTCTTTTTTGATGCATGGTCAAAACCAATTATTGGCGTGACGGGGACGCGTGGAAAGACGACGACCGCAACGTGGACGCATCACCTTATCGGTTCATCGGTACTGACGGGTAATTCTGTTGTCAAACCATTCTGCGCCGCACTCGATGAGCGTTCACATGCGACGCATGCCATTGCTGAGCTTTCTTCATTTGTACTTGAGCTTTTTCCATACGCATCCGCGGTGCCCCGCATCGCAGTTATCACAAATCTCCATCGCGACCACTTAAATCGCCACCGAACGATGGATGAGTACGCGGCAGCGAAGGCGAATATTTTTTCCCATCAAACATCCCGAGATCATTTAATCGTGAATGCGGACAACGAGTGGACTGAGCGGTTTTTGAGTCGCGAGCCCGCGAGCGCCGTGCATCAAGTATCAATGAGTCCACTTCTTGTGGGAGTCATGGGTGCGTGGTATGAGGATGGTGCTATCGTGCACCGTACGAAGAAGGGAACTTCAGTCGCCCTAGCACTTCCCGGATTCTTGGAGCAGTGGGGAGAGCATAATGTGCGAAATCTGCTCTGCGCATCGCTTGCGGCGCATCTCGCAGGCACATCATGGGATGCGATTCAGCGAAAGATAGCGACGTTGCCGCAGGTACAGTATCGGCAGGAGCCAGTATATCGTGATGCGCAACTGACGATTATCAATGACACTACAGCGACATCGCCCGAGGGCGGTATCGTTGCGCTTCGACGATGGGGTGGGCCAAACTGCATACTCATCTGCGGGGGCACGGATAGAGATTTGGCATATCACGAATGGGCTCGCGAGGTGCGGGCGCACATCCGGAGGACGAATCTCGTCTTTCTGTCAGGAACTGCGACGCGAAAGATGCGCGCATCGCTCGGAGTGTTCGCACGCGGGGTGCGGGCATACGACAATCTCGAAGCTGCAGTGAGTGCGGCGCGAAGTCGCGCTTGTACCTATGTGCACGCCGTGATATTGTTTTCACCGTCTGCAAAAAGTTTTGAACTGTTTGCAAACGAGTTTGACCGAGGGCAGCAGTTCAATGTGCTCGTAGCACGTTCCACCTAGGAGGAGTATGCCGATGAGTCGCCCCTCGTTCATCGACATGATGTACAGAGTGTTGACTGATATGCAGCCTGCGCGTGATGCGCCGCTCCGAGACGTGATGGAAACCGTCATGAAGGAGTGGTGCTTCACGAGAGTTACCACATCGGAACCGGCTCGCCAGTGTGCGCGTATTGCGTTGTGTCAAATCGCCATGCGATGGCACCCGTCCGATCGATTCACCTATGCCTTCGAAGACATTGTGAAGAAGTTTGTCGAAATCTCCCCGGAGCTCAAGGGGAAGGAGATTACCGCGTTCACGATGCGGGACGTACTCCTGCAGAATCATTTATCAGTGTTGCATCACTGATATTCAGCGCCCCACGCGGGGCGCTTTTCTTTTTTGATGCGGAGGCGAGAGGATTCGAACCTCTGGTACCTTTCGGTACACTCGCTTTCCAAGCGAGCGCACTAGACCACTATGCGACGCCTCCAGTGCGAAGCGTATCATACTACGAAAACGGCCGATTATCAATCGATTTGACCAAATTCATGAAACCTGCTATAATGGTGACTTAATAGTACGGTAGCCTCATGGGAGGCAGGACTCGAATCTCGTTGCGTCATTGTGACTCACCAGAGAAGTCTCGGGTCACGTATGACACATAATGCAGTCAACAGAAGAAACCCCCTCAACATTCGAGGGGCTTGGTATCAACAATTTATTCATGGAGGTGCTCGCAAAGTACAAATTTGTGGTACCTACGCCTATTCAGCGAAAAGCAATGCCTGTCGCGAATGCTGGCGAAGATGTGATCGGTATCGCACAGACGGGTACCGGAAAGACGCTCGCATTCGGTATTCCAATGCTTCAGCGCCTTCATGGTGGCGAAGCTCAGGGCATTGGCCTTGTGCTACTTCCAACGCGTGAGCTTGCAATGCAGGTTGATGAGACGCTCGGTCGTATCGGTGGCAACATGGGCCTTCGCACCGCGGTGCTCATCGGTGGAGAGAGTATGCGTAAGCAGGTGATGCAATTGCGCAAGCGTCCACACGTCATTGTCGCAACTCCTGGACGTTTGCTCGACCTCGTTGAGCAGGGTCAGGTGAAGCTCGATAAGACTGGAATTCTCGTACTTGATGAGGCGGACCGCATGCTCGACATGGGATTTGCTCCTCAATTGAATCGCATTATGAAGATGCTTCCTGACGCGAATGTGCGCCAGACGCTCTTGTTTTCCGCAACGATGCCATCCGACATTGTGACGATTGCGAATACCCACATGCGCACACCTGTACGCGTTGAGGTTGCTCCTCAGGGAACATCCGCAGAAACGGTTGAGCAAGAGCTCTATATCGTACGCAAGGAAGATAAGTTTGCGCTCTTACTCGATATTCTTCGCCAATACAATGGTCCGATTTTGGTATTCTCTCGCACGAAGCATGGCGCCACGAAGTTGACGAAGCACCTCATCGATGAGGGTCATAAGGTTGCAGAAATTCACTCAAACAAGAGTCTCGTTCAGCGCATTCGCGCACTCGAAGGGTTCAAGAAGGGTGTCTATCGTGTCTTGGTTGCCACTGATATCGCCGCTCGCGGAATTGATGTCACGGGCATTGAGCTCGTCATCAACTTCGACTTGCCCGACAACTCCGGAGATTACGTGCACCGCATCGGTCGCACGGGTCGTGCAGGCCGTGCAGGGCGCGCGATTTCATTTGCGATGCCTGATCAACGCACGGATATTCGCGACATCGAACGATTGATTCGCAAGCCACTCACCATCACGAAGCACGCAAAGCTTTCCGTTGAGCTTCCTTCTATCCCAGCCGCACAGCGCGGATTCATGGGTGGTCGCCGTCGCAGCTATCCGCGTCGTCCGCGATTCGGTGGTCGCCGATAATCTGCTATCCTAGGGGTATGACAATTCCGGTCACGATTCTTACCGGCTTTCTCGGAGCAGGGAAAACCACAATCCTCAATCATATTTTGACGTCTGACCACGGCAAGCGTATTGCGGTGGTCGTGAATGAGTTTGGAGATATCGGTATCGATGATCGCTTTATTGCGCGCTCCGATGGCGATATCGTAGAGCTCACCAATGGGTGCGTGTGTTGCAGCGGTAGAAACGACACTATGGAGGTGCTTCTCTCGCTCGTAGCTCGCTCAAAGAAGGGTGAGCATATCGATCACGTGATTATTGAGACCACGGGTCTCGCGAAGCCAGCATCGCTCTGTCGATTCTTCCTCGCCGACTCACCGCTCAAGGCATTCTATCGCCTCGATGGCGTTGTTACCGTTGTAGATGCATTTCATGGTACGAGCCAGCTCATCCAGTATCGCGAAGTTAAAGAGCAGGTTGCGGTTGCTGATCTTATACTCCTCAACAAGACGGACATCGCAGAGGAGCCGCAACTCAAGAATCTCGAAGAGTGGCTCCACGGCATCAATCCAACTGCACCCATAGTGCGCGCGCATCGCACCCAGATTCCGCTCGATCGACTCTTAAACGTCGGCGGTTTTGATTTGATTGGCAAAGAGCATGTGCTCGCCGAGGGCGAAGAAGATCATGACCACGTGCACGACCGCGATATCGTTGCAGTTTCTATCCGCGAGGAGCGCCCGCTCAGTCGTGGGAAGTTTGTGCGATGGCTCACGGAGTTTATCGCGATGGAAGGCGGAGATATCTTACGATACAAGGGGATTCTTTCATTCGAAGGTATTTCGAATCGAAGCATCCTTCAGGGCGTGCACATGATTCGAGAACTCGAAGACGCGGGGCCGTGGCCAGATGGCGTTGAGCCAGCCACAGAGCTTGTGTTTATCGGTCGCCGCCTGATGGAAGATGTGATTCGCGAGGGGATTCGTAATTGCGTTGCGTAGCGCGCGCTCGCTGTATATAATGAAGGCATGCAGATGCTCCTCGTATTTGTGATGGGTGTCCTTCTTGGAACTCTCGTGACGAGATGGGTTGCTTCGATGGGGCGTCGCCATGCGGAGCGTCCCTATATTCATGATAGCCAATATCTTCCCGCGCAACGCGCTGTTGCGCGTCATTTGCGCTTCCATGGCACGGTCAATGTACAAGAGCTTGCGCGCATGATGGATATTAATCTCGTCACGTCGCTTCAGTATCTCGAGCAGATGGTTGCTCACGGGCTTATCCGCCGACAAGGGCATCGGGGAAAGGGGTCGTTTTACACGCTTCGCTGAGAGCGCCTTTTGTGCTACCGTTACCCCGGTTCATTGCCTATGGTGGTGGGTCATGACAAAGAGCGTTCATCAGAGGACTCAACGGGGTCTCTGGCTGGCAGTGTGCGCCATATGCCTCGTGACGCTGTACGGTGTTTGGTGGTGCATCACATGGGGAGTTCATCCCTTTGCGTGGCAGTGCGCGGGCGTGCTCTTCCTTGCAAGTCTTTTGAATGCCCGCTTCGAGCAGTTGCCGTATAGCTCGCGCAGTGCGTGTCTACGCGATGTTCGCGTGCAGTATGTGCGGGCAACGATTTCTGCACTGACGCTTGAGCGACTCTTCACTGGGCCCGCGACGTATCCTGATCCATCGAGCGACGAAGTCGCCAGTTGGCTCGATGAGTGGTACTGGCCCATTGTGCTCTGGGGATTCTTCATCCCACTCCTCATCGCGGGGTGGAGCGGATTGTTCTTTGCAGGATTCATTCGAGTTGTTGTGTACTGGCACATCGTTCGCTGGCACTTGCTGAGAAGGATTATGCAAGCGCTGAAATTACTGCGGTATCTGATGAAGGGATAACTCACGGGTTGTCCCTTTTCTTTTTTTTCGAGCGTACTATACTCCTACCATGAATGAACAACCACCAACTCCACAAGAAGAAGGCATAGACGCTATCATTGAGAAGGTCGCGCCTTCGCCAGATATGGATACAGAGCTTTTTCTTGAGCGTGCAATGCATGCTCTTGAAGTTGCAGAACAGCGAAAACCAGTAGAAGAGGCGCTTGCGACGCTCTTTCCCGGACAGAGTGTTCATGTGACCGGTCTTCGACGAGTAGAAGACGGAACCTTTGAGGTCTTATTTAATCTCGACGGAGAGGAGATTGGTCAATTTGTAAAGATTCAGGACGAGGCTAAGTAATACAGGAAGGGTTGTTGCGGTGTTGATATTTCTGTGGTATCCTTTTTCTACGATACGGAGCCTAGGCACGGCATGCATTCTTGCCGTCTTTGTGTTTCCGGGGCCGCGTCCGAGGCATTTTATACACAGGTATCCCATATATGAGCGATACCGTTGAACAAATCAAATCTCGCCTCGATATCGTTGACGTCGTCTCCGGGTATCTGAAAGTCCAAAAAGCGGGCGCGAATTTTAAAGCGCGCTGTCCGTTCCACAACGAGAAGACTCCGTCCTTTTACATATCTCCTGAACGTCAGTCCTGGCACTGTTTCGGATGCAATAAAGGAGGCGACATGTTCTCCTTTATCTCCGAGATTGAAGGCGTCGAATTCGTTGAAGCGCTCCGCGTGTTGGCGACCAAAGCCGGCGTTGAGCTTGAGCATCGCCGTCCCGAAGACGCACATCTGAAGAGCCAGCGCACTGCGCTGCTTGCCGCCGCCGAACTTTCGGCAAAATTTTTCGAGAAACAACTCTGGCATAGCAATGCGGGTATCAAGGCACTCGAATATCTTCGAGGTCGCGGTATGACCGATGACACCATTCGTGCGTGGCGTCTTGGGTGGGCGCCGAATGATTGGCGCGCACTCACGGGATTCCTCGCCGAGCAACAACTGTCTTCGGTGGCTATTGTAGGCGCAGGCGTTGCCATTGATAAGAGTGGAAGACTCTACGATCGCTTCCGAAGTCGGATTATGTTTCCGATTCAAGATACCAACGCGCAGGTCGTGGGATTCACGGGGCGTGTATTCGGAGCCGAGGTTGCAGTTGATGGTGAGCCACTCGCAAAATACGTGAACACTCCGCAGACTGCTATCTACGACAAGGGGCATATCTTGTTTGGTCTCGACAAAGCAAAGACGCATATGCGCTCTCGCGACGCGTGTCTGCTCGTTGAAGGAAATGTAGATGCAATTATGTCGTGGCAAGCGGGGGCTCAGCATGTGGTCGCCACATCGGGCACCGCACTTACTCCTCATCAGCTTCGCCTCCTGAGTCGCTACAGCATGAACCTCGACTTCTGCTTCGACACCGACCAGGCGGGGAAGGCAGCGACACGGCGCGGTATTGGATTGGCACTCGCGCAGAATTTTTCGGTAAACATCCTGACAATTCAAGATGCGGAGTGCAAGGACCCTGCAGATTTCGTCAAAAAATATGGCACGAAATGGAATGATGTTGTCGCCGCAGGTGTGCCAGCGCTTCAGTACTACTTCAACGAAGCAGTTGCGCTGTTCGACCCAAGCTCTGCATCAAGCAAGAAGGCGATTATCACATCGCTCGCACCCCTCATTCGGCGTCTCAATAGCCGTGTTGAGCAGGGGCATTGGATTGGCCAGCTTGCCTCACTATTGCGCGCCGATCAATCCGCGGTCGCCGCCGATGTTGCCGCAGTAAAAGATGACCTAGCTCAAGCCGAGCATGCACCCGAGCAGGTGGTAAGCCCTGAGACTCCCGTGCGGCCGCTAGATTTAACAGGCCAAGAACTCCTTGCGGTACTCGTGCGACAACCCGCGCTCGCCTCGCAACTTCACGATGTGAAAGAATTGCTCGATCCGCGTGTCGCCGCCGTCGTGGCCGACCCATCAATGCTCGATACTGCCTACAACGGTGAGTATCGCCACCTCATTGATATTGCCGTTATTCGTTCGCATCAGCTGTGGCAGGACTTCTCCGAAGTGCAGGTGCAAGAGCATCTCACCTCATTGATGAATCGTATGCGCGAGCAACACATTCGGGGTGCTCGAGCGGCGATTCAGCTGGAAATCCGGCAGGCAGATGCATCGGGCAATGCCCCTCGCGTTCAGGAGCTCGTTGCAAAGTTTCAGGAATATACCACCGAACTCAATCGTCTCCAAAACATACAAATACCAACGTCCATATGAAGAAAAAACTAAAGCGTAAAAAGTCAGCAGCAAAAAAGCCGGCAAAGAAATCGAAGCCAGCGAAGCGCGCGCATAAGCCAGTCAAAAAGGCTCACAAGAAGGTGAAGAAGGTTGTGCGAAAGGTTGCCAAGAAGAAGGCGCACAAGAAAGCGTCGTCTTCGCGCGCTCCAAAGCAGGAAATCATATCGGAGGCATTGGTGCAGACGCTCATCGACAAGGGTCGCGCACGCGGATTTGTGACTCACGCGGAGATGCTCGCTATGTTCCCGAACATCGAGAAAGACATTAACGGTCTCGAGACGCTCTACGAACGGCTCGAGGGATTGAGTATTAATGTCGTCGAATCTACGCGCGTATTTGATGAAAAAGAAGCGAAGGTCTACGAGGAAAAGAAGCGCATCGAAACCGAATTCGACGACGGTGCAGGGGATTCGGTGCAGATGTACCTCAAGGAGATTGGACGCTACCCGCTTCTCACGGGTGAAGAAGAAATCGAGCTCGCCAAGCGCATCGAGCGTGGAGATGAAGCCGCGCGTTCCAAGCTTGCCGTGTCTAACTTGCGACTCGTGGTGTCTATTGCAAAGAAGTACGTTGGACGCTCTGCCAACCTCTCACTCCTCGATCTGATTCAGGAGGGGAATATCGGCTTATTCAAGGCAGTCGAGAAGTTCGACTTCAAGAAAGGATTTAAGTTTTCTACGTATGCAACGTGGTGGATTCGCCAAGCAATCACTCGCGCGCTTGCCGACCAAGGACGTACGATTCGTATCCCGGTCCACATGGTGGAGACGATTAATAAATACCAGCAGGTGGTGCGCCGTCTGGTGCAAGACCTCGGACGTGATCCATTGCCCGAAGAGGTTGCTGCCGAGATGGGCGTTGAAGTCGACAAGATTCGCCACATCATCAAGATTTCTCAAGATACGGTCTCACTCGAAGCACCGGTTGGCGATGATGACGACGATTCATCGCTCGCGAACTTCGTGCCCGATGAAGACACGATTTCTCCTGCAGTCAGCGCTCAGCGCATGATTAACAAAAAGCATGTTACTGAAATCGTGAGCGATCTGACTCCTCGCGAACAGAAGATTCTCGATATGCGGTTCGGACTCACTGATGGCGTCACGCATACCCTCGAAGAGGTGGGGCGTGTGTTCTCGGTGACACGCGAACGCATCCGCCAAATCGAAGCAAAGGCGCTCGACAAAATCCGTCAGCACCAAAAAATCGATAAGCTCAAAAACTACTAAATATGAAAAGACGGCTCCCTCGGGAGCCGTCTGCGTTGTGCGCGCTATCGTTGAGCGAGTCGACACCCGCCCCAGTAGCTACCGCACTGTACACCGAGATAGGTGATGCGCTCACCCTCTCTGATACCGACAGTGCAGTCGACGTAGGCATCTCGACTCTGGGCCTTTTGACACGAGTGTGCCACGAGTTCCCATTTGAGCTCGCTGGCAAACTTGAGCAACTGGGCTTCTGTCGTATCTTGAGTGGTCTGCACTTCTGCTTCTGCCAGTGCCGATTGTTCTTTGTTGTGCTGCTCGAATCTGGTGATGAGCAAAAAACCAGATGCGAAGAAAGCAACAATCGCTACAACGACGATGAGTTCGATGAGCGTGAAACCACGCTCATCGAACGTTTGCGTCTCTGCACAAGCACCTCCTATGGGGACGAATTTACTATACAATAAAACTAGAGTTTGCGCAATTCTGAGAGATCGCGGTCGGGGAGATACAGAATGAGGAAGCCGAGGATGATTCCCCCCGCAACGGAAATCCAGTGGGTACCTCCAAAAAAGACTGAATCAACCCAGTCGAGCGTGTACCACATGCCACGCCAGATGAGCACCACGCCAAAGACAACTGCGAAGCTTGATGCAAAATATCGAACACGATGATGTACGCGGCGGCCCATGCATCCAGTATATCATATATGAAAAAGACGACCCCCAAAGGAGTCGTCTGTTACTCGGTGAAAATATAGTGGCAGGCGCCGCATCTGACCTCGTAATCTCCCGCATCTCCGGGTTGCACCACGTTGGTGCCACCGCGAACGCGCTGAGTGTAGAAGCCCTTACCGTAGCGACCTTTACACTTCATGCAAACGCCTGGCCATACGTTCACTTCTTCTGCGAGTGCCATGAGTTGTGGCATTGGACCGAATGGCCGGCGTGCGTAGTCGAGGTTGAGTCCGGCGATTGCCATGACGAAATCCTCGCGCCGCCGGATGTCGAGTGCTCGCGAGACCTCATCCACAATCCATTCAGGAAAGAATTGCCCCTCGTCCATGCCAACCAACGAGATGTGCGGATTACTGAGGATGTCTCTCAACTGTTCCTGTGACGTAACGATAGTCGCAGGACACTTCATCGCTTCCTGAGGCACGCCCTTGATGACGCGCCGTGCGATAATGAATGGTTCTGGATGACGATCGGTCTGAGGTCGAAGCGCAACCACGCCGAGCTCCTGAAATTCGGCGTTCATGATGTGATCAATGAGCTTCAGGCTCTTTCCACCAAACATTGGGCCCGTATCAACGATTACGCGTGCCATGTCTATGACTCCCTTGAAAGAACAGCCTGAAAAGGGTATAATGTCTAGGCGAATTAAGCAATGTTCGCAGAAGTTACCATATACATTCCGGGATAGCTCAATGGTAGAGCAGCTCGCTGTTAACGAGACGGTTCCAGGTTCGAGTCCTGGTCCCGGAGCAGAAAACAAAAGCACCCCCAACGCGGGGTGTTTTTGTTTTCTGCTCTCGGTTACAGCGGCCACCTACGTGGCCGCGTCAGGACGAGAAGTCCGGAGCGATGTGTCGCCAGTAGGCGATACCGCGAGGACCGGAGCCGTGAGGCGAAGCGGAGCGACGGCGATGCTTCGACCGACGGTGAGTCCTGGTCCCGGAGCATAAACCAAAACAAGACCCATATGGGTCTTGTTTTGGTTGTATGGATCGGGCTTGCTTTGGGTTAATAAATATTGCGCCGCGATGATATGGTTATATTGTGCGGGTGAATTCATTGTATTATAATTATCATACAATGTGGAAATTGATTCTTAAGTCTGTTTTTTTTGCATCGTAAGGATATTATCATACTAGCGATAAGTCTCTCGGTCTTTGAGGGTGTGCTGTTCTCTTCAACTCAGCTGGTGAATCTCTGGGAGAGTCAAAGCATTAATCGACAATTATCTCGCGTTGAAGGAGGGATTCAAGCGGAGCTCCAAAGTGCTTCTTTGCAAAGGGAGCAGATTCTCGCCTCAGAAGTATTCACGGGGCCTCTCAAGAGGGGTAATCCGGTAGAGATTTTAGCGGTCGCTCAGGCCGAGGCTAAAAAAAGAGCCCTTGATTTCATTGTTGTAACAGATAAGAACGGATTTGTGCTTGCACGCGCGCATCTACCCCTTCAGACGGGAGATAACTTTTTCCTAACATCCGCATACGGCAGAATAATAGCTAAAGGAGAAGCGAGCTCCGTAACAGTAATAGAACGAGGCCCTAGAGTCCCATTAATTTTTGTAAGCGTCTCCCAGGTTTTAGATGGGGGAGCGCAAATCGGAGGCATTACGATTGGTTATTCATTATATGATTCATACGCGTATCGCTTTCAGGAAAAATATTTATCATATGGAGCGCAGATTCTTTTCTACACACCTCAGGAGGGGATAGTCGGGGATAGTCTAAATGATAAAACTAAGACCAAGCTTCTCAACACCTACTTTTCCTTGGGCTCCGATAATGGAGCTCAAAATATAGCTGGAATTTCAAAAGAAATTAACATTGGTGATGAATACTACATTGCTCGTGATGTGGTGTTCCCTGGAATTGAAAAAAGTCCCGGTGGTGCGCTTATCCTTTTTCCCGTCCAGCACCGCTGGATTAGCTTTTTCTTCGCGATCGGTACTGTACTGGCATTTTCTGTTTTCTATCTCTTATTTTCTTTATCAAGGCTTTTAAATCACCATAAACACAGTGCGTTATTTTTCTGGTTGGTCGGAGCCGCTCTGTTCAGTGCAGCATACTTTGCATACCTTCTTAAGCTTAACAACTCCTCTCTGGTCCTCGAGAAGTCCCCATACATTATCTATAATTCTGTCATAAAATTTAATCCTGAGTCAGATGTTATTCGGCAATCCTCAGAAAAATTAATAGCCATCGAAGTGATTACCGGCGGCGAAGATATTAATGTGGTAAGCGCAGTGGTTCATTATGACCCTACGGTGGTAGAGGTTCTTGATATTGTGACAATGAATTCATTCTGCGCTCCGTCTTTTTTCCTAGAAAAAGAGATTAATAAAGAAAAAGGAGAGGTACGCATCACTTGCGGAATCCCTAACCCGGGGTTCTATGCTGCTGTCGGTACTGTTGCAGAGTTGTTGATCCAACCTCTAAGCATAGGTTCAATTTCACTTGAGTTTACTGATGAGACTCAGGTGTTAGCCAATGATGGGCTGGGGACAGATGTGCTTCGCCTCGTGACCAACGGTTACTATCAGGTTGTTCGCCAAGAATTTGCTATCTCCGATATTACTAACCAAATCCCAGTATTTTCTCCGAGCCATCCAAATAGCAATCGCTGGTACGGAGACGCCACCGTCAAGCTATCTTGGCCTGGACTCTCGGGTGGTACTTATTACTATAGTTTAGATAATCATTCTGAATGGCCTACGGAAGACAAGGTTGTATCGACCAAAAATAATCACGTGGATGCTTTAGTTGATAACGGCATCTGGTATTTTCATCTTCAGGCAAAAGATGAAACGGGTACATTAGGGCCTCGATCCAGCTTTAAAATCATGGTCGACAGCATCCCACCATTGCCGCCAAGCATCAAAGTTAGTGGCGACAGAATTAAGAGGGGCGATGTTGTGCGGCTGGAGTTCACATCAGAGGACGCGTTAAGCGGTCTTCAGGCTGGATTTTATATAAAGATTAATAATAGCGTTTTCCTGCCCGTTAAGCCGCCATTTTATATTCCATTCCTAGACTCAGGAGAATATTCTGTTATTGTTCGGGTGTTTGATGGGGCTAATAACTTCAGCGACAGCAATATCGTTATCAATGTTAGCGATTAATCGAGTTCTGACATCAATGCGTCAGGACGAGAAGTCCGGAGCGATACATCGCTTCTCCACTTAGTGCATCATCTTGACATAATTACTTAGTTATGGTTATCTTTTCTAAGGGAGACTTCACTCGTTCACCAATAATGGAGGAAAAGTTATGGCGAAGGAGCTTGATTCTGATCGGAAGGAAGCCGAGAGGTCAAAGCAAGGGCCTGCTGAAGATTGGGAAGTTTCTGAGGGTTTTCGTCGCTTACGAGAAGAGCGCGAAAGGCAATTTCCTGTCCATCGTCCCGGCATGCCCTATCGAAGCAAGTTGTATAAGGAGTAATTAGGCTCCTAGATCATCCAAATTTTTTTGGAGGCGCGCGATGTTTCAGTGTTTCAAGTGTGACGGTCGCGGATGGGTGCTCGACGGTGGTATCGAGGATGGATGCCTGACTGGTCGGGAGACTTGTCCGAAGTGCAAGGGCGCGCGATTGCTGAGTGCGGAAGAAATCCTCGCAGAGGTGCGTCACATTCTGCAGGCCTCGGTGTCATGTCCACCCCTCAGGCCCGGTACCCGCGTGAAGACCGCCAAGCCAGATCTGGATAGGCGTAGAGAGTGGACTGACGAAGGATGTGCGAGGAGGGCGTGATGTCAGAAAGATATTGGCTTCGGATTGGTGAGGGGAAGTGGCGAGAAATCACTCGGAAAGAATTCGCTGCGGCAGAGCGTCGGGCTGGCTTCCATTCGAAGACAAGCTCGGAGCTCGCAACTGGTGGATTCAATACCGAATTCGGCCATGGTCGGATTACCTACGGCGAGATCACCGTTGAAGATTACGGCTGGGATCCCGACTTCTTGAGGGATGCCGGTGTCGCTCAAGGGGCGGGTCAGGGCTAGTTGATAGCACGACCGGACTCTGTGAGTCCGGTTTTTTTTATCGAGCTTCATTAATTCTGATATACTATCTCTCGGATAAACAAAACAATTTTTTATATATGGAAGATCTCACACAAGCGAAATGCGTACCATGCGAAGGTGGCGTGCCACCGCTCACCGAAGCGGAAGTGAGTGAGCTTATTGCTCATGTGCCTCAATGGCGTGCAGTGGAGAATCATCACATCGTACGTGAGTGGAAGTTTCCAGATTTCGCATCAACGCTCACGGCGGTGGATAGTATTGGAGCTCTTGCCGAATCGGAGGGGCATCATCCCGATATTCGTTTTGGGTGGGGGTATCTCGAGGTGACACTCACCACGCACGCTATTAACGGCCTGTTCAAAAACGACTTTATTCTCGCGGCAAAAATCGACGCTGCGTTAGCGGTGTAGGGGGGGCGGTGGGTATTGCTATTTACTCGAAAGTGTGATATAATTAAATTCAGGAGGTAGCATCATGTCATTTGCGAGCTACACGTGTTGCCCTGAGGCGCTCGAAGAAGATACTCGAATCGCTCGGGTGAAATCGTTCCGTCTGCCGGAGCGCTGGTGGACTCCCGTTCCCGAAGTGCGCGGCGAGTTCGGTCGCGCTGTGGTGGGAGTCCCGCGAAGAGTCTCTTGTCTCCAGCTGCCCGATCGGAAGGCCTCGGTTTCTCGGATTGTCGACGAAAGACCGGATCCGCTGGAGCTCCTCATCCGCCGCGAGGGAGGCGAAGAGATCGACGAGTAGCCGAAGAAGGGCAGTAGGCCGCCACGCGAAAGCGATGGCGGTTTTTCTTAGGGCAATTGACTAATTATCCTATTAGATGCAGAATAGCGCGCAATCGGATGGAGGCGGGTATGCGAGTCTTGCTGGTGATTTTTCGGAGTGATGTGAGTGTCGAGGTGATTCAGCAACTCACGCGGGAGCTAGGAGCTACTGGGTGGGGGGAGTGGGCGCTCGCGTTCACGGACAACGGTCGCATCTATGGCGTGCGGGTCGAGGAGGATGAGTCTGTTGATGCGTGGAGAGCTGCGCTTCAGGAGATTCCCGAAGTGGCTTGCGTGGAATACATTGGGCGCGTAGGATTCGCGAAGGAGCATTCGGCATAGATGTTGGAGGTGTCGCATGGCGGACACGCAGAGAGGCGATTTCGGTGACATGCCCTGCAGTGACTGCGGGCTGAAGACGGGTGTGTACATCAAGCACTGGGGGCCATTGGTGCCATCGGGCACGATTGGTCACTTCGATGGTTCGTGCTGGCGCGAGCGTCTCGCGGATCATGAGTGTGGTTTTCCTCCTCGTCCGCTTGGCCCACGGAAGCAGGTGGTGCGGTGATGACACGTGAAGAGTTTCTGCAGTACGGTTCACGCTGGAGTGAGCGGCATCGCGTTGCTGCCTTCCTACTTCTCGGAATCGGTGGCGCAGCTGCATGGGTTGCATGCTCGATGACGTTGTTCCAGCTCATTGGTGGCGACGACCTTGTGAAGCGAATGGATTTACTCATCGTGCTTCCTGCGGCGATGAACATCCTCATCTATCTCGCCCGCATCTCGGAAAGATCCGAGTAGCATTCTAAGCATCCCGAACACTATGTTCCGGATGCTTTTTTTGACGCCCGATACGAGGGTGCTATTGTGTGCGCATCTTTGAAAACGAAGGAGGTGAAGTATGCGACGTGCACGTGGCATGATTGTGGCAGTGGCGTTGCTCTTGATTGGTGCGAGTGAACCGCAGAGCGTCCGACAGGTGACGACCATCCCCGTGTTTGCGCACTTTGCGAACTGGTGGACGGTTCCCGGTTCATGGGCGACCTCAGGAACGATGCCCATTCGGAACGATAATCCGATGGGTGGGTACGTCTCCGCAAATCCGGACATTATTCGCGAGCAGAATGCGGAGATGGAAGCGAATGGCATCGTTCCACTGGTATCGTGGTGGGCTCGTGATACGTATGCGGGTGATGAGTACCTCCATCAGTACCTCTCGATTCCTGGCCCACAGATTGGCATTCTCTACGAAGCGGTTGGTCCGGGTCGAATGACGCAGAATGCCAGGGGCGAGGTGGACTTCTCGGATGCGAAGAACGCCGACATGTTCATCTCCGATATGGAGCATCTCCAGAACACGTTTTTCAATGTGCATCCGGAGCGCTTCATGCGCATCGATGGTCGTCCCGTGGTGTTCATCTGGATTTCCCATGTCTTTCGGGGGCCGTTTGATGAGGCTGTCGCACGCGCACGTGAGCGTGCGACATTCTTCCTCATCGGATCGGATTTCTCATCGCCATTCCATCTGCGACCGGATCTCGCCCGTTCCATTCGAGGAATGGACGCTATCACGTCGTATGGATTCTACGATAGACAGCGCTACGGCGCCGATATGTCCCAGCAGTTTCTGGAGGAGTACCGATTCGCAGTGGCCGACTGGTCTGCGTGGATTCTGAAGAACGCGCCGCATGTGCGAATCATTTTGCCCATGGGATTCGCATACGACGAAACGCGCATTCCCGGACGCTCCGGTCTTCAGTTTAGGGGCTCGCTTGACATGGCGCGAGCGTACGCTGAGACGGTTCGCTCTTTCGCAGTGAATTCATGCGGTGCCCCCATCATGCCGTACGCGTATATCACGTCGTACAGTGAGCATGCAGAGGGAACCGCAATCGAGCCGTCTCACGAATACGGCTCAGGATACCTCGACATCATTCGTGAGACATTTCTCTCGATTCCGCCAGTGATGCTCATCGAGCGAGAGAATATGTGCACTGATGACGAGGGGAGTGGGCGACGATAGTATGGATGAAGGCACCCTCCGCGAGCCTCGGATACACGAAATCCGGGGCTTTTTTGTGCGTGAAGGGGTATTGCAATTTATATAAAATCATGGTATAATAAATATTGAAGGTTCGTTGTAGATCTCTTATAACTCGTTTGTTTTCGGAGGTTAGCGATGGGCGAAAACACCACCACGCTCCCGCGTGGAATCATCAAGAGCACCACGGATTCGTTCGTGGTGCAGGAGATCAACCCAGACGGGTCGTACGTTCCGCTCGCGGACGAGACGCTCGTTCGCCCGTGGGACGGGGAGTCGGCCGTGACCGTCTTCGAGGTCACGAAAGAGGGCTGGACGACCGAGGACGCAAGGCGCCTCGTCGCTCGCCAACTTCGAACTTCGCTCAACTGCATCGGCAGGTTGGGGTTGAAGGACAAGCATGCCCTGACGTCCCAGCGCATGTGGGTGGAGGGGCGGTACTATCCCTTCTTCCGTCATGACCGCGTCTTTCTTCGCCACATCGGCGGGGCTGGGCGACTGGCGAAGCACCAAGGCAATCACTTCAGCGTCCTCGTTCTCACGGACGCGACGAGCGTCCCCCTGAAGAACGTGGTTCGACTTCCCAACTTCTTTGGTCCACAGCGCATGGGAGCCGAGGGCTCGGAGCGGATTGGCCGTTTCCTCTTCGAGGGAAAGTTCGCCGAAGCGGTGGACGCGGTGATGGCGTCGCCATCACGAAGACAGCTCGAGGTGGCGGCGAGCGTGGGGAAGCGTTCTCTGCAGGAGGCGCTCTTCCACCCCGAGTTCGCCTTCTCGTTGGAGTTCGCGCTCGAGAAGTGGCAGAGCGTTCTGTGGAACACTCTGTTCGCACAGCTCGTGGACGATCGTGGGCTCGAGGGTGTGCCGGCGGAGCTCCCGATGTGGTCGTCGAGACCCGACATCGTCGAGCTGTATCGTCCGTTCTGGTGTCCGCCCAAGTTGGGCGCCACCACGTGGGCGAGCAAGCTGGCCCCGCCGTTCATGCGACGGACGGTCATCGAGCCGAAGAACCTCTCGGCCTCGCCCAAACCGCAGGGATGGGAGCTCATGTTCGACCTTCCGCCCGGCGTCTACGCCACAGTGCTTCTCTCCCAGCTCTTTCAGTGGGAGGAGGTGCATCGCTAGTCCTGCAACGCGTACCCGGTCCCGCCTCACGGCGGGACCTCTTTTTATTTCTGGCGAGCTTGTATGCAAAATGCTATAGTGCGTGCAAAAGAATTATTCATATACGATATGAGAAAACATAAACTCATGACAGGTATTGCGGTGGTTGTGCTCGTGGGCGCTGTGTTTGGTGCGTGGAGGTGGTATGGAGGTTCGCAGAGCGCCCAAGAAGTCAGCGCTCCTGCTGACTGGCAGATGTACACCAGTGAGACGATGAATCTTTCGATAGCGTATGACTCCAAATTAACGAAACATTCTGATAGTGCTTCGGACGTTCGATTTAGTATGTGGGGGCCCACACAGAAGGGGCAGACCGAGATGTACGACGGCATCATCTTTAGTATGCGCACGTTTCCGACGCCAAGCGGAACGGATGCATATATCAAGTCACAGGAGCAAATGTTCAAAGATGTGGGAACGATTACGAAGCCACTCTCTGACGAAATACTTGCTGGGGAATCGGTGAAACGTATTCAGGTTTCCGCGCTTGGCGATTTCGATATCATCTACATTCCGCGAAGCGACACAACGATGCTCGAGATCTCCTTCATGACTCCTGATCCCACCAACGCCGGCTTTCGCGCCATCGTCGATACGATGCTCTCCACGCTTCGCCTGAAATGAGTTCGACGAGAGCTGGGCGCTGTGGTATGATTGGCGGGTAATTTCAACGAACTATCTATGGCAAAACGACGTGGCGCATTGAGTAGTACTCGCGTGCGCAAGCACCCAAAGAAAACCAAAAAGCGTCAGGAGATCAAGAAGAAGATGCTTGCGTCTCGCAGGGCACGCTAGAAGTATACAAAGAAACACCCCCGAAGAGGGGGTGTTTTGCGATGCGGGGCCTAGCCACCGATGTACTTCACCGTGAGCGCGCCGGCCAGGTAGAAGAGCGCAAACAAGAGGGCCCGGACGGTCATGGTGATGTGATCGTCGCAGTCGTTACCGCACTCCTTGCAGAAGTAACGACGCGTGATGTCACACACCCAGGCTTCGGCCTTGCAGATTCTGCGAATGATGACGCACAGAACCTTCTGGACGAGGAACGAGACGATGGCGATGAATGCCGTGATGGTAACCACGCCGATGCCTGCGAACGGGACGAACAGGACGAACATCCCACTGATGATGAGCGCGAGCACCAGCATTTCGATTGTGCTCAATCGCAGGTACACGCGATCGGAGCTACCAGGAAGAACTTCGCCGTCGTTTTGCACGACGAAAATACGCCACAAGTCCTTGTCCCAATACGAACCGCGGGACGCCGTCTGACCTCCGTGTTTTCGGAACATGAGAGACTCCCTTGTTCATGAATGATCTATGTACAACAATACACCAGGCCGAAAAAACAGCAATAAACTAGCGATAGGGGTGAGGCATGGTATAATCCGCGCATGCCAATTGAATGGAATGAGACAATTGCTATGGGTATCGAGGAAGTCGATGAACAGCATCATCGGTTTATTGATTTAATCGCAAAACTTGAGCGCACGGTTGCCGATGGCACCATCGGAAAGCACGTATCAGACATTTTTGACGAGCTCCGCGCCTACATCAAGCATCACTTCAAAACAGAGGAGGAGCATTTTATCGCGTTTGGGTGCTATTCCAACGCAGAAGCGCATACAGCATCGCACCGAGCATTTGAAGAGCGCATCGATAAGATTCGTATTCAATTCTTAGACGATCAGAATGCGCTTACCGCTGAACTTTCTCGCGCGATGTATGATTGGCTCCTCAATCACATCAAGCATATGGACCGGGAGTACATCGAGTGCTTCAAAGCCCACAATCTCTAATTGACGAATTGTATCATGGGTGCATGATGTGCCCATGTTCTGTTGGACGGGGGTGCTCTGTGACGCTTCGAGCGTTTGGTGCGGATCACGAAGAGCGGTGCGTGCAGAACTTTCACGTATATCGCGAAGTGCTTGCAAATGGTCGATACCGTGCCATCATTCGTAATCTCGAGGGCGCCATCATTGAGGATGTCGAGGGCGCGAATCAGGCAGAAGTCGATCGGCATATGCGAGGTGAGGGGTACCAGCATATTCCTAGCTATATCGCATATGAAATCGATAGCTGTCGTCGGTGTCAGTGACACGTACGTTCTCCCCGGCATTCTATTGTCGGGGTTTTTCTTTTCTCATATACTGAATGATGTCTATGAAGCGATTAATTAGTATCTCGGTCATTGCACTCGTTGCTATCATTTTTCGAGGGCAGATTCGGGATGGACTCATTGAACTCCAAAAGCCAAGCGTTCCTCACGAGCAACCTCGTGCAACTCCGCTTGTCGCCACGGTATCGGGCTCACCACGAGCCACAACGACTCCCAGGCCATTGCCGACTATCGTGGCGGCTCCTTCCGCGATTAACTTAGCCGTCCCATTCATGAGCCAGGCTCCGCGTGGAGATTGGTCGTTGCCTTGGCAGGAAGCCTGCGAAGAGGCGAGCGCGATGCTGGTGGATGCATTCTGGCGGGGAGCTTCGCTTTCCGTGGAGGAGGCCGAGGCGGCGATGCTGAAGCTCGTTGCGTGGCAGCAGGAGCATTTCGGATACTATAAGCACTCAACCGCAGCTGAAACAGCGCGATTCATTCGAGAGTATTATGGGTACAAGCGTGTAGACGTTGTATACAATGCTGGTATCGAAGATTTGGCGCGTCATGTGCGTGCGGGCCGACCCGTTATCGTGCCGCTTGCGGGCAGATTGCTGGGAAATAAGTATTACACGCAACCAGGCCCCGTGTACCACATGCTGGTGGTGAAGGGAGTCGCAGATAATGGCGATATTATTACCAATGATGTTGGCACGCGGCATGGGAGGAATCTCACCTTTGCTCCGAATGTGTTTTTAAATGCGATGCACGATGCTCCGTCGGGTGGAGATGAGTGGCCAGTTGGTGTCGATCCTGTTGGATACGTTGAATCTGGTCGGCGAGCAATTATTGTTGTGTATCCAAATCAGTGAATGTGGATAAAGTGCGCTTGCATCGTGGTATGATTATCATGCATCGATAGTTTTTAATTATTCTCTTAAACTATGCTCGGCCGAGCAGCAGCTCTCCTTGGAATATCACTCCTCATCGTGGGAGCGATTGCTGTCTATCAGCAGGGGGATTATTCAGTTGATGTCGGCCGCTTTTTTGCATTCGAACAGGATCCTGGAGAGGAAGATCCCCCATCCGCAGAGTCAACCGACGAACCAAGCACTGATCCATGTGCGGTTACGGTTACGGATGAGGGATGTGCCGACGGCGACTGCGATGATGATGGCGCGCTCAACCCCGACGCCTCAAATGCAAATCCAATATCCGCCTGCAACGACCAAGATGACGGCAATAGTTGTGTTGGCGCTTCTCAGACTGGAAATTCTTGCGATGGAGCGACCGAGACGCCAGAGCCTACCGATGATCCCGCTGAAGAGCCAACACCAACCCCGACGCCAAACAATTCATGCGTCGTCGCGACTGATGATGACATGTGCGCCGACGGTGACTGCGATGGAGACGGCGCGCTCAACCCCGCCGCCTCGAATGCGAACCCTATTAATGCGTGTAACGATGCCGATGATGGTAATCGTTGCGTTGGGGCTACGCGTACCACGAATTGTGGATCGCAGACTTCAACTCCTACGCCAGTGACTACTCCAACCCCAAGCAATTCATGTGCCGTCGTGACTGACGATGATATGTGTGCCGACGGCGACTGCGATGGAGACGGCGTGCTCAATCCAGCAGCTTCCAACGCGAACCCCATTGCCACATGTAACGACGCGAATGACAGCGACCGCTGTGTTGGGGCTACGCGTACCACGAACTGCGGGCCACAGACTTCAACCCCTACACCATTGGGCACCCCTACACCAACGCCCACATCTAGCTCATGCGTAGTGAATGTCGACGATGCCATGTGCGCTGATGGTGACTGCGACGGAGATGGAGTTTTGAATCCAGCGGCATCAAATGCAAATCCCATCACGGCATGCAATGACGCAAATGATAGTGATCGTTGCGTTGGAGCAACTCAGACGACGGGATGTGGCGCGCAGGCTCCTACCCCCACACCGCTCGCTCAGGCAACTCCTACCCCTACACCAGCGTCAAACTCATGTGAGGTTAATGTCGACGATGCCATGTGCGCTGATGGTGACTGCGACGGAGATGGAGTTTTGAATCCAGCGGCATCAAATGCAAATCCCATCACGGCATGCAATGACGCAAATGATAGTGATCGTTGCGTTGGGGCTACGCGTACCACGAACTGTGGGCCTCAAGCTTCAACTCCGACACCGACGCAAATCGCACAGGCGACGCCTACTCCAGTTTTGAATCCAACCCCAACTCCCACTCCGGTGGGTGGGCTGAGCTGTGGCGCGCTGGGAGGAGATTTGTGTAGCGAGGCCACCACGTGTCCTGCGGGATATTCATCGGTTGGGCAATCATCTGATTGTGCTAGTTGCTGTGATCGAGTCGTAGTCGCTACTCCAACGCCAAATCCAAGCCAGTGCATTCCCTCTGAATTGACGTGTGATGATGGCGACTGCGATGATGACGGATTTAACAATCCCGGAATAGGTGGTAATGACTGCGATGATGGTAATCGTTGTATTCTGGCGTGCACAATCGCTGCTGGCAATACCCCGACACCAATTCCAAGCGCTACTCCGATTCCCGACTCACATCTTGAGTGTCGTTCGAGCACTTGCGCCCGTGTTTCGGGTGCTGGCGGTGATGGGTGTTCCAGTGAAGGTTCAAGCTGTGGTGCGCCACCTCCGCCGTCTTTAATCGCTGAAATTCGAAGTAAGTTTGGTGTTTCAGTGCCGTCAACCTATACCGAGGGTCAGTACGCGTTCATTCTCGACAGGCTCGGTGTGATGGGAAAGGGTAACCTCCACACGATGATTGACTCAAATTCGCGTTGTGGTGGAGCGGGCGCCTGTATGACGACTGATGGGGTTATGTCTTTTCCACGAATGGGCGGGCTAGATAATGGATGGGAGGGTCTTTTTGTGCACGAACTGGTTCACGCGATCACGATGGCTAATTCCGGGCTGGCCGCTCATGGTAGAAATTTCTGCTCGAGGCTAACAAGTCCAGACCGCACGCTCCACATGATTTATGGCGAACAGGGCGGAAGAGATTACCTCTCTTCGGTGTGTAGTAATGATCGGGACAGATCCCCCGATTTGCATGTCATTGCCCGGATGGCGGCGATGTTGCAGCACGATGAGGGTCGTGCGCGCGAGTGGGCAAAGCTCGCTCGAAGTCAGGGAAATAGTGTCCCAGCGGATCTTTTCGCGGCTATAGCAGATATCATGAAGAGGCCACAGGCTCGCATTGAGTCGTCTTCATTCTTTGCGAATATAGTATCGAATCTGCGGGGCGGGCTCGGCATTATTACGATGGGCGTTCTGGGGGCAGACGCACCGCTTACAGGCCCTTCAGATGCTGGACTGGGGGATGATAGTCAGCCAGTATCTTCGGGGCCCTCTGTCTCGATTTCGACCCCAGGCGATGGCGCCGTTGTTACATCGGAGTCTGTTGTGGTGGGCGGAAGCGCGATTCCAAATATTGAGTCAAAGTCACCCGTCGTGGGTGTTCGCATTACGCTCAACGGTGTAGTTCTTCAGACCGTTGCTGTTGTCCCCTCAACAGCCGGATGCACTACTGATGTTGGGTGTTTCTCATGGCAAGCGGTGGTACCACTGCGAGCGGGGGCAAATCAGCTGAGTCTTGCTTCGCTTGATCAAGCTGGTACTGCCACTCAGATTCCGCGCACTATTATTATTAATCGGACTGCGCTCGCTGAGGTAGCTCCTACGGCATCGCCTGCACCGCGTAGTGTAGTTGCTGGAGTCGCGGCTCGCGTACAGACTGGTCCCGGAGAATCTACTATTCTTGCAATCCTTCTCGCCATTATCGGAGTATTCGGATACGTGGGGTATATGGCAACGGACCGCTATCGCAAGGGCGAGATCGAAGACATCTCTGATGCATCGCATCATGATTCAGGAAACTTCGTAGGGAAGTAGAATTGCTCAATACTACGAGAGCGTATTCAATCGTCTTCGCAGGAGTGCGAAGAGGATGAGTGCTTGGGATGTAAGCGAGATGGCATATGCCGCACCGAGGGCGTTCACGTCCATGCTCGGGATGAGCGCTTTGGAGAGGAGCCAGATAAGTCCAAGACCCGGGATGCTCACGAATATGGGCGTCCATGTATCTTTGAGTGCGTAAAATGAGCGTACGAGGAGATGAATAGCGTTCTCCGCGGGGATGGCGAGTGCGAAGAGTGCGAGCAGTGTTGCAGTGCGATGCACGGCTTCGGGGCCGAACTTTCCACCGCCGAGCAGGAGTCCGATAATCCAGGAGCCAAAGAGGATATAGACGACCATCGAGATGATAGACGCAATCATGAGTGGCTTCGCGGTCTCTTTCAGATGATACAGAAAGCCTTCGCGGTCTTTGAGTGCGGCTTTACGCGAAAGCGAACTGAAGACGGCCATAGAGAATGCGATACCAAAGACACTAATAGGCATGCTCTGGAAATTGCGCGCAAAATTAACTACTGCGACTGATCCTACCGCAAGCGTGGAGGCCAGATTCGTGAACATTGAGAAGATGAGTTGCTCGATGGGCTGGCCAGCGACTCGGGGGAGCATGAGCTTCATAATCTGGCGGAAATGTTCGTTGCTGAAACTAATTGGACCATGGGCACGAAAATCTGTGCGGAGAATTGCGATAACGCGCGATGAGAGGTGGAGAAGTGCCCCTGCGAGGGTTCCGAGCGCTAATCCGATTGGGCCAACGAGTGGAATCAAGAAAATACCGCCAATGATGCCGATGTTGTAGAGAATTGATGAAAGGCCATATCCGACGAATCGATCGAGCGACACAAGGACTCCGCCGAGGGTGTTCGAGAGTGCAAAGATAATAGGGGAGAGCAACATGAGCCTACTCATGCGGATGAGGAGGGTGAGCTCTCCGGGGTTAAATCCAGGGGCAACGATGTGCGCGAGCTGAGGCATAAATGTGAAGGCGACAATGCCGATGAGGCCCATCGTTGCGGGTGCGGCAACGAGCATAGTGGAGGCGACGCGTTCAGACTCTTCGCGCTCGCCATGCGCTCGGAGGTGGGAGAATACGGGGATAAATGCGGCGGTAAGCGCGCCAGCTACAAATACATTGAGAAGGATATCGGGGACAATAAAAGAGGCGTTATAGATATCGAGAAGTCGAGTTGCGCCCACAAAACGCGAAAAGAGCATGTCGCGCACCAGTCCGAGCGCGTTACTGATGAGGATGAGCACGGTGAGCGTTGATGCTCCTGCGCGAAAGACTGAACCGAACAGATAATTGTAGATGCGTTGTGGCATGGGTTAATCCTAACGCACGACGCGTGATTATTCCACTCGTGCGTGGATTTATGGACGAGAGGGTGTATTTTTGGTATACTACGTGCGTTATGAATACCTATATTAAGCGTTTTCGATTACTCCCGCGCAAAACACGATATATAGCATATGGAGCGGTTATCTTCGTTGTAGGCGCTGTTCTCTATGCGGTGTGGGGTGGGGATTCTGCCCCCGATACTGCTCTCACGGTTGCTCGGGGGAGCATTAGTGAGGTTGTTTCGGTCACGGGTCGTGTGAAGCCCTCGCAGGATGTCGAATTGTCGTTCCAGAGTAGTGGCCGCATCGCGCGAGTTCCGGCTGTTGTCGGTCAGCGCGTAGTCATTGGCCAGGTGTTGGCATCGCTCGATCTTGGCGAATTATCGGCAGATCTTCAGGATGCGCAGGCGAATGTGCTTTCACAGGAGGCAAAGCTCCGCGAGCTCGAAGCGGGGAGTCGTGTCGAAGAGATTGAAATCAAAGAATCTGATTTACGCCGCGCACAGCGAGACCTCGATAACGCCTACGCGAATGTATACGATGTGCTCTACGATGCGTACACAAAGACCGATAATGCAATCCGCGTTCAGCTTGCCGCCATGTTTGATAACTTCGGCACCGAGGCAACTCCGCTCTATCGACTTACGTTCACCTGCGTCTGTGATGATTATAAGACATCGAACGCGGCAAAGTATCGTACCGCTGTCGAGTCCGATCTTGATCGGTGGCAGGAGGAGCTCAATGGCCTTTCAGTGAGTCCTACGGACGCAATGTATACCACGGCGCTCAGTAATGCGCGTCGCTATCTTCAATCTGCACGCGATACGATTACTGCGATGGGCGCGGTATTAGATGACCCAGGCGCTGTCCTGTCGTCGACTGTAGTGCAGGAGTATCGCACGAACGTGAGCGCGGGTCGCTCCAGTGTTGTTGCGGCAATTACATCGGTGAATACGCAAGATCAGCTCATCTCAACGGTAACGTTTGCGGTAGAGCGTGCGGCGAGCGATTTAGCGCTCACAAAAGCAGGATCTACCCCCGATGAAATCGATGCTCAGCGCGCAGCGCTCATGTCTGCGCAGGCGAAAGCGCAACGCATTGGATCGCTCATAGCGAAGGGTATTATTCGGAGTCCTATCGTGGGCATCGTGACGCGGCAAGATGCCAAAGTTGGGCAAACCGCTACCGCAAATCAGGCGCTTGTTGCAGTGATAAGTGATCGCCAGCTCGAGATTGAGGCAAATGTACCAGAGGTGGACGTTGGAAAGATTTCTGTTGACGATGTGGTGCGCATGACTGTAGACGCGTTGCCAGGAGATACGTTTACTGCGCGGGTTGCATTTATTGATCCTGCAGAGACTATCATTGATGGGGTTGTGAACTTTAAAGTGAAGATTGTATTTGATGTAGTAGATGAACGCCTCAAAAGTGGTCTTACCGCCAATCTCAATATTGAGTCGTACCGGAAGGATGATGTCCTCATACTTCCGCAGTATGCAATCCTAGAGAACGACGAGGGCACATTTGTGCGAAAGATTTCTGGTGCAGATATTGCTGAAATTCCCGTGACCCTCGGCATTCGTGGGGCGAACGGCGATGTCGAGATTGTATCTGGCCTCTCGGAGGGGGACCGTGTTCAAAATATTGGTCTCAAGGATTAGCACTTTCGCATGACTGCAATTCTCAAGCTCGAGAAATTAGGGAAGATATATACTGAGGCGGATGGACAAGTCACGACGCTCGCGCTCGAAGATGTCTCACTCGAGATTGCTCGAGGAGAGTTTGTAGCGGTGATGGGCCCCTCGGGTTCTGGTAAATCAACGCTCCTCCACGTGCTCGATTTCTTGGATCGTCCCACGCATGGGAAGTATCTATTCAATGGTCGCGATACGGCGACGCTTTCTGATGTTGAGCTCGCAAAGTTGCGCAACAAAGAGATGGGATTCGTGTTCCAGGCGTTTAATCTCCTCGGTCGTTCATCAGTTGCGGAGAATGTGGAGTTGCCGCTATTGTACTCTGATGTGCCTGTCTTTCAGCGTGAGCAGCTGGTTCGCGCCGCGGTGCACGCTGTCGGACTGGATGACAAGCTCAATGTCCCTACAAGTAACCTCTCCGGAGGTCAGAAGCAACGCGTCGCCATCGCCCGAGCGCTAGTGAATAGTCCCAGTATCATCTTTGCAGATGAGCCAACGGGTAATCTGGACTCTAAGTCTGGCGGGCAGGTGATGGAGATTTTACAAGACCTGAACGATCAAGGCCGCACGATTATTCTTGTTACCCATGAGACGTATACTGCAAACTATGCGCTTCGGCGGGTTGCTCTGGCTGATGGAAGGCTTGTGATCGATGAGCCAATCGCTGAACGTAATCGTGGTAACGGTTTTATCAAGTAATCTATGCAATACCGAGATGCAATAAAAAGCTCCCTCCGTGGCATGCGACAAGGAAAGATGCGCACCGCGCTTACCATGCTCGGTATTATCATTGGAGTCTCATCGGTCATTCTGATCATGTCACTCGGCTCGTCTGCGCAAACATTTATCATTGATCAGGTGGAGTCATTTGGCTCTGATATGATTTCGATTAATCCGGGCGCACCGACGAAGGGTCCACCTGCTGCGGTTCAGGGTATTGTGGTAAAGACGCTTAATCAGCGCGATGTTGATTCCCTGCAGAATGAAGCAGCGGTTGTGTCTGTGGCTGCTCGCGTGAGTGGGCAGGGGAGAATGATTTACGGGAGCAATAGTCGCTCTGTGATTTGGCATGCATTTCCTCCGGTAGGCTTTGAGATGTTCAATATGGAGCTTTCTGGCGGGCAGGTATATACAGAGTCTGATTCGCAAGCATACAATAAAGTTATTATTCTTGGCTCGGAAGTTGCAAAGGATTTATTTGGAAATATTGACCCCGTTGGAAAATACGTTCGACTCAAAGATTTTAGCTTCCGTGTCGTAGGAGTATTTGCGCCGAAAGGTGCGGGAGTGTTTAGTTTCGATGATTATGCGGTGATGCCGCTCACGGTGGGTCAAAAGCAGATGCTCGGCATTGATTATTATCAGGAGCTCAACGTAAAAATAGATCCAAAATACGATGCGAATTTCGTAAAATCGCGCATCACAAGCATTCTTCGTCAGAATCACCACATCACCGATCCGTCAAAGGATGATTTCATGGTTACCTCAATGGAAGAGGCGCTCGCCGTTCTGACGAGTATCACGTCTGCGCTGACGGTGTTTCTTTCGGCGATTGCAGCAATCTCGCTCGTTGTTGGTGGTATCGGAATTATGAATATCATGCTGGTGTCGGTCACGGAGCGTACGCGTGAAATCGGTCTCCGCAAGGCAATTGGCGCGACGCAGGGAGATATTCTCCGCCAATTTTTGGTGGAGTCAGTCATTCTGACATCCGTCGGAGGATTCATCGGTATTCTCGTTGGTGTTGCCACTACCGCGCTCGCATATGTCGGCGTGGTGTACGGTGCCGCCATTGATTGGTCGTTCCAGTTCCCGTTAGCTGCGGTTGTGATGGCGGTTGGCGTGTCGGTGGGCACTGGACTTGTGTTTGGGGTGTACCCCGCGCTCCAGGCTGCTCGCAAAAATCCTATCGACGCACTTCGATACGAATAATCTTTGCTCGGTATCGCGTTCATATGGTACGATGACATGCGTTCGTATTAATCTATTTAACCTTGTATGAAATCCGTTCAAGATATCTTCAATCGTTTACAGGAGAAGAAGCATCAGGTAAAGACAGTGCGTAGAAAGTATAAGGATGAGCTTGCCCTGAGTAGCGAGTACCAGAAGATTAACGACGATATGCAGAAGTTGAGGACCAAGAAGAAGGAGTATGAAAAATCTATTCGCGATCAGGCGGGTGCAAACTTTGCACGAATCGATGAGCTCGCACTTGCTATCCGGCAGGACTCTCAAATGCTGAGCGACGTTGCGCTCACCTCAATCATGAAGGGCGAGCGTGTCGAGGTGAAGGATTCTCATAGCGAATACGAACCGGTATTTACGGTGAGATTTAAGCGCGCGAAATAACCTGTTATGCTATGGGTATGAGGAATGTTCGTCCTATTTACCGCATGGGTGTGTATGGGGTTATTTTCTTTGCTGCGTGGATGGTGTGGGGGTTTATTGGACCTTTAACGCTTGAGCGGGCTCCCTACGAGGTGATTGCGCGTGGCGACACGTTTGAGGTGAGGTCGTATCCGGCATATCTCGTTGCGCGGATTCCTGTCACTGGTACGCAAGAAGATGCCATCGCAGAGGGCTCGCGCATATTACAGCGATACATCTCCGGTGATAATGCGACCCAAGCATCGCTGGCTCGTTTTGGTGGTATGGGCGTGGAGTCTGAGCTCGATGCAGAGTTGATCGCGAATTCAGCCCCAATCATTCAAGAAGCGAAGGGTTCTTCGTACTTCGTTTCTTTTGTGTTGCCGAGCCGATATCGAATTGCAGATCTGCCACGGCCACACGACCCCCGTATTCGAATGTTAGAAATTCCACAGACAACCGTAGCGATCATGTCATTCCGCGGGATTGCATCTCCTGAGCGAATTGATGCTGCCGAGCGCGATTTGCGTAATGCGCTGATGCAGGAGAAATACCTCGCCCTTTCTTCCCTGAAGCTGATTGGATACAACCCAACATTCATGCCATCATTTCTACGTTCGTATGAGCTCGCACTTATCGTGCGATGATCTATGGAGCGTCCACTTCTTGTTGATAAGCCAATTGGCGCAACTCCGCTTCAAGCGCTCGAGCTTCTTCGTGGTGCGCGGAGACTCCGCGCCACAGAGAAGATGTCGTATGCGGGCAGACTCGATCCTATGGCGTCGGGTTTGCTGCCTATTCTGTACGGGGAGATGCTACAACATCAAGAGGATTACTGGCACCTTCCAAAGCAGTACGAAGCGCGCGTGCTCATCGGAATTGAAACGGATAGCTACGACGTGCTTGGCCTGCCTACGCGTGCGCCGCTTGAGATGCCGGCTGTCGAGCGAGTGACAGCAGTTGTTCGGGGGCTCGTTGGAAAAACATACCTATCAGTGCCAGTGTATTCGAGCTATCGGGTTGGGGGCCAGCCATTGTTTACGCTTGCTCGTGAAGACAGGATACCCGAGAGCATACTCGTTCCGGCTCGGCGCATGTCGGTGAGTCAAGTTGATGTCATGGGGACGGATACGATTACTCACGAGGAATTACACGAGCGTGTATCGCAACGGGTGCGGCTCGTTACAGGAGATTTTCGCCAAGAGGCAATCATGCGCGCATGGCAGGAGGCGATCGCCTGCCCCGGAGAATGGATGACGGTTTCCCTGAGTATTCATTGCGCAAGCGGAACGTATATTCGTTCCCTCGCTCACGAGATAGGTCGTCGCCTCAAAGCATCCGCCTGCCTCATCGGGCTTCGGCGGGTGCGCGTCGGACCGTGGTCTATTGAGGATCCTGAGGTGTTTGCACCTTCTTGGCCTCCACAAGCCTCCTAAGGATTGCTTCCACGCGCCGTACAGCCTCTGTGTCGTGGATAGAGAATGGCATCACCTCAACGCTTTCATGCGCAAATTGCTCGGTGAGTGATTGAATGTGAGTTGCGGTTGCGGTGTCGGATTTAGAGAGAAGAACGTACTCCTTTTTTGTGAGGAGCGCCGGATTGTATGCGCCGAGCTCAGCGCGGATGAGTTTCCAGTCGCGGATTGGATCATCGGATTCGCAGGATACAAGGTGGATGAGGGTGCTGGTGCGTTCAACGTGTCGAAGGAATTTAATACCAAGCCCTTTTCCCGACGATGCGCCTTCGATGAGTCCCGGAATGTCGGCGAGGATGAGTTCAAAATATACTCCAAGCCCTGGCTCAAGCGTGGTGAATGGGTAATTGGCAACCTTTTGTTGTGCTCGTGTGACTTCATTCATGAGGCTTGATTTCCCCGCGTTGGGGAGTCCTATAAGGCCAACATCGGCAATGAGTTTGAGCTCAAGGCGCAACGTGAACCGCTCGCCAGGGGTTCCTTGTTCGAATGTGCGAGGACTCGTATTAACGGATGATCGAAAGTGGAAATTACCCTTTCCACCCTTTCCGCCTCGTGCAAGCAGTATGCGCTGACCGATTGAAGAGATTTCGATGTCTGCACCGAGGTCGAGGTTATGGATAACGGTTCCCACTGGAACGGGGAATTCAACGTCGCCGCCATCGCTTCCATCTCGATACTGAAGTCCGCCCTCATCGCCACTTCCCGCGACTGCCTCCTTTGAGTTGCGCCAATGTGAAAGCGCGCCAATATCGGCCACGCCGATGCAGTAGACATTACCCCCGTGCCCACCCGTTGCTCCGGTCGGGCCGAGTTCTTTCATATTTTTATTGAATGCAACGGTACCCTTTCCGCCATCCCCCGCACGCACCGAAATTGTGACATCGTCAATTAACATGCACGTACCATACCACAGTATGCGCAGAAGACGAAGCGGTGGTAGAATGGGGGGGTACTTATTATATCCATCTCTATGAAACGAATTGTGGGATTGATTGCACTTATCGCAATCGTAGGCGCCCCCATTTCTGTGAATGCGGCAACGCTCGCATCGGGGCAGCAGTACTCATTATCGGCGCAGCAACGAGTTGAGGGGAGTTTGTACGCGGTTGCGGGGACGACAACCATCGGTGGTGCTGTCTCGGGCGACGTTATTACGGCGGGAGGCACCGTTTCACTCACGGGTTCTGTGGGAGGCGATGTGCTCGCAGTCGGTGGGACCATTCAGATTCTTGGCCCCGTTTCTGGTGATGTTCGTGTTGCCGGAGGAACGATTACGCTCAATGAAAAAATCGCGCAAGACCTTGTGGTTGCCGGAGGTGCTGTTCACATATTACCCGCAGCAAGTATTCAGGGGGATCTTCTTATCGCGGGTGGGCAGGTCGTTATTGATGGCGATGTACGCGGTTCGGTCCGTATGATTGGCGGCCAACTTACGATTAATGGTTCGGTGGGCGGAGATGTGTGGGCTCGTGCGGACCAAGCAGTCGAGTTAGGGTCTACGGCGCGCGTTGAGGGGAAGATGACCTACAAAGCACCACAGCGTGCTCGGTTGATGGATGGCTCCGCTATTCGTGGTGGCGTAGCATATACCACGCTTCGTAAGACTATGGTCAACGATCGAACGCCGAAGGCTATTCTGTGGGCTGTCGCGGGTGTTATCACGGGCATCGAACTCTTGGCAACGCTCGGCTTTGCTGCGCTTATCCTGTGGCGTCGTCGGAGGATGGCACTCGAGGTATTCGAGGGTGTTCGGACTGACCTTTGGAACTCAATCGGCAAGGGTTTTGCATATGGCATTTTGATGCCGATTGCAGCGGGGTTCCTTATGATGAGTTTCATTGGAATCTTCCCAGGAGTGTTGCTCTTCATGTTGCTTGCGGCACTTGCGCTTATCACAAAGGTTAGCATGGGCATGCTCTTTGGCGCCTGGATTGCACAGAAGATTGGAAAGCACGCGACACTTCGGCTCACCTGGGTATCAGGGCTTGGTGGAGTCGTGCTTCTTAAGTTTGTCGCACTAATTCCTATCGTTGGGTGGCTCATAGTCGCCGCGCTTGGACTGGGAATCTTTGGAGCTATCGCATCACGAGTCCACAAGGAACTCACGGCATAGCCGTCAAATAATAAAACGGCCCGCGAGCGGGCCGTTTTATTATTGCGGAATGACTTCGCGATATTGCGGAACCGGTTTCGTAATAGTGATCATTTCGGTAGCATTGCAGTATGAGCCCAAAGGCATCGCATCACTTCGCGTCTTCATGGTGACCACAAGATCCGTTGCGACCGATTCGAAGGTGTGCTCTACGGGATTGATGCTCTCTGTGGGCGAGCCATCTCCGAAATTCCACTCCAGTTCTGCGGGGGCGTATCCGTTGTATTCAGATGTGTCGTTGAACGTGATAACTTCTTGCGCGGCTATTTTTGATGGAGTATGGCTGAATGACGGCACCACCCAGGGCCCAGCGAGGGTTGAGTGGGGCGCCGTCACAGGGGTGCTCGGTGTATTGTTTGCGTCCCACACTGTTAAGCGTGTTGTATAGGCTGTTCCAAATGCTATTGAGCCGCCTTGGGCGACGACTTCGCCTGATTCATTGTAGGGGAGCGTAATATCAGCGGGCGATTTCGCCGTAATTCCTGAGTCGTAGGCGGTTCCTCCGAGCCCGTCGATTACTTCAATGCGAATAGCACTGATGGGGCTTGCGGGGCTACTATATGACCACCCCACGTCCATTCCGGGGCCGCCGGTGCAGTAGTCTGTATCGGTGATGCTTTGAATGGTTCCTGTTGGTGGAACTGCGTTTACGACGACACTATCAGATCCGACACCTTGCGTACCAATCGCGTTTTGACACGTTAAGGAATACGGTGTGCTTGCAAGGAGCGCGCCAGTTCCACCCGAGCTATTGGCAACACCATTCACGAGCGATGCTGGATTGTACCAGGGTGTTGTGGGTGATGCGACGCAGCTTGTCGCATTGCTGGTGGTCCAAGAAATCGTAGAAGATTCTCCAGCGTCGATTGTCGCTGGATTCGCAACAAGAGAAACGATGGGGTCGCACGTCACAGGAGCGGAGCCAGTGAGTTGGTACCACGCATTCGAGGGATTGTCTTGAGCGTATGCATAGTACGTATGCGTCTGGCCATCTGTGACCTGGGAAGATGGAATCGAAAAAGCTGGAGTCGCTATGCCATTCCCAGCCAGGACGCCGCCTAAGCCGAATTGCCCATCGTAGATACGAATTGGCACGTTCGCAGGTTGTGGGTCGCTGGCGTCTCCACTCGCAGTGATATTGTTGGCGCTACACACTGCAGACGTAATCGATCCCGTCGGCTCCTCGATACAGTTGAGAACGTGCGGTGAATTTACGAGAATGATATTGGGATTCATCTGTGTTCCACTCGAGTCCACATTTACGGCATAGACCGAAATTGTATGATTTTGACCATCTTTGAGGTTGGCGGGGATCGTCCACGTCCATCCAGCGTTTGGTCGTGTTGGGTGTACTGGTAAAATCCAGGCGCTTGGCTCGTTTGCGGTAACGGTTCCAAGGAGTGAGGCGCCCTCATAGATAAGAACATTAGTTGCGCCGGCGTAGTCATCATCGAATGCCCACCCGAATGTTGATGTGCAACTAAGTGCATCATGACTGCCGAGTGGATTTGCGCCGCAGAGACTATCCGACGGTTTCACTCCGCTGCAGGTTCCGCAGTACCACGTGCCAGCCCCTCTCATACCGCATACATTCGGTGCTGATTGGCACGCGTTGCCTTGATTTGCGGGTGGTGGCGGAATAGTCGCGGTGCAATTCCCATCACAGGTAATAGTGCCCGACCCTCTTGTCCCGCATACGTTTGGCGACGATGAGCATGAATTTCCATATGCCGAATCGCAGCAGGCCCAGTTATTGCTCCCCATGTCAGCCGGTGAAAATCCTGCCTTGCAGATATATGAGCTGAGACGTGTTGCCTGCTCTATGAGGTTGCAATTGTTCGTGGGATTACAGCATGATCCCGTGCCTGTTGATTGCAGATTGACGAGTTGCAGCCGGTTGCTTGTTGTGCACGTATCGGTTTCCCCTCCAGCAGTTCCGCATTCCCATAAATTAGGAGAAATGCAGTCTGCGAGGCCGCTACAGAGGGGCTTACTTGGTTTATCGCAGGTATATTCTGCTGGGACGCCCGTCGCAAGAATAGCGGATGGAGCGGTGAGAAGGAGCGCGAAAAAAAACAAGCTGGCTAATCCTGCGCGATATATAGTTCCAATACGTTGGTTTTTCATAAGTCGCACTGCGCTCGTATATCGTGCTAGCGATCTATGAACAAGGATTGTGCTTGTATGATTCCCTTGCTATTCGTGCTCACATCGATATTTATTGGAACCCCAGCGGAGAAATTTCGTAGGTCCTCGATGCTCAACGTTCCCGATGGACCAATGATGAGCGTTTCCTTGGTGACCGTGGCGGTCTTCACGAGGCGGTCAATGAAGGTTTGTCCGTCGCGTTGTATGGTGCGTGGAATGCTGTAGGTGATGATTGCACCATCGAATTTGATGAAGGTTGCGGATTCAAGGTTTTGGGCAAGCGATTCGAGGCGCTCACGAGCGGCAAGCTGCGTCTCTGCGATCCGCGCGCGCGATTCAAATGAAATCGCGCGATACCACCCAGCGATAGCTAGGAGGATGGCGATACTAGCTACGATTCGGGTAAACATAAGGCTTTGAAACATGCCTCAAGTATAACAACGACAGAGTGTGATTACTAATGGGTATGTGGAGAAGCGTCATGTCAAAATTATGCTGTGTGGTATACTATGCAACATGCCCATATCTCGAAGAATGAAGCAGTCCCAGCTTCCACCACGTTCATTTCCGGGGACAAAGCGTAAGCCAGCTCGGCTGACGGTTGAAGTCGCGCGATTTCGTGGTAATAATGTGAAGAAACAGAAGTCGCGGTAGCGACTGTCGTGCGTATTAACTAAAAATATTTTTTCTATGATGCATGGTTTTTTCGGTAAGTGCGCTTCGTGGTGTCACAATAAATCGCTCGGAATGTTGTTGCTACGCCTTTCGCTCGGAGCGTTCTTTATTTCGCATGGAGTTGCAAAGATTCAGGGCATGGAGCAGGTTATTGCGACATTTGGTCAGTGGGGTCTTTCTCCTTTCTGGGCATATGTTTCCACGTATGGAGAGCTCGTGGGAGGCGTGTTGTTTGTGCTTGGTGCGTTTCAGTGGATTGCGGCGCTTATTATTGCCGTTGATATGATAGTTGCAATGTATCTGGTGACGTGGCCGAATCCATTGGGTCGCGAGTTTTACATCCACTTCATCACGAGTTGGGGCTCAAATCTCATTTATGCCGTAGCTGCACTTGCGATTGCATTCACTGGTGCGGGGAAGTGGTCGCTTACTCGATATTGGATGCATCGTCGTGGCGAATCGAGTGTGGCGTGCAAGAATTGCAAAGCTGATCATGGTATGCCACAGTGCTGTGAGCATTGCGCGAAGGATGTTCTTCCTCCGCAGGCATAATAATGCCTCGTCAGTATGATTGTTGTTGATGTTGAAACAACGGGTACCGATCCTGACCGTCATTCAATTGTCTCAATCGGGGCAATTGAATTTGAGCACCCTGAACGACAATTTTATCGCGAGTGTCGCGCCTGGGATGGCGCGCAAGTGGAAGAAGAGGCCCTCGCGGTGAATGGCTTTTCACTTACCCACATTACCGACCCAGCACTACCTTCTTTAGAAAAGGCAATCGCTGAATTTATCGCATGGTGTAAGGACGCTGGAGAGCGTACGCTCGGTGGGCATAACACGTCATTTGATCGCGACTTTTTGCAGGCGAGCGCAGATCGTTACAATCTCGCATGGCATTTTGGTCATCGCATTCTCGATCTCCATTCATTTGCATGGATGCACATGGTACGAGCTGGTGTCACACCCCCAACACGCGGTGGGCGTAGTGGGCTTTCCTCGGATGCGATTCTTGTCTACACAGGATTGCCCGAAGAGCCGAAGCCGCACCAGGGTATGGTGGGCGCGAAGATGGAGGCGGAAGCATTCTGCCGCCTTTCACTTGGCAGGTCGCTCTTGGATGAATTTAAGCACCACCCCATGCCAGGTGGATTTGAGCTATCCACGTCCTCATCAAACCAACAAGCGCTCTTCTGATACAATAAGAGCATGACGCTTGGCTCTCAGCTGCGTGAGTCGAACTGCGGCGAAGTTAGTGACGACAATGCAACTCGCGCATCGTATCAGCATGATGCAAGTATCTTTGAATACACACCTGAGGTTGTGGTGTTTCCGCGCGGAGAGGACGACGTTGAGCGCCTCGTTCAGTTTGTAATGGCACACCCGGGCGCATCTATCACTCCGCGTTCCGCTGGTACCTGCATGAGTGGTGGCGCGATTGGGTCTTCTATCGTGATGGATGTTACGCGCCACATGAATCATCTTTCAGATATTGTGCGCGACGAAGCCATGCAGGGCCAGGATGGATACGCCGTTGTACAGCCGGGGATGTTCTATCGTGATTTTGAGGTTGCTACGCTTGAGCGTGGATTATTATATCCATCGTATCCTGCATCCCGTGATTTGTGCGCGATGGGTGGAATCGTGGCGAATAATTCTGGAGGCGAAAAATCGCTGGTGTATGGGCAGGCGGTTGATTTTGTGCGTTCAGTGCGCGCTGTGCTTGCCGATGGCAAGACGTACGAGCTCGGTCCACTTACCCCCGAACAGCTTACCCAGAAGAAGGCACAATCAGATTACGAGGGAGACATCTACCGAAAGATTCACCATCTTATTGAGACGAATTACCACGCAATCCAGGAAGCGCGACCGAAGGTGTCGAAGAATTCCTCGGGATATCTGATTTGGCGCGTGTGGGATGGGACGACGTTTAATCTTGCTAAGCTATTCTGCGGATCACAGGGGACCCTGGGCGTGGTAACGCAGGCGACGCTTGGTCTTGTGCAGCCGAAGATGCACAAGCGCATGGTGGTGGCATTTCTCGATGACGTCGCCGTCATTAGTGACGTGGTGAATGCGCTCCTGCCATTTTCTCCCGAATCGCTCGAATCATTCGACGATAAAACACTTCGATTTACCCTTCGTTTCTTGCCCGACTTCGTGCGGGTGATGGGAGCTACAAATATTCTTTCACTCGCACTTCGATTTGCGCCTGAAGCGTGGATGGTGCTCCGCGGTGGTGTGCCCAAGCTGATCGTGCTCGCGGAGTTTACAGGAGATGATGAGTCCGCCGTAGCGAGTCGCGTAACGGGCGCGCTGAGTGCATTGCGCGCACTTCATGTGAATGCTCGGGTGACAAAAAATGAAGAAGAGTCACACAAATACTGGACGATTCGTCGACAGAGCTTCAACGTCATTCGCTCGCACACCAAAGGAAAGCGGACCACACCGTTCATTGATGATTTTATTATTCCGCCCGCATCAATGGCGCCATTCCTGAAAGAGCTTTACGCCATTCTTACACCCTACAAACTCACACTCACGATTGCGGGGCATGTGGGCGATGGTAATTTCCACATCATTCCGCTCATGGATCTCAAGGATGTAGAGACTCGCAGGATTATTCCTGAACTTGCGAAGAAGGTGTACGATCTCGTGTTTCGGTATCACGGCTCAATTACGGCAGAGCACAATGACGGTCTCATTCGTGGGCCATATGTGAAGCAAATGTTTGGAGAGGAAATGTATCGGGTGTTTCAAGAAATCAAGCACATCTTCGATCCGCATGGCATATTTAATCTTGGCAAAAAGATTGATGTCGACTGGACCGACGCGCTTGCGCACCTCCGAAAAGATTGAGAGCCCACTTGCGCAGATTGACTCACGCTCTCCCCGACACGCTTCCGTCAGCACGCTCGCACGCCCTGCGAGCGTGCTTCGCTAGGGAGCTCGGTGCCGGTGCTGTCAAGGACTGACCATTGACAGGCCATGCCACCAGCATTCGCTACTGCTTCCGGAAGCATATCGGGAAGAGCGTGAGCCATACTCGGAGTGCTTCGAGGCAACGTTGCGCAGAACCGAGGGCTTGGTTCTGCCGAGGCTCGAGCATCGAGATAGCCGCCAATCGCAGGAATTGGCGGACTATCGGTTGTCCGCGAAGCATTTCGGGCATGGCGAGCGCAGAGTTTTGTGCTATATAAGAAGAGTTGGAGGTGGTTCATGATTATCGAACGGTCTGACGCTTACACGCTTACTCTCAAGGCGAACACTTCCGAAGATGTCGAGGCGCTCGATCGGATTCAGGTTGCTTGCGCCACGCGTCCACTGCACTGGTGGTTCCGGGGTAAGGTTAACGTAGAATTGGCCAAGAAGATTGTGGAGATGAGGCGGCAAGGCAAGATTTAGCCCGTACGGCGACACCTCGATGTCGCCTTTTTTTCGGAATATTTCCTTCCCAGCGGTGTTCGTGCTCGCATGGGCGGAATACTTCGAGGCAACGTTGCGCAGAGCCGAGGGCTTGGTTCTGCCGAGGCTCGAGCATCGAGATAGCCGGCGACCGCAGGAGTCGACGGACTATCGGTTGTCCGCGAAGTATTCCGGCCGGGGGAGCACGAAGTGATGCGCTTGTGCTTGCCTGCTTTTACTGATATAATCGGATGTCGAGTTACGGGCCTCCTCGTGTGGCCCCTTATCGTCTTATGGCTCAAGAGATTCGCAATATTGCTATTATCGCGCACGTTGACCACGGCAAAACCACGCTCGTGGACTTTTTGCTGAAGCAATCCGGTACATTCCGCGCATCATCTCATGAAATGGGGGAGGACCTCATCATGGACTCCAACGACCAGGAGCGTGAGCGGGGCATCACTATTTTGGCAAAGAATACCGCCGTGCAGTACGAGGGGGTAAAGATAAATATCGTAGACACACCCGGACACGCAGACTTTGGCGGTGAAGTTGAGCGTACCCTTAACATGGCAGATGGCGCAATTTTGCTCGTTGACGCTCAAGAGGGGCCGATGCCGCAGACGAAGTTCGTGCTCAAAAAGGCACTTGATTTGGGGCTCAAGGTTATTGTGGTGGTGAATAAAATCGATAAGCCGGGTGCACAGATTCAGCGCACGATTGATGAAACGACAAACTTATTCTTGCAGCTCGCAGTAGAAGAGCATCACCTCGATTTTCGTATCATGTATGCAATCGGTCGTCAGGGAAAAGCTTGGGACCATATTCCAACGCAAGAAGAGATAGATGCTCCGGGTGACTTACGCCCCCTCTTTGATACCATCTTAAAAGAAATTCCCGCGCCACAAAATGATATTGTGGGCGGAATGCAGTTGCTCGTGGCAGCACTCGATAGAGACGATTTTCAGGGTCGGTATGCAATTGGAAAGCTATTTCGTGGTGTCGCAACGCCAGGCGAGGCGGTGACCGTGGTGCACCCCGATGGGAAGCGCATCAATTCACGCATCGATAAGATTTTTGTATATGCAGGATTAAAGCGTGTCGAAGTACAGCGTGCAGAAGCGGGCGATATTGTGGCGGTCACGGGCGCACCAGAGTCTCACATTGGAGACACGATTGCAGATACCACCAATCCCGAGGCACTTCCTACGATTCGCGTCGAAGAGCCAACCCTTCGCATCACGATGGGTCCCAACACGAGCCCGTTTGTGGGGCGTGATGGTTCGCTGCTGACGGGTCGCCAGATTGGCGAGCGTCTTGAGCGCGAGCTGGAAACCAACATTGGTTTCCGTCTTGCGCCAACGGGTGATGGGCGGTACTCGCTCGCAGGACGTGGGGAGCTTCATCTTTCTGTGTTTATCGAGACGCTTCGCCGTGAAGACTTTGAGCTTGAGATTTCCAAGCCTGAAGTTATTTTCCGCGATGACCCAGAAGGAAAGTCAGAGCCATTGGAAGAGATTACCGTGGATGTTCCTGAAGAATTTGTCGGCGTCGTCACCACCGAATTTGGAAAACGCAAAGCGCAGATGGTTGACCTCATCAATCATGGAAATGGATACAGCCGCCTGGTGTGGCACATGCCAACGCGTGCGTTCTTGGGACTTCGTAGTATTTTGATGACCTCCACTAAGGGCACGGTGGTGATTAATAGCATCTACTTGAAGCACGAACCGCTTTGGGAGCTCCCTCCTCGTGAGCGTACGGGCGCACTCATCGCGAGTGAGTCTGGTTCTGCGGTCGCGTTTGGCCTCGATATCGCGCAGGGTCGTGGTGTCACGTTTGTGGGTCCCGGTACCGATGTATACGAGGGCATGATTATCGGACAAAACGCCCGTCGCGAAGATATGGAGATTAACGTCGCAAAGGGCAAGGAGCTTTCCAACATGCGCTCCAAGGGGAGTGATGGTATCACGGTGCTTGCTCCGCCAGTGGCGATGTCGCTCGAGCAGGCGCTCGACTGGATTGAAGACGATGAGCTTCTCGAGGTGACCCCCAAAGACATTCGACTCCGGAAACGCTTCCTGACCCGCGTTGATCGTGACCGCGCGCGCCGCAGAAACATCGACGATGGTTCTCAGCAGAAATAAAACACCGCCATCATGCGGTGTTTTATGTATTGCGTTGAATAACCCTCCCGAATCTTAATACGATATCGGCGGTGGATTCGCGAGACAAGTGTTGAGTGATGGTGTTTGGGTCCAACCACAGAGTCCACTTGATTGTCGCTCGCATCGCGCCGAAGCATAGCAGGCATATATGTCGCGCCATTCACACGTTGTTGCGCCACCTCCTAGGCTCGGGTCGAAGCACAGCTGGTTAGAGCATCCCCCGATTACACAGCCGCCAGAAACGATAGGCGTTGGAGTCGGGGCTGGGCATACGAGCTCGGGGTTGCATGGTGCTCGAATACATTGAACTTCACGATAGAAACATCCACGACGTGGGTATTGAGGGATGGAAGAGTAGGATGTATATGTATGAATACTCTTTGCATAAAATCTTTCCTCTAAGCTATTAATGCAGAACACTCGTGCAAAAAACTGAGGGTCCTCCGAGAGAGCCTGCGTGCCACTCATTTCGACATGGTGGAGGGCGCCCATATCCTCTCCCTTGATTTCTGTTGCCCACACCCGCGCATCTTCTGTCTCACAGTTTCTAAATATTCCCGATGTTACAAATGAGTCTCTCACTGCGGCGGTGACCTGACGAATACGCGTCCAGCTCCCGAGGTGGCCGTACATGTTGAAGATTTGCGGATTAAGGAAGAGGCGCTTGAAACCGTTGTACGAATCCGAGGAGCCTCCAGGTTCGGCTGGTCCAAAGAATGGCTTCAGCTTGATAATGAATACATCAGGATCGCCCGTCGACTGATGTGCGCTTATCACGTCGCCTTCATGGAGTGGAGCCCCGTCGATATCAACAGGAACTATGCTTGCCGCTTGTACCCCCGACAGAGACAGGGCGAACACGGTGCTCGCAATGATGAGTACGAGGCATAGGTGAGTGTATTTCATATCCACAGTATAGGTTTACCCGAATGGACGCGCAACACCTCGGTGATACAATGGAGGTGTTCTTTCAGATGGAGTTCAATATGAGCGAACGTCTCGTTGAGTTCGACGACGTTACGTGTTGCGCGCTCACGATTGCGTTCCTTCGAAATAAGACGCTGATTCGTGATTGGAGCGCGACGATTGGGCGATTCCATATCTTCTACGAGATTCTCGCCCGAACGATTCGGTTGGCGTTCATTCCTAATGTACAAGCTGCTGCGGTGTATCGCTCGTTTGCGCGTGCCGAGTGCGCTCGTATCGAGCACAACATGCGCTCCCCACGCTTCCTCTGTCGCCATGCGGCCGATCAGCACCTTGCAGCCCTCAATACTCTGCTGACGCGATTGCCTCGACCAAACTAAACCCTCCGACGTTCGGAGGGTTGCTTTTGCGCGGTGCTGTCTAGAGTAGTCCGATACCGTGAGCGATGAATGACGCTCCGAGTCCAATAAAGAACAGATTGCGAAGCGACTTGAGTACGAAGTAGGTGTTGACTACTCGCCATCCGCACGGGGTCGGCGTGGCGGCGATGGGCGCGATGCCCGCCACAATCCATCCTGCTGATGCGATGGGTGCCCAGAATCCACCGAGCCCGATGAGGAGCGCGCCGATGCCCCAGATGCGTGACCATTGGCGTCCCCAGCGATGCCATGCGTAGCGTTCGCCTTCTGTACGAATCACGCGGAGCGCATTCGTGTGCCGATGAATCTCCCGAGCGCCAAGGATAATGACGAGGGCGTGGAGAAACGTCATTGGCTTACAGTGGGTAAATGATGGTTGGCATGTACTTCTCTGACTCGATGCATACTCGCTCCATATAGGTAGCTGCTTCCACGGGGAATTTACCAGTCGCCGTCTCTTCTGACAACATCACCGCATCGGCGCCAAGAATGATTGCATAGGCAATGTCGGTGACTTCAGCGCGGGTAGGGTCGGGATTTGCGACCATGCTTTTGAGCATTTCGGTGGCAACGATGACAGGTACTTTGTGCTCTTTGCAGTGATGTACGACGAGGGCTTCGGCAAAGGGGACTTGCTCGACGGGGATGCTCTGTCCGAGGTCTCCGCGACCGAGCATGATTGCATCTGATGCCGCGATAATTTCTTCGATGTGGTCGATGGCTTCTTTGCGTTCGACTTTCGCCATGACTTTTGCAGTTCCTTTTCGGGTAACGATTTCTGAACGGATACGCTCCACATCTTTTGCGCTTCCTACAAATGACATGCAGACGTATTCAACCTGTTGCGCGAGGCCAAAATCTAAATCTTTGAGATCTTTTTCGGTAATAACCTCGACTGCATTCGGATCAATGTGATGCGCTGAACCCTCTTGGACGCGAGGGCCAGACAGGTCTTGAATGATGGGAATGTGCTTATTGGCGCGCGTTGCTGCCTCTCGGATGTTTGTGATGAGGAGCGCATGATTTTCATGAGTGCCGTGACTAAAATTCAGGCGCGCGACGTCCATGCCATGAGCAATGAGTTTATCGAGTATCGCGGGCTCCTGACTTGCAGGACCAATGGTACAGACAATTTGTGTATGTGAAGGCATGGTGGTGATTATGAAAGAAGTTCGACGAAGCGATTATACTTTGCGACACGCTCTCCGCGTTGAGGGCCACCAGCTTTTACTCCGAAGACTCCGAATGCGACAGCGAGGTCGGCGATGAAGTGGTCATTTGTCTCGCCGGACCGATGCGAGATGATGCACTCGATTCCATTGTCTCGCGCGAGCTTCATACAATCGAGCGTCTCGGTGAGCGTGCCGACTTGATTGAGTTTGATGATGATGCCAGATAATGCTTTTGCATCGATTGCTTTCTGAAGAATGGCAGGATTTGTGACGGTGAGGTCGTCTCCCACGATGATGGTGGAGCCGTCGTTCATACGGGCAAAGTCTTCGAATTTATCTTCATTGAACGGGTCTTCTATATATAAGAAGGGGAAATCACGAATCATGCCTCGCAAATCGGATTCTAATTCTGTAGCGGTATGAAGCGTGCCATCGTATTCGTAGGCGTCTTTGTCGGCTACATAGAATGAAGACGCAGCTACATCCATCGCGAGCTTGATACGATGATCGAGTTTCAAATCGGTAGCAGTTTCCATGAAGAGCTCGAGTGGCTTTCTGATGGAGTCGAGGTCGGGTGCGAACCCGCCCTCATCACCAACGTTTGCATTTACTGCGCCGTATTCTTTTGCGATGCGCTTTTTGAGGGCGTGCATGATGGTGGTGCCGATGTTGAGCGCCTCGGCGATGTCTTGGGTCTGGGGGACGATTTTATATTCCTGAAATGCTACGCGGGTGGCGGCGTGCTTCCCACCGTTGATGAGATTCATGTTCATGAATGGCACGCGGTGGGAGGGCGTGATGTCTGGCGCAAGCGAGTGGAGATATTCGTGGAGGGGGATGTGGAGCGCCTGCGCTGCGGCTTTTGCGATTGCGACAGATACGCCGACGATAGCATTGCCTCCCAGCTTTGATTTGTTGGGGGTGCCGTCGACTGCAATCATGTGTCCATCGATGGCGCGCTGTTCCCGCGCGTCCATGCCAACGAGTATGCCCGCGATGTTCACGTTTACATTTGTGGCAGCCTTGAGGACGCCCTGACCATCGTAGTGCGATGCGTCGCCATCACGGAGTTCGAGCGCCTCGTGGGTGCCGGTGCTGGCGCCCGATGGTACGCCGAACGTGCCAGAGCCACCCTCGCACTGCACGGTGACTTCGAGTGTGGGCTTTCCGCGTGAGTCGAGAATTTCTCGCGCATGAATATCGGTAATCGTGGTTGATTTCATACGTGTAGTATATCACGGAGCGTGGATGGATTTGCACACACATTGACTTTATTATTAAAAGGTGATATAATAGATACAGTCGTTTTTCCAAATGGAGGTTGTGATGGTGACTCTGCTTCAGATCGTGGCATTCGTACTTGCCGTCCTCGGCGTCGTCTTCATCGTCATGGGGCTCAATATCTGTTTCGAGGCCAGGCCGGACGGCGGCGCTATCATTATAGCGTTCATCATCGGCGCCGTTCTTTTCGGCTTCGGACTCTTGAGTGGCGCCGCCGCCCGGACGCTCCAGCGTTCCGAGGCCACTGCGCGCGTCGAGGCCAGCTGCACCGTCACGGTCGAGGGGAGGAGGTATCACCCAAACTCCGTGAGTTTCGCCGACGGCATTGGCACGATGGTGTTGGCTGATGGCGGAAAGATTCAGTTCCTCGGCGGCATTGTCGAGAACTGTCGGTGACACCAGAAAAGCGGAGGGACGTCCCTCCGCTTTTATATTTCCCCGTTTTCCAATCAGATTCTGCCAAATACCTCTGCTTGGTACGACGTCCCAATCTGGCTGATTGGTCGTCTCGTTCTCGCGCCGTCGCGCTCCGAAAGCCCGCGCAGAGGTACTCGGCAGAATCTGATTTGGTCTGCTCCATCGAGCTCTGCCATGTACTTCTCCGAAGGCTTTCGGAGGCCGACTGGGCCGAGAATGAGATGGCCCGCCAGCAAGGCGGGAACGTCGTACTGAGGAGGGGTATGTGGCGGAGCGAGATGGGGATTGCACACACATTGACTTATTTGTAAAAATCTAGTATAAAATAGCACGTTCATTGAAAGGAGTTCCAAGCCATGAGCTGGTGGAAATTCTGGGATCTTGGCATCACTAAGCCTGCGCCATCGGGCGTCACCGTGAAGATTGAGAAGCTCGAGCGCCCAGAGCCGTGGCCGCCACCTCCCCCCGACCCGAAGCCGGAGCTATCACCGGAGGAGCGGCGTGCGCTTGAACGTCGCAAGGCTTTTCAGGATCGATTGCAGTGGTTCTTTGACGCAATCGATTACGATCACGAAGAAGACGAAGAGTATGACGCGCTGAGCTTTGCTCGTGCGCACGTGGTCGCACACACTATCTTCGATGCTGCAGAGGCGATTCTCCAGACAGCGGAGTGTCTAGGGGTGTCGAAGTCGCCCCTCTTGAATCCAGAGGTCTCGGCTTCGATCACGAAGCGCATCAAGTCCCTTCTTCATCTCGGATTGCGCGAGCAGGCCGTGCGCGAGGTCGGCGACTACTTTCTTCTCCGCGGCGTTCCGGCGGATGCCATCACCGAGGCGCTTGCAGAGTATCGAGAGTATAGCTTCGACGAGTATGATGACGTAAAGACGTGCCCGTGAGCGTATGGCTCGGAATGCCCATTCCGAGCCGTTTTTATACCCCTTGCAATTTTTGGTGAACCATGCTATACTTATAAGTAGCGTAGGTATCTCGGAAGCCAGTCGCCTCGGCGAAGGGTCTCGACGGGAGGTCGCCCTCACGCAATTACATGTGTAGTATACCGGTTTGCTCAACGACATCGTTGATCAAAACGCATACTACGCTGAAGAAATGGCGAACAAACTGTATATCGGTAACCTGCCTTACAGCACTACCGGTGAAGAGTTGCAGCAAGCCTTTTCACAGGCCGGTGCAGTCAGCGAAGCCGTCGTTATGATGGACAAGATGACTGGCCGTTCTCGTGGATTTGGTTTCGTCACCATGGCATCCGATGAGGATGCACAGAAAGCTATTGAGATGCTCAATGGCAAGGATTTCGGCGGCCGCGCAATCGTGGTCAATGAAGCCCGTCCGATGGAGCAGCGCGCTCCTCGTTCTGATCGTGGTGGCTTCGGTGGCGGATACTAATCCGTTACTGGCAACCCCGCAAAGCACCCCTCACGGGGTGCTTTGCATATTAAAAACGAAGATATACAATAGCGCCACATGATTATCTGTATCACGGGGAACGGAAAGGGGAAGACGACGTCCGCCATTGGCCAGGCGGTTCGTATGATTGGCGATGCGAAGCGCGTGCTCATGATGCAGTTTATCAAGGGGCCGTGGCGTTCCGGCGAAGACGATGCGCAAATGCTTCTTCGTCCATATTTTAAAATAATCAAAACAGGTCTCGGATTCGTGGGCATCCTTGGCGATACGCTTCCCCATGCAGAGCATGCACGAGCCGCACGCGAAGGACTTGCGATGGCGCACTCAGAAATGGTGAGTGGCCACTGGGATGCGCTTATTCTCGACGAGGTGCACAATGCGATTCATCTCGAACTGCTCTCCGTATCGGATGTGATGGAAGTTGTGCGCGCGGTGCCGGCTGGTGTGGACCTCATTCTCACGGGTCGAGATGCACGCCAAGAATTTATCGAACTCTCCGATATCGTTTCCGAAGTTCGTGAGATAAAGCACCCATTTTCGGAGGGGCAATCTGGCGAGAAAGGAATCGAGTGGTGACTATGAACTCATTCAAGATTCCGAAAGAGGATCACAAGTTTCGCTGGACGAATCATGTGGTACGAAAGATGCAGTACTACGGGCTGACGCCAAGTCGGGTGTTGCGCGTGATTCGTGCGCCTGAGCGTGTCGAAGACGGAGTAGCTGATGGCACGCTTGCGGCGATGCAGACCGCTGGTACGAAAGCAAAACCATGGGAGATATGGGTGATGTGGCGTGACCTCACCAAGTCGGCGGGCCCGTTGGGTGTCTCAAAGAAGGTTGTTATTACCGCCTGGAGATACCCCGGCACGAGTCAGGTACGCGAACGGGTGCCCATTCCAAGCGATGTGCTCGCAGAGCTTGAGCGTGAGGGGCTGTTGGATGAATAGCCCGATTGTGGTATAGTAGGGATATGTTTAATGACATCCTACAGGTCCCATTGGACGGCAAACTATGGCTCCTTGCGTTGTTTGCGTGGAGTATCGTGTGGAAGGGGATGGCGCTCTGGAAGGCTGCTCACAAAGAGCAGAAGTGGTGGTTTATCGCCTTCCTCGTGGTGAACACGTTAGGGGTCTTGGAGATCCTCTACATCTACGTGTTCTCGTCCGTTCGAACTATGAAGTCCGGTTCGAACGAGTAAACGCGCGAAGTGTCTGCTTCTTGAGTCTCTGATACGAACCGCCCGCCTCGCCGAGACGAGTCGAGGCTGGGTCCGCAAGGGCGGTTCGTATGCGTTTTAGGAGCGTATTGAACCACATAATATTGTGGAGTGTTGCGAGGCGTCCTGCCTGCATATCGCTCGCGCGGAAGAGTTGCTGAAGCTTCCCAATGGTTGCGCGCGAGCCATAGAGCTTTCGGCGGTCAGTGCTATGTTTTGATTTTCGGACATCAATCGTACCAGCATCGGTGTAGAGTCTGCCGTGGCGCGCCTCACGCGTGGGGATGACGCAATCAAAGGTATCAATACCAGCCTCGACTGCTTCGAAGATGTCGGCAACGGCACCAATACCGAGGAGGTGGCGTGGTTTTTCATCGGGCAGGTGGGGGATGACCGATGCGAGCGTTGCTTTCATTTCGTCTTTGCCGAACGACCCGCCAATACCGAAACCGTCGAATGGCATTGCGCCAATCGTCTTAGCACTTTGTGCGCGGAGGCGCTTAAATCTCCCACCCTGCACAATGCCATAGAGCATCTGATTTTTCTTGGTGTGTGCGTCGAGACATCGCTGTGCCCATCGGTGCGTGCGCTCCATTGACTGCTTTGTGTACGGCAGTGGGTGCAGAGGTGAAGTGCACTCATCAAATGCAAAGATGATGTCGGCGCCTAATGCTTCCTGTGTCGTGATGGAGGTTTCGGGTGAGATGAATCGCTCTTGTCCGTCAACGGAAAAACGAGCACCCTCTTCGGTGATGCGTACATTGTTGACTGCGTTTTCTCGGCGCACGGGTTGGCGCAATACTTTTCCAACACCTTGCTCACGCGCAGCACCAAGGGAGAACACCTGAAATCCACCGGAGTCCGTCATCATTGGCATGGGCACGCCAAGCATGCGATGCGCATTCTTTTTGCCCCAGAGGTGGTATGTATTTGAAATGACTAATTGCGTTTTGGTTTTCTTGATATCAGCTGGGGTGAGGGTGCGAATGGCGGCGTGCGTGGCGACGATGACGTATGCAGGAGTATGTATAACGCCATGTGGTGTGCGGAGTATGCCAAGTCGAGCTCGAGAACTGCGAGCTGTTTTGAGAATTCGAAATGATGGTTGTGATAATGCCATAGATAAAAAGGGACGGCAGCACGCGCTGCCGTCACCAGTATTGCCATGCCAAGCGCAAACGCCATGGCGGGGCGGTGTGCCGACGGCGTCCCCGCCTCCATCGTCAGGATGAGCGTGCTGGCGAGTGCGAGGTAGATTGCCGCCCACGCGAATCGGAGTCGGATCGGAAGATTTGGCTGGGGTTGTTCTTGCTGGCTGGGTATCAGGAGGGGCTCCTCGGTGTCGATGGGATGCGCGAGGTAAAGCTTCTTGATACGTGCGAGCTCACGATCCATCTCTGCTTTTTCAAGCTCCCACTTTGCCCTGCTACCATACATCAAGCAGAAGAGCATGCCGAGCAACGAATCCCAAGCATCGAGGAGTGGCGATTGGCCGCTGAATCCAGTGAGCATCGCGAGGACCATCATGGCCCACAGCGCCCACGCGGTCCGTGCTCGAGTTTCCGATCGGAGCCCGATATCGTCGAGCACGAGAATCCAGATGAGCGAGATTGATGGCTCGCGCACGAGGAAGCTGATGCCGCCAAGAATCCCGATTGCGATATACTTTGTCCACGATCCAACCACCTGCAGGACACGCCCACCATCGAGCGGTCGGATGGGGAGGAGGTTGAAGAGGTTGATGAACGCGCTCGTATATGCGAGCCGGAGTATCAACTCACTCGGAAAGAAGTTCCACCAGAGAAGGAGCAATCCCGATGCGAGCCCTCCGAGGAGTGGTCCTCCAATTCCGATGAATGCTTCATCGTCGCGGTTCTTGAACTCTGGTGCGAAGATGACCGCTCCCAACATGGGGATGAACAGTGGCGCTCCGGCGGGGTATCCGCGCATACGCATTGCCGCAACGTGCCCCATTTCATGAACGAAGAGGAGTAGTACGAATCCGAGGGCGAACCACGGACCCATAAGGAACGAATATACGAACACGGAAAGGCTCATCGAAAGGAACGTTCCTGCAAACTTGACCAGCTTGAGGGCCTTGAAGACCTTAACAACCTTGATCAGTTTTGTTCCCTTTACGAGCAGCGCGAGGGCGACGCCCAATCCGGGAATTCGACGCTCAGCCACAGGCAACTCCTTTGTGAAGTACTAAAAATAATCTAACACATTATTTGGCACCATGTCAAATAAAAGACCCACCCCTCCGAGGAGAGATGGGTTAGTGGGGAGCTTCGCGGATGTTGCTGTATCGGTACGCGATACGCTTCTTCCGAGACACACCAATAATCTCGTAGTCGATATCCATGACCACGTGTTGTGTGACGATGACTCCCGCGAATTCTGCCTGTTCGAGCCAGAGGCGCGCGTCAGTGATTCGCCCAATGATGTTAACTCCGAATGGTGTCTCGAGGACGCCCGTTGCAGTACGAATGAATCCAAGCTCGGCATCGATATACATGAGGCCGGCAATTCGATTCAAGAGCTTTTGCTCCGACGTGTCATCGCGAGCTGTCGTTTGTTCGAGTGGTCGAAATGAGATAACCCAGTGAGGTCGCCCGTCGATGGTGACCGCGCATGGCTCTGCTCGTTCAAACGAGTAGCGTGCAAGAAATTCGATGCGTGGATCGAGCGACTTGAGCTCTGGCTTCGCCTTGAGCTTAGGCGCCCCATCCTCTTCTCGCAGGGTTTGCAAGAAGCGAACCGCGTGTCCTCGAACGCTCCAGATCTTCGAATGCTTCAATCGAACGTCGTCAGGTGAAGTCGTATTCTCCTCGGTCCATTCTTTCTGGAACTCCAGCACCATGAGGGATGCGGCATCACGCTCAGCGCGTCGAGCGATGTGACTTGTGATGGTCTCGATTGTCGGGGCAGGAATGCATACGTTCATTGCCACGACGAATACAAGGCTAAACATGCTGCCTCCAACTCAAAGAACGTGCGCGGATGCTACCACGAAAGTGCCATTTGGACTACCCGGCGGCTATGGTATACTGTGGCACACGTATTTACACTAACTAATATAAAGATATGGCAACAATTACCATCTATTCAACGCCCACCTGCGGATACTGCAAAATGGCCAAGGAATACCTCACCACAAAGAATGTTCCGTACACCGAAGTTGATGTATCAACCGACCGCGCAAAACAGCAAGAGATGATTGCAAAGAGCGGTCAATATGGCGTTCCCGTGATTGATGTCGGTGGCAAGATTATCGTCGGATTCGACAAGAACAAGCTCAACGAGTACGCAGGAATTACCTCCTAACCCATGGACGTAAAGCCATTGTCATTTGATTCGGAAAAACTCGAGGGCATCTCTGCCAAGACGCTTGCCATTCATCACGACAAACTCTACGCAGGGTACGTTGCAAAGGCGAATGAAGTGTCTGAAAAACTTTCCGAGCTCGCCAAGTCCAGCGTAGCGGTTGGAAATGCGACGTATTCAGAGCTTCGCGCCCTCAAAGACGCGGAGACGTTTGCGGTGAATGGTGTGTATCTCCACGAGTGGTATTTCGATGTACTCGGTGGCGATGGTGTTTCGGCGAACGCGCCCGAGCTCTCAAAGGCGCTCACTGAAAAATGGGGAACTCTCGAGAATGGAATCAAATACTTCTCCGAGTGTGCCATGGCCGCGCGCGGATGGAGCGTGCTGTGCTGGGACACAAAAGCAGGCAAGCTCAAGCACTACAACGGTGATGCGCACAATCAGGGCGGCGTGTGGGGGTGTCTTCCCATCATTGTGCTCGACGTGTATGAGCACGCCTACTTCATCGACTTTGGGAGCGACAAAAAAGCATACATCGAGTCATTCTGGAAAAACTTCAACTGGGCGAGCGCAGAGGAGCTCTACCTGAAAGCGCGAACTCTTGCGCTGTAGTAAGATTGTGGTATAGTATGCCTAGTACGTAGCGACCTCATTTTGAGGGAGCACACAATAGAGGAAAAGGAGATCCCATCATGGGAGATCTGATTCGGATGCCGTATTCCGAGGTAACCGCAACGCTGGAGCTTCTCGATAGGCTGGGGGTCACCCCTTACGATTTCGAGAGTCTCCGAAAGGCAACCACCTGGACTCAAGAGACTGTTGCTCGCGTGCTCGCGCTTGACAATAGCGTTTGGGCTGCTCTGGAGTTGCAGGAGGCAGCGGTTCGCCTCGGCTTCAACCATGGAGACTTGCGTAGGTTGGCTGGGAATGAGGATATGCTCACGAAGGTTCGCGAGGTGGTCCGCGGCTTCTCCGAGATTCGTCCCATCCTACACGCCATCGACTGCGACGCTCCCGTCTTCGTCCCCGACGGCTGGAGCTACCACGAAGAAAACCAGCTTCCCAACCGCGTGAAGGGCATCTTCGCCTGGGACCCCGCCGCGGCGAAGCTGTACCTCTCCAAGAAGCAGAAGGTCAGTAGCTACATCGTGGGCAACGACCTCCGTTGTGAGCTCAGGTCCCAGCCTGTCTTCCCTGCCAACGTCCTGGACTACCTGCTGAAGCCCGAAAACCAGCACCTCATCCCTGAGGACTGGAAGGGCAAGTACATCTGCTTCTGGGGCACCATCTACCGCAGCGCCTACGGCTACCTGTACGTTCGGTGCCTGTGCCGGGGCGACGGTGCGTGGCACTGGAACTGCCGCTGGGTGGGCCACGACTTCCGCTCCGGCGACCCGGCTCTGGTGCGCGCAAGTTAGGTCCTTGACCTTGGTTCCTTTGGTCCCGTTTGACCTCTGAACCTTAGTCCTTCGGCCCCGT
>CAYHIK010000001.1:124984-165063 GCA_964356795.1 uncultured Candidatus Saccharibacteria bacterium | reverse complement strand
CCACAAGCCTTGCGGCACACGATTTTGAGTCGTGCGTGTATGCCAATTCCACCACTCGGGCAATCGGATGCTATTCTACACTGATTTTGAGCACTATTCAAGGCAAAAAAGTCCCACAAGAATGCGGGACTTACGAGGCGGGTTTCTCGAATCGCATACGTCGGAGGAGGAGCGCTACGCGGATTCTTCCCTGTGCAGTACGCATGCATTCAAGGGGACGCTGATGCTCAAGCTCGGGATGGGGAGTGTCGAGCCAGTCGAGCGCTTTCTGTCGATCACCGATAACGTTCACTGCGAGTCGGACGACTTCCGGATAGGTTGAAATACTCATAACTCATCACCAGAGAGCTTGAGCTATAGTACGCTAGTCCACGGGTTATGCAATTGCTTTTTGTAGTCTGCCCCGTACAATGGAATGATATGGCGCGTATCATCGCTGTCTGTAATCAGAAGGGCGGAGTAGGCAAAACGACGACGTCGGTGAATCTTGGCGCGTACCTCGCGGCGCAGGGGAAGTATGTGTTACTCGTGGATCTCGACTCACAGGCAAACGCTACGCTCGGGCTCGGTATTCAAGTGCCACCGCATGCGCAGAATGTGTATCACTCGCTCGTGACTGATGCGAATCCGATACCAATGGTGTTGAAGACGCCAATGTTTGGATACGACATCCTCCCCGCAACGCAAGCACTTGCTGGCGCTACTGTGGAGTTAGTGAGCATGCAAGAGCGAGAGTATCGCCTTCGTCGTACGCTCAATCATCTCCGCAACAATTACGACTATGTGCTTATCGATTGCCCGCCCTCGCTCGGGCTGCTCACGATTAACGCGCTTGCCGCCGCTGACCGTGTGTTGATTCCCGTGCAGTGCGAGTACTACGCACTCGAAGGCCTTGGGCAACTCATGCGCACAATTGAATTAGTGCGCGAAGGCATCAATCAAGACTTGAGTGTGATGGGTGTAGTGCTCACCATGCACGACAAGCGCAATCAACTCTCTCGGCAGGTGGTAAACGAGGTGGTGAAGAATTTCCCCGGACGCGTGTTTGAATCTATCGTTCCACGTGTGATTTCTGTTGCGGAAGCACCGAGTTTCGGACGCACTATTTTGGAGCACGATCCTGCGAGCAAGGCGGCGATGGCGTATCACCGCTTGGCACAGGAGATAATTCGGCTACACTAATCCATATGACAAAGAAACTCTTCGGACTCGGCAAAGGACTAAGCTCTCTGATTCCTGACTCTGTCGCAGATGCGGTCAATAATCGACGCGAGAACATCTACTACGTAGAGGTGTCGAAGATTCAGCCAAATCCTGACCAGCCACGCACTGACTTCGATCAAGAAGCGCTCGCGGACCTTGCAAAGAGTATTCGCAAGTTTGGCGTACTTCAGCCGTTGCTCGTGAGCAAGGTTGAAGAAGATCTTCCGCGAGGTCGCACAGTGTCGTATCAGCTCATTGCGGGGGAGCGCCGCTGGCGCGCATCACAGCTTGCGGGAATTCCGCAGGTGCCGGTTATCATTCGCGACGATCTCACACCCGACAGCTCCGGACAGAAGTCAAATCGGCTCGAGGTCGCATTGATTGAAAACATTCAGCGCGAAGATTTGAATCCTATAGAGCAGGCAGAGGCATACGTGCGTCTCTCGAGCGAATTTGGTCTCACGCAGAATGAAATCGCGGAGAAGGTCGGGAAGTCGCGTGAAGCGGTCGCAAACATCATGCGTCTCACCAATCTTCCGAAGTACATTCAAGATGCGACTCGTTCGGGTAAGCTCAATGGCACCGCTGCGCGTGCACTGCTTTCATTCCAGACCGAAGCATCGCAACGAGAGGCGTATGAACAGCTCACCACGGGCGGGTTTAGTACAAAAGATGTGGAGTATCAGGCGTCGTCAGCAAAGGCAGTCATTGGTCGTCGTAAGACGCGTCACAATGCAAAGTTCGACGACCTTATGCGCAATCTTCAAGAGCATCTTGGCGCACCGGTGATTATCCGCACCCAGCATTCGATGGCAAAGGCGGGGCAAATCGTCATCCGCTTTGCTGATCTCGAACATCTCAATGTAGTCGCTAAAAAGATTCTCGATAACCGCTAATCAGATTAAGCTGGTCTGAGTTGCGACCACACTATTCGACTCGGCACGACGTTCCCGCCTCACTGGCGGGCCGTCTCATTCTCGCGCCGTCGCGCTCCGAAAGTCCTCGCTGAACGGTATGGTATTAACTTAGGCCAGTTGGAATCGATTAAGAATCTAATCCCAGCGAGCGTCCAGGAGGCGTGCATGAGCGGCGTGTTTGATGTTGGTGCAGGTGTGATGATGAATCGTAACGCCGCGTGCGACGGTTACGTAGCCCACGATATCTGATGGCGCCGTAGGCGAGCAGCATTTCCCGATTTTGTACGCCATCCCCGGCTGTTCGTTGATGACGACTCGAGAAAGAGTCGCGCGCACAACTGGTCGAGCGGTGCCTTTTTTGTGAACTTTGCGGACGGCCTGTGGCAGAAGTTCTTCGGGAGCGATGGTGCGTGCCACAATGGCTGGTTCGAAATCGCCCATGCTCGCATGCGTGAGGAGGTCATCGAGCGTTCTGCATGAGCTGGCCTTCAGGAGTGCGTCGATCTGCCGGCGATTGAGTTTATCAAGCGAGAGTCCAATCTTTGCAAGTTCGCGATTGATGAGCACACGTCCGTCGGCCACAATCATGCCGGGGTCATGCTTCTTGAGCCAGCCCATGATGTGCTTTGCTGCTTGGTTTGTCTTTACGATGCGGAGCCAATCCTTGCTGGGTCGCGCTTCTTTGCCTTTGATAATTTCAATCACATCACCCGACTGCAGGGGGGAGTTGAGCGGGATGATGCGGCCATTCGCAAGCGCGCCCGTGGTGCGGTGTCCGAGTTCGGAGTGTACCGCGTACGCAAAATCGAGCGGTGTTGCGCCTTCGGGGAGGTCTTTGATATCTCCTTCCGGTGTGAGTGCGAAGATGCGGTCTTTGAAGAAATCAATCTTCAGGTTTGCCATACCCTGACTCGACTTGATGTCCTTGAGATATTTCTTGAGCTGGTTAATCCACGCGAGCTCTTGTTGCTTTGCGCTTACTGCTTTTTTGCCAGCTTCTGAATAGCTCCAGTGTGCGGCGATACCGTTTTCTGCGTGGTCATGCATGTCGGGGGTACGAATTTGAATTTCAGCGATGCGACCCTTCTCACAGAACACGGTTGTGTGAAGCGATCGATATCCATTGGGCTTCGGAAGCGCGATGTAGTCCTTGATGCGTCCGGGTACGGGCTTGTAGTGGGCATGAATCACGCCTAACGCCTCGTAGCACGCATGAACATCGGGCACGATGATGCGGAGCGCCACCAAGTCCATCACCTTGTCGGGATCCATGTCGTAGCGTTTGAGTTTGGAATAGAGCGACCACATGCGTTTTGCGCGCGCGTGAATGTCGAGCACCTCGACTCCGGTGTCGATGAGGTGTTTTTTGACGATGGGCGCGGTGCGTTCGATGTATTTGAGGCGATCCTCGTATTTTCCCTTGATGCGCTTCTTGAGCCACGCGTATTCTGCGGGCCATGCGTAGGGAAAGGCTAAGTCTTCGAGCTCTCCCTTCAGGCGTCCCATTCCGAGACGTGCCGCGATGGGAGCGTAGATATCCATCGTTTGCCGAGCGATGCGTTGGCGAGATTCTGCATCTTTGTATTTGAGCGTGGTGATGTTATGGAGGCGGTCTGCGAGCTTGATGATAATCACGCGCAAATCTTCCGCCATCGCGAAGAACATTTTTTTCAATGATTCCGTTTGCAAGTCGGTGATGACTGCTTTGTCGCGTGAACGCGAACTGAATGCGGAAAGCTTCGTGACGCCATCGACGAGAAACACTACCTCACTGCCAAATTCTTTCTCGATAGACTCGCGAGTTGCTGTCGTGTCTTCAAGCACATCGTGCAGGAGGCTTGCGGCGATGGTGGATGCGTCGAACCCAAGTTCGGCGAGGAATCCTGCGACCTGTAGGGGGTGGGTGATGTATGGCTCGCCAGATGCGCGCATTTGGCCGGCATGGAGTTGCTCCGCGACGATATACGCTCGTTCAATGATTGAGCGGTCAGATGCCTCGTATTGCTGTGTAATATCTGACAACTGCATTTGACGCCATACTATATCTATTTCGTGACTTTTTCAATGCGAATTGCCGTCCAGTGTAGCGGTGGAGGATGTTGACAATATGACTAGTTTATGCTATACTTAATATGATAGGTTTCGCGTAGAAACCTGAGGAGGTTTTCAGATGACGGGAATGAACGACGGGTTGCGGGTCATTCCGCTGGAGGAGGTTCCGGCGCAGATGGGCGTGGCGGTCGCCGCTGACCAGCCGCGGACGTTCCACGATGTGTTCGGATTCGACCCCACCAGTGTGACTCTCAGGGAGGTCGAGCAGAAGATCGTGGACCTCGTGCTGGCGAAGCTGGTCAACGTCGTCACGGCGTCCAACAACAAGGTGCAGGAGCTCATGAAAGGGGTGAAGGAGTCCTCGGAGGTCCCCGAGTTGCTGAGGTTGCGCGTCGCGCTCGGTGAAGAGCTCAAGAGGTACTTCGCGGCGGAAGACCAGTGCAAGGAGGCTCGCGCTCTCGCCAGCAAGGCCGGGTTCAAGGTGTAGTAGGCGAGCGCGCGGTGCTCGTCAACGCGGAAGGGTTTCCCTTCCGCGTTTTTATATTCCCGTTTTTCAATCAGAGATCGGATTCTGCCGAGTACTCCTGCGTGTGCTTTCGGAGCGCGACGGCGCGAGAACGAGATGCTTTGCCAGTCAGGCAAAGACATCGTACCAAGCAGGGGTATTTGGCAGAATCTGATTCATCTGACTCCATCTCGCAACGCCAAGCACCTCTTCTCAGTACGACGTTCCCGCCCGACTGGCGGGCCGTCTCATTCTCGGCCCAGTCGGCCTCCGAAAGCCTTCGGAGAGGTACTTGGCTTTACTCGGTGGAGTGGAGTCCTAACTCGCTTCAGCGGGAGTTTCGGGGGTTGCTGCTTCTTCCGTCTTTTTGATTTTCTCCGTGTGTTTGCACTTCGGGAAATTGACGCAGGCGATGAACTTACCGAATCTACCCGCGCGGAAGATAAGCTCGCCGCCGTCTTCGGGGCATACGCGACCAACTTTTTCTGGTGGCGCTGAGTCTTTTTTCTCCTTGAGGATGTTTTTACATTCCGGGAAATTGGAGCACGCGATGAATTTGCCGAATCTGCCACGCTTTACCACCATCGTGCTTCCGCATTTATCACAAATCTTATCGGTCTGTTCGATTTCGGACTCTTTCGCCGCCTGCGCGTCTTTCATTTTTTCTTTGATGTTGAGCGCGAGCGGTGCGTAGAATGCGCGTACCGTGGGAACCCACGAGCGCTTTCCCTCGGCTACGTCGTCGAGCTCGTCTTCCATCGAGGCGGTAAACTTGAGGTCCACGACCGTGGGGAACTGCTCGGCGAGGAAGTCATTGACCTGTTTGCCGATGTCGGTTGGATGAAACACGCGAGAACGATCTTTTTCCACGTATTTACGTGCGATAATGGTGGAGATGATTGCGGCATAGGTACTCGGCCGGCCGATACCTTCTTTTTCGAGCGTCTTGATGAGCGATGCTTCGTTGAATCGGGCAGGTGGTTTGGTGAAGTGCTGTTCGGGGAGGATTTCTTTCAGGGCAAGAATTTCGCCATTGGTGACGACGGGCAATTCGTTATCCTCGAACTTCGAGGGGAGTACTTTCAGCCACCCATCAAACTTCAGAATTGAGCCTGCGGCACGAAATCCATAGTCGCCAGCGGTGATGTCGATTGCGGTTGCATCGAATACGGCGTCCGCCATTTGTGACGCCATGAAGCGTCGCCAAATAAGGTCGTAGAGTTTGAGTTGCTGAGGCGTCAATGAGTCGGCCATCAATTCCGGAGTGCGGTTCGGGTCGGTGGGGCGGATTGCTTCGTGCGCCTCCTGCGCGCTCTTGGATTTTGTTTTGTATTTACGGCGGAAGTGATACTTGGCGCCGAATGCTGATTCGATGTGGGCTTTCGCATCTCCGAGGGATTGCTCCGAGAGGCTTACCGAGTCAGTGCGCATGTAGGTGATAAAGCCAGCTTCATACAATCCCTGCGCGAACATCATGGTCTGTTTGCTCGAGTAGTGGAGGCGCTTGTTGGCGTCCTGCTGCATTGTGGACGTGGTGAATGGCGCGTGTGGCATGCGCGTGGTTTCGTTGCGCTCCACATTGGCAACGCGATACTGTGCGCCCTGAAGTGCGAGAAGAATCTTCTTCGATGCAATCTCGGAGCCGACGGCAAACTTATCCATGGGCTTTCCTTTGTGTTGGGACAGCTGTGCCGAGATGATGGTGTCGGGATGCGAATCTGACTTGAGGTTCGCGGTGATGCTCCAGTATTCAACGGGCTTGAACGCTTCTATTTCGCGCTCGCGGTCTACGATGAGACGGACGGCGACTGATTGCACGCGACCAGCAGAGAGCCCGCGATAGTAGCGTTTCCAGAGTACGGGAGAGAGTTTGTAGCCTACGAGGCGGTCGAGCACGCGTCGGGCTTGCTGGGCATCGACGAGGTTGCGGTCGAGCTCGCGCGGGTGGTCAATTGCGTGCTGAATGGCCGTCTTCGTGATTTCGTGGAACACGATGCGCTGGACTTGGAGGTCTTTGTTTTTCTTTTTGAGCTTATTCAACGACAACGCTTCCGCCAGATGCCACGCGATTGCTTCTCCTTCGCGATCTTCGTCGGTTGCCAGAATGATGGTATCCGCTTTTGCTGCTTCTTTTTTCAACTCGGTCAGATTCTTCTTTGCCTTGGTGGGCACGATGTACGATGGTTCGAAATTCTTTTCAGTGTCGATACCAAGTTCAGATTTTGGTAAATCGCGCACATGGCCATAGCTTGAGCGCACCACATATTCGTCTCCTAAGTATTGAGAAATGGTTTTTGCTTTTGTGGGAGACTCGACGATGACAAGTTTCATTGGTGTAATTATTTAATTGCGCGATAGATGTTGCCACCTTGATGCCGTACGTGGCCATCAAGCTCAAGCATGGTCATCGCAGTCATGACATCCGAGGATGAGAGATGCGAGAGCTTCGCGATTGCGTCGAGATGTGTAGGTCCATTTTCGCGCAATAGAGTCAGTATACTCTTGTGCGCCGGATTGGATGTGGACAGAGCAATCTCGGGGAGGGGAATTTGTCGCAAGTTGTACGACTCGATAATGTCGGACGCATTCACCACGGGTCGCGCGCCTTGTTGGATGAGATGATTCGTTCCAATGGAGCGTGGCCAGTAAATACTTCCGGGAATTGCGAACACATCTCTATCTTGATCGAGCGCGCACGATGCGGTGATGAGTGAGCCCGAATCGCGGTCTGCTTCAATCACGAGTACGCCCCGCGACAGACCCGAGATGATGCGATTGCGCTCGGGGAATTTCCATCTTTCGGGTGGGTGTCCTGGTTCGTATTCCGAGACAATAGCCCCGCCTGATGCAAGGATGTCCTGCGCGAGTTGCATATTTCCCCGCGGACCGATTGTCGAGTCGTTCACGCCACCCCCGAGTACGGCAATGGTGGTGCCGCCCGCATCGATAGTCGCCCGATGGGCCCCCGCATCAATGCCGAACGCAAGGCCACTCACGACGGTGACTCCGGAGCGTGCGAGTTGTGACGCCATATCCGCGACAACTTGCTTGCCGTAATCACTTGCCTTACGCGTGCCCACGATAGCGATACAGAACGAATTAAGCACCTTCACGTTGCCTCGGCAGTAGAGCGTTGCGGGTGGATCCGAAATCTTTCCCAAGAGCTCTGGATAGGCCCCATCTCTTGCGCGAAGCTTGGTGATATCGTGTGTGGACACAGCGGTTGCATATAATATGGAAGAGAGCTGATAATGTCAAATCACGGAATAAAAAAAGCCCCCGCCAAGACGGGGGCACGTGCTAGTCCTTACTCCATAGCACCATGATGAATCCGAAGCTGATTACGCCCATCCAGAACTGCGGCGCACCGGCGACGAGCAGCGAGGCCAATGCAAGCGCGAGCTTTTCCCAGAAGTCTGACGGCTCGAGGAGCCTCCAAACTCCGACTGCAATCCAGAACGGCCAGAGCGCTACGAGTGCGATGAGGAGCGATGCCGCCAACTTTCCGAGCTTCTTCATCTTGGTTCCTCCTTGATCACCAATGCGAGTGACGGTGAGCCCAAAGCATGGCGAGCGATGCTCCGCCGAGCGCGGCCATTGTCATCTGTGCCGCCCCGAGCAGAACAGATGCGGTGATGATGTATGCACCACGAAGCCAGAATTCGGATTCACGAAAGAAACTCCATCCGAACATCGCAAGGCTCACAGGCCAGAGCGTCACCACAACGATGAGCGCAGACAATACAACGCGCACTCCACGTGAAATCATGGGTACCTCCTCGGAACGAACTGGGCGATATAGTGCCATATTATTTAGAAAAATCAATAGTCGCGCAGAGAGTCATGATGCGCTATGATATTTGCATGTATCTATCCGTCATCATTCCGGCGTACAACGAGGCGAAGCGTATCGGCGCAACGCTTCAGGCTACCTGCTCATGGCTTGCGAAGCAGGATTTTGATTGGGAGGTCGTCGTAGTGGATAATCGCTCTACCGATGCTACCGCTGATGTGGTGCGGGGAATGATGCAGCAGTTTCACGCTATTCGACTCGTTTCCGAAAAGCGTCCAGGGAAGGGATTCGCAGTCACCTCGGGTATGCTGTTTGGAACGGGCGAGGTTCGATTATTTATGGATGCCGACAACAGCACCACGATAGACCATTTTGAGCGGATGCGCCCGCACCTCGATAAAGGATTCGACGTTGTCATCGGTTCGCTTGCGAGCAAAGGGTCTCGAGTTGTGAGCGGTGGCGCCGAGCCGTTGTGGCGACAGGTGCTCGGTAAGGTGGGCAATCTCTGGATTCAATTCTGGGCGGTCCCCGGAATTTGGGATACTCAGCGAGGATTCAAGGCATTCACCGCACGCGCTGCACAGGAAATCTTTTCTCGACTTACTATTTTCGGATGGGGATTCGATGTGGAAGTGCTTGCATGTGCGCGCCAGCGAGGATTTCGCATCGCAGAGGTTCCTGTGATATGGAATAATCCTCCCGAGACGCGTGTCGATATATGGGTATATCCGAAGGTGCTCTTCGATACGGTAAAGGTTGGACTCCGGCGTCTCATGCGACGCTATACTCGCTAATATGGCTGCGAATGAATTTCGAAAAGATTTAGTGTCGGGCGAATGGGTGCTTATTTCGAGTGTACGCGCAAAGCGTCCCCATGATGGCGTGCGCGAGAAGCTCACACAGCCCAAGGACGTGTGCGTATTCGAGCCCGAGCGATTGAGCGTACAAGAGACGCCTATTCATGTGTATGAATCTGGAGCGCAAGTTGTGTGGAGTGGGGATTGGAATGGCCCGTGGACAACCATGGTACTTCCTAACAAGTTTCCCGCGCTTCAGGCGGGTTCATGTGGTGCGCCTAAGCGTGTTGGGCCGTACATGGTGCAAGAAGCAAATGGATTTCACGAGCTGGTCATTACGCGCGATCACGACGCTCATTTTGCGCAGTTCACTGACGCGCAAACGCACGAGGTGCTTCGCGCATATCGGAATCGATACATCGAGATTGCAAAAGACGAATGCGGAGATTACATCAGCATCTTTCATAATCACGGCCGCACTGCTGGCGCGAGTATATCCCACAACCATTCTCAGATTATTTCTTCACCCGTAATTCCTCCTGATATTTTGCGGTCTGTGCAGGGGGCAGACGACTACATGCAACAGCATGGCGTCTCAGTGCATCGGGCGATGATTGATTTTGAGGTGCAGGAGGGGAAGCGTATCGTGTATGAGAATAATTCGTTCATCGCATTTTGCCCGTTTGTCTCCAAGGGGGCATATGAGGTGCGCATCTTCCCGAAGGCGCAACTTCCACGATTCGAGCTTGCTGATGACGTGCTTCTGCTCGATTGCGCAAACGCGCTCAACGCTATTCTCCGCAAGATGTTTGTGGCGCTCGACGATGCGGATTACAACTTCTTTATTCATACTGCCCCCGTACAGCGCGACCCGCTGATTGATTACGACTTCTATCATTGGCATATCGAAATCGTTCCGCGTATTCCGATTGCCGCAGGATTCGAGCTCTCCACCGCCATCTACATCAACCCGTTCGACCCAGACGATTGCGCCCAGCATCTCCGCGAAGTGAAGTAATACGCAACGAACAGGGACTTGCAATTCTGTTGTTTTTGTGTTATAATTAACATACAAGGGATGACATCAGGGTCCTTGCGCGTTCACTGAAAACAGCGACACCGTTCCATCTCGGAACATCGTCGCGCAACAAAGGAGTTGACCATGAGCGATCTCATGCTCGATGTCGACCAAGCCGGAGAGCTCAAGGCCGCGTTCCGACGCGGTGGCTGGAGTAACGCAGAAATCAAGCGGGCATGCGAGGGCGACCTACTCAAGCACTTCCGCGACGTAGTTCGTGGCCTCTCCGCCATCACCCCCATCCCATGTATTATCGACTGCGACGCCTCTCCGTTCGTCTCCGCCGGCTGGCACGTGGAGGAGCACACCAGGGGAGGCATCTTCACCTGGGACCCCGCCCATGTGAAGCTCCACCTCTCCACGAAGCAGAGCGGCAACGAGTGCATCGTGGGCGACGATCTCCTTCGTGAGCTCGCAAAGAAGCCCACACTCAACGCCAACGTCCTGGACTACCTGCTGGCCCATCCCGAGCTCATCCCCGAGGAGTGGAAGAATAAGCGGGTGACGTTCTGGGGCACCATCTACTGCAACTCCCACGGCAGCCTGGGCGTTCGGTACCTGTACTGGCACGGCAGTGCGTGGAACTGGGACTTCAGCTGGGTGGGCTACGGCTTCAACTCCCTCAGCCCGGCTCTGGTGCGCGCAAGTTAGGTCCCTCATTTCAGTCCGATGCCCCGTGCGTGAATAACGCATGGGGCATCTTTTTATTTCTCCGCATATCGTTGATTGCTTGGCTGTGGAAATACGTATAAGATTATTCAAGAAATCAACCGTTTCACGGAATGAAGAAACTCATTGTTGCAAATTGGAAGATGAATCCGTCCTCACTTGGTGAGGCGCGTTCGATTGTGGAGGGGATGGATGAATGTGTGCGTGGTCTCGGTGAGGCCCGTGAGCGTTTGGATATTGTGGTGTGTCCGCCATTCAATTTTGCGGAAGAGGTGGCGAATATGTTGTCTATGGGCGAGTTGAGTAGTGTCGCGCAATTGGGCGCGCAAGACATTGCGGAACAGCTTGAAAAGCTGGGCGTGCGATACGTGATTGCGGGGCATAGCGACCGCAGATATAAGATGGGAGAGTCCGACGATGTGGTGAATGAAAAGATTCGCACCATTCTTTCGCGTGGCATGGTACCGATTGTGTGCGTTGGCGAGCAGACGCGCGAGGGTGCGTGGCAGGACTCATTGCGTGCACAAGTTGAGGCGACATTTCGAGGAATGACAGGAGGGCAGGTGGCGCAATGCCTGATTGCGTACGAACCCGTGTGGGCAATCAGCACCACGCCGGGCGCAACTCCTGATTCACCCGCGAGTGCAGTGCAGTCCATGGCGTTGATTCGAGATGTGATTAGCGATAGATTCGATGCGTCGCAGGCTACATTCTTATATGGGGGTTCGATTACCTCAGAAAATATTGCAGAATTCTTGGGCCGTTCTGAGATTTCTGGGGTCTTAGTGGGTGGCGCGAGCGTGCGTGTGGACGAGTTTTGCAGTATCCTGTCTATCGTCGCCCGCGAAGTATGAATATTATAGATTCAGTTCAAGAGTTGCAGGGAAAAAAAGTGCTTGTACGCGTTGATTTTGATGTACCCGTGGGCGCCGACAATATGATTCAGGAGGAGTATCGCATTGAGCGTCAGCGAGCCACGATTCAATATCTTCTTGACCGCGGAGCACGCGTGCTCATGATTGCTCATATTTCCGCGGTTCAGTCGTTTGAGCCAATACTCAATCAGATTCAAAAAATCCTTCAGGTGCCAGTGGAGTTTTGCCGAAGCGCAGAAGATATCGAGCGTTTCTGGGCCGAAGGTGGTTCGATTGCGCTGCTCGAAAATTTGCGCTCGAATCCTGGTGAGGAAGACAATAGCGAATCATTTGCGAGGTCGCTGGCTGTTGGGTGCGATTTGTTTGTGTATAATGCGTTTGCGGTGTGTCATCGAGAGCACGCGTCCGTTGCGACGGTTCCGTTGATGGTTCCATCGTACGGCGGACTGCTTATGCGAGAAGAGACCGAGCAACTACAACGTGTCGTTGACGCGCCAGCGTCCGGAAAAGTTGTATATATGGGAGGCGCGAAAGCAAGCACCAAGGTGCCGGTGGTGAAGCACATGCTTACTCGTGCCGAGCGCGTTGTGATCGGTGGAGTGTTGGCGAACGATATCATGCAAGAATTAGGCCAAGATATCGGCAATTCTCAAGTTGATGAAGATGCGCATGAGTTACTCGAAGGACTCGATATTCATGATGCGCGTATCATGCTTCCCATCGATGCAGTTGTGGCGGAGGGTCAGAATCTCGATATTGGAATCGAAACAAGCAAAATTTTCGCTGATGCGGCACGCGGGGCGTCGCTTATCGTATGGAACGGGCCGATGGGGCGGTTTGAAGACAGCAGATTTATGGCGGGCACTAAAGCTGTTGCGCGTGCAATTGCGGAGAGCGGTGCGATGACTGTGATTGGAGGCGGGGACACCATCTCTGCGGTCCACTCACTTGGTCTTTTGCAAAAGTTCTCGTTTATTTCCACTGGTGGTGGCGCGATGCTTGCGTTTCTCGCTGGCATGCAATTGCCTGGGCTCAAAGCGCTCGGGTACTACCATGACTAAATTTATTGAACATCGAAATGGGCGCCGAACGGCGTCGAAGAATATTGTTGTGCTGTATCACGGGGGGTGTACCGATGGATTCACCGCTGCGTGGGCCGCATTTCGCGCGCTTGGGGCGACGGCCGAATATATCGCAGTTGAGCATCAGGTTCCACCTCCGGAGGGTCTCACGGGAAAAACAATTTACTTACTCGACTTTACCTATGCGCGCGACATTATGGAGCAACTCATTGCGCAGAATGAGCGTGTGACCGCGCTTGATCATCACGTCTCCGCTCGGGAGGCGACGATGCTGACAACTGATTATCGATACGATAATGATAAGTCAGGCGCGCGCATCGCGTGGGAGTATTTTCACCCAAATGAACCGGTGCCGTTTTTGGTGCGTATTGTCGAGGATCAGGACCTGCACCGGTATGCGATCGCTGAAACGAGAGCGGTAGCTGATTGGCTCGATCTCTACGATTTCGACTTCAAGCTCTACACGAAACTCGCCCGAACGCTCGGATCAGTTACTGGATTACGTCGCGCGCTCCGTCGAGGTGAGATGGTACGACAATATCGAGATAAGTGCATTGAGCGACTCGTGGCAAATGCGTCGTATGAGATTCAGTTTGCGGAATTTCGTGTGCGTGCCGTGAACACTGAGCTCTATCACGTTGAGGTGGCGACTGCGATTGCCTCTGGGCATCCCTTTGGCGTTGTATGGCGCATGCGACCGAATGGAGTATACGTATCATTGCGTTCCGATGAACATGGGGTTAATGTTGCGGAGTTGGCTCAGCGATATGGGGGAGGAGGGCACTTTCATGCCGCTGGATTCCTTGTTCGCTCGCTCGCCGATATTCCATTTCATTCTATAGAAGAAACCACATGAACGTTGCCGTATATACAATTTACACAGACGGGGGCTCTCGAAGAAATCCGGGTCCTGCTGCCGCGGGATATGTGATTGAGGGGCCCGATATTCGACGCACCGAACACGGTGAGTATATCGGTATCGCCACCAATAACGTTGCAGAGTATTCGGCGGCTATCTTCGCGTTGCTCCGATTGAAATCAATGATTGGCGCTGACCGTGCTCGCGCGGCGCACGTGCGTCTGATGGCAGACAGCGAACTCTTGGTGCGTCAAGTGAACGGTGAGTACAAGGTAAAAGACGCAAACCTCAAGAGATTATTCGTGGATCTCTACAATGCGCGACAAGATTTTGCTCGTGTGGAATTTAATCATGTACGACGTGAGCACAACAAAGATGCGGACCGCATGGTCAATGAAGCGTTGGACCGTGAACATTCTCCTACTCTGAACGTGTAGATTTGGTATACTGGTTTGCATGACACCGCTCGATGATAGTATCGAGATACGACTCGCATCGGTACGCACGCTTTTTCTGAATGCGCGTGAGCTGTATGCGTCTGCGCAGCATCGATTTTCAAATAATCAACGTCGACATTTTCGTGCTCGACTCACGTCGCTTCGCCAGCTCGTTGAACGTGCTGAACAGGAGCATTCCCAGCAGGTGCAATGCGCGGTAACTGCCAAGGTTTCGCGAGCACTCGAGCATGCCCCAGCGCTCGCATACGCATCGCTCGCATCTATCCACAGATTTCGCACACCACCTCGCCCATAGCGAGGTATACTATATATATGGTAGATACCCAGTCTGCTCAGAGTGCGTTGCAGGCGGCACACGTTGAAGGTGCCGACATTCTTGCTTCGCTTCAGCGCGCGATTGAAGATGCTGCTGCTCCGGAGATTGCGCCTGTCACTCCCACGAATGAATTTGCTGGCATGAATCTCGAAGGTATGGTTGAGTCGGCGATTGCGGGTATGCGGGCGACGTTTGGTGAATATCAAATTCTTCGAGATACGATTGCTCGTCGCGCCGCAGAGCGGCCCAAGGACGAAGCCGAAGAAGCTCGCCAGAAAGAAAATCAAGAAAAAATCGATTCGATTATGGCTCGCATCCAGGGGACTGTATAATATTTTTTATGAAGAACGACCTCGACCTACTCGCAGTGCCCGTACCGCCGTATCGCAAGGCGCGCCTTACCGCGACGCTCGCAAGTGTTCAGGAGTCCGGGTCGACTCCGGAAGAGATTCAGTCGCGCATCAATGCCGCCGTGGAAGAGGGCAAGCGCGCTCGCGAGGAAGCGCTCGCGGTCTCGCCACTGATTGGTCCCGGAGGCGCTCCATTGCGCGTAGAAGCGCAGGAGCCCCGAGCAATCAAGCAACCCATGGAGGTCTCTCCGCAACCGGCGGAACGCAACCCGCTCGACAGTATGTCGCGGGATGATTTATTGGTTATGGCGCAGATTGCCGACCAGCAGGGTCGTGATCAGGCGTACATCGATTCGATACTGAAGCGTGCAGAAGCATTGACGCGCTCTTCAAAGATAGAGCGCGCCGAGCGCGATGCATACCATGCGCTTCAAGAGTCTAAGTTAAAATTTGAACGAGGAGAGATAGATGGCTCCGCATATAAGCAGGCAAAGGATGCATTTGAAACGGCGCACGTTGCGACTGAAGACGAAAAGAGGCGCGTTGCCGGACTTCCAGAGCGTACTCGCTCGCGCACGCCGCTCGCGCACGAGGGTAACAACGGATTCCCAACAACTGAAGAGGTGCGCACTGATGCGTATCGTGGCAAAGAATACTATCAAGCCGATATTGAAAGCGGAGCTCATCGTGATGATTTTGGCGGCGCGCCTGGCGAAGATGCGATGAAGATTATCGATAAGCGCTTTGTTGAAAGCGAAGAAGGGGACGTTGTCCCGCCAGTGCCCACGCCAATCACCCCCGACACAACTCCTGGGCCGCTTCCTCCCGTTATCCCGCCCGTTCCACCCGTGCGTCCGCCTCAACCTCGAATGTACAAGGGTGGCGTCGTTGAAGCAGAAGGCCTCGTGAAGGCAAAAGCGCTTGAAGCGGCGAATGTTCGTCTTCAGGAGCAGCAGGAGCGTATGAATGGACGCAATATATTCCTCCGTACGGGATATGGAATTTGGCGAAGGCTTTGGGAGCCAGCGATGCGGCAGATTCAAGAGCGACGTGAGGCAAAAAAGATTCGCGATGTAGGTTCCGCTGAATCAGCGAATGCATACGTTGGTGAGGGCGTTGCTGATTACGCCGTTCAGCGCGAAGAAAATAAGGCAACAGTCGAGCGTTTCCTGAAGGAGCACGATGAATACCTCCAGAAAGGAGAGGAGCGAGGTAATCTTCCGGATGGTCCAATTCGCACCAAATTTATCGACCTTATTAAGGAGTATGCGACTGGGGCTGTTGGAGATCCCGAATTCCATATTCGTAAAAGTGAAATTATTGGAGAGCTCGCAGGTGTCGCTCCTGAGGAGATTAATCGGTCTGTAGTGTACGCAGAAAACTTGCTCGATCTTGCAAGGAACGTACAAGAGCAGCTTCGCCACGGTGAGACGCTCGCTGATATTGATGACCGCATTGATATTGTGATTGGCCGCGCGAAGTACGGGCCCCGTACAGAGGTGCATCGCGATCTCTGCGATAAAATGATTGGATGGCTTGAAAAGAATCCAATTGGCAACAAGATTGTGAATGAGCTTGGCGTTGGCATTGGGCTCTCGGTGCTGTATTCCTCGGCAGTTGGATTTGCGGAGCACTCGCTTCGATCCGTGGCACCTGTTCTCGGCGTACCAGCGCTTGGCGCGGGCTTAGTCGCAGGTGTTCGAGAGCGTTTCAGGATTGGAGAGCAGCGCACCGAGATTGCACGCGAAGAGGCGAGCGGGCGACATACGGTGAAGGCGGAAGATACTCGTCGGCAGGAGATTATTGCGTCCCTGTACGGCATGGAGTCGGCTACTTCTATGCGGGATAATCTCGTCGAGCGCGTGACGCGCGCTGGTGCTTCTAGTTCTCCTGCTGATTTCTACGGAGCTGTTATCGGAGTTGCAGAAATTTCTGCCCGACTAAAACTATCTGAAGAGCGAAAGATAGACTTGGTAAGCTACTCGGATCCGAAGCGCATCGAGCGTGAGCGACTTGATTTGCTTGAGGCGCGCGAAGCCGCGGTTGAGCAGTTGCGCGGAATTATGGCGGCATCGGGTGGTGCCATCGTATTGCCCGGCGGGCTCTCGCTTGAAGAGGTGATTGATGCACAGGTTGTTGCTCACGAGAATAGATTTATTACTGGGCCAGGTGGTATCACTGAGCGTGATGCGGCGTTTAAGCAGTTCCGACGCAAGGAATCGCTGAAGACGGGCGCGAAGACTGCTGCTATTGCGCTTGGCGCAGGTCTTGCAGTAAATGAGCTCACTGCACTTGTCCGATCCGATACCGATGGCCTGCTCGAGCGTGTCTTCAAGGGCCAACAGCCGGGAGCGAAGAACCAAACAGTCTTACGCACGCTCTACGAGAGGCTCACGGGGACTGCTACGCCGGTTTCGGAGGCGCTCCATCCTGAGGCGCTTGGTGCTGGTGTGGCAAGCTTGCCCGAAGGTACGCAGCTCCTCCGTAGTCCTGACGGCTCAATTATTTTCAGAGATGGAACTAATTATGTATCCGGATTGAAGATATTCCCCAGCGGAAAGTTTACACAGGAGTCTCTCGAGCTTCTCCGGAGCAAAGGGTATGACGTTTCCGATGAATTCCACATGATTACTGGCGCTGGTACAAAGGTTATTGAGAAAGAAACATCTGAATGGATGAAGATGGTGGGGGCACAGCGTTTCACGGGAGTCCGTCAGCACTTCGACAACATGACGAAGCCGTTTGATTTGAATGAGCTTCGATTGCAGTATCGAGGAACCGGCATTACTCCTGAGGGATTCCAGATGGACGTAAGTAAGATGCGGTTCGATGGTTCGTTCACGGGTGGCGTGAATGCAGATGTTCCCGAACTCATCCGTCGAGGGTATGTCCAGGCATTTGTTTCTGGTACTCGCGAGCATTCGAACATTGGTTTCCCTGTGAACGTGGGGCCCGATGGACTTATTCAGATCACTGAAAAGGCGGCTAAATTATTCGGAGTTAAAGATGGAGCCGCTCAATTCAAGGGAGGATTTATTGAATTCATGGTCAAACCAGGGGCGACCGTAGAAGAGCTCGCACCTCTCTTTAAGGGAGATTCGGATGCGGTGAGGCGATTACTTGAGAAGGCTCCCGTGTTTGCAACTGTCGTTGGAGATCATAGCGTGAAGAGTGTGGCGGAAGTTGTTCCTGAGGCTGCAAATGTTGCAGTGTCGGTGATTCAGCGCTTACCTGGAATCGCCGCCATCGGTATGCCAGGCGTGACCCCTGCGAAATCTCCCGTAACTGCTGGTATCGGCGTCGCTCAGCCACCACAGCAGCCGTAATGTATTTAACCTAACACTACTTCCATGGATATTGTCGAAGCATTCGTAGACCAAATAATTCGTGATAGGAACTTTCAGTCCGAGGATGAAGAATTCAAGAAGCAGGTGAAAGCTGATTTGATGGACCGCGCACAACGACGACTCAATGCAGCACTCATCGAGAATATGCCGCCCGCGCAGATGGGGGACTTCGAAGCGCTCCTCGCGCGTAGTGCTCCGGATGCTGAGGTGATGGCGTTCTGCAAACAGCATATTCCTGATCTTGAGGCCGTGATGGCGACTGCGCTCCTCGATTTGCGGACAACGTATCTTGCGGGTTCTCAGGAAATGTAAGAATCATGACGAAAAAATCTCCGCTCATCTCAGCTGCAGATATCACCCGGCACGGCTCGGTGTTTTCTGCGATGCTCGCATCGATGGCGGAGGCGGGAATAGCGGGTAGCAATGAGACTCCTCTCGCGAAGGTTATTGAGGCGCCACGGGAGCAGAACTATCCAGACCCAGAAGCCGCATATGAGCATATTCGCAATGAGAGTGAAGCGATTAAGGCTCAAATTGATGCAACTGGCCCTGTGCTGAATGAAGAAGATGGCCAGAATCGTGAGGCCGCAAAGTCGAAGATAGATGAACTTCGCGATGCTGCGCAGAAGGCGCTCGAGGAGCTCAAGCGCGTGAAGGCGAATACGGGTAATCTTCGCGGTGGAGAGCGTGATGAAGCCGAACGTCTCGTCGACGAGACGGCGCATGCGGTTGAAGCGGAACAAAAAAGAATTCGCCAGGAAGCAGAAGAGGCCGGCTCGCCTGTGGGAGAGCTGAAGCGTCTTCAGAAAGAGTATTTAGATATGAAGCAGAGCGGAATGACTGCTGGCCTGCGAGAGAAGCAGGAGGCAATAGATATTCTTCAAAAAAATATTGACGCCGCACAGCCCAAGAAGGAGGCTTCTACCCAAGAAGAGGGCATTACTCAGCTCGAGCAAGAGCGTAATGAAGCCGAAGAGGCTATGAAGATCGCTTCCGTCACCGGCGACACCGAGGGTATGAAGATTGCAGGAAAGAAATTTATGGCCGCTCGCAATGCGCTTGAGCGCATCAATGAGCGTGCTTATGGCAATGAGTTTAGCGCTCGCATAGATGCCGAAGAGGCGCAAGAATCTACGCAGGCGATCGAGACACCAGCTCCAGCTCAGGAGGTGCCAGATTTTGATACAACATTTGAAACAAATGAGCAGGCCGAAGCTTTGCGTGCGCCACAGTCAGAAGCGATACGTCGCGCAGAGCAAGAGGCGGGGCTTGAAACCTCTCGTCTTCGCCCAGCTGAAGATGAGATTCGCCCAGAAGAAGTCGGACGCCAAGCAGAAGCGCTACCCGCAGTAGAGGCTGAACAGCCCCCTCCCGTAGAGCGCGCCCAAGAATCTCGAGACGAGCGCATGCCAGCTCCAAATGCTGCGGCGAGCATAGAAGACCTTGCCCGAGGAGTCGAGCAGGCCGGAGAGGTGCAAGGTGTTGGCTTCTTTTTGGAGCAAAAACTTCGCGCAGAGGCTGCGATTGAAGATGTACAATCATGGTGGCACGGGATTTGGGCGAAGGAGGCAAAAGATGCGCTCGTAAAGCGCGATTCCAGAATCGCTATTCTTGAGGCTCGCGCAAAGAAGCAAGCCGAGCGTTCATGGGTGGGTACTGCGATAAACCCATTTACCTATGGTTGGCGTGTACACTGGCATCGGTGGCGTAGGGGGCAAATCGAAGCGAATCAGAGTAGGCTTGATGATGCAAAACAGCAGCATGAATTGACTCGAAATAACATTCTCGACCAACTTTCAATTCGATATGAATCAAATGTTCGCGCATATGAAGAGCAGGCTCGTCTCCTCGCCCGCGAGAGTAAGCGACTCGATGGCGCGCTCGCATCGCTCGTTGAAGAGATACGAAAGCTCGATGTTGCATGGGCCACAGAGCAAGACGCTCAACGGCGAGCGCAACTCGGGGCCCAGCGAATTGAACTGTTCAATGAGCACGCACGAATGACAAATCAAAAGTCAGAGATTGAGAAGCGACTCGTCCCACTCAACGATAAGAAGGCTCAAACACAGCGCATCGTGAATGGCATTCAGCGAGATTCAAACCCGATTGGGCGTCCCGACACTTCTTTGAAGGAGGGGAGTCGCGAGAAGCGCTCTGCTCGTGCAAAAAGAGATAGTTCAACAACGCTTGATCGCGCCGCATAAACTATGAAGAAAAACGAACAATCAGCATCGACCCTTCCGCCACATATTCGAGCGCTCATAAAGAGTGCCGATAAATCGCTTGCCGTCATGAGCGGCATCGTCGATACTATGGAAGATTTGCAGTCGCGCCTGGAGCGAGAGGCTCCTGTCGGGCCAGTGCTCCAAGCTCTTACCGAAGAGGCGCGCCGAAATGCGCTCGAGATAGATGCTATTGGTGCTGATATCGAGCGCATTGAAGCAGAGGCGGCTGCTCAAGAAAAAATCGAAGACGCAGAGGATCTCGAGCACCACTCGGCAAACGACGAGTAGGGGGCAGGTGACTATTGACTTGATAATATTTTCGTGATATAAACAAATATCACGTTTTTGCCTATTCTCTAGGCAAAGGAGGGGGCGATGAGCGGGAATAGCTTGTTTTCCAGGTTTTCCAAATCGGTGAAGGTTGCCGTCGACAAGAGTCGGTCTGGAGGCGATGTCGCTGCTCAGGTCGACTCTCAGTACGCGATCGTGTCGCAGATGGTTCTCGCTGGCAAGGTTGCTGTACCGCCGATCTACCAAGATCAGCCCGTGTTGGTATATGCGGCGATGCTGGTGGAGGCGCAACTTCTCGAATCGTCGAACCTGATTCTCCAGCAGTTGACCGCGGATGGTCGGCGCGCCGTCATCGAAGAGGTGCGCGCCGGAATCGTCACGCGTATCAGAGACATCAAGATTCACGCGCTTGAGGCGGATGGCCGGGTCAATCCGATTGATGCCGCCTCCATCCAGCTCGCCGCCAATGCACTGAAGCAGCGGGCGCGATCTCACTTGTTGTCAGCCAAGATGGCGGGCTCGAGGAGCGCGGCGGAGATGCTAGACGATGTGGAGTTCGTGCTCATTGGTGAGGCGAGCGCCACGCCCGCGGAAAGCCACGAAAAGTGGCAGCGCGCTGTGCAGGCTTCCATCTGGGCAGTTGCGGAGCTGCGATTGCAGCAGTTGGCGAAGTAGTTCTCCGAAAAGCCTCGGCGTACCACGGTGTGGTATGAACGAGGCTTTTTTTATTGCGCATCTTCGATTTTTGTGCTATACTTATAGTGTCGGTGCATACAGATGATCGCGTCTGCTCTTCGGAGTAGATGAGGAAAGTCCGAGCACTCGCCGCCTTTCGCTCTTTGGAGTGGATGGCGAGCAGCAGGGTAGCGGGTAACACCCGCATGGCGTAAGCCAAGAGGTGCGAGCAGAGACGTGTGTGTTCGAAAGGGCATACGCAGCGAACCCAACGTTCTTGATTTAATCAGGAACCGAGCTGAGTCGTAATCGGGGGTTAAAGATTACGGGTGAAACGGCTATATCCTTACCTGGGTGCAAGTACAGCGTTTCCGCCTTTTTGCGATTCGTCGTAAGAAGGCGAGATTCGAAAAGTTCGTACGCTTGAGGTTGTCAGTAATGACAATCCCAGATACATGATCGTCGCTCTCGAGTCCGTAAGGCTCGAGGGTACAGAACTCGGCTTATCGTACGCATCGACCGCACCCCCGCTTCGGCGGGGGTTTGCGTTGAGGGGAAGTTGCTTTTGTGGTAGGTTTTGCCCGCATGAAAAAAGGCGATTTTGTGTTCAACGTGCTTCGGGTGCCCCTCGATTTTCTGATACTTGTAGGCGCAGGGGTTGCGGTATACATGATACGAACCCAAATTCTTGATCAATGGCGGCCCGTGCTCTTCGGTCCGGAATTGCCCCTGGATCGGTTTATCTGGATGTCGCTCGGCGCGGCCACGCTTTTTGTGGTGGCGTATGCGTTGAGCGGTTTGTACGCGATGAATATGAGGCTCTCTATGCCACAGGAGTCTGTTCGTATTCTTGTGGCGTCCAGCGCTGCGATGATGGCAGTTATTCTTATCATCTTTATTCGTGCTGAAGCATTCAATTCTCGATTCCTTGTTCTTGGGTATTGGGTTGTCGCTACGACCGCAGTCGTGATTGGCCGTATCGCGCTTCGACTCATGTTTCGACGCCTTACGGCAGAGTACGGTTTCGGAGTTCATCGCGTGCTTCTGATTGGAAATGATGAGGTTACAAAACGACTCACTGCAACAATGACGGATGATCGCGGTCTGGGATATCGGATTGTACGTACGCTCTATGATCCGAATCTTGAAGATGTCGCAGCGACCGTGAAGTCTCCGGGCGTCGATGAGGTAATTCTCGCAACACCTGATTATCCGGCGTCAACAATTATCGAGCTTGTCGATTTTTGCCATGAAGGGCACATCGTATTCCGATTTGTCCCAAACATTTATCAAACACTGACGACGCACTACGATGTTGATTCAATCGGCACAATTCCACTCGTACAGCTCCGGCGAACCGCACTTGATGGATGGGGGAAGGTATTTAAGCGAAGTGCAGATATTGTGGGATCGCTCTGCGCGCTCATTGTGCTTTCGCCATTGTTTGCAATCGTTGCGTTCGCCATTAAATGGGAAACTGCGGGCCCTGTGTTTGTGCGGCTCACGCGCGTATCAAGGAATCGATTTTTTGCGCTCATGAAGTTCAGGAGTATGGTTGAGAATGCTGAAGAGCTCAAGCCGCTGCTGGCAGCATACAATGAACGCTCCGACGGTCCGTTGTTTAAGATTCGTGACGATCCGCGTATCACGCGTGTTGGGAGGTTTATACGACGGACGCGTATCGATGAATTACCACAATTTTGGAATGTGTTCGTGGGAGATATGAGTATTGTTGGTCCGCGTCCACACCAACCAGATGAGGTCGCAAAGTATCAGAAACACCATCGCAAGGTGCTTGCAATTAAGGCGGGGGCGACGGGGCTCGCGCAGATTAGTGGCTCGAGCGATTTGTCATTCGAGGATGAGGTGGCGCTTGATGGGTATTATATCGAGCACTGGAGTATGGGGCTTGATATCCGTATTGTCCTCAAGACTGCGCTCCGCATGGTGCGTGATCGTTCTGCTGTATGAAGCCCGCAATCGTCCACGAATACCTCAATCAGTATGGTGGTGCAGAGCGTGTGCTTCAGGTGCTCTGCGCCATGATGCCTGATGCGCCAATCTACACCACGCTCTATGATAGCGACATGACGGGTGGCGTATTCGCAGGGCGAGATATACGTACATCGTTTCTCCAGCAGCTTCCATTTGCAAAGCGGTGGCATCATTTGTATTCACCGCTGATGCCGCTTGCGGTGGAACAGTTTGATACGCGCGCATTCGACACGGTGCTTTCCGTGTCTGCGTCCTTTGCAAAAGGAGTCATCACGCAGCCGGGGACGCGCCATGTGTGCTACTGTCTTACGCCTCCTCGATTTCTCTGGGATGATAGCCAGCGGTTCATCGAGCGATTTCGCTACCCATTACCCATTGGGAAGCTTGCCCCGCTCGGTCTTTCGTATCTCCGTATTTGGGACCGGCAAGCCGCGGAGCGCGTTGATGACTGGATTGCGATTTCAGATTTTGTGCGTCGCCGTATCGAGAAGTACTACGACAAGGACGCGACGGTGATTTATCCGCCCGTCAACGTTTCAAAGTTTCCTGTAAGTCATGCGCAGGGGACCTACTGGTTGATGGTTGGACGTCTCGTGGCATACAAGAACTTTGATCTCGCAATTCGCGCGTTCAATACATTAGGATGGCCGCTCAAGATTGTGGGGACGGGCGTTGAGGAGCGGCGGCTTCGTGCGCTTGCGAATCCGAATATTGAATTTATTGGCTCGGTAACCGACGAGCAGCTTGCTGCATTATACGCGGATGCTCGCGCGGTGCTCTTCCCTCAAGAAGAGGACTTTGGCATTGTCCCGCTCGAAGCGATGGCATCGGGTAGACCCGTGATTGCGTTTCGTGGCGGAGGTGCTGTTGAGACAGTCATTGATCGCATCACGGGCGTATTTTTCGATGAGCAGACGCCGGAGTCACTTGCAGAGGCCGTTGAGCGCGCCGATCGCATGAAATGGCTTCCTACGATGTGTCGCGGACAGGCTGAGCGTTTTGATATTCCCGTATTTCGCAAAAAGATTGGGGCAATGCTAGACATTACATCATGAAGAGAGTCGGCGTCGATATACGCGTATTGAGTACGGGGCGGGCGAGTGGTATTGAGGAATACACCGAACAATTACTCGCGCACATGATTCCACAGGCGACTGATGTGCAGTGGAAATTATTTTATAGTGGGGCAGCGCCACTGGTGCGGCGTCCGTGGATGGATGGTCCGAATGTAGCGCTTCATGAAACGCGCAGATCAAATCGTCTTCTGTGGGCAACGACACGCTTATTCGGGCGTCCGTATCTCGACGAGCTCGTCGGCGGTGCGGATGCATTTTTCTTCCCACATTTTTTGCTCGGTGCGCTTTCGCATGCGTGTCGCCGCGTGATGACGTGGCACGACCTCTCGTATGAGCGCATGCCGGAACTTCTTTCCTGGCATCGCCGTTTTTGGCATGACACTCAGATGCGCCCCCGACAACAAGCACTTGCTTCGGATCATATTATTTCCGTTTCGCATTCAACGAGCGATGATATCCAGTCTGTATACGGCATTGCTCCTGAACGTATTTCAGTTATTCATTCCGGAATTGATCCATCCCTTCGCCGACAATCGGATCAGGCAATTGACGCGTGGCGTGAGCGATATGATGTGCGCGGTCCATTTGTGCTCGCACTGGGAACTCGAGAGCCACGCAAAAATTTGCCCGCGGTTGTGCGTGCCTGGAGCCGAGCATGTCAGATGCGCTCGATTAGCAATGCGAGCCTGCTCATCGCGGGGCCTTCTGGCTGGATGGAGCGAGAGCTCCGAGAAGAGATAGCGCAATCACATGTCCCTGAGCGTATTCGTGTCATCGGAGCATTGCCACATGAAGAACGGGCAGTCGCGCTCTCTGCGGCATCGGTGCTGGTGTATCCATCGCTTCTTGAGGGGTTTGGATTCCCACCACTGGAAGCGATGGCGTGTGGCACTCCAGTGATTGCATCTGCTACGTCTTCGGTCGCAGAAGTCGTTGGTGATGCGGGTCTTTTGGTTGATCCCTATCGTGTTGACTCGCTGGCGAACGCGCTTATCGCTGGGATGTCCGACGCCGGCCTTCGTTCGCGACTTATTTCAAAGGGGTACGCTCGATCGGCGCTCTATTCATGGCAATCTGCGGCGGAGCAGACGATCCGAGTGCTTACGGCTGCGTTGTAATATTTCGGAGTCTTTCATTGAGGTGATATACTGTGAGGTATATGCTCACGCGACGCCCCAGTGCACGCGCTGTTGGTTCGGTTCCTCGCGAAGTCATGCGAGAACTTGAAGCATCGATTCATCCCGTGCGAACTTCGAAACCTGCCGAACAGCCATTACCGGTTGCTGAGTTCGCGCCGGTGCGCATGCACCCCATTGATGCGTGGGTTCGAAGCAGTCGCGAGCGCATGTTTGCGACTCCACCACCCGTAGCTGCTCGTCGGAGTGTGTTGGCGCTCATTCCATGGCTCTTAACGGCAGGTGCTGTGATTGCGGTTCTTTTGTATGTGAGTCAGTACGGCATTCGTACCAAAGAGGCGATTGTCGAACAGGGACATGCTGCAATAAGTCACCTCGTAAGCGCAAAAGAAAGTGCCGAGCGATTAGATCTTGATGAGGCGCGAGATGAAATTGCGCGTGCGGAGGATCAATTCAATAGCGCGCACCGTGAGCTTGAGAAATTTAATGGCGTCATCTCGGTCCTCTCACATATCCCTGGATTTTCTTCGCTTCGCGTTGGCCGAGATCTTCTTGAAGTTGGTCGCCTCCTCACCAGTGTGGGGTCGTCGCTCGGGACAGTGCTTGATGTGGTGAGTGAAGGGGGTGCGCTCTTGGATTCCTCGGCATCAACGCCCGCCTCACTTCCCGATATGCTCAATCCATTACGAGAAGCGCTCACGAAATCTCAAGCGGATATTGAGCGCGCATCTATAGTGCTCGCCTCTATAGATGAGGCAGATATTCCTGAGCAGTACGTGGAGCAATTCAAGGAGCTTACCGGTCGCATGCCCGAGATTCGAGGCCTCGTAGACTCAACCATTTCCGGAGTTGATTTTGCCGCAGCATTTATGGGCGCTGACCGTCCTCAGAGATACCTTGTGCTGTTCACAAACTCAAGCGAGTTGCGACCGACGGGTGGATTTCCCGGAAGTTATGGCCTTCTCACCTTTGAGGGCGGGCGGCTCAAGGATTTTCGAGCAGACGATGTGTATAATCCCGACGGACAAATCAAAGACCTTGTGGTGCCACCACTTCAGCTGCAGCACATCACACCCGGATGGGGGATGCGGGATGCTGCGTGGTGGGCGGATGTGCCAACCTCTTCAAAAAAAGTGATGGAGTACTGGCAACTCGGCGGAGGCGCTGCCGTTGATGGTGTTATTTCGGTGAAGCCTGAGCTCCTCGTTGGAATTCTTGGCATCACCGGCCCTATATCGATGCCTGCCTACGACATGGTTCTCGATAGAACGAATGCACTTGCGACGCTCCAGCTAGAGGTTGAGAGTAAAAAAACGGCTCAGCCAAAACAAATTATCGTTGATTTGGCTCCGCTCATCATGAATCGTCTCGCAGCCGCTCCCGCATCGCAATGGTTTGCGTTGTTTGAGCTGTTTGCTCGCGCGATGGATGCACGCGATGTCACGATGTATTTCGATGAACCGCGCATGCAGTCGTATGTGCATGAGCAGCGTTGGGATGGCGCAGTCGTTGAGACTGATGGCGACTATCTCATGGTTAATATCTCCAATGTAAAGGGCGCAAAATCGGATGCAGTTACCGACACAAAGATAAAAGTTGAGAGCAGAATTGAAGGGGGCACCATGGTGCACCGACTTACTATTTCACGACTGCACAACGGCGGTACGAGTGAGCTTGGTTTTTACAATAAGCCAAACCACTCATGGGTTCGCGTGCTCGTGCCAAAGGGTTCCGCACTTCGAGGTATTGCGGGGAATGAGAAGCCTTCCTATCGTCCGATTATTGAGTACACCGACGCAAACTCGCGCCGAGACCCTGACCTGCAACAGCTTGAGTCAACTTACAAACAAGATGCAAATGGTGTAACTACATTTGAGGAGTCGGGGAAGACGGTCTTTGGTTTTTGGATGACGGTTCAGCCTGGAAGCGTTGAAGATGTTCAGATTGAGTATATTGTGCCGGCGCGGTATATATCAGCGGAATATGCTCTCTACATCCAACGCCAGCCAGGGCTTTCGATGAGCGATGCTGAGGTGACGATTCAGAAAGATTCAGGCACACGCGTCGTTTCGTCTCAGCCAGCTATGCAAGAGTGGCCAGACAGCTGGAGGGTGCATAGTAAACTCGTCCAAGACTTTGAGGTCCGCGTGCGGATGCAATAAAAGTTGCGCAACGAAACTTTTTTGTGGCAAGTGGGGGTCCTGTTTTTTCACGCGATACAATGGTATAGTATGCTCCTGTTATGAAGTCTCACATCCGAAATTTCTGCATCATTGCGCACATTGATCACGGAAAATCCACGCTCGCGGATCGTTTTTTGGAGCTCACGGGCACGGTTCAGAAGCGGCAGATGAAGGAGCAGTACCTCGATCAAATGGATCTCGAGCGCGAGCGGGGCATCACGATTAAGCTTCAGCCGGTTCGCATGCACTATACGCATGCCGGCGTCGCGTACGAATTAAATCTCATCGATACGCCAGGGCACGTCGACTTCTCGTATGAAGTGAGTCGATCACTTGCCGCAGTTGAGGGTGCAATTTTATTGGTTGATGCTACCAAGGGTGTACAAGCTCAAACGCTTGCGAATTTACATTTAGCGCAGAAGCAGGGGCTTGTGATTATTCCAGCGGTGAATAAGGTCGACATGGTAAATGCACGAACCGCACAGGTGAAAGAAGAGCTCTCCTATCTCTTAGGCGTAGAAGAGCCTGATATTCTAGAAATTTCAGGAAAGACGGGATTCCATGTGCAGGAGCTCCTCGAGCGCACGATACGGCTTGTACCGGCACCGTCGAACATCTATCACGATAAGAATACGCGAGCGGTTATCTTTGATTCATCATTCGATGCATATAAAGGGGTGCTCGCATTTGTACGCATTGTATCGGGTTCAATTCGTAGTAACGATAAAATTCTCGCATGGGCAACGAAGGCTCGCGCTGATGCACTCGAGGTCGGCCATTTCGCACCGCAACTCACCGAATCAAAACAGCTCAACGAGGGTCAGATTGGATACGTCGCAACTGGCCTCAAGGATCCGGGCCAGATTACGGTTGGCGACACCATTACGCTTGGGGGCACCGATCCGCATGGCTTCGAGCCATTACCAGGATACAAGGAGATTCGACCAATGGTGTTTGCGAGTTTCTTCCCAGAGAACGGAGAGCAATACGATGAATTGAAAGATGCGCTTGGAAAGCTGAAGCTTACTGATGCCTCACTCCAATTTGAGCCAGAGTCATCTGCGGGGTTGGGGAGAGGATTTCGACTCGGGTTTTTGGGCATGCTACACGTCGAGATTGTTTCCGAGCGTTTGACGCGCGAATTTGGCCTCAAGCTTATCGCGACCACACCATCCGTGCAGTACGATGTCGCCATGAGTAATGGGGCGATAGAGTTTGTTCGATCTGCTGCGCTCCTTCCGGATCCATCACGATGGGACACTATTTCTGAACCCGTTGTGTCGTTGGAAATCATTATGCCCGTGCAATACATGGGAGCGGTTATGGAGCTCGTGTCCACGATTCGAAATGTGTATGGGGCAACCGAATATATTGGAACGGAGACCGCTGTATTAAGGTACTCCGTGCCACTCTCGGAGATTGTCACTGATTTCTATGATCGCCTAAAGTCTGTGTCGCAGGGGTATGCTTCGATGAGCTATGAGCCTGCTGGGGTTCAGCAGTATGATCTCGTTCGGCTTGATATTCTCGTCGCGGGCGAGCTCGTTGAGCCATTCTCGCGCATCGTCCCTCGAGAACAGGCTCCCTATATTGGACGGCACATGGTTACGAAATTGAAAGAGGTACTTCCCAAGCAATGGTTTGAGGTGATTCTTCAGGCTGCGTTGGGCGGTAAAATTATTGCGCGAGAAACTATCAGTGCACTTCGTAAAGACGTGACGGGCTATCTCTACGGAGGAGATGTGACGCGAAAAATGAAGCTTTTAAAGAAGCAGGCAGAGGGAAAGAAGCGTATGAAAGCCGAAGGAAGAGTGCAGATACCGCACGACGTCTTCCTCAAAATGTTGAAAAAGTAAGGATTGCCGACCCCCGAGCGCGCGGTACAATGAGAGCGCTACGCGAAGAGAGGGACAATGAGAGCGCTACGCGAAGAGAGGGACAATGAGAGCGCTACGCGAAGAGAGGGACAATGAGGAGCGCAAGCATTCCAAGAATGGTGATGATTGCGACTGCAACGGAGAGAATGCGGAGTGTTCGTTTTTCTGGTGCCATAGGCTATTACTGTACCGTGCGGAGTCAAATCTGACAACATATGCACCCGATTATGCGTTCGAAGGTTACAACTGTGTTGCTTGTGGCGTGTATGCTTTGGTTTCTTGCGTTGACGGTCGCCGCAGGAATTCGTCGGTACGCGGTGTATGGTGAGTTGCGTATTCTGGAATTGCGCGCGGATGATTTTCGTCGAGAGAATGATCGCCTCACGAGCGAGCTTGTGAGGATGCAGAAGCCGGAATGGTTGGCACTTATTGCGAGACAGCGCTTGAACTACAAGCTACCCGACGAGACGGTTGTGCTCGTGTACAAATCGAATGAATCCGATACACTTCTGCAATCGCAGGAAGTCGTAGCTGATACGCGGTCAAATGTACAAAAGTGGATTGATTGGCTTCTTGGTAAAAAGTAAATACGCGGGAGTAGTACAGTGGTAGTACGCTAGCTTCCCAAGCTAGAGATGCGGGTTCGATTCCCGTCTCCCGCTCAAAATTACAATGTAATTTTGAGCGAGGCTCGCCCAGAATACTGGGCGGCCCGCTCCACTTCGACAATGAGTGAGGTGTTACGTGCGACGACAGCTCGGAGACGTTCAAAAAGTGAAGAATCGTTTTCAGTCAGAAGTTCTTTTTATGCCACAGTTCTTTGGGTATCTGGCTGGATGTGGGATTTCTCGTGTTGGATTGTGGGATCCCGAGGTGCGCGGAGATGCGGCGGCTGAATATTGCATCACAGTAAAGCTTCTGAAGCGGTTGCCTGAAGACCTCACGATTCCAGACGAGTTCGATGGGGTCCGAGTATTTAAGACATATACGGGCGAGCTCTACGCACTGTAGCCGCCTCCATAGGCCGACATGAGAGATGTCGGCTTTTCTGCGGTATGAGTTGATTCATATCGATTTTGATGATAGAATATGCCTGAAATAGTTGAAGGAGCGTCATTAAACAACGAGAGCCACCTTAGCTCAGCTGGTAGAGCAACACTTTCGTAAAGTGGAGGTCCCCAGTTCGACTCTGGGAGGTGGCTCCCGTCGTTGAATGAACCGTCAAGAATCCGCCCCAGGCGGGTTTTTGTTTGTGGGTTGAGCGGAAACTTATCAACACAAAAAATGTAATTACTTGTCGAGGGTGCTATTATTGTGATGAGGCTATTCTCTTAGATCTCGCGGTACAAAACTAACTATTTACGTAATGAAACTCATCTCATCAGGCGCCGTAGCGGTTGCGGTTTTCGTATGTAGTATGTTTGTAGGAAGCGCTCCAGCGCTCCAGCGCTCGCAATAGCAACTGCGCCAGATTTGGGTGCTGCCGCTAGTTTTTCAATACTCGGCGCAGCGGCAGTGAGTTCGGCGAATACAACAACGATTTCCGGCGATCTTGGCTTGAGCCCTGGGCTCGCAGTTTCACGCACGGGAACGTGGATCGTCGGTGGTACTGAATATTTTGGCACAGGAGGCCTCTCGCAGACGGCGCAGGCATCGGCTCTTGGAGCCTTCAATAACCTAGCGAGTCAGATTACCGAAGGAACGTGGCTTGTCACAAATATTTCGCCAACGCCTGGTGTCTGGGTTGCTACGGGGAGTCCTGTGTTTCCAGGCCCAACGCTTACGTTGGACGGAAGCGCTTCCGATGTTTGGGTGTTCAAGATAAGCACTGATTTCACTTTTTCTGGTTCCGTCGTGCTATCTGGTGGAGCTCAGGCGTGTAACGTGTTTTGGCAGGTCGCAGGAGACGCAACGCTTGCATCGGGTGCAATATTTGCGGGAACGCTTATCGCGCAGAACGATATCACTATTTCCTCCGGAGCCACTATTAGCGGACGACTCATCTCTCTCAGCGGAACGACGATTGCCATGAATGGAAGTAATAGTTCAGTTACGGGGTGCGCAACGCCAACGCATTTGCAGGGTGGTTCTAATATCGGCACCATCACCGTTATAAAAACCGTCATCAACGACAACGGTGGGACGAAGGGCGTCGCCGATTTCCCGTTATTTGTGGATGGCGTACTCGTGGGATCAGGAATCACAAATAATTCTCCAATAAACGAGCGGATATATACGGTAACGGAGACGATGAGCGCTGGGTATGCGCGCACGTTTTCAGGGGATTGTGATTCGAGTGGGCGCTTCACCTCGGGTGGTACGAAAGTCTGTGTCGTCACAAATAATGACATCGGCGCTCCGTTGCCCGTTCCTCCTGTTCCGCCACTCATTGATGTTATAAAGGTACCGAGTCCGCTCGCGCTTCCGGGTGGTCCTGGCCCCGTGACGTATACATATACACTTCGCAATGTGGGGACTGTGCCCGTGACGGATGTCACTATGGTCGGAGATACCTGTAGCCCCATCGTCCGTGTCTCTGGGGATGTGAATGGCGACAATAAGCTCGATGTAACTGAGACGTGGACGCACACGTGCTCTACGACGCTGAGCGTAACGCACACAAATACAGTCGTTGCGACTGGATGGGCGAATGGCATTAGCGCGGTTGATGTTGCAAGTGCGACGGTTGTTGTTGGAGCTCCAGTCGTTCCACCATTAATCCATGTAGTAAAGGTCCCAAGTCCATTCGTGCTTCCTGCGGGCGGGGGTGCCGCTACGTATACGTACACCGTCACCAACCCAGGGACAGCGCCATTGAGTAACGTCACTATTACAGATGACAAGTGCACGGGTCTACCGGGGCGTGTCGTTGGGCACCCGGGAGATATAAATCAAAACAATCTGCTCGAGAGTAATGAGGTGTGGACCTTTACGTGCCAGACAACGCTCAGAAGTACAACGCTGAATATTGCGACGGCAACAGGTGTTGCGAATGGTCTTACTGCGAGGGATATCGCAACTGCTACGGTCGTGGTCTCTGTCCCGGGGCTTCCAGCCACAGGATTTCCTCCTGAAGGCCGGAGTGCTGTGACAAATCTCTTGATTGTAGCTTTGATTTCGGTACTCGGAATTTCTGCTCGCACATTCGCACTCCGAAAGCGAATCATCTAGTGACGCTGTTGGATGGGGGGAGTTATCATGCGACAAAAAAATCCATACAGGTCGTCATTTCTCGTTGAGGTGCTCGCCGTTTGGTTGTTTTTAATGGCGGTCAGTGTTGTGCTCTATCGTCAGGCCCCACAGATGCTCTCAAGTCAGATTTCACGTGATGTTTTTTCTGGTTGGTCAATCGCGCCACCGCCAAGCTATCCAGAATTATTCGTAGGACAGCTAGGGATGTTCGGATCTCTACTGGAAGATCGCCCTCAGATTCCGGCCCGCATTATAATCCCGCGCATTAAGGTGGATGCGGTCGTTGAGGCTGTTGGTGTTACGAGTGAGGGTGCAATGGATGCATCGAAGCGTCGCGATGTTGTCTCCTGGTTCCAGCTTGGAGCGCGCCCTGGTGAATCGGGTAGCTCAGTAATGGCCGGACATTACGGACTACGAAATAAGGTCGGTTCTGTCTTCGACAATCTTCACGCATTACGCGTTGGCGATGTCATTATCGTCGAGGGTGCTAGTGGCTCGGCGGTCACATTCTCCGTGAAAGAAAGTAGGCGGTATTCTGCGAATGATGATGCGGAGTCTGTATTCGGTATACATGATGGCATTGCTCGTTTGAATCTCATTACATGCGAGGGAGCGTGGGACGAGGGCGCGCAACAATACACAAAGCGGTTAGTGGTGTTCACCGAGAAGCAGTAGGGAATGTTATCAACTTGTGCTCCTCGAAGAATAATCCGAAAATTGAGTAACGTTCTTTGAGGTGACTCTATGCGAATGCTTGTCGCGTTCGTTGTTGTGATGTTTTCGTTCTCTGTGAGTGCGACGGAGTTCGTCGGACCGCCCGCTCCGCCGACGAAGTACACGGTGACGAGCTTCGATGAGCTTCCGCGGACGTTCAAGCCGAAGCCGATTCTCGATGCCCCATTCGTGCTCGTGACCGCAGTCCAGCTCGGTACAACGTATTGGGACATCGACAGCACGTTCCGAGTGTTCGGTCGCTGTAGCGCCTGCTACGAGGGCAACCCGCGGATGCGTCCATACGTCGAGGAGGGCCGTGGTTCGCTGAATCGCGTGCAGGCATACTACAGCGGTGGCACGATGCTCGCATCGCTGGGTATGAAGGCTGCGTTCAGGAAGAATCGAAGTTGGTTCCTCCGAAATGCGTGGGTCATTCCGCAGCTGATGCTCGCGGGCGCGCACGCGAAGGCTGCATACGGGAATGAGCGCATTCCCGGTGACCGATGAAGTTCTCTTCGTAACAGAGGGGTCAGCGTTGACCCCTCTGTTTTTTTGTTTACAGGGGGGTTCATTTTTTGTACGCTTAGAGGGCATGTTTACCTATGAAGCAAATAAGGCGGTGCTTTCAATCCAAGCGGGTGCGGGCGGAGTTGATGCGCAGGACTGGGCATCGATGCTGCTCCGCATGTATCAGCGTTATGCATCGTCTCAGGCATGGGTGTTTACGGTACTGGACGAATCACTCGGAGAGCAAAAGGGAATCAAGAGCGCACAGTGCGAAGTGATTGGTGCTGGTGTATATGGTAAACTAAAGAGTGAGTCGGGTGTCCACCGACTCGTCCGCATGAGCCCCTTTAATGCAAAAGGCCTCCGACACACGTCGTTCGCCTTGGTGCAGGTGATGCCGGTCATCCGGGCGGAGGATTTAAAGATAAATCCTACTGAGCTAGAATTCGATACGTTTCGTTCATCAGGTAAGGGCGGGCAAAATGTGAATAAAGTTGAGACCGCAGTTCGCGTGCGACACCTTCCCACAGGGATTGCGATTGCGGTGCAGACAGAGCGTTCGCAAGCGCAAAATCGAGAGAAGGCACTCACGCTCCTTGCCTCAAAGCTCGCGATACTCATGGAGGAATCAAAAGTTTCCGAGCTCGGGCAATTGAAGGCTGTGCTGAAATCTGGCTCAGTGGATTGGGGGAGCCAGATTCGAAGCTATGTGCTTCATCCGTACCAGATGGTGAAGGATCACCGGACTGGTGTTAAGTCATCACAGCCTGATAAGGTGCTGAATGGTGATCTTAGTAAATTTATCCCTGAATGATTGAGTTAAAAAATATTTCATCAGTATACGCGGACAACTTCACGGCTCTTCGCGACGTCAATCTCCATATTTCTCATGGCGAGTTCGTGTCAATCGTGGGGCCCGCAGGCGCGGGCAAGAGCACATTATTGCGTACGCTCACATGCGAGCTTCGCCCTACATCGGGGGATGTCATGATTGATGGGGTGAACCTTGCATCACTCTCAAACGACGACATCCCAATTCTTCGCAGAAAGATTGGAACGATTTTTCAAGATTTTAAGCTGTTAAGCGCAAAGACCGCATTTGAAAATGTCGCCTTTGCGCTCGAAGTAGTCGGCGCATCGACGAGTCGTATTCATGAGGATGTACCCAAGGCGCTCGAGATTGTGGGTCTTTCCGATAAGGCGGCAAACTTTCCACACCAACTCTCTGGCGGTGAAAAGCAGCGCGTCGCTATCGCGCGTGCGCTTATTCATCGGCCACGCATTATTCTTGCCGACGAGCCCACGGGGAACCTCGACCTCATGAACAGTCATGACGTGATACAATTACTTCAGAAGATTAACGAGCTCGGTACCACGGTTGTCCTTGTCACTCATAATCGCGAGATTGTGGATGCTTTGAGTCGTCGCGTCGTGACTATGGAGAAAGGTGCGATTGTGCGCGACCAGACGGAGAACGGTAAATATATTATTTAGCTCCATATGTTGAAAGAAAAAATTCGTCGCGTTATCGTTTCGGGATGGACTAACTTCAAGCGTAATAGCTATGTCACTTTCGGTACGACTGGTGTGATGGCGCTCGTACTACTGCTCTTCCTTGGACTTATTGCCACTAACTTTCTCGGAGACTTCCTCATTACGGGCCTTGAGAGCAAGGTTGATGTGAGTATTTACTTCAAGGCGGATGCAACCGAAGATTCAATCCAGGCCGTGAAGTCGGATCTCGATGGCCTCAATTCAGTTACGCGGGTAACGTATGTGACTCGTGAAGAGGCGCTCATGCAATTCAAGGAGCGTCACGCGCAGGACGCACTGATTCAAGAGTCGCTTGCCGAACTTGAGACAAATCCACTGCAGGCATCCCTCAATGTAAAGGCGGCAGAAACGGGGCAGTATGCGTCTATTGTGAGCTTCCTGGAGATGCACAAGCTGCGCACCACGATCGACAAGATAAATTACTATGAGAACGAGGCTGTCATTGGTCGCGTACAGCGTATTTCCGAGAGTGCGCAGGAGGGGGGATTGATTGCCACATTGATTCTCGCCGTTATCGCGGTGCTCGTCGCGTTCAATACTATTCGTCTCACCATCTATAATCAAAAGAGCGAGATTGAGGTGATGCGTCTCGTGGGTGGCTCAAATTGGTACATTCGCGCGCCATATCTCGTTGAAGGGGCGCTGTACGGGTCGTTCGCCGCTGTGCTTGCACTGGTCGTGTTCTACGCTGGCGCAGCGAGTGTATCGCCCAAAATTGCACTTGTCATGCCCGGAGTTTCTTTTATTGGATACTTCACTGGCAATGGCGCGCAAATCGCGCTTCTCACGCTTGCATCCGGAATCATGCTCGGCATGGTTTCCTCGATGATTGCAATCCGCCGCTTCTTGAGGGTCTAGCAGTGTAATCGCTATCGGTTACTATGGTTTATGAGGGAGTCAACGGAGCGCGACGGCGCGAGTTTCAGGCGACCCGCCAGTACGGCGGGGACGTCGTGCCCGAATAGGCCATAGTAACCGATGGTGATTGCACAACGACTATTTTTGGTGTATAGTTTTTTAGCATTTTGCACGTTTGCGGGATCGCCCGCCTCGCCGAAGACGGCAAGTCGAGGCGGGTCTAATGGTAGGACTATGTACACAACATACATTCTTCGAAGCCTCGTCGCTTAGAAAACCTACGTTGGACATACCGATAATGCGGAGAGGCGACTTAAGGAGCATAATGCGATGTGTCACGCGTACACTCGACGATATGTGCCCTGGCAGGTTGCATATACTGAAGAGTATGCAACACGAAGCGAAGCGCGAAAGCGTGAGGTATACTTTAAGTCAGCAAGCGGAAGGCGAATGATGAAGAAGATTCTTGGTTAAAATTGCGGGATCGTCTAATGGTAGGACACATCCCTCTGGAGGATGGTATCTTGGTTCGAGTCCAAGTCCCGCAGCTACGAATATAAAACACCCACTTCGGGTGTTTTATATTCGCTGATTGATGGTGGACTTGGATTCGAAGCCCGGAGCGATGTATCGTCAGCAGGCGATACCGCGAGGGCCGGAGCCCAGAACCGAGATGCCACGACTGGTGGCATCGAGAGTGGCGGTTATTTTGTTTGGTTAGCGTCTCTTTCTCTTTTTGTACATTGCAAAAAGGAGAATCAATACTATGCATATGATGATACCAAGAGAGTAGGTAGTATATGGCACTAAACCGTATACTGCTGTTCTGGTATTGCCCGCCGAATCATACGCGATAACAGACACATCTATCGGTTCGTTTTGCTCCCGTAAGATATACGTACCGCTACTGCGGACAGGAGGTAGATTACCCTCGAGCACTTCATAATAAGCTATGCCCGATTGCGCATCTGTGGCATTGAACGACAAAAACTTTTTACCCTCAAACACCGATCCCTCTTGTCCTAGGTAGATCTCAAAAGGCTCTGGTGGCGTTGTGTCATTTGAAATTACACTGTCCCAATCATCAACTGGTTGCGAATCTGATTTTTTGGGCACAACATCTATGGCTAACTTTTTCACGCGCACGGTATCTTTTGTGCCGTTACCGTCATGTAGATAGACTCCAATATCGGTGGGCGTCAACGTTAGGGGCCCTGCTTTTTGCAACTTCAAAACAATGTTGAAAATAATTGCATCCTTGGAATGAAAACCGCCAGGGGACCCACCGGCAAAAGAGATGCCTATATTACTCGCAGAGGGTAGGGGTTTACCCGGCCAAAGAGAAAACCTTGAACCCGATGTGTTGATGTCAATTAAAGAAATTAAATCCGCTGGATGATCCAGTGCAACAGTACCTTCAACGGCGTTGATATCCTTGTTTTCAGAATCAACACGAACACGAACCAGTATGGTGTCGCCAACGAAAAAATCCGAATGGTCGGTGTCAATATAAATAGTAGAGGCAAGAGCTGAGCCCGGCATGAAAAGTGCGGCCCATATTAGGAAGAAATATATTCTTTTGCTATACGCTACGTTCATGGTTATTTTTTCCATTGATACAATAAGATTGAGAAATCTACTGAATTTACTTTGTTGTCTTTGTTTATATCAACGCAGGGATTTTTAAACGGTGGCGATTTTTGCCAGAATGCGAGCAAAATTGAGAAATCAATAGAATTTACTTTAGTATCACCATTAAAATCAGCTCCGCTACAAGGGGTGGCAGGTATCGTCGGCGTGGCAACTGCTCCACCCCCACCCCCACCCCCGCCACCACCTCCGCCTCCGCCAGGAGTAGTTCCAGATTCAGCTATAAATTGCTCCGTTGATGCCGCCCAGTTAGGTTCAGCCAGTGCTCGCGCTTTGACTTTAAACCAATACGTTCCCGCCGTGGGTACTTCATCCAGCGTCAAGGACAGATTTATAAAGTTTCCGGCACTTATATATGCAGTATCTGACCCAGAATCTGTATCATCGCTTCCACCACATAAATTATCCTCACTGCTTACAATGCAATACACGTAGTAGAAGTCGCTCGCCGAAGTTCCCATGTTGTCGATTCTCACATTGGCAGTTATCGTCGGTATAGTTCTGTCTGTAATTTCAATGATGCTGACATCTGCGGGCGAACTTGAAAGGTTCCAGTAGTCGTTCACTTTAACGGTTTGACCGTTTATAACAACAGAAACCACGGTTTCCCAAACACCACCGACGGCACTACCGCCAATACTATAACTGTAGCTGTAGGTTCCATCTGAGTCTTTGGTCATGACGCCAGCAGGGACTTGGACCGTTCCGACGGGGTCGGTGATAACCACTGCTGGCAGAGCGTCAGCATCTGTTGGAGTAGTCGCATGATTGAGGACTTGTAATTTTGCTTTATAGGCGGTGTTAACGGTGGTATCTCCAAAGTCGGACAAGGTTACTGTCCATCCACTTTGGATTTCTGCGGTAAGAGAAGATGTGGCTCCAGAGATTTGCCCGCTGATGACGGCGGCAAGCGACGAGGATGCGGTGGTTATGTCAGACTGCACGGCCAGCGAGCCCGTGTCGAGCGTGGCGCCTGTGAGAGTGCGCGTGATGCTGCTCCACACGGCTGTAGCTACATCGGTGACGAGCGTGCCGAAGGTGGTGAGGGATCGGGTGGAGGAGGCCCAAACGGATGTGGCTATTGCACTGTTTGTAGTTGCCGTAGTTGGTATAACGGTGAATGTTTTGTCGGCAATAACTAAATCAACTCCTGCGGTACCGCACGCCATAGATGTGGGCCAATTACCCAATGCTTCTCCCGCTCCTACTACATAATCATGATAATGCCAGCCATTCGCATCCTCGGTCATGATTCCGGTATATTTCAATGTTCCAGCCGAATCATAGATAGTTAACGTGCAGTCAGTGGTCGAAGGGGTGTAGTCATCTTCAAAAAGGAATTCGCCGATGCGAACGGTGTCTCCTAACGAAACTCTCTGATACTCAATAGCTTGTGCCGAGAAAAAAGGTACAAAAAAGGTACAAAAAATTGACAAAAATATTATACGAAAACAGGTTAGCCCTTTGTGCATTTGGTCAGCTTAAGTATGTCTGAAAAAATCCTTAGTGCATAGATTAATTGTCCACAAGGATGTCTATATTGCATTGTTTTTGCGTGTTAAAATAACATAAAATGAAAAGTTTTTACTTTGCACCTGATACCGATTCTTTCAGGTTGACTCAAGGACACGAGTCAATCGAGGAAGGAATTCTAGCCGTGGTGCAACCAGAAGAACTGATTGGCGACGCCAAAGATTTTAGAATGCAAAGTTTTTACTTCGCACCAAATACTACGTCGTTCAAGTGGACTAAAAAAGATAACTCAGCCGAGGGCGCGATGTTGAGCGCAATGCAACCAGAAGAACTGATTGGCGACGCCAAAGATTTTAGAATGCAAAGTTTTTA
>CAYHIK010000001.1:117209-124884 GCA_964356795.1 uncultured Candidatus Saccharibacteria bacterium | reverse complement strand
AAAAAGATAACTCAGCCGAGGGCGCGATGTTGAGCGCAATGCAACCAGAAGAACTCGCCGGCGACGCCAAAGATTTCAATAAAAATAAACGAGATTTTTTGAAAGTGTTAGGAGTGGCGGGATTGGGTCTTGCTGGAACCGTTCTTTTTCCAAAAAAGGCCGAGGCATTGGTGCTGGGCGGTACGCCAACCTCAAGCGTGGTTGGCGTGAAGAATGTCGCCAATACCAGGGTTAATCCCGCGACCGAAGAAACAGTCGCCACGCTTCTTAAACCAGCAGATTTAGATTTTGATGGATCGGGATATTTAAATGTAAATGTTCAATCAACTTCTGCTGGTAGCTCTACGAGCTTTAGCGACTCAGGAGGTGTTTCTCGGCTTGGTTTGGTGGACGGCGATAGGCATGTCCAGGTCGATGTCCTGTCTTCGGCATTACCAACGACCGCTTCAACTGAGACTACACTCCAGACGATTTCTTTTGGCGGTTTTAAATTTACCATCCACCTTGCAACAGTTGGTGACGTTGACTATATAGGGGAGGCGGCGATTGGAACGGCAACTTCTGCCGCGTCATGGCGCATAAAAAAGGTCGACAGCGCTACGGGTGTTAGTATTACATGGGCTGGCGCGGGAGCGTTTAATCAGATCTGGGATAATCGTGAGTCCTTGGGCTATTCATGATGAAGTGGGGCACTTATCCACATCACACGATTTAAATATGGTATATAGTGTACATATTGGGGTAGATGAACATGGCAAAGTTGGAGATGCACCAAAGATTTTAACAGCTAAATTTTAATAACATGGAACAAGGAAAAGTAGTAAAATGTAATAAATGTGCGCTCTATTTTATGCACACAGAAAAAGACACAAAGTGTCCGTTTTGTCACACTCAATACGGTGGAGTTAAAGTGAAAGCCGAAGAAAAAACCGAAGATAAGCCCAAGGAGAAAAAAGAAGTCAAGAAAACTCAAAAAGAATCTTTCAAAATATGGAAGTCATAGTTAAACATAGAGTTAATATTAATATTATAAATATATGGCAATAGTAGCAGCAGACTGGACAGTAACCAGGGCAACAAAAGTGATCGCATATACGGGGCACGTTCACACAGGAGAGAACCCTTCGTATGCAACAGTAATTGAATTTCACCGATGGCTACAAGGATTGGCAGATGACGCCGTAGCAACACCAGCAAGTTCAGATCAATTGGACGTAACCAACATCGACCCTTCTCGTAGATCAACCGACAACATCATTACCCTTATCAACGGGTATACGATTGACCAAACATCATCATCACATCTTTATGATGGTTCTGTTATTCAAGGAACTTCTGGTTCTGATATTTGGGATGGTATTGTGAACTTCGGCAACAAAGGAGTTCTTATCCAACTACATCAGGATGGTTCGGTTGTGACTGATGACTGGTGGAATTATAGCTTGGGGGGAAGTGCTACATCTGACGCATCTGCTACTGTAGTAACCGACTCAGCTTTATCAACGGCTCTAACGAACAGAGGTCTTATTGCAGATAGTCTTATTGGCTATACGCTTTACAATGTCACAGACGGTAGTCATGGTATTATCACCACAAATACAACGGGAACTATTACAGTAGCTGGATTATTTGGTGGAACTGCTAATACTTTTGCAGTTTCTGATGTGTATAAAGTAGGTATCGGAGTCAACAGAGCTGTTACTTCAGGTATCTCCCACAGATGGATGCAAAAAGTTCGTACTGCCGGAGCAGATACTGACCTTAGAAAGTTGTTGGGAACCAATAGAAGATTTGGGTATACGTATGGAGAGTTCTCCATTAACGCAACTTCAAGAGGCAACAACGTGCTCGCCTTGTCTGACTCAGCAGACTTGAACAATACTACCAGTGAAACCACCGTCAGTGGGTGGTTAGATGTTTGTATTGATAGAACCGCATCTACAGCAACCGTAAATGGAATAAATGCCGCAGGTCAAGCCGTGTTAAACGTATCTGATGGCACTCAATTTACAGATGGAGATTTTATCATGGTGGGAGCAACAGATAACTCCGAATATAAGATTACTTCAATAGCGGCAAACGCTTTAACGCTTAATAGGAACTTAGTGTTAGCAACAGTTGATCTTGCGGCTATATATGATCTCAATATTGGATACAGGTCCCTCGATGTTGATAACAACGCGGTAAATGAAAACTATTATGCGGTTTGGGATAGAGGTGCTAAGACCATCAATCAATTTTACGAATACACTAAATACCAAACAGCAGACGGCTCTATCGAGCAAGTGTATGGGTTAAATGGAGAGTTGTTTAGAGGCATTACGCATGAAATCGTAGTAGATACTCAAAGCGCAACTGACTTCGACGCAGTCGAAGGTGTCTCATGGTCTGGAGGCACAGGACAGATGCTTGCAATCAATGACAGAACAGGTAGCTCCACAAAGATGTGGATACAGTTGCTTACCGGAGTTGCGCCAACAGACGAACAAACAATTACCGGAGCTAATTCAGGAGCAACAGCAGTAGTAGAGACGGGAGTAACAGCAGTACTTGACCGCAGTGTTTCTAAGCCATTTGTCGGGGTTTCGACTGGTTCTGCTTTGATTGGTTCGTATGGACTAGCGTTACAAACAGCAGATTTGTCTTCATCAGATAGAGTAACAGACCTTACCAATGCCGTTATTTCACCTCCTAACAACGTAACTAATATCGTTGCAGGTTTAACCAATGTAGCAAGTCAAGAAGACAGAGTATTGGTCGGGCCTTGGGATGGTTCAACGTACGATGTTAATGGCGACCCTGCGATAACTAAAACTCAATTAACCTTAGACACAGCTTTAGTTGCGGCTGATATTACCTCTGTTGTGGTAAATGAGGCTATTCCTTCTGATACACCCCCATCAGGATATATCAGAGTTATAGATAACAATGGATTTGAAAGAAGACTGCACTACACTGCATGGGCAACGAGTACATTTACTGTTGATACTAGCGACGGTAATGAAGACTTCAACGTCGTCGGAGCGGCTATCAATAATAATGTTTGGATTGCATACATTGATTACCTCTATGACGGTACCAGCGCTACAGATAGGTTTACTTCGGTGCAAACCGGTAGTCGTAATTTGGTTGTTATCGTAAGAAATGGAACTGCGCTTCCAATCAAGCAGTTTATTTCTTCTTGGACGCAGACATCCAGTAACCAAACCATTACCGCAATCAGAACCTCCGACGTATAACCTCTTGCCGCTAGGGATCATAAGCAAGAGCGGCATTCACTTAGAATGCCGCTCTTTGCTAGGGTCCCAAATATTTCCAATACTAACTAGATTTTGATATAGTTTACTATTATGGCAGCACCGACTTATACTACTGATTTAACCGATATTGACGACGGATCTGGTACTTTTACCGAGCCGACTGGCGCGACCGTTGGTACCCTGTCAAATGCGGACACAGACAACTTTATCCAGGGCACCACCTCTCCCACCAAGACAACAAACCCTGGTGGCCCCGGCCTTATGGGTATCGGTATCCTGGACGGAGCAGCGCATACCATCACCAGCCCCGCCTCCTTCTACTGCTGGGTCTTCGTTGGGGCGGGCGCTCTGATCGATACATACGCTAATGGCGGTATCCGCCTTATCGTGGGGAGCACGTCTGCCAACTACTACGCCTGGTATGTGGACGGTAACGCTACATTTCCCTACATCGGCTGGCAGTGCATCGCCATCGAGACCAACACTGCCACTGTGGCGGCGGACGCCACCCAGGGCACCCCGTCCGGCACAAAGCAGTACTTCGGTGCAGTCTTCAACGGCCTCATTACCATCTCCAAGGGCAACCCAATTGCCATTGACGCCCTCCGATGGGGGCGCACAATCACGATCTTGGAAGGAGATGCAGGAAACGGCTACGCCACCTTCGCTGGGTGCGCGAGTACGAACGACTCGATTAACAACAAGTGGGGCCAGTTCCAGGCTATCCCTGGTGGTTACCAGCTACAGGGCAAGCTCCTGTTGGGGACGACGGGGGGTACGTTCGTAGACTTCCGCGATTCCAACAAGAGCATCGCTATTGCCATTAGTCGCAAGACAGCCACCTCGTTCAATGCCATCGAGATCCAGCATACCAACAGCCGTGTGGACTGGGATTCGTGTGTATTCACGGCCCTGGGTACGAATTCTCGAGGCACCGTCACCGTAACGGACAACTGTGATGTAAACATCACGTCCTGCTCGTTTACAGGCATGGACACATTCTCGTTCCTAGCGGCCAGTTCTGTTCTTATCTCGACTTTCCGTGGCTGCAACGCCATCACAGCTGCGGGATCGAACATGACTGGTTCGCAAGTTCTCGTCCCAACTGTTGCAGCTAATACCTCTGCGCTCATTTGGAACGTAAATACCGACCCAGACGGATTTCTTGACGATATGGCCTTCTCTAAGGGTACAAATGCTCATCATGCTATAGAATTTGGAACTTCATCTCCATTAACTATGACACTAAATGGTATTGATTTTACTGGATTTAGTGCATCACAAAATAATGACGCATCTATATTTCACATCAAAAGAACTTCAGGAGCAGAAACAGTTACGATTAACCTAATAGGTTGTAGTTCTGACGTGTCATTTGCTACATCATATAGAACGGATGGAGCAGTAGTAGTGATAGTTCAAAACCCTGTAACATTTTCGGTAACAGCTAAAGACCTTGATACGGGTGCGGTCATTGAAAATGCAAGAGTTATGGTTCCTGTAACGAATGGTACTAATTTCCCATATCAGGTATCCGTTGCCATCGCAGGTTCAGGCACAACTGCAACGGTAACCCATACAACACACGGTTTAGCAGATAATGATAATATTCTTATTTCAGGAGCAACTCCTGATACATACAATGGCGCATATACTATCAACGTTACCGGAACAGACACGTACACCTACACAACAGCAGACACAGTTTCAGGCTCTGCTGGTGGAGCGCCGTTGGCAACAATGGTATTATTAAACGGATTTACAAATGCCTCTGGCATTATTACAGATTCACGAACGTATTCTGGAGTTCAACCAGTAAGCGGATGGGTAAGAAGACATACCTACGGCCCATCATATACTTCGGCTACATGGACAGAATCAACGAGTACATTAACTAAGACAGGCGCGTTCACCGGATTCCCTGGAACATTTTTACTGACGATAACAGCAGGAACTAACATGACCCCAGGAATTTATTTAGCTACATATGTTAATGCCGATAGTGTTACTCTTCCAGGAGGAGCTGGTAGTGCAGACAGTTCTGATGTTGCATTTACAATTGGTGCGAGGCCATTATATAGACAAGCCCCAGTAGCAGATACGATAAGCAATACGAATGGACTATCAATAATAGTATTTTTACAACCAGATGAATAATACATAAGGACTATCAATAATAGTATTTTTACAACCAGACGAATAATAAATATAATAAATATAATATATGGACGCAGGAGAAAAAGAAGTAAAGAAAGCACTTGAAGAAGTTCAGGTTAGGAACATCAAGGCTGTGGTGGATTTCACGCAAAAATCAAGAGACATGGTTCTTGATCAGAACAAAAAGATAGACTCTTTAAATTCGCAAGTTCAAGCGCAGGCTGCTTTACTTGGAGAATTTAGAATACAATTAGCGCATTTACAGACAAAGGTCTTTAGCGGAGGGAGCATCTAATTAGATTAGTTATGGCGTTATCAATAAATCCCATAACACATGTGATTTCAGTTTCGCAGGCAGACCTCGTCTTTATCTCGGGATCCTTGTTTAACCATGATACAGCGGCTTTTAGAGCGGAATTAAAATCATGGGAAGATAGTGAAGAAGGAATGGTTCAACCAAAGACACACAACCACAACGCAGCTGTGCTGCTGGGTGGTATCCAATATGCGCGAGTGATTGAAATACTTAGTCCGTACACGATTACCTTTGAGGAGACTGGAACCCCGTATGTTGTGTCTTTATCGGGGTCGAATAATAATATTTTGGAGAAAACGAACTTAGGCACCGTACAGATTTTATCTAACAATTCAGCGGGTCTTATCAACGTTTCGGAGGTTCAGTTCGATGCCTTTCAGAGCATGGTAACTATTGATGTGGACAATGGAGTATCTGGTACGGTGTATCCAGCAGGAACAGCCGTACGACCCGTAAACAACCTCGCAGACGCCCTTCTTATCGCCGCCTATAGGGGATTTAACATGCTTCACCTCAACTCTGCGCTCACGATTGCCACAGGACAGAATGTGGACGGCTACACCCTTCATTCAGGTGAATGGCAAGAGGTTACCGTAGAGGCGGGCGTGAGTCTTGTGGATACTAACTTTGAAAGAATATCGCTCTATGGAGTCATGGGTGGGTTTTGGAATGTACTCATCGATTGTTGGGTGTACGACATAACTAATTTTTGTGGATGGGTGAGAGGCGGCTCGATTGAAAGCGTGGCGCTCGCCGCCTATACCGTAGAGAGTGCTGGGCGGTCCTACTTTGATGATATTGTCCCCATGTACCCTGGGATTTCCTCGACGCTCACCATGAACACAGACACTGCCGTGTCTTTCACGAATAGCACAGATATTACTACAATTTTATCAATGACCGCTGGCTCTACGATAGAATGTGGACTCCATGGAGGAGAGGTAATAGTCGACGTTTCGTGTACGGGCGGAAGCGTAACGGTGGTGGGGGTTGGAGTGTGCACAAATAATTCAGCGCTCGTACCTGATGTTGTAGGATTAGTGAACAAGGAGACCGTCGCAGACGCGGCGTGGGATGATGTGTCTGCGGATCACTTAACAGCGGGCACAACAGGCAAGGCGCTTTCAGACGCGGGATCGGCGGGGAACCCGTGGGGGTCTCCGATTGCAGGAAATACTGATGCCGGGACATTCGGGGAGTTGGTTGGAAAAAAACTTTTAACCGTAGCCAAATTTTTGGGATTAAAGTAGCTGCTCGTGGTATGATGCTCATATGAATATAGAAGATCTCATCCGGCTACTTAGCAATAGGTTGAGAGAGTTTCAACTTTCCAAGGATTACGCCAAGATGAGTGGTGACCTAGAAAGAATGAATACTGCTGATAAGGAAATCTTTGCCTTGGAGGATACGCTGTACCAATTAAATTTATTGGTGGACACCTCCAAATCTGCTGCTCTGAGAGATGCTACTCTTGCGGGAATTATGACCGATGGCTCAGTCGCGGTTTTGAGTGAATATGACATTACTCCGTATGCCACAGATCCTTTGCATGAAGAGAAGATAATGAATATCTTAAGCAAGATGGGGGTGATGGATGGTGTGGAAAAAATTGATGCCTATATCGCTGGCAAATATCCGAACAGTCCGGTTACGGGAGAGATGGTTATGATCGCGAGTAATGCGTATAGCGTAGATACTCGGCTCATGATGGCTATTATGGAGCAAGATTCGAGCTTTGGTACCGCTGGTAAAGCGGTGAGGACCCTCAATCCGGGTAATGTGGGCAATAATGATGCTGGCGATACGGTAACCTATGAATCATGGCAAGAAGGTGTGACGGCAGTCGCGAGGTGGCTTAGCAGGCATCGCATCGCAGAAGAAGCTAGTACGCCCGAGCCCACGCCCGAGCCCACGCCCGAGCCCACGCCCGAGCCCACGCCCG
>CAYHIK010000001.1:0-117109 GCA_964356795.1 uncultured Candidatus Saccharibacteria bacterium | reverse complement strand
ACGCCCGAGCCCACGCCCGAGCCCACGCCCGAGCCCACGCCCGAGCCCACGCCCGCCAGTACTCCTAACTGATAACAAGGTTTGGAATACTTCCATAAAGACATAGAAAAATTTCTGCCTTTTCTAGAGGACTTACGTTCTCGTCTCTATAATGGGGTAATTCTTTTTGTTGTAGTGTTTGTAGGCGGCTTCCTGTCTGCGGGGGCAATTTTGGAAAAAGGGTTAAGTCTCGTTCGTGTCGATCAAGTTGTCATTGCAACCTCAGCGCCATTTCAGTTTGCCGAGCTCGCGATGGATATCGGATTCTCCTTGGCGACTATAGTTTCCGCCCCATATCTTATCTACAGCTTCTATGCTTTTATTGTCCCCGCATTAAGCAGGGCTGAAAAAATTAAGCTGTTGAAATCTATACCGGTGAGTATTGGCCTTTTCCTCATCGGATTTTTTTACGGGTTTTTTATTCTTTACTACGCGTTAGGACTATTAGCGCTCATCAACGTCGGTTTAGGGATTGCTAACATTTGGAATGTGAGTCAATTTTTGTCGCAAATACTTTCCACTGCCGCACTACTTGGATTAGTCTTTGAGTTCCCCCTATTGCTGACACTGCTTATAAAGGCAAGAATACTAACGCCCCAAGCTCTCAGAGACAAAAGACGAATTGCTTATTTCGGTATCTTTTGTATGGTGTCCTTGCTTCCACCCACCGATGGTATATCATTAGTAGCAATGGTGTTGCCACTTGTGGGATTATACGAAGTGACAATATGGTTCAACAGTATTAATAACAATAACAACCAAACATATGTTCGGATTAGGAGCTAGAGAATTAATCATATTAGCGGGCATCTTGGTGTTCCTTTTTGGGGCAAAGAAGCTCCCAGAGCTTGCGAAGGCGATAGGAGATGCTATCAAGAACGTCAGGCACGGTTTTTCTGACGACGAGAAAGATAAGTCTGACAAATAAGTCGCGTATCTATTTGTGGGTCAGTATTATTATTAAATAACCAAATACATGTTCGGACTAGGATCGAGAGAATTAATCATATTAGCGTTCATCTTGGTGCTTCTTTTTGGAGCAAAGAAGATCCCAGAGCTTACAAAGGCAATAGGAGATTCCATCAAGCATATCAGGGGTGGTTTTTCTGACGACGAGAAAGATAAGTCTGACAAATAAGTCGCGTACCCGTTGGTAGGTTGGCGTTGTTAATAACTCACACATATGTTCGGACTAGGATCGAGAGAATTAATCATATTAGTAGGAATCTTGATATTCCTTTTTGGAGCAAAGAAGCTCCCAGAGCTTGCGAAGGCGATAGGAGCTGCCATCAAGAATGTCAGGCACGGCTTTTCTGACGAAGATAAGGCCGCATAAGTTTTGTCTTGTTTAAGATGAGGCGAAATAAGATATGTCAAATTTGAAACGCGTTACCGCAGTAGTTTTTGTTTTGCTCGGAGGAGCGATGACTTTCAGCTACTGGTCTTTCAAGCAATTCGATAATACCTTGAGTGATTTAGAGGAGGCGCTTACTGGAAATATACTATTGGCTTCTCCGTCTCTTAAGAAAAAGCCCATAGCGCCCATTGCATCTACGAGCTTGGAGGTATCTTTTTCACCGGAAATACCCATAGCGCCCATTGCATCTACGAGCTTGGAGGTGTCTTTTAATTTCCCTCAAAAAGGTGCCAAATTGTACATCGGCTGTACGTACCAAATTTCTTGGCAATCATCTGCAACGATACATTCGTTGGGAACCGCTCTCGTAGACGCTGGCACAAAGGAGCTTGTGGGGCCGATAGCGAGTGGACTGGCAAAAGAATATACAATAGAAAAAGATTTACAAAATTTGAAATGGAACGTGGGGGTCGTTGTGCCGGGGGCGTACTACATTACCGTATCGAAGATAAATGGCGCTGAAGCAGAATTCAGAAGCGAAGTCTTTGACATACATAAAGCGCCAGCCGGATTTGATGCGAATAAAAGCAATACTATTTGTCGTAACTTGAGCGAGTAGGCTTATCCTCTTGAAGCCTATGTGGTACAATTAATGTGTTGGAGTAGATATCCTTTGCGTTATTTTGGAACGTGGCTTTTAAAAAAATCACAACCAAAAAAGTAGCGTACTATGTCGCCATATTTGCTTTTGGCGTGTTCCTTCTTGGGCGTAATGGTGCACATGCGGCAACGCTGCAAATTAATGCTAACCCAGTATCGCTCTCACCGGGAGGCATAGCGACATTGTCTATCGTATTAAACTCTGAAGGCGTTGCCATAAATAATGCAGACGCAAGAATCGTATTTCCAGCGGACTTGCTGGAGGTTATTTCCATAAGCAAAGGAGGCTCCATATTTTCTTTATGGGTAGAAGAACCAGTGTATTCAAATGTTACGGGAATCATTACGTTTAATGGAGGCATTCCCGCGCCGGGGTTCACGGGTTCATACGGTACTGCGCTATCTGTAGTCGTAAAAGCAAAAAAGACTGGTCAGGCAGACCTCATTTTTTCTGATGCTGCTGTTCGTGCAAATGATGGGCTTGGCACTGATGTTCTAACTGCCAAAACAGGCAAGACGATATCTATTACTGAGAAGGAGACGCCCAGCATTACGGCAACTCCGACGCCAGCACCATCAAGCACGGCTTTGCATATCACATCGCCCACGCATCCTTCTCAGGAATTGTGGTACAAAGACAGTAGCCCAATCTATAGATGGAACATACCAACAGGGGTAACTGCAATACAAACGGGTATTGATAATAATGCCTTTGGCGTACCTCGGGTTACGTATAGTCCAGCCATAAAGGAAAGAACCATTGCGGATTTGGAAGATGGTGTTTGGTATTTCAAGGCTCGAGCTCGTAAAGATGGGGTATGGGGCCCAACGAGTACTTATATTGTAAGAATAGATACCACTATTCCAAAAAAGAATGATGTTGTCTTTTCCTACGACGATACCAAGAAGGTCCTCACTATCAACGCGGACATCATAGATGAGATGTCAGGCTTGGACTACTACGAAATACATATCAATGGCGCGCTCTTGCAGAAAGTTCCAGCAGGAGATTTTGCGAGTGGGAGCTATGAGCTCGCGGTGAATACTCCGGGTGATAATACCGTAACATTGGTAGCGGTAGATCGCGCCGGCAATAGCGTTGAAGCTTCTGGAGTTTTTAGTGCAACGGCTGCGCCGGAGCCGACTGCCCCCGTCCGCGAGCAACTGTTGGTCATCATAGGATCATTTACCATCCCAGCGATTTATTTGATTCTTATCATTCTCTTGATTATCCTGGCTTCCGCTATTGGCGCATTTATCTTGGGTCAGCATTATTGCAAGCATCGCAACAAACTTAAAACACGCACTGCGTTGGCCAAGGGGGACGGCGCAAAAGTGCTCCTCACATTAAAAAAGCGTCTTGAAAAGCATCTTGAGATATTGCAGCGCACCCGACACAGCCGCATCCTCTCAAAAGAGGAGAGGGATATTAAAGAGGCAATCGAGGGTGACTTGGACGAAGTGGATCGAGCTATAGAGAAACGAAGGGCGGAGTAGGTGATGGTAGTGTCGTGATATACTGAATACATGCCATACAACGCGCTCATAGAGTACATTCGTTCCGCTCGGCAGTGTGGTGCGAGCAATGTAGAAATTTCCAAACGACTGAATACGGCCGGTTGGTATAGCGTTGACATTCAAGACGCGCTCGCGCTCTACGAGCGACTCACCGCCCCTGCGCGAAGCGACCGTCCGATGCCAGGCGCTCCCATGCCATCACTCGATGAGCGTATGATTCCTCACGCGTATGATCGACACCTCGTTGCGGTTGCCGTTATCTCGTTTGCCATCGGATTTATTGCGTACATCTGGTTAGCGTATTTCTAATATGAAGCTCTGGCAGGTTGCTCTGCTCTCTGTATCCCTGATGGCAATCATCGGGTTGAGTATGTTGTTTCCGGGGTCATCCTATACTATCCCCGGTATCATCTCGACGGTTCAGGAGGCGGTGCGCTTCGACAATACTCCTATCGAAATGGTGTTTGTTGGCGATATGATGCTTTCGCGTTCTGTGGGAGATGCGATGCTCCGCCGAGGTGATTGGGTGTGGCCGTTTGCGCGTATTGCATCGCTCACGTCGGGCGCGGACCTTGCGTTTGGAAATCTCGAAACGACGGTTTCTACACGCGGCACACTTAATGGATGCGGCTATTGTTTTCGTGCCGACCCGCGTGTAGTCGAAGGGCTCACTGCCGCAGGATTTGATCTTGTTTCGCTCGCGAATAATCACATGTGGGATTATGGTATTGATGCGCTCGTCGATACCGTCTCATATATGCGCATGAATCGGATTCGTCCCTTGGGCGCTGGGTACTCGAGTCAGGAGGCTCGCGACGCTGTGGTGGTGACTGTGCGTGGTGTGCGAATTGCGTTTCTTGCGTATACCGACATCCTGCCTCAGTCTGCGCGTGCAACCGATACTCGGGCTGGGGTGAACTTGTGGGATGAACAATTGTCTATTCAGGACATTGCGCGCGCGCGAACTCGTGCCGATGTTGTCATTGTTTCATTTCATACGGGAACGGAATATGAGCCGATACACAACTCCGAGCAGGAGCGTATCTACCATGCAATTATTGATGCGGATGCAGATATGGTGATTGGAAGCCATCCGCATGTTGTGCAGGATGTTGAGCGATATCAGGGGAAGTGGATTCTCTATTCGCTCGGTAATTTTGTATTCGATCAAAACTGGTCTGATGCGACGAGGGCGGGCCTCATGGTGCGCGCATATGCAACGAAGGACGGTATCCAGGATGTTGAATACATTCCTGTCGAAATAACAAAGAGCTATCAGGCGACCGCTCCCAGCATTCCCGTGGCCGAATAGACTAGACATTTCGATAAAAGTAGTGTATAGTAATATCCGTTGCTTTTCCAAGGGAGGTTGCTGGTGCAGAGAAATCCGTTGCCGATGAATTTCGTGGTTTCGGAGCCGATTCCGCTGAGCGCTGGAGATTTCGCAGTGCCCTCGCGCTATTATCAGAGCGGTACTCTGATTGGAGCGCGTAAGCACGCGGGGAGGCGTATCATCGCGGAGGTTTGCTCCGCGGGGCGCGTCCGGTTCTTCATGCCGAACATGCGCGAGGTCGGCGTCAGGCTGAACTACCTTCGAGATGAAATCAATGCGCTGGAACTCTCCGAAGGTACGCTTCTCATCGGCGACCTGGTCATGGAGTTTGGCTCGCATCCTTCGCTCCGTGAGGATGCTCAGGCGGTGGGAGCTTTCTTGGACGGATCGTTTGAGTCCGCACAGGTGGCGTTGGGGCGTGGCCCACTTCCGATGTTGTACGTATACAACGTAATTCACGGATTCAGTCTCGAGGGTCGACCGTACGGTGACACGCTTCGATGGCTCCAGGATGCGCTCCAGTATGGTTTCTACGTCCGATGCGTTGAGCAGGTCTTCGGGCCTCCGCAGAGCATGCTCGACACCGCAGTCGCGAATTCGTGGGAGGGTGTCGTTCTGTACGATGCCTCATACAAGATCGCGTGTCGTGCTGGGCGTGGGAAGTTGCGTGTGACAGGATGCTTCTTCGCCCCCGTCGAAAAGCGTCAGCCGAATGCGTGAGTAAGTGAATGCAGTACGCCCCTCTACACGAGGGGCATTTTTTTGTACACTGCAGGTATGTCGCAACAGCCATTATTTGATGATGCTCCCGAGATGCCGCCAGCAGTGTTTTCTGTGGGCGAGTTTTTAGATTTTATCAATGAGCTTTTGGGTGCACGCGAGTACATGGTGCAGGGCGAGGTTGTGGGCGCTCGCCCGCATCCGACGGGAATATATTTTTCATTGAAAGATGCCGAAGGTGGTGGCCTGATGGATTGCTACATGAGCCCGTATGCATACCGAGGCCTCGGTATCATTATCGAAGACGGCATGCAGATAAAAGTTGGTGGTGGGCCGTCTATCTACAAACCAAAAGGACGATTCTCATTCCGCGTGGAGACGCTCGAGCCGGTTGGCGAGGGGAGCTTGAAGAAGGCCTACGAAGCACTGAAGCGAAAACTTTCCGAAGAGGGTGTGTTTGAGCGGAAGCGTGAACTTCCCGAATGCATTCAACGTGTTGGGCTTATCACAAGCAAAACAGGCGCGGTTATCGATGATTTTCGAAAAAATCTCGCGCGTCTGGGAATGATGGTCTATCATCGCGACGTGCGAGTAGAGGGCTCGCTTGCTGCGGCGCAGGTGGAAGCCGCGTGCAAGGCGTTTGATCGCGGATCCGAGGCAATTGATGTCTTGGTCATTATTCGCGGCGGAGGATCCATGGAAGACCTTCAAGCGTTCAATACAGAGACGGTTGTTCGCGCAGTATTTGGCTCACGTATCCCCACGATTGTATCTATTGGTCACGATCGTGATGTGCCGCTTGCGCAGATGGCGGCGGACGCCAGCGCTAGCACGCCGACCGCGACAGCAGTACTCATTAACACGTCTTGGGACTGCCTCCGACAGGTTCCGACGCGCGCAGAGGTACTGGTGCGCGCGATGGAGCGTTCTCTCGCCGAACAGCGTGGAAGTATTGATATTGCGTGGCATCGACTCGATGGATTCCTATCACGCGTCATGGGTGCTGGATTGCGCATCCATGAGAAGATTTCCAGCGCGCTTCAACGAGTTGGGCAATCCATACAGCGAGCGGGCGCTCTGATTGATGCCGCCGAGCGCCAGCTTACTGCGGTGAGTCCCGAGCGCCAGCTTCATCTGGGGTATAGTATCGTAACCGACGCGTCCGGTGCTGTTATCCGCTCTGTGGCGCAGGTGCACTCCGGGCAATCAGTCACAACGCGACTTGGAGCGGGGGCTTTTGTATCTGATGTAAAAGAGGTACTATCTGAATAATATGGCAAAAAAAGAAAACGAATCTATCGCGCAGTCACTGGGAAAGCTGGAGAAGATTATCGAATGGTTCGACGATCAATCCGAGGTTGATGTCGAAGAGGGGCTAAAGCAGGTTCGTGAGGGCGCTGTCCTTGTGAAGGATTTGCGGGCACGCCTCAAAGAGGTGGAGAACGAATTTGTTGAGGTAAAGAAGTCTCTGGAGAGTGAGGAGTAGGATTTTGAGGCTCTATTGCGTACTGCTAAAAAGAGTGATATAATATCATTATGTTTGAGCAATTCAAAGGCAAAAAGCTTACTCGGTCACCCAAGGATGCGCTTGTATTTGGTGTCGCCGCTGGACTTGCGCAGTACGCAAGTGTTGATGTTGTGTTTGTGCGGCTTGCATTTATTGTTGCCGCTATCTTCACTGCATGGTGGCCCATGCTCGTGGTGTACGTGTGCGCAATGGTGCTTATGCCCATTGATCCCGCGCAGGACACCGTTCCTACGACGCAGGAACCAAAAGATGTGACTCCTACCGAGCGTATGGACAACTCGCAGAATATGTAAGAAAAGGCCCCACAGTATGTGGGGCCGATGGTGTTATCCGAGCTCTCCGACGTGGTCGTGGAGGCGCTCCAGGTATTGATCATGCTCTTCTTTTCGAAACTGTCTCACTGCAGGTCCGATCGCTTCATGGAACTGAATCGCGAGCGCTGTCAGGTTGATTGTCCGATCAGGGGGCGTATTCAGTACAACCTCTGCGATATGGCTTGCTTCTCCGATGATGAGAGCGCGGATGCGCTCGCGTTCCTCGGGGGCTTCGTGGTGAATCATAGCTGCCTCCTCATGTATAGATAGAATAAATGAAAAGTAACGTCAATAATCGGGCGGTTGAAATCCAGGGCATATTGAAAAAGCTATTTCCCGATGCTGGGATTATGCTTCGTTTTCGCACGCCGTGGGAGTGTATGGTTGCGGTACAGCTATCCGCACAGTGTACCGACAAGAAGGTGAATGAAATTACGCCACGGCTTTTTAAGAAATATCCGAAACTTGCGGATTACATCCACGCGGACTCGAAAGAATTTGAGCGCGATATTTTTCAATCAGGATTTTATCGGAACAAAACAAAAAATATTCTCGCTGCGGCAAGGATGATTCAGGAGAAGTGGGGAGGGAAGCTTCCGCACACCATGGCGGAGATGCTCACGATTCCCGGAGTTGCTCGGAAGACGGCAAATGTAGTGCTTGGGAGTGTCTACGGTGTCGTCGAAGGAATTGCCGTTGATACGCATGTATTCCGTCTTGCTCGGCAGTGGGGTTTGAGCGAAGGGAAAAATCCAGTGCAGGTTGAGCGCGATTTAATGAAGATATTCCCCGAAAAAGATTGGTTCACACTCACGTATCGCATGATTGAGTACGGCCGAAAGTATTCTCCCGCACGAAAGCGCGACCACTCCGACGAACCCCTCGCGAAGTATTACATTGAGCGCAGGTGATGATATACTTGGAGCATGCTCAATCAACTGCGAGACATCGGATTAGGAGAGAATGAGGCGAGGGTATACGTGGCCATGCTCGAGCTCGGACCCTCGACCGTGCTTCAGATTGCAGGGAAGGCAGGTATCAATCGCCCAACGACATACGTGCAAATCGAATCGCTCAAGCAGCGTGGACTTGTTGAGGTGATGACGAAGGGGAAGAAGTCAGTCTTTTCGCCGAAGGAGCCATCGCAATTAGAGGCGATGCTTGAACATGAGGCAAAGGCAATTGAGGTTCATAAATCCGAGCTCGCAAAAGTGCTTCCTCAGCTTCAGACTATGTGGGATTTGGCTGGCAAGAAGCCAATCGTTCGATATTTCGAGGGGATTGATGGGCTTCGGCAGATGCAGGAGGAGTTTTTGAAGTGTAAAGAGAAACTTCTGCTTGGCATTACATCGCTCGACGACGTAATGGCTATGCTTCCGGCGACCTCCACGAGCTATTCGACTCGGCGTATACAAAAGGGAATCCAAGCGCGAGCGATATATACGCACTCCAAGGGGCGCACGCTCCCCACAAAAGATGCAGCCGCCTTGCGTGAGGCTCGATACGTGGACCCAGATCGATTTCCATTTTCTGCCGATATTACCATCTACGATAATACCGTAGCGATTACATCCCTCAGAGGTGTAGTTTCGGGGACAATGATTACCCATCCCGAACTCGCGGTTTCTTTTAAGGCGCTCCACGCATTGCTTTGGGGTTTTATCCCAGAATAAAAAACGAACGCCGTACGGATGTACGGCGTTAGAGGACTCCCATGGCCACCTCCTGGAAAAGTGGGGAAATGCCTCTCGGGGACTTCGAGCCGCTCTTGAGCGGCTTCCGAGTGTAGCGCTTCTTTTTGCATGAGGTTCCAGGCCTCTCGCAAAGCGCTTCTTATCCGCCTCTAGATGGCTCCCACCGGACGCCCCTTTCTCAAGTCGTCCCTCCAATGGAACGATTGTATTAATTATAGCATACTGACATGAATTGTCAATACTCGCATACAGCGATACCCGCGGTGCTCTATCAATGAAGCCATGCGTTACAATAATCATGTCGAGCGCATATAACACCTATGGGGCGTGTTAATGCGCGCTGACATCGAAAAAATGAGGGAATATAAGGCCAAAAAATGTGTTGCAGGATTTTGTGACAAAACATGTTGACAGAAATGTCAAATTAAGATATAATGCTTGTGTACGATGAGGTCAGAGAGCTGGGTGCGAGCCGGGACTATACAGCGGAGATTCGCAGGTCATATAAATAAGACCTGCCTCCCGACCGGCGAACCGCCTGCGCTCCTCACAGCATCGGACGCTTTACAAGCAAAGGCCTAGCAGGAAAACTCCTGTGGGGCCCGCGAGGATCACATGAGTGGTTACCGCGGGCCCCACAGGAGGGGGATTGGATTATGGAAGAAAAGGTTCGCCGGGGATTTCTGTACGTGGCCGGGTTCGTCCTCCTGTCGATGAGCAGCGGGATGGCCTGGCAGTTCGCCCAGGACCCCAGTCGCTTCGACTCGGATCTCGCCCGGATTTCGGGTGGGGACCCGTACGCGGCCCTCTTCATCATCGTTGGGCCATTCGTGTACGGGGCCATCTGCTTCGTACTGGCGATGGCACCGCCCGCGCAGTCGCGGCCGTTGCCGCAGCTGAAGAGGATCAAGCCCCTGCCCCTGCGGTAGCCCGCAGGCAGTTTCGGAGGATCTGCCAAAAAATCCTCCTCTCCGTACCAGAGTGCTCGAATAATTTCGAACACTGCGGTGCGGGAAACAATTCTCGCGAAGTTCTTGGTGGTCAAATGGCATCCCTTCTGAGCGCATCAGAGTGCTGATGAATTCAGAAGGGGTAGGGACGAGTTTACGTTCCCGTAAGTGCCATTGTGCCGATGCCGTTGGACTAAGAGCCGACGGCTACCCCTATATTCTCTTCCATCTCGCGCTCCAGGCTGTGTGTAGCAGCCAGAGGAGTAGTGGAGTCCGGGTGAGACGTTGCGTATCGAGCCCCGGAATGACTGCCCGCACGCGCAGTAATGATTTCCGTGATGATCGGAGTGGTGGCAGTGAGGCCCGGCTTTACAGAAACCGGCTCACAACAACCGCACTCGCGCTTGCACGAAAAAGAAATCAACTACACATTCCCGAATGTCCCGGGATAAACCGAAAGGTTGAGACAGTAGAACCCGCTAGCGTGCCCCATGGGGAAGCTTGAGAGGGGACTGTCGGGGCGACCCAGATTCACATCTGGGCCCCGTACCAGAGTGCTCGAACATCTTCGAACGCTGCGGTATGGGGGATAAAAACGAGGGGCATACGCCTCTCGTTTTTGATGCGTGGTGGTATACTAGATGTATGAGCGAAATAAAGCGTGCGTCAGATAGGCATACTCCACAAGAACATTTACTTGCGAAGGATGTTGACGCTGAGTTAAATCAAATTCGTCCTCGACGCCCGCGCACCACACCCGAAGAGGCGCTTGCGGCGCTTGAAAAAAGACCTCGAAAGAATCCGGAAACATTTGGCATATCTCCAGAGCGATACAGAAAAGAAATTCCAGCGTCTATTCGAGCTCTCGCTGATGCGCTTCACGTATTTGCGGGGGAGGGTCAGAGTCGGGAAGCGATTACCGAGGCCTTTGATGGGGTGTATCCGTCTGAAAAAATTGACGCAGATTATTCTGAAATGTTGCGCATCGAGCGGGCGATTGAGCGAGATAGCTCGGAGCACGACCACGTGAATGCGCTCTACGCCCTCGCGCTCGAATTCCTCATGAAAGAACTTTCGAATGCATGGTTTGATGATTGCGAAATCTGGAAGGCGACGAAGTACGACGACTACAAGCGCGGAACCGATTTATTCATGAGTGTGCCAACTCTCGATGGTGGCACAACTCCATTGGCGATAGACGTCACATACTCGCGCGAAAAGGCTGAGCAAAAAATCGAGGCATGTATCGAGGAGCTAAGCCGCGCGCACCTACACGATGTGGAGTACTTTAATCCGAGTGACCTCGTTGATCGTCCGCGTGGCAGGACGAATATGCTGCGCGTTATCGTCGGCGCACCGGTTAAGGTGATTGAAAAAATAGCGTCTGCATATCTTCGATTCCGCAAGCATAGTAACAAGAAATCTGGGCCATCGAAGCAGGAAGAATTGGAAAAGTTGCAGTGGCATGAGCTTGGCGGGCAGGTGTATGTGAGCATCTTACGACAATTGAGGTACGCGCTCATCCAAATGAGAGGCCACAGCGTGGCAACGCCAGCCGAATTTACTACTCGTAAGAGCGCAATTGAGGCACGTATTCAGCAGCTTAAAACTGCAATCGATGGACTCGAGGAGCGATATGAGGCGTGGAAGCGAGGCAGGGAAGAGTATATAAAAAAAGACGGGAGCGTTGAGCCTATGCTCGCAGCCCCCGAGAATGTGGTCCTCTCCGCGCTCGATGCCACCCTCTAGGATGGATAGCGGAGGCGAACCTCGATGATTGCGCGTAGCGCCGTCAGGAGTCGCCGTAGGGCTCGGTATCGACCGATGCCGTTTCTGCGGTCCTTGTGGTACTGTTTCCAGGCGAGCCGAGATGTTGGCCCGACAATGAATCCCTCCACGACACACCTCCGTCTATTAATAATACACTAATATTGTATAAATGTCAAGTATCGGAGTACCGACTGATGCGGAGTTTAAGCGAATCGTTCGGAGTTACTGGCGCCGCCACGGTCGTCATGATTTGCCGTGGAGAAAAACCGAGAATCCCTATCATATTTTGGTAAGCGAAATCATGCTTCAGCAGACGCAAGTTTCGCGAGTCATCGATGCGTATCGGTCGTTTCTCAAGATGTTTCCCTCGTTTCGCGTGCTGGCGCGCGCGACATCGGCGGATGTCCTCAGGGTGTGGCAGGGTTTAGGATACAATCGACGCGCGCTCATGCTTCAACGCTGCGCCATTGAGGTCGTGAAGCATCATAAAGGTGCGCTCCCAAATACGTATGAGGCTTTATGTGCGCTGCCGGGGATTGGTCCGTATACGGCAGGAGCGATACTCGCGTTCGCATTTAATATTCCACGCGCCATGATTGAAACGAATATTAGGCGCGTGTATTTGCATCATTTTTTCCCACGCGGGCGAAATGTTCCTGATACGAGGCTCATCCCCATCATTGAGCGGACGCTTGATAGGAAGAATCCGAGGGCATGGTATAGCGCGCTTATGGATTATGGTGCGTGGCTTGCGACGCAGATGAAGAATCCAAATACACGAAGCAAGCACTATATGCGCCAGTCGAAATTTGATGGTTCAGATAGGCAGATACGTGGCGCAATAGTTCGGTTGCTTGTGGCGCAGGCGCGCATGGCGCAAAGCGATCTTGTTGCCGAGCTCGCGCTCGATGCTGAACGAGTTGACAGTGTACTACGCAAATTAGAGGGTGAGCAGCTTATCCAGAGATGTCACCACCGCTGGTGTGTGCATAATCCTCATTGGTCGTTGTCGCAGTGATGATACAATAGGGGTATATGCCCGACGCAGATTTAGTTGCGTATATTCAAGATCAAACCGCTGAAGGCGTGACTGCCGAGGCGTTACGTGAGTCGCTCATGAGTGTTGGTTGGCGTGAGCGAGATATTGAGAACGCATTCCACGATGTGGCCGCAGGCCTCCACCCTGCCACGCCGGGGGCTTCTATTCATGAAGACCTCGCACAAGTGCGTGGTATGGTTGCGCATCTTGCAAATCGAATTCGAGGCCTCGAGGCCACATTCGCTTCAGTCGCGGGCATCGGAACTCAGGCGCAGCTTCCCACGCAAGCGGCTATTCCGAGTGCTTTTATTGGACCCGACCACGAACTTCCATCCTCGCACGCATCTTCGTGGATGGGGCGTTTGTTCGCGCTCCTCATTGTGGTTGCTGGGATGGGTACGCTCGGCGCCACGATGGGTGTGCGCGTTCTTGGGCGCGAAGTATTTCCATTCGATGAGATGGTTATATTCGGCGCAAGCGCGGCATTTCTTATGGTTGTTGCGCTCATCGCGATGAGGCGTCACCATCCTTGGACCGCTATATTGTTGAGCGCTGTCGCGGCATCGATGTGGCTGACCCAGATTATTGTCGTGTGGCGATTGTTTGATGTCATGAGCCTCACAGTTGTTGGTGCGCTGTGTGCGCTTGTTCTCGTGGTGGTGTGTGTTATTGGTGTGTGGACTGAGCGTTTACGCGCGTAGGTATTTCTATGATTATATTTCCAACACTCCGACTCTGGTTGCGAGGAAGGGCGGGCCGTGCTCGTCGTATTATCGCGAGAGCGCTCTTTGTTTCCGCGCTCGTTGCGTGCGCGCTCGCGCTCGTGGGCCCGCTCACCTACGACAACGCGGCGCACACACGCCTCAATGACGCCGTTCGCGCATGGTCGCCGCTTGGAAACCAACTTCTGGGAATCGATATTACAATGCCACGGCAGAATCTATTTTCTCTTGCACGCGACCTCGACCGCGTTGTGCCCATCTCTGATCATGGAACGCTTCATCGCACGCGAATGTTTGGGGTGGTCGCATTCGTCACGCGCGGTTCACTCCACACGGTCGCAGATATGTTGCGCTGGTTTGATGTGCCACTCACCGCAACGCAGGCGCGTATGCTCAATCTTTGTAGGTCGGTCGATGATGTGCACGAATCCGAGATTATCGTCGTTCAGCCTGACCCCTTCCAGCTCGGCATCGCGTCGTGGTACGGGCCAGGGTTTCATGGACGCCTCGCAGCATCGGGCGAAATCTACAATATGTATGATCGTACCGCGGCTCATCGCACGCTACCGCTTCAGTCGTTGGTGCGTGTTGTGCATCAACGTACGGGTGTGAATACGGTCGTGCGCATCAATGATCGCGGGCCATATGTGGGCGGGCGCATTATCGATATGAGTCGCCGAGCAATGGATTTACTCGGCGCGCAGGATTTAGCCGCGGTATACATCGAGCGCCTTGATCCGACCGCGCTGGATATTGAGTGCCGCTAAGCTTTGAGCCGAAAGATAATAAACTGGGGAATCTTCTGGTGTACCATCCAGAAGTTTTTCTTTTTCGTCTTTGCCTCATCGGTTGGGAGCGGTTCGATGATATCAATCAGTGAGAATGGGGATTGAATGATATCGCGGAGCAGTGCTCCAAGTGGCCGGTGCCAATAGGTGATTGGTATTTCATTGAGGATTGTATCGCTCACGCTTCGTTCGGTGAGGTAGTCTCCGTGAATGATTGCATCGGTTGACCCCCACATTTCATAGGAGAGTTGATAGGTGAAGTGGTCCGCGACACGACTCTTTTCCATACCCCAGCGTATAGGGTGATGGGTAGAGAATAGAAATTCGCTACCGGGCGTGAGCGAGGCGTGTATGCGACGAAGAATATCAGTCCAGGATTGCGCGTAATGGAGTACGAGGCTGGAGTATGCAAAGTCAAACGAATTCGATGGGTATTCGATTGATTCCATGGTGCGAACCTCGAATGTAATATCGGGGAAGCTTGAACGTGCAATTTCGATGAGTCCCGCGGATGAGTCGATACCATGCACCGCCATCGCGCCACGACCTTTGAGTTCCTGACACTCCTCGCCACTACCACACCCGATGCAGAGCACGCGTTTGCCGGTGAGGTTGGGGAGTGCGGCAAACATCGCAGGCTTTTCGAGGAAGTCGTGTGATGGCTTGTCGCGATCGCGCATCCGCTGTGCCCACAGCTTTGCGCCGGCGTCATAGGAGTCTCCACTCATCTCTTTGCGAGAATTTGAAGCGCCCTGCGAACGCGATCGCTGAGGTCTACGGGATGCTTCACTTGCTTGAGCGCGTCTTTACCCTGCGACTGTGTGTAGCCAAGCGAGGTGAGCGCCTCGAGCGCCTGCGCCTCTTGGTCGAGTGCGCCCAGGTCTGAACCCGTGGCGTCGATGTAGTCGAGTTTTCCTTGAAGCTCAATCACGAGTCGTTGTGCGGTTTTGAGCCCCAATCCAGAAATCTTGCGGAGCGCGTCGGGATCCTCGCCGATGACAGCCTCTTTCAGGTGACGCGGTTCAACCGTGCTGAGTATTTGCATCGCGGTTTTGGGGCCCAATCCTGACACCGAGGTGAGGATGCGGAACAAGTCTAAATCCTGGGTTTTTGTGAAGCCGTACATGTCGTAGGTGCCCTCGCGCATGTTTAATTTGGAGAAGAGAAATACCTTGACTCCCTCTTGATTAACTGTTAAGCTAGCTAGTATTTTTGGGGCTAGTGTAACTGCATACCCTATACCGCCTGCGGAAATAATCGCGGATTTGTCCCCGATATGCTGAATTGTTCCTTCAATATAGCTGATCATGATGGTGTGGTACTAGTATGGCGAATTTCAAACTAAAATCAAAGTATCAGCCGGCAGGCGACCAGCCTGAGGCGATTGAAAAGCTTACCACAAACCTGAAAAAGGGGGCAAAAAATCAGGTACTTTTAGGTGTGACGGGGAGCGGAAAGACCTTTACCATGGCACATGTCGTTGCAAGTTACGGAAAGCCAACACTGGTCATTTCACACAACAAGACGCTTGCCGCACAGCTCTATCGAGAGTTCAAGGAGTATTTCCCAAATAACGCGGTGCATTATTTCGTTTCCTATTTTGACTACTATCAGCCGGAGGCGTATCTGCCGTCCACGAATACATTTATCGAGAAGGACTCCAAGGTAAACGAGGAGATTGATCGCCTACGCCATGCGGCGACACAGGCGCTCATGAGCCGAGATGACGTGATTATCGTCGCATCGGTCTCGTGCATCTACAACCTCGGAAATCCCGAAGACTACAAGCGCATGGGGCTTGAGCTGTTTGAAGGGAAGAAGCTCTCTGCGAGCGATTTGGTGCGTCACCTGACCCGCCTTCAATACGCGCAGGATATCGAGCTGAAGCGCTCGAGTTTCCGGAAGGCGCACGACGAAATTGAAGTGGTGAGCCCGTCGGCCACCGAGGTGCGACGCATCAAATTCAAGGGTGACCGTATTGTCGCGATGTCGCTTGCGACTATTGAGGACCCCGAGGAACTTGAGACGGGCAACCCACGATACGAAAAGGTCATTGAGACTACTATATTCCCGGCGAAGTACTGGACGACTACCGATAACACCATCGCGCTCGCCTCAGAGAACATCAAGAGCGAACTCGAGAAGCACATCAAGCTGCTCAAGAAGAAAAAGAAATTCGAAGAAGCAGGGCGACTCCAGGAGCGTACGCTCTATGATTTGGAGATGATGCGCCAAACGGGATACTGCTTTGGTATTGAGAATTATTCTCGGCATTTGGATTTTCGTAAATCCGGGCAACCGCCATTTACCCTCGTCGACTACTTCAAGAGCAAGGGTGAGTTTTTGACGATTATTGATGAGTCGCACATTTCGATGTCTCAGCTCTCGGGTATGTACAATGGCGACCACGCGCGCAAGACAACACTCGTAGAGTTCGGGTGGCGCCTTCCGTCCGCAATAGATAATCGACCACTCCGGTTTGATGAATTCAAGAAGCTGCTCCAAAAGACAGTGTACGTGTCCGCAACGCCGGGCGCATATGAGCTTAAGCTTGCGGGGAAGCAGAATATTGCCGAGCAGGTTGTGCGTCCTACGGGGCTTCTGGACCCGACCGTTGAGATTCATCCGACCGAAGATCAGATTGAGCACCTCCTCGAGCAAATACGTCTGCGTATCGGTGTCGGCGAGCGTGTCATTGTGACCACGCTCACCAAGCGCATGGCGGAGGATTTGTCTGAGCATTTGGCAGCAAATGGCATCAAGGTGAATTATCTTCACAGTGAAATTAAGACGCTGGACCGCCTGAAAATCCTCAAGGATTTTCGTATCGGCACTCACGAGGTGTTGGTGGGCGTGAACTTGCTCCGAGAAGGACTCGACATGCCCGAAGTGTCTCTGATTGCGATTATGGACGCAGATAAAGAAGGATTTCTTCGTAATACCACAACACTTATCCAAACGATGGGGCGCGCAGCGCGAAATGCGAATGGTCACGTTATTTTGTATGCTGATAAAGTGACGCGATCCATTACGGCGGCAGTTGGTGAGACGAATCGGCGTCGTGCAAAGCAGGTTGAATACAACGCAGAGCGGGGCATTGTTCCTAAGACGATTAAAAAGGCGATTGGAGATAGCTTTAGCCTTCCCGTATCAAAGGCGCGACCCTCGCAGTCGAGGTATCAGAATGAGGGCTCCGGCATGGGTATTGTTGGCGTGGGCCGTAAGGCAAATCAAATCGCATCACTTAATAAGCTTATGGAGCGGGCAATCCGAAAGCTCGACTACGAGCAGGCCATGCTCCTGCGAGACGAGATTCAGAGGCTCAAGCATCTGCCCGCGGAATAGCCCTTGCATCATTGATGCTTTTGTAGTATCGTAGAGCCTGCTACAACAATCCTATGCCCAATACGAAATCAGCAATCAAAGCGTATCGTCAGAGTCAGAAACGACGTGTTCGAAACACGGCGCGCAAGAACGCCTACAAAGACATCGTAAAAGAGTTCCGCAAAACGGCTCCCAAGAATCCCACCGAAGCGGCTGGCATGATGGCAAAGCTCCAGCAGAAGCTCGATAAGGCCGCAAAGTCTGGCGTCATCAAGAAGAACAAGGCTTCGCGCCTCAAGAGCAAGGCTGCAAAGCTCCTCGCGAAGTCCTCGAAGTAATCGAGCGCTTCAATGAAGAAAACCGACTCATTCACGAGTCGGTTTTGGCGCACTAGCGGCGCCCGTGTTTGCGGTGGTGGCCTGCCTGGAGCTCTTGCTCTGGATGTAGAGCCGCAAAGCGTTCTTGGTTCTCGCGCCTGATGTCTGCGAGATTTGCATTGACGGCTCCGACTTCCTTTGCGAGCGCAGCGAATCCCTCCTTGAGATCTGACCGCATACCGATGAGTTCTTGCAGAATGTTCCTGAGCGGACCCTCGATGTCGAACATCGTGTCGCCTCCCGAAGCAAATACTTTACCCTATTGTTTGGTGATGGTCAACGTTTGTATGGTCTGCGAGCGTACGGTATTATTCCGCATATGACAGGGACGTTGACGGTTAAAAAAAGTCCTATCGTAATTGTGCGCAATTTCGTTGCGCTTCAGTTTGCGTCTGCGGGGTTGTATATGTTTGCAGGTTCGCTCGCGTATTACGCACGGTTCTGGCGATCATTACCACTCGTGGGCGGAGTCCAGTTTGAACTCGCGCAAGGAGTATTCATGTTCGGTATCGAAATCTGGCTTATCGTATACATTTTTCTCTCTTGGTATCGCCAGGTCATTCACCTTTCACAGAACCAGCTGGCTTACGATGAGGGAATACTCATGCGTTCCCATACGATTATTCCGTTTTCCCGTGTCGCGCGTGTTTCGGTGCGACAGAGCTTCCTCGGGCGTCTTTTGAAGTATGGGAGCGTGGACGCGCGAGATGCGCAGGGCGTGCTACTGATTCGTCTCTCGGGTATGCAAGACCCCCACGAATTTGCCGATGTGATGTTAAAGCGATGCCTTCCCTTGAGTGGCGCTTCGGAATCCGATCCAGTGGCACTGGTGAAATCTGAGGAGCACGAACACCTCGAGCGGAAGAGCACGTTTCGTTGGGATATACACACAAAATCTGTAAACAAGGCCCTAGAGAAGGCGACAGTGAAAACAATTGCCGCGTTCATGAATTCCCAGGGAGGGCACTTGATTCTTGGCGTTGGTGACGATGGAAGCGTCGTGGGGGTTGAGCAGGATTACGGGACACTCATGCGACGAGATGCTGATGGTTTGCAGAATCATGTGTCCAATGTATTATCAGCGATGATTGGTCCGACATTTCGACAGCATGTCAGAATGAAGCCATTCAAGCATGGGGGAAAAGAGTGTATGCTCGTTTCAGTTGAGCCCTCTGACCGTCCTGCATATGTGCGAGATCAGGATCATGAGGAGTTCTTCATTCGAACAGGGAATGGGACTACGTCGTTGCGCATGTCCGATGCGAACGCGTACATCCCTGAACGATTTCGTACCACATAACATTGTAATTATATGAATGCATTCAAAAGTATCCTTGTAGGAGTTCTCCTACTCGCTAGCATCATCGGTGTGGCTCTCTGGGCAAACCAGCAAGCACCTGCTGAGCCGAGCACCTCTGTATCGCCTGAGGTGTCGATCGAAATAAGCCCTGTTGCGTCAGCGAGCCCGTCCGGTAGTCCCGTATCAACAACACGCAATAACATGCACGAAGTAACAATTACCACAAACAAAGGAGATATCGTATTTCAGACGTATGATGCTGATGCCCCGAAGACGGTTGAGAACTTTATTACACTTGCCGAGAAGGGATACTACACCGATGTTATCTTTCACCGAGTCATTTCAGGTTTCATGATTCAGGGAGGAGACCCAACGGGTACGGGTAGGGGCGGTCCAGGATATATGTTCGCCGATGAATTAACGCCAAACACTGAATCTGCGAAGAAGGGATATGTGCGCGGTACGATTGCAATGGCAAATTCCGGACCGAACACCAACGGGAGCCAATTCTTCATTATGCACAAGGATTATCCGCTTCCTCATAGCTACACCATCTTTGGACACGTTGTTCGTGGGCTTGAGGTGGTTGATGCAATCGCAAGCACGAAAACCGATGCGGATGACCGCCCCCTTTCTCCTGTTACCATGAAGAGTGTGACCGTGAAATCACTCGAGGAATAACCGCTCTTTTATAGTGGGAGGAGGGCGCCGTGTTGCGTTATGCTGTCATCGTCTTGATTGCGCTTGTGTGTCGCGGAGATCTTGCGCGAGGCACGCACTACGCGCCTCAGATGGTTTCCTTACAGAGTATCTTCAGTGCGCGACTATCGGGGACGAATCTCCTGTGGCTGTCGCTCTGGGCTGATGGCTGGGGCGTGGCTCGTGCGGAGTTGACCGAACCCGCGTCTCCTCGTTTTGCAGAGATATACAACGATGTGCTTGCGGATGCTCGAGCGCTTGGATTCCAATTTAGCGCACCAGAGCTCATGCAGACGACTTCGCTCGCTGCAAAGATGATTCCTTTGCCTCCGCTCGTTTTCTTTGCGCGGCACTTCATGGGCCCCAACAGGATTCAGGTCAACACAGAGTACGCGATGCTCATGTCCGACGGTGAGCTACGAGTTCTCTTGGCGCATGAGCTCGGACATGCGATTGACGCTCAGACGGAGCGTATGGGTCATCCACTCTTCGTTGGAGCTGAACATCTCTCAATCCAGTTTTTCGCCGATTACATTGCACGACTTATCGCAGGGAATGCACGGGTGGATGCATTCAATGCGAAGTACGGCATTGATTTCACTGGTCCGTAGGTCCCGCCATGAGGCGGGACCGTTTTTATTTTCGCAGCATACGATATGATAGTGAAATGTTCGGACTTACTTCAGAAGAGTTGCGTGTCTTGCGTCGACTAAACACGCCCGTGAAGATTCAGGATTTTTTAGAGACACTGCCGTATAGCTTTGATCGGGGCTCGGATAAGCTTCGTTCGCCACGACGCGTGCTTCGCGATCGGTCAGCGCATTGCATCGAGGGTGCGCTTGTGGCGGCAACTGCACTGTGGATACAGGGTGAGCGTCCATTGCTCCTGGATGTGCGCTCGGTGCCCGAAGACCTCGATCACGTTGTCGCGCTGTATCGTCGGGGTGGGTATTGGGGTGCGATTTCAAAGACGAATCATGCGGTGTTGCGATTTCGGGAGCCAGTATATCGCTCGGTGCGTGAGCTCGCGATGTCATATTTTCACGAGTACTTTCTCGATGATGGTCGAAAAACAATGAGAGATTACTCGAACCCTTTTGATGTTGGTGCGCGCTGTGGGGTTGGGTGGATTACCAATGAGGCTGAGTTGTGGGATGTTGCCGAGATGCTCGATTCGAGTAGGCATCATCCGATTATCAATGCGCGGCAACGCCGTGGACTTCGTCGCGCCGACCCCGTTGAGATTGCAGCGGGGAAGCTGGTGACACATCGAAGCCCGCATCGTTAGATTATCAACAGACAGTTTCGGCTCATTCCGTATATGATGAGCGCATGAGCGTGTTTGCAACGAAGCAGATTTCATCGGGTCCATGGCGACTTCTCTTTATGATGGGCCTTATGATGTGGGGAGTAGTGGGAGCTTTTTCGCTCGATGATGCCGTGCCACAATCTGCAACGTTTTCTGATGCCATCGCACTTCCAGCGTTGAAGCCAGTTAATGCTCCCGTTGAGACGGTGTATCCCGAGCCGCGCGGTATTGTGTGGGAGGGGCACATTATTGCCACGCTCTCTGGTGGGCGCGGTATTGCGGTTCGGCGCGCAGATGTCGATGGCGCGTTCCAGGCGTACTTTGCGGAAGGCGTAGCATCGTCAATTTCTGAAGGCCCCGTGCTTATCTCGGGACTGCTTACATCGGTGAGTTGCGCGTACGCGGAGACGATATTTTCTGGTCTCTGTACGCCGGTAGTGGAGATTACGGCGATTGACCAGCTTCCCATTGAACTCGAGTAGACCGCTTTCATCCGTTCCTTTTGTGCGCTAGGATATTTCTATGATTAACTACGAACACTTTTCTGCGATGGAACTTCGAGTCGCGACGGTAGCGTCGGCGGAGCGCGTCGAAGGGTCTGAGAAATTATTGAAACTCCAGCTCGATCTCGGAGAGCTCGGACCACGTCAGATTGTTGCTGGCGTTGGAAAGGCGTATACACCTGAAGAATTGGTGGGTACGCAGATTATTATTGTGGCAAACCTCGAGCCTCGCGCGCTTATGGGGCACGAGTCCAACGGCATGCTTCTTGCGGCACGAGATTCAAGTGAGGTTCCTGTGCTTCTTCGTCCTCAACGTGAAGTTCCGGCAGGGAGCAAGATTAATTAGCCTACTCGTTCATTCAAAGGGGAGAGTGGTATGGATCGATTTCGCGAGCGAGAATTCTACGCATCTCCGAACATTGACTACGACGAGGTCGCTCGTCGAATCGATGCGTTGCGACCGTGCGTTGCTGATCTTTATGACGTGCGTACGTTTTTCGTTATGTTGCAGCCGGTCGCTAATGCAATCATCGAAGACTATCGGCACCTGCTTCGGGGAGCCGCGTACCACGAAGGAGAATTCAAGACGCTCCTGGTGCATATCCAGGACTGTGTGAATGCGCTCATTCCTCCGCAGTTTTCCGTGATTGCGTGCGGGTACGATAGTCAGGGACGCATGATTATCGCGGATACCACGCGCATCGTGAAAACGAGTGGTCGTCCGTCATGAGTGCCCATCGAACTTCGGTGGGCTTTTTCTATATAAAATGAGGCCACGGTTTCCCGTGGCCTCGAGGGTGTGTACGGCTTCGGACAGTTTCTTCGCGCGCTCTACCGCCAGGCGCACCCGGCGTTGAGCAGTGCTCCCAACAGAAGGAGCCCGACACTCGACCACGACGACCACGAACGCGTCATCCGTTCTTACCTCCGGACCGGATGGTAATACATTATATGAGTGTGTGTCAACTACCGTGCGTCGAGTAGGGCGACAACGTCATTGAGCGCGACTTCGGATTGCGTTCGAGCATTCATATCTTTGAGCTGAACAACTCCGCGTTCACGCTCGCCGGTGCCCATGAGAATGACCTGAGGAAAGTCTCCTTTAACGGCCCATGCGAGCTGGCCCTTGAGCGATGTTTCGTTTCCGAGGTAGACCGTGCATGAAGTGCCAGAATTTCGAATGCGAGATGCGAGCTGAAGAATGTCGGGCGTGCATGAGGCCTCAAAATTTAATATCGCAACCTGTGTTGCAGCCGTGGAGCGCTGAATGAGTCCAAGAGAGTCGAGCGCCGCATAGAGGCGATCGATGCCCACCGACATACCGACACCGCTCAGTTGGAGTGGCGAGAAGCGTGAGACGAGATTGTCGTAACGGCCACCCGAGCATACCGAGCCCATGTCGGGCGCGGATTGCAGTGTCGTCTCGAAGACGGTGCCGGTGTAGTATCCGAGTCCTCTGGCGACAGATAGGTCGAGTGACCAGGAGGTTCGGGGGACATCGAGCTGATCGAGATGTGCGATGAGCTCGCGCAGTTCGCGAATGCCTTCTTCGGATTCAGCCCCGAACTTAAGAAGAGCTTCTGCTTTATCGAGTAGTTCCTCGGGAGTGTTGGCGCGCAAGTCGACGAACTCGTGAATTGCGTCTATTTGTTGGGCGTCGAGGCCAATCCTTGTTTCTAATTCTTGCGCGACGTCGGCCCAGGGTTGCCGGTCGAGTTTATCGATGGCGCGCAGGACGTCTGGGGTGCGCGCAGGGTCGAATCCGAGGAATCCACTGAGCCCATTGAGTACTTTTCGATTAGAAATACGAATACGAATATGCTGTGCAATCTGAAGTTCCGAGAATACAGCGTACATAAGCGCAATGATGTGGGCATCTGCAATCAATGAGCGCGCTCCCACAATGTCCGCATCGCATTGCACGAATTCACGGTATCGTCCGAGTTGTGCGTGTTCACCTCGCCACACCTTGCCAATGTGGTATCGAAGAAATGGAAACTGGAGTTCATTTGCGTGTGCGGCGACAAAGCGTGCCAGTGGCACAGTGAGATCGAATCGCAGAGCGAGCGGCTCGTCGTCGTCGGTGATGCGAGCTCGGTAGATATTCTTCTTGAATCCCTCCTCACCGGCGAGTACTTCGGGATATTCCAATGCGGGAGTATCAATGGGGCTAAACCCAAATCGTTCAAAGACGCTCGAGATTTGGTCCATCATATGCTGTCGCGTTATCGCGTCGGATGGGAGGGAGTCTCTGAACCCGGAGGGGAGGCGCGGATTGATGCGTTCGTGCGTCATGAGTCTATTGTACGTTTATTGAGTCAGTCCGTAAATATGCTATGCTTTTGATTACTACCTATGGAGCGCAATAACCCGTGGCAGCTGTTTATTATTGTTCTGACGGTTTTTCTCGATTTACTAGGGATTAGTCTTGTTATTCCTGTCGCAGCCCCGCTCTTTTTTGGATCAGAGACGGTGCTATTCGGAGCGGGCACACCTATTGAGTACAAGACGCTCATTCTCGGATTTTTACTTGGCACAGGGCCAATTGTGCAGTTTTTTGCAGCCCCACTGTTAGGCGCCTATGCAGACCGCACGGGTCGCAAGCCGGTGCTGATGATCTCGGTTCTCGTGAATGCGGTCGGTCATGGGCTCTTTGCATTCGCCATTCTTACCCAGCAGCTCTGGCTCCTGTTTGTGAGTCGCGCACTCTCAGGTGTGGGGTCGGCTAACATCTCCGCCGCAAATTCCGCAGTTATTGATATCAGCACGCCAGAGTCAAAGGTTCGTAATCTTGGCCTTGTGGGCATGGCGCTCGGACTTGGATTTATCTTTGGGCCATTCTTGGGTGGGGTATTGTCCGATCCGTCCGTGGTGTACTGGTTTACTTTGGCGACCCCATTGTGGGTGGCGACGGTGCTCGCCGTCATCAATGCCGTTGTCATTCAACTCTTCTTCCGTGAAACGTTACGCGAGCGGCTCAAGGTGAAGATGGATACTTGGACGGGGGTCAGGAATATTGCTCGGGCGTATTCCATGAAGAACATGAGGTCAATCTATCTTGTGAGCTTCTTGATGGGCTTTGGGTACAATTTTTTCGTCCAATTCTTTTCCGTCTTTCTTATAGGACGCTTCCAGTTTAGTTCCGCTGAAATTGGAAGCTTGTTTGCCTATTTAGGAATTTGGATGGCGCTGACGCAGGGATTCTTCACTCGATACATCTCACGCATTGTGAAATCTCGCACGGTTGTTCGGATTGCGCCGGTGTGCGCGGTGCTCGTGCTATTGATTCTTGCGCGTGTAGATCAAATCCAGACGGTGTACATGGTGCTTCCACTCGTTGCGATTTTCTATGGCGTGAACGGCCCCAACATTACCGCGATTATCTCTGATATGGCCGAGCACGACTCGCAAGGGGAGGCGCTGGGGATTGAGCGTGCTATGGCGGCGCTCAGCTTTGGATTGCCCCCAATCCTCTCGGGGTGGGCTGTCGCGCTCGATGTGTCGATGCCAATGCTCTTTGCCGCAGGATTCATCACGCTGGCGTGGCTTATCTTTGTGAAGTACGATCCATCTCGCACACAACGCTTGTTCCACGAATCTGTGTAGCATCTCTGTGGTATACTGAATGCATGTTTAGTTCGACACTCGCGCTTGTAGTGCTCGTTGTGTACTGGTATGCACTTGTGTTGTTTTTCATTTCGCTCGCTCAGCGGGACAATAGCATTGTCGACATCGCGTGGGGTCCCGGAATCGCGCTCATATCACTCGCGACACTGTGGTGGCATGAGCCAAGTGGCATATTGCCCGTTGTGGGCACCACGCTTGTGATGATATGGGGCACCAGGCTCGCGGTTCACGTATGGCTTCGCAACTGGGGGCGTGGCGAGGACTGGCGCTACGCGAGGTTGCGCACAACGTGGGGGCCATGGTTTGTCCCGCGCTCATTTGTGCAAGTGTTTTTGTTGCAGGGATTTTTGCTTGGCGTTGTGGCTTTGCCCATTCTCTGGATAAATACCTTTGGTGGGAGCATGAGTGTGCTCGCGTGGATTGGAGCTGGTGTGTGGGTGATGGGGTTTGCGTGGGAATCTATTGCTGACATTCAGCTTACGAGGTTTTTGAAGAATCCCACATCAGCTGGGCGCATTCTGAAGTCTGGACTCTGGAAATACAGTCGCCACCCCAATTATTTCGGCGAGATTGCGCAGTGGTGGGGTCTGTGGCTCATGGCGTGTGGCGTCACGGGTGGCTGGGCCACGGTGCTTGGACCGCTCCTCATTACACATTTGATTGTCAATGTGAGCGGAATCCCACTCCTCGAAGAGAAGCACAAGAAGAATCAGGCATATCGCACGTATGGAAGGCAGACGAATGCCCTCATTCCGTGGTTTCCTCGAAAGAAAACCCCCACGACTTCATAAGGAAGTGTGGGGGGGTCAGTGCGTCAGTCTCTCCAGGCGTGAGCGCCACGCTTGGGTTCGACGGGTTTTCGCTGGATACGGCTCCATTTTTTTTCGGTATTCGGTTTCATGACGGGGCTTTCCGTCGGAATCGGCGTCGACTCGACTACCGCTACGGGTCGGGGCTCGGGTGTTGGTCGTGCCTCGGGTTCTTGCGCGAGGATTTCGGGCACGAGTGCCACGGTGACGGGTAGGAGTTCTGCGCGAGTCTGGCGATGCTTCCCGGGTCTGCTGTAGCACTCGATGCGCCCGGAGGGATTCGGGTAAATCCACACGCGTACTGCGCCAGTCACGCCGTCGAAGAATACGAGGTTCGGTGTCGACGTGTCGCAGGGGATTCGTCGCGGAGCAATCGACGTGTTGATGGTTGCCGCTGCTTCCTCATCGAGTACTGCCTGTGCTCGTGCACTTGCCTTTGCGCTCTCGGGCCATGCAGCCTTGAATCCGCCAAGGACGAGAAGGAGTGTGCCAAGTCCTGCGAAGAACTTGCCTCCGGGGAATTCATTCGCTACAAGCCATCCTCCGCAAATCGCGAAGATGATCCCGATCCCGAAGTACCAGAGCGTAGGGCTCACGACGACGAGATCGAATCTGACGACGACCATGACAATGAATAGTAGCCCGAGCGCGTACGTGAGTACGGCTCCGATCAGTTTTTGCATGAGGCACCTTTATTTCTGAGCGAGCCATGGGCACATACCCACAGCAATTCGCTCTGCGAGCCCAACCTTCGGTTGGGGCGATTGGGTGTGAGGCGAACCGTGGAGTAATTCGAGAAGCGTGCTGTGCTGATGAGTCGGCATTTCCGCGAGGATTGCCAGCTCGAGCGCGGTGCGTCGCATCAACTGCGCTCGCATCATCTTTTTTCCATCTTCGTCGAGTTGCCCGAATTGCTCGATGATGGTGCTCCGTTGTTCGGGGCTGAGCGCCCAGAGTGCTTCGAATCCAGTCGGCGGAGCTCCGAGCCGTGTATGCGCGCTCTGGACGCTGGCGAGGATGCGCTTCGCTTGTTCGCGCACCCCGTCTTCCGCGATTCCCTGCACCATAGTCCCAACGTTTCCGAGTGGGCCAAGTGCCTGTTGGACGACACGAGAAGAGAGGAGCATAAGCGCGACGAGCGAGTTTCGTACGGTGCGATCCTTGGGGATTGCGCCACGGCGTGCGAGCGCTTCGTAGATACGGTCGTAGATGCCGCCGGGCATATCAGACTGCGTCATGAATGCGTCGGCGGAGAGGTCGGTGAGTAGCCGTGCGAGCGAGAATCCTTGCATTGTGAGCTCCTTAGCTCCTTGGAAATGAACGGGAATATGTATAATATATCATAAATATTATGAATGTCAATCATCGGACAGGGGACCGATTGACATGGGAGATTTATCGGTGTATTATTTGGATAGTACTCATCAGGGAGGTGGGTGTGAGCGTGAAATACGACGACGTGCCGTATCCGTATCGGGAGGGGTGTTGCGAGCGTTGCCCCAATAAGCTCTCCCAGTACAATCACAACGTCTTGTGCCACAGCTGTCGCAAGCAAGTCTTGCAACTGCTTGCGGTTGGTGTTGAGACGCGCTTTGCGCGAAGGGTCAACGAGAAGCGGAGGCCTGTTCGTCAGTATCGCGTCACAGAGGCGGAGGCAGCGATGTTCGCTCCTGCGGGTCGCACGTGTGCGACGCCGGTGCGGGGGCATCATTCGCAGCACGGACACTTCTAGTTCAGCGCCCGCCAGAACCTCTGGCGGGCCGCTTTATTTTTTGCTATGGTTGTTGGGTATTTCCGTATCATATTTCATATGGAAAATCAGAACTCTGCACGGGATGTATTCATGTATTTATTGGTGGTAGTTGTGCTCGGGATGAGCGCGGGGAATTTGGGTACACTCTTATTCCAGTACGTGAATCTTTACGTTCCCGATATCACGCAGGTAGCGTGTAGTGGCTCCTGGTGCCAGGATGCCATTCGCTGGGCACTCGCGTCCATTATCGTGGTATTTCCAGTGCTCGTGTGGGCGTGGCGCTTCTTACAGAAAGATGTTCAGGCGCACCCCGAAAAGAAGGGCTCCCGTATTCGTCGCTGGCTTCTGTATTTCACGCTCTTTATCTCGGGATGTTTCTTAATTGGCGACGCGGTCTCATTGGTCTACAGCTGGCTTCAGGGAGACCTTACAGTTCAATTCGCACTGAAGGTTCTTATCGTACTCTACATTTCTGGCAGTATCTTCTATTACTTCCTCGAGGCGCTCAATGATAATCGCGGATATGCGCCATTCGTGGGCAAGTTAGCGATCGTAGTTGTGTGTGTTGCGATTGTTGTGGGCTTTCTCGCGTCGGGTTCACCATTTCGCGCGCGAGTCGAGAGAATCGATGAGCAGCGGGTGAGTAATCTTCAGTTGATTCAAGACAGAATCGTCTATGATTTTTGGCAATCAAAGGGGCGTCTGCCGACGACCTTGAGCGAGCTTGAAACCGATCTCATTGGAGGTTTTGCGGTGCCCGTCGATCCGGAGCGAAAGGAGAGCTATGAGTACACTCGAAAGACGGACCAAACTTTTGTGCTGTGCGCCACGTTTTCCGCGGAGAATATCTCGAATTCTGTAGCATATCCTCGCGAGATATACACGTACGGAGATCAGATGAATACCTGGAATCATGACGCGGGAAGGGTATGCTTTGAGCGTGCCATCGACCCACAGCTCTATCCGATAAAAAAGTAGGGGAATCTCACGCGCTATCAATCCCATGGTTAAGCATATCTTTGTGTTCGCATTTGCCGCTGTGCTAGTTGGTGTTACGGGGTGGTTCGCATGGCAAAGGGTAGAATCCAACATCAATGCAACCATCGCATCGGTTGGACTTGATGTTGGCGAATCACAGACCCCCACGCCGAAGCTCGAAGTTGGTGATTTAGCGATGCAGGGGCTTGGCGCGCTCGCTACGCCATCGGTAAGTTCTACGCCACAAGAAGACCATCCAGCGCGCACGCTCGAGGGGGGAGTGCAGATGAAAGACAATCAAATTGGTTCTGGAGCAGAAGCTGTGGCGGGGAGCAGGGTGTTGGTTCACTACACGGGCATGTTGCAAGACGGTACCGTGTTTGATAGCTCGAGAGATAGAGATCCGTTCGAATTCACCCTTGGCTCGGGCGATGTCATCAAGGGGTGGGACATTGGCGTTGCGGGGATGCGGGTTGGCGGTACGCGGTCATTGGCAATTCCACCAGCACTCGCATATGGAGCTCAGGGGATGGGGGATGCAATACCGCCAAACGCGCCGCTGTTCTTCGATGTTGAGCTACTCGCGGTGCAATAATTCACGAGAGTGAATTATTGACATATAGTCAAGTTTCGCGAAGGGCTCCTAAAGGTTGATAACCTGTGGATAACTTCCTGCGGCAGGTCCCTGAAGAGGGATTACACTAGGTGATGTTTCGCGGACTAGTAATGGCTTGGGGGCGGGTAGCGGTGTCCCTGGGATTTGCGCGCGCCGCAGGGGTGCGGAGATTCAAATTTTACGCGGTTATCATTTGGCGCTATCACCGACCCTCCCCTCTTGGCCAGTATTAATTTTATACGAGAAATATCGCCTTGTTACGCCTTCCATAAGTCGCCCGCAATTGGTAATGTCGCATAACGTATAAGAGGGAAATTCGTTGTATTGCGTTTTTAAATCTGTTAGCGTAAGCGCCATGAAATTAGGTTCATCAGGGAGATTGATTGGAGTCGTGGTGCTTATCCTCTGTGCGGTTGGCGCTATTTCTCTTTTTGAGCAGATTCCCCCACAGCGCCTTGCGGCATTGCTTGGGATTTCTGTTTCCGTTTCTGATGGGGCAAGAGGGATATCACCATCTCCGAGTAGTTCCCCGTCTTCCCATGACGGATTAACAGCTGAAGCTGTTGTGTCAGTGCAGGCATTTCTCGGCCCAACGCTTGTACGGCAAGGCTCTGGTGTTTCCGTATCATCCGACGGTCTTGTTCTCACGAATATCGCCGCGGCGCCGTATGGTTCTGGCGCGTATGTATATCAGGTTGTACTTTCTCGTGGAGATGTTCTCCGGGCCTCACGCGTTGCATTTGATTCTGTCACGGGTCTTGTCTTGCTGAAGATTGATGGAGACTCATTCGACGCGGTACTGTTCGATGAAACTGTATCGTTGAGCGCTGGGATGCAATTAGAAGCTATCGCGGCGGATATTCAGTTTGTTCAATTCTTTGTGAAGCGCCTCCCCCTATGGGTTGCATGGAGCAATGGTTCGCGGGTTGAGCTTTCTATGGACCGAACGCTTGGAGGCGCATTGCACGGCGCGCGAGTTGTTGACCAGTATGGCCGTTCTCTTGGCGTGTTTTCATGGACAGGAAGGCCAACGCTCATCGATGCAAAAAAGATAAATAGATTTATTGATACGTATTTGGCGAGTAACGGAGGATACTAATTCGATACGGCTGTATGGATACTGTTATTGAACGGCAAGCGATTCGAACGGCTATCACGTTAGCCGCTGCATCTGCATTTGGTTCGGATGCACAGGCAATTTCTGAACTTCGTGACGAGGCGACGCAGCTTATTCTCTTGTGTATGTATGAGCGTCACACACATGAGGATATGATGTTCTGGTGTGAGGGAGCATCCGCAATCATAGATCGCTTCGCATCGAACGGATATATTCCAGAAGATCAGGCGCTTACCGCAGCTTCTTCGGTGTTGCGTTTGCAGTTGATTGTCTCACGTCGGATTACTGAAGATCGGCGCGCCAGCGATGCGATTGCCAAGAAAGAGAGCAAGCGCGAAGACTCCACTCCAAAAGAGCGTCCAAAAAAGCCCGTTGTGGTACTCGAGGGGAATGCAAAGGAGTTGTATGCGCATATTGAGGCGCATCCAGATGTTCGAACGCGTGATCTCATCTCATTTTTTGTGCCTCGAATTTCGTCGCGCACCGTGAAGCGGCATCTGAAGGATCTTATCGATCTCAAACAAGTGATTCGGAAGACGCTTACTGACGGCGGTGTCGCGTATCGCGTTGACAGCGATGCTTAGTTTGGTATAAGAAACGCGTTGGTGCGGTGTCGCGTGGTCGTGTTGATTTACATCCTGCTGTGATAGTCTCGGTGGACCGTAATCCCTCCTCGGTTCACCGCGGCGCTACGTCATAGCAGGATGCAAGTTTGCAAACGCACGCATGACATCGATGAAATCAGTAATGGTCGGTGTCGGTGCTGGCCTTCTCGTGTACCTAGGTGCCACGAATATTCCGGCGCTCGTAAACCGTGGTGACACTACCGCGGCACTAGGTGACACCGTGGTGACACCGGCCGTGTCACCACGTAGGGTTTCCGTGTCACCTAGTGACAAACGTAGTGTCACCACCGTGTCACCTAGTGACACCAAGTCTGTCACCACCGTGTCACCGGTGCCAAGCGCAGTGATAACGCCGAGAATCGCGATTATTGCCACTACGCCTACAGCTGTTCCGTCCAGCACGGTCCAGCCATCTCCCACCCCACGGATTACCACGCCAACCCCAATCTCCGAGCAAACTCCTACGCCCACACCTTCTGCTACCCCAACCGCAACGTCATCCCCCTCTGTTGCGCCGACTCCGACGAGTACGCCAACTCCTGCCCCAACCCCGATCGAACCGGCTCGAATCGTTATCAATGAAATAGCTTGGATGGGAACCGCTTCAGAGTCCACGGATGAATGGATGGAGCTCTACAACGCCGGCACCAGCTCCGTGGATCTTGCTGGATGGAAGATTGAAATTGACGGGGATTCATCTATTTCACTCCTCGGCTCAATTCCAGGTAATGGCTACTTTCTTATAGAGCGAAGTGCGGATACTACTGTTTCTGATATCGCTGGAGATCTCATTACGTCATTTGGCCGTTACGGCCTAAGTAATAGCGGCGAACACCTACGCCTCAAAGACAGCGAAGGCGCTGTACAAGACAAAATTGGCCCTGGAGCGTGGTGTGCGGGGGCAAATCCAAGCGGGAATGCATCAGCTCGCGCATCGATGGAGCGCGTGAGTTCTGCGGTGCGTGGCGATGAGCTAACCAATTGGAGGACGAACTCTGGCGCGTTTACCACCGGAGTTGATGTGGCTGGAAATGTCATCAATGGAACCCCGAAACACTCAAACGAGGCGTCCCAGTAGGGATTATCCACAATTGGGCTATTGTTGCCTAAATCCGTTCGGTTATAATGATTTTGATTACCTCGGCTCATCGCACAGCTGGATTTTTTAGGTAATCGCGAAAAGGTTGACTTTTCCTTGGTATCTGCTAAGATTGGTGGTCCCTAGAAGTGCGCAGTGCGGTGTCGAATAGTTCCCTGAAAACCCAGAGATAAAGCTCATGAATGGCCATTTCGGCTCATTTTTGCTGCTTCGTCAAGGGTTCCCCGCTTGAGCTCTCTATTTGTGGACAGCAGTGGTTTGCCTCCTGGATTCATCCAGAGCGACCAACTGGTGCCCAGCAATGGATAGCCCAGGAAAGGACGTTGAAAATATAGGACAATAGCAAGATCATATTGTTGCAAAGATTGCATGACTGAAAAGGAAGCGAAAGAAACCCAAGTTGTCACCAGAACGGATCTCGAAGTCGATCTATTGCGGAGATACCGGTATTTCTTGGTCGAAATAAGGAAGAGCCGGCACCGTGCGCCTGGGCGTGCGGCTCGCGTAGTAGTACGAGACCCAGCTGTCTGCGCGAAAGCGTGGAGAGCAAATGTTAGTGTCAGCGCGGTATTAATTCCCTTCTCTCATTCTGACGCCCGTCTCCGAAGGGAGACGCTACGATGGAACGAGAAAAGGTTCACCTGAGATAATGTCTATCACTATCAAAGGGGTGTCCAAGCAATTGCTTGCTACCCTGACGATGGCGTCTGTCGTTCTGTCGTTGGCCGGCTTTGCAGCCATGCCCACAGCAGCACAGGCAGTCGCACCCGCTGATTACGGTCTTCGCGAAGGAGACACAATCAGTGCATCCGGTTCATCCGATCCGGACATCTATATCGTAAATGACTGGGGCTACAAGCGTTTGTTTGTAAACCCGGCAATCTTCACGCTCTACGGCCACTTGTCGTGGGCAGGTGTGAAGTCTGTTTCTCCAGCAACCCGCGATGCGTTCGGGACCTCCGGTCTCTTCCGCAATTGTGAAACTGGCGATCAGAAGGTCTATGGCTTGGATGTCATCTCTGAAGATGTCGCCAACCTCCGCTGGGTCAACACGACCGGCGCGCAAGCAGTGATTGATGACCCGAACTTCTTCAAGAAGGTGTTCTGCATCAACACACGCGAGATGGCCTTGTATGGCACAGGAGCTGACTACACTTCGGTGTTGCAGGTTCCCGTGTACAGCCGCGGTGGCGTAACGCCTCCTCCGGCTGGCAACTTGTCCGCTTCGTTGTCCTCGGACAACCCAGCATCAGGAACTTTGGTTGAGACTCAAGCGCTTGCCGACCTCGCCCACTTCCAAGTTGGCGGTTCCGGTGCAATCACGACTCTTCAACTGAAGAGACTCGGCGTATCAGGCGACACAGCCCTTGAGGATGTGTTCCTGTTCGTCAATGGGGTTCGCGTCTCAGACGCAGGTAATGTTTCCAGTGGATTCATCACCTTCAACAATGCAGCAGGTTTGTTCAACGCTCCTGCGACCGTTGTTGTGAAGTCCGACATCGCTGCTTCTACTTCCGGCCAGACGGTTGGAGTACAGCTCACGATGTTGAACGCACAGTCGTTCATGATTTCAGGCAACATCCACAGCATCGCGGCAGCTCCAACGCTCGCCTCGGTTTCCGTGGGTGCAGCAACTGGTACCGGCAACTTTGATCCGTCGAACGATGTCGCGGTCTGGCGTTCAACGGTTACTATCTCGAATGAGGATGTCTACGTAAAGCGTATGACCGTTCGTGAAATCGGTTCCGTCGACAGCGCAGATGTTCGCAACCTCCGCTTGTTCATCAACGGAGTACAGGTGGCGACTGCGGCTGGCCTCGACAGTGAAGGATACGCAACGTTCAACCTGAACTACCGTGTTATCACTGGCTCCCCTGAGTTCAAGATTCTCGCTGATGTTGTTGGCGGTTCTACCCGCACAATCTCATTCTCGCTCCGTGGTTCTTATGACCTCGAAGTTATGGATGAGGCGTACAACGTTGGTGTTGAAGCTTCCAACAGCTTCCCAATCACTGCAGCAGCCGGCACAATCGGTGGCGGCAGTGTGACGGTTACAAAGGCAACCAACTCACCCTCGGGCGATGTGGTTGATGATGCAACTGACGTAGTGCTTGCTCGTTACGAGCTCAAGGCATTTGGTGAGGCAGTGAAGATTGAGACTATCAGCGCTATTGCATCTGTATCCGACACGAACATCGTCGGCCTTTCAAATGGTCGCTTGATGATTGGTGGCGTACAATATGGCAATACAACGACTCTCGTCGCAGCAGCTCCCCTGGAGTCTGTTACGTCAACTTCGTTCACGGTGAACTACACCCTTGCGGCAGGCGCAACGGTTATCCTTGAGGTTCGCGCTGACATGAAGGAGAGCGCAAGTGGTACGGACGTCTCGGCAAATGATGTTATCTCTATCATCCTTGATGGTGGCGACAACAACAATGCTTACGGCGTTTCATCGGCCAACCAGGTTGATGTTCCGACGACCAGCCTTGAGGGCAATAACGTAACCGTTACGGCGGCTACCGCAACGCTTTCGAAGCAGTCGAGCTACTCTGATCAGGCCGTCACGCTCCCTCAGACCGATTTCAAGATTGGTTCTTGGGTGTTGACTGGAAGTTCAGCAGAAGCAATCAACCTCACGACCTTCTCGTTCGATATCGACGCGATGGATGGTTCTACCTTCACCGAAGCCGATCTCTCGAACATGGTTATGAAGTTGAATGGCGTGGCGCAGGGCTCTCCGAAGGCCACCCCAACCGCGGCAAACAATGACTACAATGTCAGCCGCGTCCTCGGAATCAACGAAGTCTTAGTGGTTGAGTTGTTCGCAAGTCTCGGAACAAACGTCACCACGACTGATTCCGTCAATGCCGATCTCTCCGTCACTGGTACCGGTGCCTCCTCAGGAGTTGCTGTTTCCAATAGTGATGTTGAGGGTCAGGAAATTGATACCGCAGCAGGAGTGTTCGCAACATCAGTTGACTCTGGTTCTGCCAAGCTCGTCTTGAGCAATTCCACGGTGTCAGCTGGTCAGTGGCGCTTCCGTGGCGATAACGAGAACTTCAAAGTCAGCGAGCTCCGCTTCAAGTTTGCTAGTACATCCAATGAAGAGTTGGCTGTCAGCAAGGTTACCTTGAAGCAGAACGGTGTCGCAATTGCTGAGTACCCGAATGGTTTGTCATTGTCATTGGCTACTGAGGAATATGTTGCCACTTTCGACAATACGAACATCATGACCGGTCTCAATAGTGAGGCAATCGTTACGCTCGATATCGAAACTGCAGATGTGAACACCAACGTTGCAACGGGTAAGAACGTATTCGCTACCTTGGAATATGCCAAGTACACGAACACGAATGGCGTCGAGGCGACAGATAACACGGACCGTATCGGTTCCAGTATCTACGTCCATGACGGCATCCCGACCCTTGCAAAGACTGGTTCGAACGTCGGTACGACGTTGACCGCAGGCATTCAGTCATTGGCTGAGTTCTCGGTCACTCCGGCTGGTAACCTTGGCGTCAAGCGCATTCGCTTTGACATCTCCAAGTCGACCACGATCGGATTCGCTTCTGCGAGCTTCAAGATTTACGAGAATGGTGTTGATATCACATCTGTTGCGTCCCACTCGGACAGCGCAAATGAAGCGGGTACCTCTGAGGGCCCTGGTTCAACCTCACTCGCCGTAAGCTTCGAGTTCAACAGTGAGCGCACCTTGAATGCAGCGACCACGTATCGCTTGGAAGGTAACCTGTCGACATTCGCACAGAGCACCAACCTCACGACCACGATCAACGTCGATGCAGCAACAGCAGCTCCCACAACCTATGCGTTGGTCAGCTCGGCCTCTACATTCGTGTGGACGGACCGCTCTGCTATCTCGCATGCTGAGGGTTCAGCTGACTGGATGAACAGCTACTTGCTCCAATCGCTCCCATTGAGCTGGTCCAAGTCTGTCGGCCAGTAATCTCGGTGTATAGTTTGGCGATATCTCATAATCGCTCACCAAAACCCCCCGAAAGGGGGGTTTTGGTTTGCTCCTTTGCTACGCCTGATTCACAAGGTACAATGATGAGACATGCGTCGCACTAAGCGTTTTATTATTCTTGGGCTCATCAGTGTCGGTATGCTTTTGTACGCCTTTAATATGGGCAACGCATTATTTTGGGATGATGCGGATTGGATTACGAATAACCCGTGCGTACAAGAACCCCTCCAGAATATTGGATGCTTATTCACACGGGATGTTCTTGCGGGCATTGGGCAGACGTCAAACTACTTTCGCCCCGTATTAATGATGACGTTTGCTGTGAATTGGTTTGTGGGCGGGGAGGGTCCCTTCGGATATCATCTCGCTAGCAACGGGCTTCACATCGCCAATGCGGTACTCCTCTTTTTATTACTCGTAAGATTATTCAAGGATGTACGCGTTGCGGGAGTCGCGTCGTTCCTGTGGCTCATTCATCCGCTCCAGACCGAAGCGGTTGCGTATATATCCGGGCGAGGCGATCCGCTATCACTTTTTTTCATGCTGGGCGGACTTCTCTCGTGGTTGTATGTATTTCGCTGGCATAGAGTTGTTGCGTATCTATGCGCGATTCTCGCGGTGCTCTCAAGAGAGACTGCAGTGCTCTTTCCTGTGTATCTCATGCTTGCGCTACTCGTGATTGATTACAAGGATTCACTCGTTTCGTCACTTCGACGAATCCTGAAAGAGGTCTGGCCGTTCTTTGGAATCTCCGCAGTGTATGGTGTATTGCGCATGACCGTGTTTAATTTTGCGAATACGCTCAATTGGCATGCGGTTCCCAGTGATTACACTGAACACATCTCGTACAGGGTTTATACATTCCTACAAGTTCTGTGGGAGTACACCCGACTTATGATCGCTCCCATCGGACTCCACATGGAGCGTGATGTGCCCGTGATGACCTCTCTATGGCACCACAAGGTCGTAGGGGGAGCTCTCGTGCTTGCGGCGCTGCTTACTGTCTCTTGGTATCTGTGGCGCAGGGGGAATCGATTATGGGCTTGGGCGGTGGGGATGTTCCTTATCCCACTCATCCCCTCATCTGGTATTCTCGCGCCCATTAACGCGCGCATCTACGAGCATTGGCTTTATATATCACTCATTGGATTTGCATTGCTCGTCGCTGTGTATGGAGTGCAATGGTACGACGCTCTGCGCGCTCGCTTTCGAGGTGTTGCGGTTGCGATGCTGATTGGCGTGTTCGCGTATGCGGGGTTTTTATCAATCCAAACAATACAGCGAAATATTCTGTGGGGGCAACCTGAGCGCTTTTATCTGCATATTTTATCGTATGAGCCGAGCAACGCACGCGTGTTGAATAATCTCGCAAACATCTACGCCGAAGAGGGAAAGAAGGATGATGCTGAGCGGTATTGGCGTGTAGCGATTGAGGTAGATAAGAATCAGCCTGCCCCGTATCATAATATTGGAAATCTATACCGAGATCGGGGAGATGTGGAATCAGCGCTTGAATGGTATGAAAAAGCGATTACAGTCCAGCCTTCGTTTTGGTATTCGTATCAAAATATGGCTTCACTCTTATTGCAGAATCGTCGCATCGCCGAGGCGGTGCCAGTACTCTTGGCGTGGCAACGCGTCGACTTGCTCAACATAACGACGTATTACACGCTCGCACAGATATACGGCGCAACTGGTATGATGCGGGAGGCCCGAGCAATGCTCGACGCGGGTCGACCCGCCGCACGAGCGGCGGGGGTTGAAGCCGAGCGAGCATTTGAACAGCTCTATTCTCAATTACAATGATACGCAAAGACACAATGCTCTCGTACACAGCATTCGCGCTCCTTATCGTCCTCATGGGGCTCTTTTCGCTGCACACGCTTGGCTCGATATACCAAGATATCGGACGACACATTACGATGGGACGCGTTATTTGGGAGACGGGCTCGGTGCCACAGGTTAATCTCTTCAGCTATACGGCTCCCGACTTCCCCTTTGTGAATCACCACTGGCTTGGAGGACTCGTGCTTTATTTCGGGGATAGATTGCTTGGCCTTCAGGCGCTTATCGTGGTGAAGGCTCTACTCGTTGCCTGTGCGTTTGGATTATCTCTTGCGGCCGCGTGGTGCTCTCGCGTGGTTGTGCCAGCTATAGCTATTGGCGTGGCGTCGCTGTACACGATGGTTGAGCGGACTGATGTGCGCCCAGAGATTCTGAGTTTTGTGTTCCTCGGATGGTTTTTATTTGTACTTTACCGTAAGCCGCATTCGAAGTTTCTCTGGACGCTGCCCGTGGTTCAGGCGCTGTGGGTGAACACGCACATCTATTTTTTTATGGGGCCGGTACTCGTAGTCGCATGGTGGATAGGGGAGATTGGTCGGAGCGGACGCTCTGCGCTCGCGGGGCGTCGTCACTGGTTGTTTACAGGTCTCGTGGCGCTCGCGACGTTTATGAATCCAGCAGGATACCATGGGGCATTTTACCCGCTTACGATGTGGTCAAATTATGGATACTCCATTGCTGAAAACAAGAATTTATTCTTTTTGCATGCATACGGATATCCCATTATGACCAGCGTTGCATTTGGATGCGTCGCCGTGCTCACCTCTCTTTCTTTTGTATTTAATGTTCGGAATCTTCGAAAAAACATCGATAGCCTGTTTCTGTTTATCGTTACTCTGGGCCTCGCGCTCGCAATGACGCGGAACTTTCCCCTGATTGCGCTCTCCGCGATGCCAATCACGCTTCGGAATATGTTGGAATCGGGGTGGCGAGCGCGTCCTCGTACTGGCATAGCTATGGCGCTTCTTTTTCTCTCATTGATGGGCGTGAGTATTGTGACAAATCAGATATACACTCAAGCGGGCATCGGTGGGAGGAATTTTGACACGTATGTTCCTGATGCGCATGAGCGCCCCATTGAGTTTTATCGGACAGCGGGGATTCGCGGGCCGATATTTAACAACTTCGACATCGGAAGTTATCTCATATGGAAATTACCTGAGGAGCCCGTGTTCATTGATGGGCGCCCTGAGGCGTATCCTGCATCATTCATTCAAGACGTATACATTCGCATGCAAGAAGATGCGACTGTATGGGCTGAGCAATCGAAGAAGTATGGAATCAATGCGATTTTTTGGAGTTATTACGACATGACCCCTTGGTCGCAAGTATTTGTAGGGCGTATCGCAAAAGATCCGGAATGGGTGACCGTATATCATGCGCGCGGGATTATGATTCTAGTGAAGAATACACCAGAGAATGCCTTAATTATCGCCCAGCATCGCATATCCCAGTGATGCGGAGGCTCTAGCGGCCGCCAAGTGCGCTCACGGAGCGCGAGAAGAGACGCTCGTACGCGTCAATCATGACGCGGAGCGAGAATGTGTTGATGACGCGCTGATGTGCGGCAATGGCGATGTCCTGGCGTTTTTTATCATGCCCCAAGAGGTGCACGATAGCTTCCGCGATTGCGTCGCTATCTCCAGGCTCAACGACGATACCGCAGGATTCATCGGGAATCATCTCGGGGACTGCGCCGACGCGCGTCGCAATCGATGGCACGCGAGCCGCCATTGCCTCGAGGAGCGCCCACGGAAATCCTTCCTTTACGGATGCAAGCACGAACACATCAAATCCCGGAATATATTTCCACGCTTCAGGGATGCTACCCAAAAAGAAGAATCGGTGTGTGAGTGCCGCTTCCTGCACGGCTTGCTCGAGTTGCGCTCGTTGCTCACCGTCGCCGATGACAACAAATCGAACATGACCCTCAACACGACTCGCTGCACGGATAAACGTTGCGATGTCTTTGGTTGGATAGAGATTCGCAATCGTACCAACCCACCAGTCGGGTTGTAGGAGCGTCGCTTCAGTGGGAATTTTTTGATTCAGAGCGGTGCGAGCTTCATCTCGAGTCATGAAGGGAAGGAACGGATCAAGCCCGTTATGGATACATGCAAGCTCTTTTCGGGGGGTGATACGCAATGCGCGTGCCTGCTCGAGGTCGTGAGCGTTGTTGACGATGATGGTGTCTTTCCAGCGTGCAGAAAATCGCTCAAGCGCTACGAATAGGCGTTGTTTCCAGCGAGGCCATGGATCATTGAACGTCCATCCGCCGATGCGGTAGATGACGTCGAGTTCGGGGAATTCGTCGCGAATGCCATGTGCTGCGAGCGAGCCCACAAATCCTGCCTTGCTTGATATACAGAGCACGACATCTGGCTTATACATTCGCATGAGGCGACGGAGCTCGAAAATGGCACGTACGTCTTCGATGGGCGACATGATGTGTCGGACGAGATGCTGAGCAGTCGCGTGCGTTACGTGCGCGGGGAGTGAGCGAGCGAATGCGGCAGAGCTTGATGCGCCCCAGACAACGTGGAAATCGAAGAGCTCAGGATTGATGTGCTGGGCGAGTTGCGAGACAAACTGCTGGGCGCCCCCAAGTTCCCCCTGGGTAATGACACAAAAAATTCTGCGTTTTTGCTTGCCTTTTTCGTGTTCGGCGGGCATGGCGGAGTGATGAAACTGGTGCTACAATAGCACCAAATATCACTTCCAACAATGCATCCCCGTCCGCGTGTTCTGGTGCTCTCTACCGCATATCTCCCCCTCATTGGTGGGAGTGAGCTTGCTATTCACCACATCGCGCAACATCTGAAGGGGTATGAAATTGATGTGGTCACAGGGAGGTTTGGAGATTCCAAGACGTCAGAGCACATTGATGGGGTGCGTGTATTTCGCGCTGGTGGACGATGGACGCAGTGGACCGCATTCGTGCCAAAGGTGTTTCTGCCAATTGCAATTGCAATCACTGCGAGAAGGCTTATGCGCACGCATCGGTATGTGGCGATGCACGCATACCAGGCATCTCAAGCTGCTGGAGCGGGATGCATTCTTAAGATGCTCAACCCAAGTATGCCGTTCATCCTCACGCTTCAAGAGGGGAAAGAGCTCTCTGCGCAATCATGGATTATTCGAGCGCTCCGGCGCGTAGCTATTCGGCGAGCTGATTGCGTTACGGTGATTAGCACATTCTTAGCATCATTCGCTCGAGAGAACGGCGCGCGAAAGGTAGAGATGATTCCAAATGGAGTTGATGTTGCTGCACTGCAAGAACCTCCTCGCGCAGATGTGCCGCACACAATCGTAACGCTGTCTCGTCTCGTTGAGAAAAACAATGTCGCATCACTGATTCGAGCGTTTCATCATGTGCGCATGCGGATATCTGATGCACGACTTGTTATTGTGGGTGATGGACCTCTTCGCAAAGAGCTTGGTGAGCTTGCGGTTAATCTGGGTGTTGCTGGCGCAATTGATTTTATGGGTACGATTCCGCACGCCGAAATTAGAGCTGTTTTGCATGGTGCCGGTGTGTTTGCTCGGCCATCATTAAGCGAGGGTCTTGGGAGTGCGTTTCTCGAAGCAATGGCGGCTCGTCTGCCGGTCGTTGCAAGTGCGGTGGGTGGAATTCCCGACATCATTCGCCACGGTTCCACCGGTCTCTTGTGTGACCCGCACGATGCGCGTGATATAGCGGAGCACATTATGAGATTGTTTGAAGATCGAGATCTGTATGTGCGCATACGCGAAGAGGCATTTGCAATGGTTGAATCATCTTATGATTGGTCAATAATTGCCCAAAAAATGGCAGGCGTATACGATACGTATAGAGTTCCTGTTTCATGAAAAAGATTTTAATTACATCGGGCATTTTTGCCCCTGATATCGGAGGTCCCGCATCATATGCGCGAGCTATGGGAACGCACCTCGCTGGCGTTGATGTCGATGTCACAGTGCTCGCATATTCATCGGTGCGCTCTTCGAGCGCTGATTCCGCGCTTCCGTTTCGGGTCGTGCGCGTGTGGTCACGCTGGCCATGGGGAATTCGTCATATTATGTATTTCTGTAAGGCGCTCTACCATGCTCGCGATGTAGACGTCATGCTTACGCTGAATGCCGTGTCCGCAGGCCTCCCCTCACTTTGGGTATCTCGCCTTCTGGGGAAGCCGTTCGTGGTTCGTATTGCGGGAGACTACGCATGGGAGATTGCCGTCCAGACAGAACGAACGTACGTGATGATTAATGAGTTCCAGGCATCAAAGAAGTCTGGACGCATTGCGCGATTAGATAGAATCCAGCGACGCATTGTGCGGAGCGCGCATGCGGTCATCGTGCCATCGTCATATCTTGCAGACCTTGTAGTGGGCTGGGGTGCCGAACGTGAAAAGATTTCGGTTATCTATAATGGTGTCGATTTGAAGCCGGCCGATATCGGAAAGGAAGATGCGCGCAAGCGCATCGGAGTTTCGGGTAACATCATTATCTCTTGTGGCCGCCTCGTGCCGTGGAAGGGATTTCGCATGCTCATCAAGCTCATGCCACAATTGCTTCAGGTGAATCAGTTTTTCCGACTCGTTATTGTGGGTGACGGTCCCGACATGAAGATGCTCACCTCGGTAGTACATAATCTTGGCCTCGAGCGAAAGGTGTTTCTGGTAGGGCGCAAGTCATCAGTGGAGTTGGCGACGTATCTTGCCGCTGCGGATATGTTTGTGCTCAACACTGGCTATGAGGGTTTCTCGCATCAGGTTCTCGAGGCCATGATTGCCGGGCTTCCGGTGATTACGACCACGGTAGGGGGGAATCGCGAGATTATTGTGCAGGGCCAGAACGGATTTCTCGTGCGCTACAACGATGAATTTAATCTCGTTGAATCCATTAAGACGTTGTGGCGCCAGGCAGAGCTTCGCGAGCACATTATTGCGAATGCTCATCACACTGTCGCAGCGTTTAGCGTCGACAAGATGTACGACCAAACGACAAAGCTCCTAACTTCCCTGAGTAAATGAACCTCCTCATGATTACGGGTGATCGCTCGCTTGCCTCGGGACTCAAGGGGGCATTGTATAGCACGCTTGAAGAGCTTCACACGCACTTCGATCGCATCGATGTCATCTGTCCGCGTGGTTCGTCTTCGCGGTATGACATGTCCGTGTTTGGGAATGTCTACATCCACCCATCTCCATGGCCAATCGTTGCTCAGCCGCTCTGGATTATGCGAGAGGGCGCTCGACTCATGCGGGTGCACCGTCCCTCGGTGGTGACCGTTCACGAGTATGCACCGTTTTATAATGGCATTGGTGCGCGCATGCTGATGCGCAATTTTTCGATTCCGTACGTGATGGAGATCATGCATATCCCAGGTCATCCGCGTGCCGCAGGAATTCGTGAACGTTTCTATCGATGGCTTACGAGCGCATATATTGCGCGAGATGTGCGATTCGCGCGGGCGATTCGTGTTATCAATACAACCCAGACTCCCGAGTTTCTTGCCGCTGCAGGTGTTCCTCGGAATAAGATGGTGCATATCCCAGCGTTTTATATTGATTTGGCTACATTTAAGCCAGTCCCGACTGAGAAGAAGTACGATATCGCGTTCGTTGCACGCCTTACAGAGAACAAGGGTGTCGGCATATTCCTTGATGTTGTCGAGTGGACGGGGCTGGTAGGTGTTTGTGTCGGTGATGGGCCGTTGTTGTCATCGGCTCGTGCAGAATCAAAGCGAAGAGGGCTCAAGATTCATTTTCCAGGATTTGCTCGCGATGCGCAGGAGGTTGCCCAATACATAAATGAATCTCGCATCATGTTGATGTCGTCGCTTAACGAAGGCGGACCTCGGGTTGTGCTCGAAGCGATGGCGTGCGGCGTCCCCGTGGTCGCCACGCCTGTCGGCATTGTGGCCGATGTGCTTCCGCCCGAGTGTATTGAAGATTGGAATGCCGGAGATATAGCGGATAAAATCAAGAATATTCTTGGCGACTCTATGTTGTACGAGCGCCTGCGTGCACACGGCATCATGACGGCCGCTCGATTTGAGCGCGCCGACGCAATTCGTGTGTATGCTGAAAAGTTAAAGGAAATTGCAAATGGCTAAGCTTCTCATCATCACGCAACGAGTCGATGAAAATGATCAGTTGCTTGGATTTTTTATCGCGTGGATTCAGGGATTTGCCCAGCACTTTGCCCAGGTGCATGTGCTCTGCCTTCAGAAGGGCTCCTATCAGCTCCCGCAAAATGTGAGCGTCGAAAGCGTGGGCAAGGATCGTGGATATTCGAAAGCTCGTCAGCTGTTTGAATTTTATCGTTTCATCATCGCGCAGAGACACGAATACGACGTCGTATTCGTGCACATGAATCCTATCTGGGCGGCATTGGGTGGTATGGTGTGGCGCGCAATGCGCAAGCATGTATGTCTCTGGTACACGCACAAAGCGGTAACGATGCGACTTCGCATTGCGCATGCCCTCGTGCATCGAGTGTTTTCTGCGTCACCTGAAAGCTTCCGTCTCCCGTCTACGAAAGTTATGTTCACGGGGCATGGAATTGATACCGACGTCTTTAGTCTCGGAGACGAACATCTCCGCTCCAAAGACTCGCTCCTCACGGTTGGACGCATCGCACCCGTGAAGAATCTTGAGGTACTCGTTGATGCGATGAGTCTGCTCGCACAGCAGGGAAGTCTCCTCCGTGTGGTCGTGGTAGGAGAGGCGGCGCTTGATGCGGACCGAGCGTATGAGGATTCAATTCGAAGACGAATTAATAACGCGGGCCTCGCGGAGCAGTTCATCTTTGCAGGAAAGCACAAAAACAATGAGCTCCAGGTATTCTATCGTCAGTGCGCGTTGTTCGTGCACATGAGTCGCACGGGGAGTCTCGATAAAGCGCTTCTTGAGGCGATGGCGTGTGGAGCTCGTGTGGTGAGCTCAAATGATGCTGCTCGCGCATTCCTTCCTTCCGAGCTTATGTTCGACGGTAGAAATCCAAACGATTTAGCACGAAGCATTGACCGCGCGCTTTCCGAATCGCCGTCCCCCTCGCTCCGCACGTATGTCGTCGAGAATCACAACCTCGATGCTTTGATTCAAAAGCTTAGCAAAGAGATGATTTTCGTATGTCGATAAAACACATCATAAAATATTGCCTCCTGGCTGTGCTTATCCCGCTTCATGCGGTTGCGCGGGCGCTTGGGATTGCGAGGCAGGGAGTTGCTGTGCTTATGTATCACGGTGTCGGGGATGAACCATGGGAGTTTTCGGTTTCTTCGCAGACGCTGAAGCGCCAACTCGATATGCTTAGGCGGAGCGGGTTCCAATTTATTTCACTCGCAGTATTTGAGCGGATTCTTCGAGGAGAGCTGGCCATGCCACGACGAAGCGTGCTCATCACATTCGACGACGCATATCAATCCGTCGCCGATAATGCTGTCACTGAATTGCGCGCACGCAACATTCGCCCCGTCCTGTATGTGCATACATCTCGAGCTCAAGAGCCTCTGGGAAACACATATACACTTATGTCATGGCAAGCAATCCGAGAGGGTGCGAAATTCATGGATGTCGGCAGCCACTCGCATGCGCACCCAGTGTTGAAGGAATTAAGCGATGCTGAATTGGGCGATGATATCCAGAAGTCCATCGCGGTGTGCCATGAAGAAGTTGGAATTACGCCCACGACATTTGCATATCCTGGAGGGAAATTCAGCGAGCGGGTCATTGCCGCGCTTCGACGTCACGGATTTACGACTGCATTCACGATAAACCAGGGACTCGTACGCAGGGGCGACAATCCTTTTCAATTGCGAAGAATTGGCATCACATCCCACACGACAAATCTTGAATTGTACGCACACGCAGTTGGGGTGGGAGAGTGGTATGGCCAAATCATGAAGCTGTTCAAATAATTATTTCACTATGCTGTCTCATATCATCAAACAATCCGTCCAAGGAAAGACAATCAATCGACTCCTGATGAATGCGAGCCTGCGTTCTATTTCTTTGCGTGGCGACGTGCTCGATCTTGGCGCGGGGAATAAGCGCTCCTCTTATTTTCAGTTTTTCAAAAGCACGTCTGGATATACGGTAACGTCGGTCGATATTTCTTCGGAGCGAAATCCTGATGTTATCGCAAATCTTGAAGAGGGGCTTCCGTTGCCTGATACGGCATACGATAGCGTACTCTGCTTTAATCTCCTCGAGCACTTGAGCGATCCGGCGCGAGTATTAAGCGAGACGCATCGCGTGCTTCGATCGGGCGGGTCGCTTATCGGGTATGTGCCGTTTCTGGTGAAGTATCACGCCGATCCTCGCGATTATTTCCGATACACGCACCAGGGGCTTCGCGTGCTATTTGAGCGCGCTGGATTCTCGGATATTTCCATTCAATTCATCGGGCGAGGTCCGTTCGTAGCCGCATGGTCACAGATTGAGTTTATACTGCCAGGATTTCTGCGCTGGCTCATCACCTATGCTGTCATAGGTCTCGATGCTATGCTTCTCAAGCTGAAGCCTGTGTTTGCGCGTACCTACGCGCTCGGATTTACCTTTACTGCAAAGAGATGAGAATACTCTATATTGGAAATTATGATCCTGGATATGGTCGCAATCGAGTGATTGTGAAGGGGCTCGCGGAGAATGGCGCTGAAGTTGTGCAGTGCAACGGGGGTGTCGCGGGCGGAATTATGAAGTTCATCCGCCTTATCGCGAGATACGCGGCAGCCGCTCGCGGTAGATTTGATCTTGTTATCGTTGCGTTCCCTGCGCAGGAATCTATGTTTTTGGTGCGCCTTCTTTTGATGTATCGACGTCTCGCGCATCACACTCCCATCGTTATTGATATGCTCACGTCGCATTACGAGGGATATATTCTCGACCGGCAAAAATATACTCCCGAGAGTATGCATGCAATGTGGTATAAGTGGATTGACCGCATGGCGATGAGGCTCGCAGATATCTCCATCGTCGATAGCTACGCGGCTCGCAGATTTTTAGCGAAGGAGATGCGGATGCCCATCGAGAATGTTATTGCGGTATTTATCGGCACCGATGACAGCGTCTTAAAGCCGCTTCCTGCGGATGGCCACGCGGGGTTCCTAGTTCATTTTCACGGAAACTTTATTCCGCTTCAGGGGCCATCGTATATTGTAGAGGCGGCGAATTTCCTGAAGCATGATTCGGAGATTCGGTTTCAGATTATCGGCAAGGGTCAGCTCTATGATGCGTGCAGAAATACTGCCAAAGAATACGGGCTTACCAATATAAACTGGATAGATCGAATTCCGTATGAGGATTTACCGAAATACATCAACGCCGCAGATGTGTGTTTGGGCACATTCGGGGGAACGGGAAAGTTCCATCGGTGCGCACCCAACAAGGTCTACGAATACATGGCATGCGGGAAAGCGATAATCACGGGGCGCTCTGATGCGCTCGAAAAGATTTCGAATGATGGCGTAAACATGGTACTCTGCAATGCAGCGGACGGGAGGGATATGGCTGATAAAATCATGTTGCTGAAGCAAGACGATGCACTTCGTGCTCGATTAGGGGCGCAGGCGCGTCAGGAATTTCTCGATTACTATAATCCCAAGCAACTCATGGGCCACCTGCTTCAGGAGTTGCGTGATAAACAATTACTATCGCTATGAAAAAAGAAAAACACATCGTAACAACTCGGCCATGTAAGCATGTCGAGACAAAAGGTCGCTCAGGAAAGGCGAACGGCTGGCTCCTTGAGTTGTTTAGCGACAAAGATGGATTTACGAAGCATATCAAGGGGCAGGTGTATCTCACGGTAGCAAAGCCTGGCGTAGTGAAGGGATACCACCTGCACGCGCAATCTGATTATTTTGTGACGTGCATCAAGGGTACCGTGAAAGAGATTATCTATAAGAGCAAAACCGAAAAAGAAGAAGTGCTCATGGGTGATGGCGATTTTAAGACAGTATTTCTGCCAAAAGGGCATCCGCACGCCATTCAAAATGTCGGGAAGACTCCCGCGTATGTATTGGTGTACCGCTATCCTGCATGGAACCCAAAGAAACCTGAACAACTCGATATTCACGAGGATGAAATTGAGACGGACGGCGCATGGAAGAAGATTCGCGCATTCATGAAAGCGTTCAAATAACCCCCTCTATGGACCAGACGCAACGCGCATACGAAGAAAAGAGCGTCACGTACGGAATTAGCACCACTCGACGCAACAACATCATGAAGCTCGTTGGTGGGCCGAATTTACGCGTGATTGATATAGCGTGTTCTCGGGGATATCTGGGGAAGCTCGTCAGAGAGAAGGGGAATTACGTTGTAGGCGTCGATGTGTCCCATGCGGCAGTTGAGCATGCAAGGCAGGTGCTCAACGATGCATACGAGCTTGATATTCAGGGGGACTGGCCGGAGCATCTTGCGAATCAGTCATTCGATCTTGCGGTTGCCGCCGCGGTGATTGAGCACGTGTTTGATCCGGTGGCATTTCTCAAGAGCGTCGCCTCGACACTGCGTCCAGGGGGTCATCTCATCGTGACGACTCCAAACTTTTTCTCATGGCGCAATCGTCTGACGTTTCTTTTCGGTAGGTTTAAGTACACGGAGCAGGGCGATTTTGATTTTGGACATATCCGCTGGTTTGACTATCGGTACCTACGAGAGGTGTTGGGGGAATCTGGGTTCTCTATCACACGAGAAAATCATTATTATTTTCCCGGAAAGCTCACGCGGATATTGAAGTATTGGCCGAGCCTTTTTGCAACGCACTTCATTATCGAAGCGGAGAAGTCTACATAATATGAATGCTGTGGCGATGACATTGCGTCGAGCGGTGTTTGACCTGGTGCGATTTCTTGTTCGAACAATCCCTCGCGGGAAGACGGCGCTGATTAACGCGAGCTTGGCGGTTCTCGGGAATCGTTACGAGGGAGCAATCCGTGTCCACGGGTTTTATTTTTGGATAGAGACCATTCACGCGCTCAATAGGAGCCTCTTCTTTCGCGGTATCTACGAGCCGGAGATGACGGCCCTATTTCGCAAGATCGTTAAGCCGGGAATGACCGCTATGGATATTGGCTCTAATTTCGGATGGTACACAATACTCATGGCGCACCTCGTGGGTCCGCGTGGTCGGGTATATGCATTTGATATGGACTCTAAGCTCATTCGCATACTTCAACGGAGTCTTCAGCTCAATGGACTGAATAATGTCGTCTGTACTCGAGCCGCACTTGGGAATATTCACACCGATGTCCCATACTATGACGACGCTGGTGCGGGCACCGCAAACCTATCTCAAGAGCTTGTGCAAAGCTCTTCCATGCAATTAGTTCCCATGATATTACTCGATGACTTTGTGAGAGAGCATGCTATTTCGTCCGTTGATTTTGTGAAGTGCGACATCGACGGTGCCGAAGGATTATTCATCGATGGGGCCGAGCAGGTGCTCCGGACCGTTCCCCGTATGAGCATCGAAATATATGATGAAGCACAGAGGGTGTTCGGTTCGTCGGGTACGGCATTAATGCGTCGCCTCGTCGGTCTTGGTTTTACACTGAAAAACATCGACCGCCAGTGTGAGGAATTGAAAGAATCTGATATTCTTCGATTTTCATCGATAAACACACTCTGCGAGCGCCCATGAATATCGTCGTTTCAGGCTACACCTACACACGTCAGAATCTCTTTGATGTATTCGAGTCGTATCCCGAGCGGGAGCACCTCTTCTTTATTTTGCCGAGTAACTGGACGGCAAAGCATGGAAAAGTCGTGTTCAAGCCGTTCACGCGAAAGGGGTTTCACATCTTCCACTCGCCGGCATTCTTCACGCATTCTCAGTACCCAGTGATTGGCGGACTCCTGAAGGGATGGATGCCATTTTTTGTCGTTCGGCTCGCGTGGATTCGATTCACGAAGGGAGTAGATATCCTCTTCACTACAGGAGAGCCCAATGTGCTCTCAACGCTCTATAATGCCTTCTGGGCGAAGTTGTTTGGCATGAAGCATGTATTCCACTACTGGGAGAATATTCCCTATAAAGAGAAGGATAGAGGCCTAAGGTATCGGCTGAAGCAATGGATTATACGCGCAACGCTCGCCCTGTCGGATGGTGCGATTTGCGGTATGCATAAAGCTGAGCGCATTCTGAAGTCATTTGGGTCAGACATAGCGATAGGCACATTTTTGCACGCAGGATTTGATGTGCAACGATTCCGTCCAGGCATCAATCATGAAGACGTCTCTCGGCAGTACGGTTTGACGGGGAGTAAGGTGTTTCTCTTTATCGGCGCCCTCGGAAAGCGCAAGGGAATTCATATTGCATTGCGTGCTCTGGCGCGCATGAAGGGCGAGTATGCTGTAAAATTCTTGATTGTAGGGAGCGGAGAGTATGAGTCGGAACTGCGAGCACTCGTAGATAGTCTTGGATTACAGTCTGAAGTTATATTTGTGCCCTGGATTACCGAAAATGAGAAATTGCCAGCACTGTATAATGCAGCGGATGTATTTCTCTATCCCAGCATTCCGCTCGACGGGTGGGAGGAGCAGTTTGGATACTCAATTGCCGAGGCCTCACTGTGCGGTGTTCCTGTGATTTCAACCCATACGGGATCCATTGATGAGGTTCTGCTTGATCAGAAGACGGGCATCATGGTTCCACCCAACGATGAGGATGCGCTCTACGCGGCAATGGTTGCATTGGTGCAGAATCCGGAAAGAGCACGGCAGTATGGAGCGAATGGGCGAGAATACATTGTCTCCCACTTCAGCAATGAGGTCATTAGTAAGAAAATGTTTTCATTATTTCACGATGTCGCCAAGCGATAACAACAAGATACCGTGTACTGCGCAGGTGTTTACGCTCAATTCGGGTCGCGTGCTTCGTCGATGCCTTGAGAGCCTGAAAGAGTTCGATGATATTCTCATTCTCGATGGCAATAGCACCGATGATACGCTCGCGATTGCTCGGGAGTATACGAATCACATCGTGAAGCAAGCCGATACTGACCAGCCGAATTATCGACTCAAAGACGTTGCGGCACTTCGGAACAAGGCCATCGAGGGGGGGCGCTATGATTGGAATTTTTACCTTGATACAGACGAGGAGCTTCCCGCAAGAACTGCCGAAGAAATTCGCGCAATCGTTACGACGACCCCCATCAAGCACTACATCTACCAATTGCCTGGGCACATTAATTACAATGGTCGGGAGATTAGACATTCAACGGCATATCCCGGATACCAGATGAGACTCATGAATCGGGCGTCAGGAATACGACACGAGCGGACGCCTCATTCTCGACTAGCATTTGATGCAAAGAAGTTTCCCGTAGGGACTATGAAGAATCCGTGGTTCGTTATCGTGGAGCCGAACGGCGGGATTCCGCCCTATGAGCCAAATTTGAATCGTGGGCATATTCAAATTCAGATCCGTGAAGCGGTGAAAATTCCACTCGGCACGTTTATGTATTGGATTGTATATCGGAATGTTGGCGGATTAGTGCGGACACTGTTTCGTATTGCGTGGATGTATGCGCGTCACGGTTTTTCGGAGACACTTCCGCCTATGTACGAATTTCGCCGCATTCAGTATAAGTGGCTACTTCTGTACGGCTCTGTAAAATTCAGAATTCGTATCGCATTACTTGGCGAGCCATCTCATGAAAAAGGTACTCCTCATTAGTCAGCGATATTCAATCTTCACCGAACCAATCACGCGAGCATTCCAACAGCTCGGGTGCGAGGTTCAGTTTGCTGATTATTTAGGGACAACGCTGTTGATGACGAATACGTTGCCTCAGCGAGTATTCGATAAGCTCCCGAGCGTAATCCGCGAGCCACTTCACCGAAGAGAGCTTCGGAAAGTAGACCGCCATATTCTCGATGTTGCTCGTCGTTTCCAGCCCGACCTCGTCTTCGTATCAAAGGGGAAGACGCTCGGACTCGATATGCTCGACGAGCTTCGCCAGAGGTCGGTTGTCGTGAACTGGTATCCGGAAACGATGGACCACCTCCAGCGGATGCTCCGAATCGCACCGCACTATTCTCATTTTTTTAACTTTGACCCGCTGGTTGTGTCCACGCTCGCTGATTCTGGATATCAGCACGCCCACTATCTTCCATTCTGTGCCGATATTGCCAAGGATATGGCATTTCCCGATACCAACTACGAATATCCCATTTCATTTATCGGGTCGTATGACCGCGTGCGATATGCGGATCGTGAGCACATTCTCGCGTGCGTGAAAGACTTGGGTCTGCACGTATGGGGAAACAAGGCCTGGAAGGATACGAGTCTCTACGATGTATACCATGGGTATCCTTCGAGCTCGGAGATGGCGAGTATCTACGCTCGCAGTAAGGTGGTGATTAGTATGCATGTATCCGACGTGCTCGGCACGGGCGTGAATGTGCGCCCATTTGAAATCACGGGTGCGGGCGGATTCTTACTGAATCGAGACGATAAGAAGGAGATTTTTAATCTCTTCAGGGAGGGCGAAGAATTTATTCCATTTCACGACAAGCACGATATACGAGAAAAAGTTGCACACTACCTCGCCCACGATGAAGAGCGCATGCGAATTGCGCGGGCGGGATTTGAGCGCACGCGAGCTTCGCATACGTATCTCGATAGAATGTCCGAGGTGCTCCGAATAACGGGACTAAGCATATGAAGCTCTACTACGTCGCGAATAATCAACTCCCCACACCAAAGGCGCACGGCCTTCAGATTATGAAGACGTGCGAAGCGTTTGCATCGCTTGGTGTTGAGTGTGAGCTCATCATTCCTGATAGGCGCACATACCCATCAATCACCGAAAAAGATCCAATCAAATATTATGGAATAAAGCATGGATTCAAAATAACGAAATTATCCTCCGCCGATTTCATTACGGTGACCACGTTCGCGCCACTGGCGAAATTCTTTTTTTGGCTTCAGCAATTAGCATTTGGGTTTGCCGTACGCCGACACCTCGCTCACGCGCAAGGCGTGATTTATTCGCGCGACCCATTTTCGCTTTTCGTGCTTCGGTCGCTCAAGCTTCCTATGTATTGGGAGATGCATTCAATGCCTAAGAATATTCAGTCCTATATATATAGAAAGGTGCTCCACGCAATTCGCGGGATTATCACCATATCGAATGGGTTGTGCGAGGATATTGAGAGGGTGTACATGGGGCGGGTGCTGGTGGCTCCCGACGGTGTGGACCTCGAGATGTTTAAGAATGTTCCACATCGTGCCGATGCTCGGACTATGCTCGATTTGCCGCAGGATAAAAAAATAGTCGTATACGCGGGCCATCTCTATGGATGGAAGGGAGTCGACACGCTCTTGGGGGCGGCGGTAACACTGCCCGATATGCTTTTTGTATTTGTCGGTGGAACGCCAGAAGATATACAAGTATATAAAATGAAGCATGGGGGTAGCGCCAACGTTATATTCAGGGGGTTTGTTCCGCATCAGCAGGTGCCGTTGTATTTGTCGGCGGGTGATGTCGTGGCGCTACCGAATTCACAGAAGGAAAAAATATCGAGTCGCTACACATCTCCTCTGAAGTTATTCGAATACATGGCGTCGGGCACGCCCATTGTCGCATCTGATTTGCCTTCATTGCGCGAGGTGTTATCCGATGAGTGTGCGGTGTTCGTGACTCCTGATGACAGCGAATCAATGGCGCAGGGCATTCGCACTGCGATGACTGATGGTGCCCAGCGAGCAGTCCGCGCTCGCGAGGAAGTTCAGAAATATTCTTGGACGAAGCGAGCTCGTAGCATACAAGAATTTACTTCTTCTTTCCGATAACAGTAAAATGTCGTCCGTAGTAGCGCATTCCTGGGAGAAATGTGATTGCGCGCTTGATGTAGTCTTTGTAGCTCCTGCACGCAGGGAATTGAGGGGTGTATGTTATTTCAATGTGATTGCGTGTGAGCCATGTGATAACTTCAAAAGAGGATAGTACGTGCCGTAAATCATCGTCTGGCTTCTCATATTTCCCTGTTGATTCCGTGTAATTTTCAGGAATCGTGCGAAAAGGAAGAAATCCAAATATCCTTTTTATATAATCGCCCATTCTTAGTAATCGAAAGAAGAAGATTTGATGAGCCTTATAATGACGTATGCCATTCGGTGTGCTCCACGGTAAATCTAGATTTGGGCCTGTGAGTATGATGTGGCCATTTGGTTTTAATGCGCGCAGTATAAGTGTCAGCATTTTTTTGGGATTTCGCACATGCTCAAGGGAGTTGAACGCTGCAACGACGTCGTAGCTTTCAGGTCGAAGATTAAGCGAATCAACTGATTCGCAAATAAAAGATGTGCGCTCTCGTCCTGCATGGAATTGCTTTGCTCGCTGAATAGCGAGCGCGGAAATGTCCACGCCTGTATAGGTAATCTCTTTCTTGAGCCATGGCACGATACTGGCGGTGCCGCACCCAATTTCGAGTACGTCTTTGGCGGTTTCGTTGATGAGGGTAATAAATCGCTTATTATCGCCCTGATCCCAGCGTTCCTCCTTATGGGATAGGTCGTAATAATATGCTTCACTCTTCTGTTCCATGGAGAAATCTTAATAGTATACAGTAGTAAATACAAGGCTTTTTGTTTTTGTGCGAGCGTGGTATCGTAAAGTCTAGCAAAAATGAGCTTTCTCACAGACAAAATAAGCAGAAAAAGGCTCGACACACTCATTGCCCCGTACGCTTCGGATGCGCGGGTGCTGGAGGTTGGCTCCTATGGGAAGCCCAGCTATGGCTCGTATTTCCAACACCGAACGGGAATCGATATTAAGCCGGGCCCAGGCGTAGACATCGTAGCTAGTGTGTACGATCTTCCATTCCAAGATGGGGAATTCGACGTCGTTCTATGCATGTCGGTTCTCGAGCACCTCAAAGAACCCGCCCGAGCTATCACAGAGATGCGTCGATGCCTGAAGGCGGGTGGCCGTATTATTGTTTCCGTTCCATTTCTCTTTCCCATACACGATGCCCCGGGAGATTTTTGGAGATTTACAAAGTACGGACTTCAAGAGCTTTTTCATTCAGGATGGACAATAGAAAAACTCGAAGCAGAGGCTGACGCACAAACATCATTTGCCATTCTTGCACAGCGAGCTGGATATCAAAGTCGTATGCGATTCAATGCGGTGAGTAAATTCTTACTTTTTGCATTTGCGAAAATACTACAGAAGATGCCCTCGATGTTTCGAGCTATCTATGGCGACATCAAGAAATCGATAAAAGAAAAGGATGCGTTTGCGAGCGCCTTTTTTCTCGTAGCAAGCAAGCACGATCATGCATAAAAAAATCTCGTATTTCTCGATATTACTTCGAGGTGTTGCCCACGCCGTGCTGCACGGATTCGCAAAGACGCCTCCAAAGAACCCAAAAGTCATTGTTGTATTTCAGATGGCGCAGCTTGGCGATATGGTGTGCACGACTCCCGTGTTCCGAGCGCTCAAGTCGGCATATCCCAAATCTCAACTGTATGTAGTTGGCCAGCCACAGTATCAAGAACTGCTTCGTCATAATCAGGACGTTGATGAATATATACCGTTCACAGAATTCGATGAGGTTCTTGCGCGCTTTTCTCAACTATCAGTAGATGTGGCCATTTCGGTTGCTCCGAGTTTTACCGCGCTCGCTATCGCGTATCTTGGTGGTGCAAAAGCGATTATGGTTCCACGCGTTGAAAATGGCTTTAGCCCAAACGATACGCGGATGTATCGACTATTAAGTATCGTGGCGATCACACGACCTCATCGCATGGGGTCGTATGCTCCGGCTGAGTATTTACGACTTCTTGAGCCGCTTGGAATCACTACAGACGACACGCAGAAGCATCTCGGATTTTCCTCCGAAGCAGGAGAGGAGATTGATAATTTTTTCCAAAAGAATTCTATCAGCGAGAATGACGTTGTCGTTGGTATTTCGGTATCGAGCGGAAATAAAATAAAAAATTGGGGAGCTGATCGATTTGCGCGAGTTGCCGATTATATCTATGCGCACTATGCGGCGCGCATTATTCTCATCGGTGGGCCAGCTGACACGGAAGAAGTTATCGCGTTCAAGGGTGCTGTTTCAAGCGGTACGCCAATCATTGATGCATCACATGCGCTCTCCCTCGATGCACTAAAAGCGCTCATGGCTCGAATGCAGGTCTTTGTTGCTGTTGATACGGGTCCTGTATACATTGCCGAAGCATTCGGAGTGAAGACCGTTGATATTGTGGGGCCTGTTGATGAGCGCGAGCAGCCTCCGCGGGGCCGGGGGCACGTAGTGGTGCTCTGGAAAGAGCGAAAGGAGCCAGTGGTGCATATTATGAACGCGCGCATCTATGATTATACCGAAGCGCGCCGTCAGGTTGAGCGCATTACGGTTGAAGATGTGTGCGCGGCATTTGATTCATTAATGAAGTAGCGCATGAAAACGGTCGTCATTCTGCCCACATATAACGAAAGAGGAAACATCTCATCTCTGATTGAGGAGATTCTTCGGAGTGCGCCCGATGTGGGCGTCTTGGTGGTTGATGATAATTCTCCTGATGGTACCGCTGATGCGGTTCGGGCGAGTATGCAGAAGCACGCATCGGTTCGATTAATGTCTCGCCCTGGCAAGCAAGGGCTCGGCGCTGCCTACATTTCAGCATTCAAAGAGGTGCTCAAGGATGGATCAGTCGAGCGAGTTGTAACGATGGACGCTGATTTTTCGCATCATCCCAAATATCTGCCAGAGCTCATTTCAACAGCGAAGAACGTTGATCTTGCGATAGGTTCTCGCTATGTGAAGGGAGGGGGAATTGCGAAGTGGGAATTATGGCGTCGGCAATTAAGCTATTGGGCCAACCTATACGTGCGGACGATTTTACGCTACCCAATTCGAGATTGGACGACAGGATACCAATGCATCACTACTCGTGCCCTTCGCGCCATCGACCTCGATGCTATCGATTTATCCGGCTACGCATTTCTTCAGGAGCTTAAATATGCCCTGGTGTCATCTGGTGCTACATTTCGCGAGACCCCCATCATTTTCCAAGCTCGTCGAGAGGGCGAATCAAAAATTTCGGGATTCATAATTCGGGAGGGAATTATGGGGCCATGGAAGATACGGGCACAAAAAGTTACATGTCCTGTTTGTGATGAGCGCGATGGCCAATTGATGGGCCGACGAAATGGACACTCGGTGTATCGATCAAAGAGGTGCGGATCGGTATTTGTATTTCCCATACCTCACAACACGAGCTACGTGTATGGAGAGGACTATTTTCACGGGGCGGGCGGTGGCTTTGGATATGCGGACTATGAGCGTGACAAGCAATCCCAAGAATCGACATTTGTCGCATATATTCGTGCGATTCAGGAGCGCGTGAAGTTGGATGCTACACTTCTTGACGTTGGAGCGGCGAATGGATATTTTGTGGCGCTTGCGAATCGATACGGTATGCGCGCTCGTGGAGTGGAGATATCTGAGTCTGCATCTGGGGAGGGTCGCGAGAGAGGTCTCGATATTCGACAGGGAACGATTGAGTCAATGGGTGATTCCGGTGAGCGCTACGAAGTGGTAACTATGTGGGACGTGCTTGAGCACGTGCCGAGCGCACACGATGCGCTTGCTGCTGCGCATAAGCTTTTGAATTCTGATGGAGTTATCGCAATAAACACGCCGGATAGTGGAAGCGTTTGGGCTCGATTATGGGGTGTTCACTGGCACCTCATCGTGCCACCCGAGCATCTCGTGCTTTTTTCTAGGACTGGACTGCGTACGGCTCTAGAGCGCGCTGGCTTTACCGTTATCTCAATGGGTGCAATTGGTAAATCATTTTCAGTTCCGTATGTCTTCTCGATACTTGCTTCTTGGTCTGGCATTGCTGTGGTGCGTCGTTTTGCGCGCGTCATCGAGCGGTCGTGGCTCGCATCGCTTAGCATCCCTATTAATCTGTATGACAACGTGTTCGTGATTGCAAAGAAATCATGAAGAGTAAAAAGATTTTAACTATTGCTTCGCTTGGCGCAGTCATGATTCTCTTTTTTATTCCGCAGATATTTGGCTACGCGTATTCAAATGGCGATGCTATTCAGTCTTTTTATCCAGGTCTTACTTTTTTTGCGGAGCAGTTGCGCGATGGTAATTCGTTTCTGTGGTCGTCTGGTATGCTGGGCGGGTTCCCCATGTTTATCGATCTCATCGGTGGTCTCGAATCTCCGCTAACGCAATTTCTATTTCGGACGTTTGACGTTGTTGGGGCGTACAATATCGAGATATTTATTTCGCTGGCTGTCCTTTTCGTCGCGTCATTTGGAGCCGCGCGAAGCTATGCGCTATCTCGACAGGCATCACTCTTTACTGCAATCGCGTATTCATTCGGATCTCATAATGCGAATTGGAGCAATAATATAACCGTTGCGAATTCCATATATCTTCTCCCGATTCTCGTTATCGCGCTTCGGAGGGGGATGAGCGGGCGTTATGCATTTTCGATTATCGCGCTCCTTGCAACCTGGTATGCGCTTATCGCGGGCCAGCCTCAGTGGGTTGTTTTGGCGTATATCGGAGTCGGCTTGCTCGCTGTCTTTGAGTTCTTGCGCGCGAAGAGTGATAGGCTTATGAGGCGCAACATACTCAAATCACTCGCACTGATATGTGTCTGCGCGGGTCTTGGTTTTCTGCTTGCATGGCCCCAAATCTCTCCATCCCAAATATTCACCGAGCTGAGCGCTCGCTCGCAGGGGCTGAGCTTTCAGGATGCGCAGATATCTTCTCTGACCCCATTTGATTGGGTGTGGTATGTGATGCCAGGGGTGCAACTTCTCAAGCTAAACGCACCCGAGCCAACGCTCTATATCGGGATTATTGCCGTCATACTGGCGTGCGTGGCGTATACGATTCGTAGATTAGATTCACGTGTTTTACCGATGCTGCTTTTGTTTGGATTTGGGATACTATCAGCACTCCGCTTTTCCCCCTTGTTCTGGCTCATGCATCAACTTCCCGTGCTCGAACTATTCCGTGGCTCAAATCGGTGGATGTATATCGGAAATTTTGGATTAGCGATTATGGCTGGTATCGGCTTTGATTTCGCGAGAGCGCATGGTGCGCACTCTGTATGGGGTAGGGCTCAACGAGTGCTTCGCTGGATGTTCGGGGGATTGGCTATTATCGCGCTTGTTGTGCGCTTGATTATTATTCCGCTTCGTCCACACATCCTCTCATATGCCTATGCATATTTTGATGAGCATTTTCTCGCATCGCGTACGGGTGGGCTCTCGGCGGAGCATTACCACAACGCAATCTCATCGCTCTTCAATACTCTTATCTCCAATGCTGACATATTCAATCCCGTGTTTTTCGTTGGATTCGCATCTATCGGAGTCGCAATTCTCATTGCTCGACGGGTGGCGGTTCGTGGCTTTGACGGCTATGCACGTGGTGCGACGATTGCGCTCACAGCGTGCTCGCTTTTCTTTGTGCACCCCAATATAACGCAAATTATTCCTGCATCAGTCATTGCTAAATCTCCAGTATTCTCTGAGCGTATGCAGGGCGCTGATGGCAGATATTTGAGTGTTCTTTCGGGCTCGGCTGTAGATCAGAAATTGAACCAGCCATTTTCGGGAACGTATTCAATCTCGGATTCTATTGAATTTCAGCGAGACCTCATGGTGCCCAATATTGGCATTCAGTACGGAGCTTTGAGTATTGATGGTTTTTCCAATATTATGACGCGGCGCATTGCGCGAACGATAGCGCTTCTTGGAAGTGAGCGAGCTACGACGGGTGCTTCATTGGCGTATGCCTCGATGCCTCTGCAAGAGAAATTACAAATATTCTCACGCCACCTCCCCGTCCTCTCCATGCTGAACGTGAAGTACCTCATCTCCGCGTATGAGCTCCCCGCAACCTCTGGTCTGCAGCTACTCGAAGAGGCATCATCTACGCGATTCAACATCCCCATCTATCTCTACGAGAACACGACTGTCATGCCCCGCATCTACTTTGCACGGGGCATTACGCATGTATCCGAGACTGATGAAGAGAAGAATTTCAAAACAATCATCGAATCAAATGCAAACTTCGCAAACACCACATTCATCGAATGCGCAGATTGTGGAGCAATCAAGAATCAACACACCTCATCCGACTCCATTACCATCGAAGCATACCGTGACGGATACCTTCGCCTCATGACAAAAACAAATCATGATCGCTGGCTCGTCTTCTCCGAATCAAATCTCCCCGGATGGCGTATCACCATCGACGGCGCCCCCACACAATCCTACATGGCAAACTACCTCTTCCACGGTCTCCCCATCCCTGCAGGGGAGCACACGGTGCTATTTGAGTATGCGGGGGTGCTGACGCGATGAAATCAGCGCTACCCACACTGACGTCAGTTATTATACCCGCCTTTAATGAGGGGAGGGGTATTATTCGCACCATTCAAACGATTACGGATTATTTCAATGCAAAGAATATGGCGTGTGAGATTATTGTTGTTGATGATGGATCTATGGACGATACGAGGTCTGTAGTTGAAGGGCTCCATCTTTCACATGTCCAAATCAAGTCGCATGAGCGAAACCGAGGAAAGGGAGCAGCTGTAAAAACGGGAATGCTGGCGGCACAGGGAGACTGCCGACTCTTCATAGATGCAGATTTGCAGATTAGTGTTTTAGAGCTGGATAAGTTCTGGCCTCAATGCTGTGACGGCGCGGATGTATTAATCGCGTCCGCTCCCGGCATCGCCCCTGGCGGTCAATTTTGGAAAAGAGGCGTATTGGGGCTTCTTGCAAAGCGATTAATCCGATTCGTTATGGGTTGGAATATCATCGACACTCAACGTGGCTTGAAAATGATTCGTGGGAGTTTGGCGCATGAACTATTCTCGCGGCTTTCGCTCATGCGTTGGGGGTTTGATATAGAGATGCTCGCAATTGCAAATGCTCGAGGCTTAGATATTCGTGAGATACCTATTACGTATACGGCGCCAATTATATCTCGAATATCGATTGGATCATACGTCTACACGCTCTGGGAACTTCTTCAAGTTTGGACTCGGCGCTTTTTTGGCGCGTATGATGAGAATCCGTTGCGTCGAAGATTTATACTGCTTGGTGTATTTGCGCTCATTTGTCTCGGCGTATTCTTTGGGCAGAGATATATCTTCTTTGATGGAGACGCGGTTGGGGTATTTTATCCGGATAGCTCAATCATGGGAACTCAGTGGACTTCTGGGATTCTTTCGGGATTTCCGATTCCATCGTCATTTCAGTGGGGGTTCTTTCATCCAATCTATCGCGCTTTTTCTGGAAGTTATAATGCACTCGTAGTATTCTTTGCTCTCCTTGCGGGATATTTAAGCTACGCACTTGCTCGGCAATTATTCTCAAGTCGGCTCGTAAGCTTTTTTGTCGCGATTACGTTTACACTGGGCCAATTCACCGCGCATTGGCTTGGAAATATCGCTGTTGTTTCCGCAGTGTATGTGTTGCCCGCATCATTGCTCATGGCGCGGAGTATGGTGAGGGGGTCACGGTGGGCGGCGCTGTTTTACTCGGCACTCGTTGGACTCTCGTTCTTGGGGTCGCATCAACAGTTCGTGATTATGGCGCTCATGGTCGCTGCGCTCTATTGGCTGTGGCTTGAGTCTGCGGCGCGCAAGGCGGGAAAGAGCCTGAGGGGCATCATCTGGGATAGTGGGCGTGCAATTGGTGCGCTTCTCGTGGCGTTTATTATTGGACTCCCGCAGTTTATATATGTGGCGGTATTTACTCCGCTTTCAACGAGAGTCGGCGGTCTTACTCTTGCGCAGGCAAGTGTCGATGCGGCGACGCCATTGGATTTGATAAAGTTTGTATTTCCGTATTTTTCATTTCGATACGGTGTGTCCGCCGAATTTTTGCCGTATATCGGTATCTTTGGTCTCGTATTTGCATTCATTGCGGTGGCAAAGATGTACAAGAGCGAATCCAGTGTTAGATTCTTTGCCTTGCTGAGCGCTGGTGTGATTATTGCTTCATTTAAATACTCCCCCATATTTTGGGTACTCCATCAGCTCCCCGTGTTGGAGTATTTCCGTGGGCCAGCTCGATGGACGTTTGTTCTTAATTTTTCGATGGCAATTCTGGCGGGCTATGGCATGAAGTGGACGATAGAGCATTGGGAGGGTGTGAGGGCGAGTATCCAGCTATATTCAAGACGTGCGTTTATTAGCGTGCTTGGCATTGCCACGACAGCAACTCTGGTATTTGCAGTGGCGGGCGAGAGCATTATCCGATACGTTCAGCATCAATTCACAGAGAAAATGTATCAGGGCACGACGGGGCTTCCTCTTGAGTACTACCACGCACTCATCGAGCGAATCGTGAAAAATTCTTTCGATAATTTTTCGCTCGGAGATGCAAGTTTCTTGATCGCTCTAGCATCTATCGCTGCGGTCTATCTGGTGGCCCAATATGCGAGAGATGCGAAGGCATTTGCCGTGGCGTCCGTGGTTACTTCGTGTGTGTTGCTTGGTGTATCGGGAATGATGGGGCACACGTTTGCGCGGTCTGATACGCTCTCTTCGTCGCCCCCAATCGCGGATGCGATTCTTTCGAGAGGCGATGATGCGATGAGTTTTCGTACGTTTAGCTTCCTCTATGGTTCTGCAGGATCTCAGCGCATATCCGCAATCAATGAGGGTGCATCCAGAGATGCGATGATGTATGGCATTGATTCGCTCATGCCCAATACCGGCCTTCTGCGAGGCATTGCGACCATCGACGGCTATGAGCCGATGGCGCCACGAAGGGGGCAGCGAGTTCTGGCATTTGTGGGGAGTGAATCGAACCAGCGGTTTGCATCGCTCGCAAATGAAAGCATTTCGCTACCCGAAAAACTATCTCTTTTCTCACACCGCCTCCCCGTCCTCTCCATGCTGAACGTGAAGTACCTCATCTCCGCGTATGAGCTCCCCGCAACCTCTGGTCTGCAGCTACTCGAAGAGGCATCATCTACGCGATTCAACATCCCCATCTATCTCTACGAGAACACGACTGTCATGCCCCGCATCTACTTTGCACGGGGCATTACGCATGTATCCGAGACTGATGAAGAGAAGAATTTCAAAACAATCATCGAATCAAATGCAAACTTCGCAAACACCACATTCATCGAATGCGCAGATTGTGGAGCAATCAAGAATCAACACACCTCATCCGACTCCATTACCATCGAAGCATACCGTGACGGATACCTTCGCCTCATGACAAAAACAAATCATGATCGCTGGCTCGTCTTCTCCGAATCAAATCTCCCCGGATGGCGTATCACCATCGACGGCGCCCCCACACAATCCTACATGGCAAACTACCTCTTCCACGGTCTCCCCATCCCTGCAGGGGAGCACACGGTGCTATTTGAGTATGCGGGGGTGCTGACGCAAGAATATATAAAGTCGCTATTTTAGTTTATTTTCGCGTCATTCCGTGCTAGTATGCGCGCATGTCAATCGCGCAGATTCGAGAGAAAATCGAGTATTTTCGCACCCATACATTTGTCCGAAATACTGCCATTCTTCAGGCGGGGAGCATGTTTGGAAACGTATTCCAAGCTATTGCGGGTATTATTATGGCTCGCGTGCTTCAGCCCGAAGCATTTGGCGTATACGCGCTTACATTCAGTCTCGCGGGGTTCATTTCAATTTTTCTTGGCGTAGGAGCGCAGGATGCAGTGACGACGATTCTGGGCGAGGCGTATGCGCGGAAAGATGCGCGAGAAATCCGTGACGCGCTGGCGTTTCTTGTGAAGATTACCGTTATCATGAGTTTTGTAACGCTCTTTGGTGCGGCGCTGGCACCACTTATCTCGTATCAGCTCTATGGCACGACCGCGATTGGATGGTTCGCGGCGGTTGTTATCTGTGCATCGATCGTCTCGACGACGGCGTATTCTTTTTCGACGATTGGCTCCCAGGTTGTGGGGCGCATTCGCCAGATGACGATACTTGGATTGAGTGATCAGATGTTGCGCACCACGTTTGCTCTCTCGTTTGTGATAGCGGGGTTTGGTGTGGGCGGTATCGTGTCTGGTCATTTTGTTGGTGCAAGCATTCTCTGCATCGCGTCAGTCGTTGTGTGGAAGAGATTACAGCGAGATTTTTCGATACTTCCGAGGATTCGAGATTTGCTTGCGTATGCGCGCGAAGCTTCTATTCAGAAATATTTGCGATATAGCTTCTGGATTGCCGTTGATAGGAATCTCTCGAATCTCTACAACATCCTCCCCATCCTTCTCACGGGTATTTATGTATCACCGTCGGAAGTTACGTTTTTCAAACTCGCATTTGCGTACATTAACCTGGCGCTTGGATTTCTCGGTCCCATAGGAATGCTCCTCAATGTTGAATTTCCAAAAATGAAAGTACAGGGAGTTGCGCGACTCTCGAGAAACTTTGTCCGCGTCACTATGTATGCGGTCGGCATCTCGACGGGGCTCACTCTTGGGGCCGCGCTTGTGGCCCCGATAGCGTTTAAGATATTCTATGGCCCTGAATTTGCGCAGAGCGTGCGCTATGTGTACGCGCTTGTTCCCTACGGTGCGCTCATGGGTCTTGGCGTAGGTCTTGGTTCAATTTTGAGAGCGCTCAATAAGGTTCATGTTTCTATCATAATGCACACGGTGAACCTAGGAGTCGGCGTACCTCTTGCGTTGTTTGCGATAAAACACTTTGGCGCGTGGGGTACGATTGGAATTGTGACGGCATGGTATGTCATTGCTCACGCTACGATATTCTTGTATACGCGGCGCTATCTACGTACGGCGTCAGCAGCATAACGCTATGCAAATCTTCCAAATTGATCGCATGTTGCTTGACCGGCACATCAAAGAACATGCATCGCACATCGGAGGCGCGGTGCTTGATGTTGGGGCTGGTTCGGTCGCGCGTTACCGACACTACTTTACATTTGATTCATATGTTCGAATGGATATCCGAAAGGAGGACGGCATTGATGTCGTCGGTTCGGCCGAACACATTCCATTTCCCGATGCGTCATTCGATGGAATTGTGTGCACACAGGTGCTCGAACATGTTGTGCATCCTGAGCAGGCAATGCACGAAATGAGCAGGGTGCTTCGACCTAGGGGTACGATCTTGCTAACGGTTCCGCAGGCGTGCGAACTACATGAAGAGCCGTATGATTTTTCTCGGTTCACAAAGTATTGGATTGAGAGTATCGCGGGCGAGTGTGGTCTTTCGGTTGTGCGATTCGTTCCCCGTGGCGGGATGTTCTCTATGATGACGCAATTCTGCATCAGATACTTCATTGATCGTGGTGGACTCTACCGACATAGAATTATTGGCGCCATCGCGAGCCGATGTTTTTCCATTGTAGGGCGTTGCGCGATATTCTTAGACAGGATTGATACGAGCGCCGCAAATAAAAAGCATACTATGGGCTGGCTTGCCATTCTCAAGAAATGAAAAATATTCACACAACGCGAGATGTATTAGTGCATGCAAGCGCATATATCTCTGGGCGGGTACTTGATGCGGGTGGCGGCTCAGCGACAAAATACAAATCGTTTATCCTTCAACATGCCACGTCGTACACATGCATCGATACATCCGCAGGCGGCGGCGTCGACGTCGTGGGCGATGTTTTGCATATGCCATTCGGAGAGGGGGAATTTGATACGGTCATTTGTAATCAAGTATTTGAACACGTTCCTCATCCCGAACAGCTCATGAGTGAGATTTCGCGCGTGGTGCGCTCTGGCGGTCATGCGATTATTACTGCGCCATTCACCCAGCCTGTGCACGCAGATCCGGGCGACTTTTTCCGGTACACCCCCGAAGGATTGAGCGCTATCGCTCGGCGCCATCAGTGCGATGTTGTAGAGAGGGGGGTGTATGGCGGCATATGGGCACTTCTGTCTTCATATCTGAAGTTTCTCGTCTTTGATCCCTACAAGAAGCAGTCGCGCATACGAAAGGGGTTAATGCGGCGAATCGACGGCGCGCTTCTCTGGTTTGATCAGTGGTCGCATCCCCGGAAGGTGTTTTCGGACAGCTTCATCATTGTGAAAAAGAAATAATGAAGATTGTATATATTACCGATTCGTTTGCGCCTGAAAGTGTGGGAGGCGCGGGACAGGTTGCCCTCGACATGGCATCGGGCATGATGGCGCGCGGGCATAGCATAGATGTGATTACCACGACGCAGAACAAGGAAGGCGAGGGCGTTTCGACGTATGCGGGCATATCGGTGCATCGAATCTATGCCCCACGAACATCACAGTTTGTGCGTTCGTATCTTTCCGCAAACAATCCATTTATACGCTCAGCGACTCTTTCAATTATACAAAAACTCAAACCGGATATTGTGCACGCCCACAATGTGCACGAGCATTTTTCATTTGCGGCGCTTCGATGGATTCACGCGATTGGCATTCCCGTGTTCATTACACTGCATGACACGTTGAGTTTTGCGTATACGCGTCTCTATCACTTTATTGATTCGAGCAATGCGCATCAGCGTGGTCCGTTTGATTATCGCGTCCCAATACTGTTTACTATCCGCCAAGTTGGGAAGGCCTTTAATCCATTTCGAAGGTGGAGTATCCGGCGGTCGCTCCGAAGCGCGCATGCAATTTTTTCCGTCTCGGATGCGCTGGGGAATGCGCTTCGCCAAAATGGTATTCAGAACGTCACGACACTCTACAATGGTGTCGAGCCGCTTGAGTTTCAGGCGTCAGATAGCGAGGTTGTAGCTTTGCGTGAGCGGCTTGGTTTTGGGAATCGCCCCATCGTGCTATTTGGAGGGCGTGCCATGCAGGATAAGGGGTCCGAGGTGCTCATCAATACGCTTCCCCAGGTGCTTAAGTCTCACCCAGGCGCTCTCGTGGTGATGGCAATTGAACGTGGTGGGTATCGGGATTCCCTGATTCGTTACGCAGAACAGAAGGGCGCATCTCACGCCCTGCGTTGCATCGATCTCCTCCACGAAAGGGAGCGTGCCGCATTGTTTTCAGCTGCAACCATTGTTGTGGTGCCGTCGATTTATTTCGACCCAGCTCCGCTCATGGTCATGCAAGCGATGTCTGCGGGAAAGCCCGTTGTTGGTACACGCTTTGGAGGGACTCCGGAGATTATTGCCGATGGTGTTACGGGTTTTGTGGTGAATCCATTTGATGCCGACGGAATGGCGGAAACAATTTCGAAACTCTTAGGCGATGACGAGCTTCGACAGCGTATGGGCGTTGCTGGTCGCGAGCGTGTCGAAGCGCATTTTACTCGAGCAATTCACACGCAACGCGCACTTGAGTGGTATGAGCGTGCGTTGCTTCGGGGGTGCAAATAAAATAGAATATATCACTATGAACGAATCATTCCTCTCTCGGTGCTTGCGCTATGCAATCTACGCAATCGCGTTTGTACCGCTGATTATTTTTAGTCAGTACGTTTCGCCGTTCCATTTCGGAAAGGTGGTTATATTTCGAAGCATCGTTCAAATCATGATTCCGCTCTACGCCTTGCTGGTATGGCGTGATCGGAGCTATTTACCGAAAGGCCACCCGATTCTGTGGGCGTTCCTTGCATTTGCGGCCGCATTCTCGCTCACCACCGCAACATCTGTGGCATTTCTCCAGAGTTTCTGGGGCACGCTCGAGCGTATGGGTGGCCTGTTCACTTTTTGGCACTATGTGGCGTACCTAGTGATGCTCGTTTCTGTGGTGCGAACGCGCAATGATTGGGATATTCTTTTGAATCTTTTTGTGGGCGTTGGTTTTCTTTCAGCAATGTACGGCGTGCTCCAGAAGACCGACTTGAGCTTTATTATGGGTGGCGGGGGAAGAGCGAGAATTTTCGGAACTATTGGGAACACGGCGCTCTTTGCGGGATATCAGATTCTTGTTGCATTTTTAGCGCTCACGATGTCATTCATGAGTCGCACGACGAAGAATTGGAGGATATGGTATCGAGGCGCGGCCGCCCTCATGCTTGGAGCGGTTATTTCGACCGCTGTCCGCGGATCGCTCATTGGTATTGTCTTGGGTGGTATTAGCTGGGCCCTTCTCTGGAGTGTACTCAATCGGAGCAAGCTTGCGAAGAAGTTGCTTCTCGGAGGATTGACGAGCGTTATCGTGTTCGTATTCCTCGGGCTTGCACTTCGCCCGACCTCACTCGTACAGAATTCGCCGTACTTGCGTCGTGTAACCGATTTCTCTTCGAGTACCTTTACCGTGCAAACTCGTTTTTGGGCATGGTCAGCGGGGCTTAAGGGATGGAGCGAAAGCCCGAAGACGATGCTCGTCGGCTGGGGTCCGGAAAACTTCAATATACCGTTTAGCAAGCACTTCAATCCGAAGTTCTTCAATGGACCAGGATCGGAGACTTTCTTTGATCGCGCCCATAATATGTTTATGGAGGTGCTCGTGACGATGGGTCTGGTGGGGTTGCTCTCATATCTCTCGATGTTTGCGATGCTCTTTATCGCGTTGGCTCACATGATGAAGCGTGGTGGCGATGAGCGTGTGCTTGGTATTGGATTTACTGCGATGACGATTGCCTACGTCGTGCACAATTCCTTTATCTTCGATACGAGCGCCAATTTCATCACGTTCTTCACGTTGCTTGGGTACGTCATTCACGTTGCGTGGCGCTCCGTCGATGCTGCCCCGCTCAAGATTGCTCGGCGTGTGTCGTGGTCCGCTCCGCAGATATTCGTTGCGGGACTCCTGGCTATCGTTACGGCGCTATTCGTGTATGGCACAAATGTGCGGCCATCGTTTGCGAACTATGCCTCAACTCGCGCGATTGTTGCGAGTTGGGACGGCGATTGGGTTGGCGCGGTGAATAAATACCGAGAAGCGATTGAGTACGATGTGCCTGGACGATACGAATATCGCCATCGCTTCGCGCAGTACTTGCTCGAACTTGGTTCTACAACTGATATTTCCAAGATTCCAGATTTTGAGAAAGTTTCTCTGCGCGTCGCGGAGGATGTAAAAAAGAATATCCAGGAGAATCCGCTCGACTACTTGCCCTACCTCTACCTCTCGCGCGTGTATAGTACGCTGGGCTCCACAAGCTCTAAGAGTCCGTACAACGACATGGCACTCGAGCAATCTATGAAGGCGCTCGATATTAGCCCAACCTTTGTGCGCACGTATTATGAAATTGCGCAGGTGTATCTCAACAAGGCCGACTATCTCTCGGCATACCAGTGGTTCAAGAAAGCAGTAGACCTACAACCAGAGGTGGGAGTTTCATATTGGTATCTTGGTTCCGTACGGCTTGCGATGGCGGGCAAGGGGAATGACCCGGTGATTCTCAAGGATGCTGCAAAATTAATGACGATGGCCGTGAACAAGGGATACGCAATGAGCGAGGAGGATGCGCAGCGGCTGCTCGATACTCATCTTCGACTCAACGATATGGCAAACGCGGCCCAAGTACTTGAGCTCATGGTGAAAAATTTCCCCGCGAATCTTGAGTATATGAGGTTACTCGCAGATACCTATGCCAATCTTGGTAGGGTTCAAGATGCGATTACTGCGGCGCGTAAGGTGATTGAGCTGGCGAATGGTGATCAGGCGGTGATTGACGCAGCAACGCAATTCATCATTTCTCTTGGCGGTCGCCCCTAGCGCCCCGCCCGTCGAATCGAGATATTGATTGTTTTGAGGATAATCTCGACATCAAGCACGAGTGAACGATGCTTGATATAGTAGAGATCGTACTCGAGCTTATGCTCCGCGTCCTGCACGGAAGACCCATACGGGTAGTTAATTTGTGCCCAACCTGAGAGTCCTGGTTTGATGAGATAGCGCTCTCGATAGAAGGGGATTTGGGTAGCGAGTTGAGAGTCGAATTCTGGGCGTTCTGCTCGCGGACCAACAAGGGACATTTCTCCGCGGAGAATGTTGACGAGTTGAGGGAGTTCATCAATTCGAGTGGTGCGAAGGAATTTGCCGACGCGGGTTACGCGGGGGTCGTTCTGTGATGCCCACACAGCACCGGTGGTGCGTTCAGCGTCGGGTCGCATGGAGCGGAACTTCAACATATCAAACGGCTTACCGCCTCGGCCAGTGCGTCGATTGGTGAAGAAGATGGGGCCCGGGGATTCGGCATAAATTGCAAGCGCTACGAATGGTAGTATCGCGAGCGTTGGAATTCCAAGCACGACGACGGCTGCGATATCCGTGGCGCGCTTGATGACGTCGAATGCACGACGAGAGTGTTGCGAGATATTGTCGAGGAACCATGTTTGGTCGATGGCTCCCAATGGCACGGTGCCGGTGAGTGTCTCGGTGAATGTGGCGAGCTTCGTGAAGTCGACGCGCTGGGAAAGCGTGCCAAAGAAGAGGTCTACCACTTCCCGCATCGCATACGCTGACGGGCTAATGACGACAAGCGCAATATCTTCTGTGTCGATGAACGCAGGCGCGTCCTGGAGAGATTCGATGATGGGGCACAAGATGGGGCGTTCATCGAGTGGGAGCTCATGCTGGCCGATGCGGAGGATTCCCGCAACACGGTATCCGAACTGGGGATTTTCGGAAATGAACTGAACAAGCTCAAGTGATTCTTGATTATGGCCAACGACGAGGATGTTTTTCTTTGAGCCCGATGCGAGTACGCGGTTGTAGCCGAGTCGGATCGCCCACATGAGCGCGGCGAGTGTGATGAGGAACAAGAATAGGTTTAGCTTTGGGGCGATGCCGAACGTAGGGATAAGATAGAAGAAGATAATCGACGCAATGGTTGCAACGGTCATTGCCTGGGCGAGTCGCTCGAAGAACGCACGGTCATTACGCATGGTGCGCTGTTCATAGAGATTTGCGATGTAGAGTGCAAAAATCCATACCACGAGCAAAATCGAGAATGGCGCGACGTGGACATCCCACTGGTTAGACCATTGGGAGGCGCCATATCGTGCCAAAAGTATGAGCGCTAGAGCCCCATAAAATGCCAAAAAGTCAGAAAATAAGAGGGAAATCTTCCTCATAGGATACTATATTATATAGATAAACTGCTAATTAGTCAAACTCTGCCTGTGGAAAGAAGCTCGAACGGGGATGGCTATTTTGCTATGCTGTACGCATGAAGCGATACGTTGTTGCTACCGGCCTCATACTTACGCTCTTTTTGAGTGGCGCTCGGGCTGTGTATGCCGATACACTTGGTCAAATTCAGACATTTCGAGTAAACGTACTCTACGATGCGAGCGGCGCGAACACTCTTTCTGCCACGCTTCGGAACGTGAGCCAGCACGCATATTTTTATGTTGACGATCGATATTGGTCATCGCTCCCATTTGATCAGCAGCAACGCTACGCGGCGAATCTTACAACGCTTGCGAATGAATTCGATGCTGTCATCTATCCTCGCTCCACGGAATTTTGGGGTAAAGAGGCAAACCCTGGCGTTGACGGAGATCCGCACGTAGTCATTCTCCTCGAGCGCCTTGTGGGCGGGAGCGGTGGGTACTTTGAGACGATCCACAACTACTCACAAGAGCGGGCATCGGCGAGTAATGCGCGCGAGATGATATTTGTCAGCGCAGAGAGCGCGCTCACGGGGAATGCGAAGACATTTCTCGTGCATGAGTTCCAGCATCTCATCTCATTTAATCAGAAAGAACTTTTGCGTGATGTCATGGATGACGTGTGGCTCAACGAGGCGCGCAGTGAATACGCAATCACGCTGGCCGGGTACAGCGAGCCATTTGGAGGAAGTACGCTTCAGCGTCGGATGGATACGTTTGCGCAGTCACCTTCCGACTCGCTCGTAGAGTGGCCCAACACGTCGAATGATTATGCCGTCGCTTCGCTCTTTGCGCATTATATTGTGGATCACTATGGAGCCGATGTCATTGCGAATTCGATGCACAACGATATGGCAGGAGTTTCGGCGGTGGAGTCGGCGCTTCGCCAAGGCGGGGAGGCTCGCTCATTTGGTGACGTGTTTGTCGACTGGATGGTTGCATCATATCTCAACGATCGAACAACCAATTCAAAGTACGGCTACATCCGAAGTGGATTGCAGGCGCTTCATGTTCCGCCGACATTACAGGCAACTATCGATGTTTCGACGCGCGCAAACTTCACGTATTCAGTTCGAGAGTGGCAGCCTCTTTGGTTCAAGGCGATAATGACGAACACCACAGCATCTCATCCTGATGCTCGCATTCGTATCCAGGGAGCTTCAGATGTGGCGTGGCGTGGCGCTGTGATTGGGACCTATCAGAATTCGCAGATTTCGATAGTGCCATTTGTATCAGTTGGGGGTATAGCAGATGTGCCCATACCCGCTCAACGAAGCGGAGTCCCGCTCACATCCGTCGCGGTCGCGATATCCTATGGTTCGATGCAACCCGTTGGGACGCGGAGTGTTGATGTGCGGGCGGTGTCAGTCTCTGTCGGTATAGGTGACGCTTCGTTGGTGTCGACGAATATAGCGCAGAGTCCGACTCCGACTCCAAATGTGCCCGCCCCACAATACGTGCAACTTTCTGATGGTGATTTAATTCGTCGTGCGGGGCAGGATGAGGTTTATGTCGTGTGGGGCGCGTATCGGCGCTATCTTCCGAGGGGCGTGCTTGAGTTGTATGGATTTGAGTCGAGGCCGGTAATAGAAGTGCCTGACGATATCTTCGCCCGATACACCACGAGCAACTACGTGCGTGCGCAAAGCCAGAAAAAAGTATATGCGGTGTGGCCGGATGGCACGAAGCACTGGATGAACATCACTGCAACCCAGTGGGACGCCTCAGGTCGAGACTGGGGAGCGATATTCACGGTGAACGATGCAGAGGTTTCATGGTATGCGACGGGTGCTGATATCCTGCGGTAGCGGTTGAAAAATCAAAGGAAAAAGCGTATAATATAGATACTATGAATATTGATATTCACGCGAAAAATATCGAGCTTAACGCCCCGCTCCGCGCATTTATTGAGGAGAAAGTCGCAGATCTCGAGCATCTTATCGGAGAAATGGGTGAGGCGAGTGCACGTGTCGAAGTTTCGATTCCATCGAATCATCATCAGAGTGGAGCCATCTATTACGCTGAAATCAATATCTCAATTCCAGGTCAACTTCTTCGCACTGAGTCGAATAACTACGACCTCCATGCAGCAATCGTTGATGCCAAGGATGCGATGAAGGTGCAGATTAAAAAGGTCAAAGAAAAGCACTCAGACGCCCAGCGGAAGCCCTCGGAAGAGTAGGTATACGTCGCCTGCACCGCAGGCGACATGCATCTCATGTTTGAATTCATCTCAAAACTATTTCCCGACGCAAACGCTCGAACCATTCGAGCGATGCAGCCCACCGTAGCGGCTATCAACGGCCACGAAGAGGGTATGCGCGCCCGCACCGATATCGAGCTTCGAGAGTTGTCGAAGATTTTTAAGGCACGCCTCAGCGAGGGGGAAACCCTCAACGATATTCTCCCCGAGGCATTTGCCGCGGTGCGCGAGGTATCTCGACGCGTATCGGGGAAGCGCCACTTCGATGTGCAGTTGATGGGTGGTATCGCGTTGCACCGCGGTTCCATCGCGCAGATGGGCACTGGAGAGGGAAAGACGCTTGTTGCGACACTTCCCGCGTATCTGAATGCGCTTTCTGGCAAAGGCGTGCACGTGGTCACTGTGAACGACTACCTCAGTCGTCGCGATGCGACGTGGATGGGCCAGATTTATTATGCGCTTGGCATGAGCGTCGGTGTCCTTAATCATGATTCGAGTTATCTCTACGATCCGTCACACGTGAAGCCAGAGCAGGAAGAGGCGCTCGATGAAGAGCGCGATGCGACCGGCTCATTCCGTGTGGTGCATGAGTTCCTTCGCCCCGTAGAGCGTAGGCAGGCATACGAGGCAGATATCACCTATGGAACCAATAACGAATACGGATTCGATTATCTGCGCGATAACATGGCGAGCCAGGTGTCCGCGATGGCACAGCGCCCCGAGCATACTCATCATTTTGCCATCGTCGACGAAGTCGACTCAATTCTTATCGATGAAGCGCGCACCCCGCTCATCATCTCAAGTCCCGACGAAGAATCAGGACAACTCTACGCATCATTTTCTCGCGTCGTACCACACCTGAAAGAGGGCGAAGATTACAATATCGACGAAAAACTCAAGGCTGTCAGTATCACGGATGCAGGAATAGAAAAAGTTCAGGGACGTATGGGTATCGCCAATATCTATGAAGAGGGTGGCGCTCGGTATGTGCATCACCTCGAGCAGGCGCTTCGTGCTCAGGTGCTCTTCAAGCTCGACCGCGACTACGTGGTGAAGAATGACGAGGTGATTATCGTCGATGAGTTCACGGGTCGCCTTATGCCGGGCCGTCGCTGGTCAGATGGACTTCATCAAGCAATCGAGGCAAAGGAAGGCGTCAAGGTTCAGCGCGAGAGTCGCACGCTTGCGACGGTGACATTCCAGAATTACTTCCGTCTCTACACGAAGCTTTCAGGCATGACGGGAACCGCCCGCACATCCGCAGAAGAATTCCACAAAGTATATAAGCTTGATGTCGTCATCGTGCCCACCAACAAGCCGATGGTTCGCAAGGATTTACCCGACCGAATTTATAAAACCGAAGAGGGGAAGTTTCGCGCACTCGCGGAAGAAATCAAAAAGAGAAATGAAACCGGTCAGCCGGTGCTGGTAGGTACGGTCTCTATCGAAAAGAACGAGACGCTCTCGTTGTTGCTTACGCGTTCAGGCGTGCGTCACCAAATGCTCAATGCAAAGAACCACGAGCGTGAGGCCGAAATCATTGCGCAGGCAGGCAGGGTGGGTGCAGTCACGGTCGCCACCAACATGGCTGGTCGTGGTGTCGATATTATCTTAGGTGGAAATCCTGTCGATGAGGCAGAAGCTATTCGTGTACGCGAGCTCGGTGGGCTTGCGGTGTTTGGTACTGAGCGTCATGAAGCTCGCCGTATTGATGACCAGCTTCGTGGCCGTGCGGGCCGACAAGGGGATCCAGGCGCGAGTCAATTCTTCGTATCAACGCAAGACGAGCTCGTGAGAATCTTCGGTGGAGACCGACTCACCAATATGATGAATACGCTTGGCGTGACCGATGAAGATGTCATCGAGAATCGTTTTGTTTCAAGCTCAATTGCGCAAGCGCAGAGTCGCATCGAGGGACACAACTTCGATATGCGCAAATACGTGCTCGAGTATGACGATGTGATGAACAAGCATCGCGAGACGATGTACGCGCTTCGTCGCGAGGTGCTCATGGGTGCGAGTAGTCGCGACCGAGTCGTTGACTACCTCCAGTCGCAGGTTGAGCATGTCGTGCGCGCTCATGTGAGCGCTGAGACGGGCGAGGTCAACACCGAAGAAATTACCGAAGCGTGCAAAGCGGTTGCTCCATTTGAGGATTCTCTTCACCAATTACTTCTTGACTGCACTTCGAGTGGTGTCGCTGACCCTGAAGAGCTTATCGCGTTTTTGCAGGATGAAATTGAGCGTCTCTATGGTGTCCACGAACAGCGCGTCGGTGCAGAGCAACTACGACAGATTGAGACAGCGGTCATCTTGCGCACGATTGATGATGTGTGGGTAGACCACATCGAGGCGATGGAATACTTGCGAGAGTCGGTGCGTCTTCGCGCGTATGGTCAGCGAGACCCCTTAGTTGAATACAAAATCGAATCTCAGCAGATGTACGTGCAACTGCTCGCAAGTGTTGCCGCCCGCGTTGCGAGCGTCATATTCCGTGTGCAGGTGATGCACGATGAGCGACCGAAGAATGTTATCGAGCTCCGCCCCGATATTTCTGGCGAGAAGCCAATCGCATCGCTTCAATCAGGCGATGCGGGCGCATCGGAATCGGAAATTCACAGCGAGCACATCGGCCGCAACGACCCCTGCCCCTGTGGTAGTGGAAAGAAATACAAGAAGTGCCACGGCGCGTAGGGTGATATTGCAAATATCACGAAATATGTCATAATAAAACCCTTGCAAGGAGGGTGCATTGAGAATCATTCTTGGTTCGAGTTCGGTGAGACGTGCGGAGATTATGCGGAGGGTGGTGCCAGAGTTTGACATCATCGCCCCGAACATCGACGAGAACGTGTTTCCGCGAACGTCGGCGCACTCCGTGACCATCAAGGTTGCGTGTGCGAAGGCAGAGGCGATTGCGGCGATGCTTTCTGAGCCGGCGCTCATCTTCACTGCCGATACGGTAGTTCAGATGATGGATGGTAGTATTCGTGAGAAGCCATCATCTGAGAATGAGGCGCGTGTATGGCTACGGTCGTATCGACGATTTGTTCCTGAGTGCGTGACCGCGATGTATGCGCTTCGTGTCGATGGGCATGGCGGAGCTTCAAAGGACTATTCCGCGCTCGTCGTAGATACTGCTTCAATCGCGTTCACTCCCTTTTCGCCACAGCGCATCGACGAGATTATCGCTGACGGGACCGCGATGGGGTGGTCGGGCGCATTCACGATGGAGCATCCGCTATTTTCCGACCACATCTTGGACGTGGCCGGAGACCCAGAGACGATTCAGGGGCTTCCGAGTCGGTTCCTGCATTTGACCCTGCATCTGCTGAAGGATTAGGGGATGTGACCAACCCGCGTGGGTTGGTCTTTTTTTGCGTGCTATACTTTATAGAGAGGTGCAACACATGCAACAACACGTTCTCATTATTGGCGCAGGGGCGCTTGGCACGTCACTGGGCGGAATTATCTCGAGTGAGCATGCCGCAGTTTCGTATTGGGATATTGATGCAAGCAAGTGCCCTGGAGGATGTGCTCCGCTTGAATCAACTGTTCCTACTGTAGATGTGATTTTTCTTTGTGTGCCCAGTGGCGCGATGCGTACCGCGGTGACGCGTATTTCTGCACTCGTGCCTTCGTTGACCCCTATTGTTACTCTTGCGAAAGGGATTGAAGCACCTTCTGGGCTCGCAATGTATCAGGTGTGCGAAGAGCTACTGCCCAAACACTGCATTGTGGTGATGAGTGGTGCGATGCTTGCGCATGAGTTGGCATCGGGACTTCCCGGAATGGCACTCATTGCTTCATCGTCTGATGACTGCGCACACAAAGTTTCCTCGGTATTTGATGGGTCGCCACTTCGAACACAAATAACGTCGGATATGCGCTCGGTTTCGTATGCCGGTGTACTTAAAAACATCTATGCAATCATGATGGGTATGGGGGATGGGCTTGCATTGGGTGGAAATGCTCGGGGCTGGCTCTTTTCTCAGGCAGTTCGAGAGATGATTGCAATTGCGCGCCATATTCGCATTGACCGTGAGATTATACTTTCGATTGCGGGCATCGGTGACTTGGTTGCAACAGGTATTTCGAAGCATTCGAAGAACCACACCGCGGGCGTTGAGCTTGCGCGGTCCGGCGTAACGCACGTCTCGTGCGAGGGAATTACGTCGCTGATGCCGATACTACAGATGATTGGCCATCATCCCGATTTAATACTCCTGAATGCGCTCGAATCGATTCTGGTGGATCATCATAATGTCCGTGAAGTTATACATCGGTTACTCTATGAGTCGCAGTGAGGTGTGGATGAATATTGCTCGACGCGCTGTCGATGTATGCGATAATTAGGGGAGCTACATAGAGGGGGTGATTTATGTGAATCTCAATAAAGTAACGTTTTGGCTGTTGGTGATCGGTGGCCTCAACTGGGGTCTCGTGTTGTTCGGTCTCGGTGTCGGGCAATACCTCGGCCTCACCCTCGCGCGCGTATTGTATGCGCTCGTGGCATTATCAGCGATTTATCAGGTGATGGGTCAGAAGAAAATGCAGATGTAGTTCTGGCGGATATGAAAAAGCACCCGTGAGGGTGTTTTTTCATGCCACAAATCGAGCCTATAGGTCAAGGTTGCGAAGAACCCAGGAGCCGTATACCATGCCGCAGCTACACCCTCCAAATCCATGAAACGAGCTGCATCAAAATACATGACAAGTCTACCGAGAAGCGGTGATGCGCTTGTTGACTGGGTATTCAGGCAATTCGTGGTGGTACTTCGGAGCGAGCGTGTGAAAATCTCCCGAAAGAAGCGCCTAGTGAACCCCGACGACCCACATCGTAAGGTCATTCGAGGCCTTATGGACCCTGATATCCACCCATCGGGTAATTGGGTGCAAATCCTCATAAATCCAGCAAAAAACACGCATCGCTGCCGGGATGACGAGGTTGAGACACTCATTCATGAGCTTGCGCATGTCATTCTCCCTCGCGCCGGGGAGCGTTCCATCCTTTCTATTGAGGGAATTCTCGTCCGGCAGTTTTCCGCTTCACAGCGAAGGTATTTGAAGTCGTTTATACCGAAGCACGAGGTGAAGCGATACCCAAGCGTTTCGGTGCCGGGGCGTGTTGCAACCGCTTGACTTAGTGCTACAATGTAGGCGTTGTTCTTTTCCTTGTTAGGAGGATTCGCATGGGACGCAGAACACGCATTCTGCTCATCGCGTTCTTCGTGGTACTCACTGCCCTGTGGTGTACGGGTACCGCCGCAAACGCACAGCAGCAGGGCAGGCCGCGTTCGAGCGATGGCAATCGCGAGCGGAAGGCTCAGCCCCGCGAGCGAGCTCACGAGGCGCCACCGTCGAACCGTGCAGTGCCTCGCGCACAGAGCGAGCGAGACCGTCGTGGCGCACAGGACCGTCATCCGCGTCCTGGGCAGTACGACCGTCGCGATGATCGCAATCGATATGATCAGTATCACTGGAGGAACTATCAGCGTCCTGACCGGGGCCGCTGGTATCGCTTCCCTCGCTCGTATCGTGGCGCCGATTGGTACGGCAGGACCCGGTTCTACGGACGCAACTTCGGTCCGCACTATCGGCTCTGGCACTACGACCGTTCTTCGTGGGTGAGCTTCTACTGGCCGTACTGGTATCGTCCGAACGTCGGATGTGGCTGGTACTGGGTTCCGACGAATCGGAGACCCGCCGACCGTTACGACTACGATGACGGCGATTGGGAGTACTCGAATTATCGCCTCATGTATCTCTGCTTCGACTAAACAGTCGATACCCATTCGCTCTTGTGGCGGATGGGTTTTTTCTTTATTGTCGTTCCATCGTTCTTTCTCATCTGAAGGAGGTGAGCGTTATGGCGGATAAGAACCCGCCCGTCATTACGCTGTTCGAAAACGGCGTCAGACTGGTGAATGTTTCCAATAGGCTTCTGAGCGCATCACAGGTTGGATTTTTGCGGGGGACCCGCAACGATCCTGTGTCGTTCATCGGGATGGCGCATGCGGTTGAGCATTTGTTCTGCCGTGGCGCGTCACCACGAGTCGTTGCGCGCTGGGCGCGTCGATACCCGGAACGACCGCAACCGATTAGCGCTCGTCAGGCTGACCGCATGTTCCGTCGATACTTCGGTGGGTCGAGCGGTTCGGGCATCAACGTGCACACCGAGCATAGCTATACGGGATACGGTCATCAGGATTTGTTCCATGCACGCCATCGGAACGAAGTGTTCCAAATCATGGCTGGCATGGTGCGCGATGCAATGTACGATATTCGCGACATGCGGAATCGTGACGATGCGATTGTGAATGCCCGTGCACTTTCGGTTGAACGTTCTGCAGTCGACAATGAGACGGGCTTGAACGACGAATGGCCGGGCATGGCTGGGTATCGTGCGGCACTCCGCGCGCTATACACGACGAATCCTGCTCGGCACTGGGGCGATTCTGATCCCGAACAGCTGGCGCGCGTGAAGGTTGGAACGATGAAGCAGTGGGCGCAGGTGAACTGTGTGCCCGCGACGATGTGTGTGGTGCTCATCGGCCCCAATCAGCACGACGCGGTGCGGATGGTGCGTGATGCTCGTTTGAATGAATTGCCACCATGGCCCGCAACTTCGTGGAGCTACAATCGTTCGGATGATGTGCCCGTACTCACCGATATCCGTCGCATCACTACAGACCGCAGCGGTGCAACGATGCACCACGTGTGCATGCTGTGGCCGACCGAGACCTTTAGTACGAGAGACGCATTCGCGCTCGAAGTGCTCGAAGGCATCCTGAAGGATCGCATTGATGCGGCGCTTCGAGAGGGGAACCTCGTGCATCCCGGTGGCATCTATCATTCCGATGTTGTCTGGGACTGTTCGTCGAGTCACGGGGTGATGCTCGTTGAATTCGCAACTCGTGGGGATCGCGCTCACTGTGAGTATCTCATCGAGCGAATGCTTGATGTGATCAGCGATATCGTTTCGGGGCCTAGCTCCGAACTCGAAGAGGATGTCGAGGATGCAACATTCTTCCTCGCGCATCTGTTCCTCGAGCACTATCGCTTCTCACCGGGTGCACTCTCTGACCGTATCCTTATGTCGCTCGCAAATGGAGATGAAGATCTTTCGCGGTTTTCGTCCTATTACGATGACATTAGACGCGTAACACATCGCATGCTTCGCGCGGTTGCTGCGAAGTATCTGCACCGCGACCGCTTCGTGTGCTCCGTCGTTCGACCCGCCCTCTAAGGACGGGTCGTTTCTTTTTTGCTGCGCGCACGGTACAATGCCCCCATGGAACCAACACAGAAACTAACCGCTCAGCACTTCTATAAATTCTTTCAGTGCCCGCATTGGATTTGGTACGACATTTACGCCGATAGCGCGCATAAGAAAGAGCCATCCCCACTCCTGGATATTATCTACAAAGGTAAGATGCAGGATGCCGTCGGCTCACTTGGAGCGCATAAGAAGTTCGAGGAACTCAAGCCCGAGCAGTATCGCGACTTGGAAGAGGCCTACTTGGCAACGCTCGAGCTGATGAAGCAGGGGAAAAACATTTACCACGGTGTGCTCATGACGGAAGATTGGGTGGGGATGCCCGATTTACTCGAAGCTCGACCCGGGAAGAGTACGCTGGGGGACTTTCAATATGTCACGTACGATGTACAGCGAAATCTTGAGCTTAAAGATGAGCATAAGTTTCCGCTCGTGTTCTATTCTTTGATTTTAGAGAAGATTCAGGGTGTGCGGCCGACCGAGGCATACGTGATTGATCCACAGGGCCATGAGCGTTCGTTTTTGGTAGGGGATTTTATTTCGCAATTTCACACAACGCGCGAAGACATCGAGCGCATCTTATCGGGGGATAAGCCCGCGCCGTTCTTGAAATCGAGCTGTAAGCGTACTCCGTGGTACTCGCTTTGCCTTGAGGGTGCCGAAGGATGCAATGACGTCTCGCTTATCTATCGCCTCTCGCAGGCCGATCAGCGTCGTTTGTATAGCGTTGGGATTCATACGGTTGCCGACCTTGCACAAGCCGATGCCGACGATCTCCGTGGTAAATTTGAAGATTGGCCGTACGATAAGATTGTCCGTTTCCAGAATCAGGCGCGCGTCCTCATGAGCGGAGAGCCAAAGATTATCCGAAAGGGGGCATTTCCCGAGGTTGCCACTGAAATTTTCTTCGATATTGAATCTGATCCGACGCGCGACGTCGATTATTTGCTTGGGCTTTTGATTCGCGATACTGCGTCTGGTGCCGTGACCTACTCTACGCTGATTGCAGAAAAGCCCGAAGATGAAGCCGTGATGTGGGGCAAATTCCTCGACCTGCTCGCAGGGTGGGAGAATTTTGCGATTTATCACTATGCGTTTTATGAAAAGATGGTGTTTGACCGTCTCGCACAGCGCCACGGTGCGCCATCGCATCTCGTGCAGAAATTCCACGAACACTCGGTTGATCTCCACCAGAAGACGATTGATTCCGTAGTGCTTCCGCTCTACTTCTATACATTGAAAGATGTGGCAAAGTATCTTGGGTATGCATGGGCAGATTCGGAGGCGGGCGGAGCGGAGTCTGTCGTATGGTACGACACGTGGCTTCGCACGGGGGATCGCGCATCGCTTGATAGAATCATTCGCTACAACGAAGACGATGTACGCGCCACGATGCTCCTCCGCGATTGGCTCGCCTCCCAGAAGCCCCGCAAGTCTCGTGAAAAGCTCGATGAGGCAGAGTAGTCAACTTCCCCGCTAACCCATCCCTGCTCGGGGCTTGGTCGTAAGGAGTTCTCGGCTTATCGACCGTAGTAGATGTTGCAGTTTTGAAGATGCAACACTACTGCGGTTGATTTCGCCTCGCAACTATTATTTCCGCCAAGACCCCTGCGCTGGAATGGGTTAGCGGGAAACTTGACATGATACAAATTATGGCGTATCATGTGCAGTGGAGGTTTGCATGGAATTTACGTTGCTCGTAGTGTTCGTGGCGCTCGGGTTTGTGGGTAGTCTGGTGTGGCTGGCTGAGTGGCCATGCGCAGTGCTCCTCGGGTTCACACTGGCGAAGATTCACATGAAGAGAGCGGGTGGTTCGGGTTACCTGTCCACTCGGGAGGTGTTGGTATGGGGTCCGCTGGGTCTCGTAATCGGCGGCATTCCCATGTGGACGATCACGACGGGCGGACTTGAGTGGCACATCCGCTTGTTCTACGTCCTTTCCCCGGGGATCTTCATGATCATCGGCTCCTTGCAGGGGGTGGCTTACTACTATCTCCGCGGGTTCTTCACCAGGCGGAAGCCAGATAACGCCGGCATCTCGTAGAAAGCGTCGGCGGTAGTGCGTCCTCGGCGGAGACTAACCATCTCCGCCTTTTCATTAGTAAGAGCATATATCGAGTGATCCGTAGCCGGTAGCCCCTGCCCTAGGAATCTTGGCAGAAATGATAGATGCGAGCTGATGGCGAGCCGCAGAATGTTGCATCCCCAATATTGCAACATGTTCTACGGTTCGCGAGGTGAGCGTTCTTTGTGACCAAGTTCCGAGCAGGGACTATCGGCGAAGGACCCATATGGAGGACGTCATGAAGAGCCGTGGATTTGACAAGAACGGTCAGTATTGTCATCATGAAGCCCGTAATTGATGTTCCACGCATGACGCGAAACTCAAAAATTCTCTCAAGCATAATTCTCATATCGTTGGCGTTGTTTGTGTACGTGTCTCCGAGTGCAGTAAATCGCGGTATTGGATTTACGAATCAGTATCTCCCTTCATGGCTCGGACCGATTCCGAGTGTTCCCGCGCAACCGTTTACCCTTGGGCTCGATTTACTCGGAGGTGCACACTTACTGTATCAGGCGGACTTCTCAGGCCTTGCCGCCGATATTGACCGCGCCTCTGCGATGCAGGGTGTTCGCGATGTCGTCGAGCGTCGGGTGAACTTCTTTGGTGTTGCAGAGCCAGTCGTGCAAATCAGCGGCTCGGATAGACTCATTGTTGAGATTGCGGGTGTAAAGGATGTGAACGAGGCAATCAAGCTCATCGGGGAGACGCCATTCTTGGAATTCAAAGAGCAGAGCGCTACCGATCCAAATGCGTGGATTTCAACAGGCCTTTCTGGCAAACAATTAAAACGCGCGCTGGTGTCATTCGACCCTCAGACGGGACGACCCCAGGTGAGTCTTGAGCTCAACGATGAAGGCGCAAAGTTATTTGCCGATATTACGCGACGCAATCTTGGGAAGCCGGTCGCGATCTTCCTCGACGGGGTTCCTATTAGTATCCCTGTTGTTCAGAGTGAGATTGTGGATGGAAGCGCCGTCATTAGCGGAAACTTCACAGCCCCAGAATCGAAGTTGCTTGCAACCCGCCTCAATAGCGGAGCGCTTCCCGTGCCAATCAAGCTTATTTCACAGCAGACGATTGGAGCATCGCTGGGTCAGGAATCGCTTCAGAATAGTATGAATGCGGGAGTATGGGGACTCATTCTTGTGGGCCTCTTCATGATTGCCTTTTACCGTCTTCCCGGTGTCACGTCGCTTCTTGCATTGGGTGTCTATCTTCTTATTACGCTTTCTGTATATAAGGCATTACCCGTCACATTGACGCTCGCGGGTGTAGCTGGATTCATTCTTTCGCTGGGCATGGCGCTTGATGCAAATGTCCTTATTTTTGCTCGTATGAAAGAGGAGCTTTCTGCAGGGCGCTCGCTCAGTGCGGCGATGGCAGAGGGATTCCGTCGGTCGTGGCCATCGATTCGCGACAGTCACGTGACGGCATTCATTAGCGCATTGGTCCTGTATGCATTCACGGCGTCGATTGTTCGAGGGTTTGCACTCACGTTGGGGACGGGCGTTATTATAAGCTTGTTTACCTCTATCGTGGTAACGCGTACATTCTTGCGAGTGTTTGCATCGAGCCGTCTTGGTAAGTATCGAGCATTATTCTCTTGATTCCATGAAACGATTTTATTCTGTCATGTTCGCGGCTTCGGTCATCATACTCATTGCGTCGTTTGGCGTATTGAAAGTATGGGGCTTGAATTGGGGCGTTGACTTCACGGGCGGGAGTATTCTCGAGGTGCAATTTAGCGAGCGACCAGCGAATGACGATGTCATCAAGGCGATTGCACAGCTTGATGGGAAGTCGTATCTCGATATCACCGTAAGCCCGTCGGGCGATTCCGAGACCATTATTCGAAGTGGTCCACTGAGCGAGACTGAACATCAGGCGCTCCTGGAGGGGCTTACGAAGGCATTTCCAACGACAACAATCACCGAGGTGCGATTCGATTCCATCGGACCTGCGCTTGGAGACGAGCTTGTGCAAAAGAGTAAGCTCGCAATTTTTATCTTATTGACGGCGGTGCTCGTGTACATCGCGTGGATGTTTAGAACGCTTTCACGGTCACTCTCGCTGTGGGCGATGACCGCGGGGACGCTTCTCGGCCTCGCGCACGACATCATTATCCCTATGGGCGTCTTCGCGGTACTTGGGCATTTCTACGATGTCCAAATCACTGGTATCTATGTTGCCGCAATCTTGACCATCTTGGGCTACACCGTCTCCGACAAGGTGGTTATCTATGACCGCGTCCGCGAGAATATCCTTCGTGGCTCGAAGCTTTCCCTGCCAGACTTGGTACACGAAAGTGTCATGCAAACGCTGGTTCGCTCTATCAATAATACGCTCGTGGTGATCCTGTCATCCCTTGCGGTGTTCTTGTTTGGAGGGGACAGTATCAAGTATTTTGCCCTTGCGCTTATGCTCGGGATTGGCCTGGGGGCGTATTCCTCAATCTTTATCGCATCACCGGTTCTTGTGTGGATGAGTCGTCGAAATAAGTCTCGGTAGGGAGTGTCTGGCGGGAGGGCTTGACGAGTTTAATAATAATTGCTACTGTATGTAGGCGTGCTGCCCCGAGAGGACGGCATTGCTTTAGATAACAGATGCAAACGTATGGCAACTATCGATGTAAAAACCCTGACCAAGTCAGTCGCACAGTTGGTCAAAACGCTCAATCCGCGTAACCGTGATATCGTCTCACGGCGCTTTGGTTTGAAGACAGGCACCAAGGAAACGCTCGAATCCATCGGTAAGGGGTACGGAATCACTCGTGAACGCGTTCGACAGATTGAAGAGTTCGCGCTTGCTCAGCTCGCAAAGCATGCTTCAGATATTCGTGAATTGACTCGATTTACATCAAGTATGAAGGATTTGATTGCTCGGGAGGGTGGGGTTGTTCGTGAGCGAGCATTGTTCAAAATGGTGTCAGGAAACGACAAGGACACCGTCGCCAATGCCTCTCTTATTTTTGCACTTACACTCGACACTGAATTGATTCGTATGGCGGACAACGACCACTACCACGCGTTTTGGACGCGTAGCCGCGCGACCCTCGATGCGTTCCGCGCGCAGGTTGCGGCGCTCACGTCCGCCCTTCAGTCTCATAATTCGGTTATTCCCGTGGGCCAGGTCATTGAGCTTGCGACGAAAAATAATGTATCCGCACTCGATGGTTCAAAGTTTACCGATAAGCACCTCGCAACGATTTCTGCTATTTGCAAGGACCTCGGATGCAATATTTTTGGCCAGATGGGATTGACCCACTGGAGCCAGATTCGTCCCAAGGGTGTTCGCGATAAGGCGTATTTGGTGATCAAGCAGGCAGAAAAGCCTCAGCACTTCAGCCAGATTGCGAAGCTTATCAACGTGGCAAAATTTGATGCAAAGAAGGTGAACGTGCAGACCGTGCACAATGAGCTCATCAAGGACAAGCGATTTGTGCTCGTTGGCCGCGGTATGTATGCGCTCTCCGAGTGGGGATATAAATCGGGCACCGTCAAAGATGTGCTAGTAGATATCCTTCGCTCACATGGCAAGCCATTGCCACGCGTGGAGTTGGTTGCTCGCGTGAGCTCGGTACGCTTGGTAAAGGAGAATACGATTCTATTGAATCTCCAGGATTCTGGCACATTCGTGAAAGACGAAAACGGCCACTTCCATCTTCGCAAGAAATAGAAAACATGTCCGGGAGAAATCCGGCGGGTTCGCAAAGGCTCCGTATACACGGGGCCTTTGCGCGTAATGTGGTATACTTTATCAAGAGACTATGTATGATGCGACGTCAATTCTCAGCGTATTACGACAGGGCTTTTTGCTCGCGTTTGAGTTTTGGTGGGTGTGGTTCCCGCTGATTCTTGGAGCGGTTGCTCGTTCACTCTGGCTTGATTACCTCAAAGACGCGTATCTTGCTGGTATGAAATGGGTGGTGCTCGAGATTGTTCCACCGCCTGAGATTCTCTATAGCAGTCCGATGGCAGCGCAAAACTTTTTTGCCGGGCTTCATGCGAGCTACGGTGGAGGTATTAAGTGGAAGGATCAATATTTTGTGGGCAAAGTCCCGGATTGGTTCTCGCTCGAGATTGTCTCGCATGGGGGAGAGACTCATTTCTATATTCGATGCACTGAGGGTCAGCGGAATACCGTTGAGGCGCTTCTGTTCGCGCAATACCCGCAAGCCGAGATTAAGATGACGGGTGATTACATCTCGCTTTTGCCCGATGAGTTTGATTCAACGCAATACGATGTGTCGGGCACCGAGTTCGTCGGCTCCCAGCCACCCGCATACCCCATCAGGAGTTGGACTGAATTTGAAGACGCGGGAGGTAAGGATGAGTACGCTCGACTTGATCCACTCGCGCCACTGCTTGAAATGATGAGCGCCCTTCGACCTGGGGAGTATTTGTGGTTGCAGTACATCTTCCGCCCCACCGGTGGCGATTGGGTGAAAGACGGTCAAGCGGTTGTCGATAAGATGATTGGCAAGGAGCCCAAGAAGCCAGAAGCTCCGCTCGTGCAGACGATTGCGCTTGCTCCATTCACCCTTCTTGGGTTTCTCGCCACAGAGTTCGGCTTGATTACACCTGCGGAGGAGAAAAAGAAAGAAGAGAAACCATTCACGATGGGGAATCTCACGCCTGCAGACAAGCTTGCGCTCGAAGGCATACAGCGAAAGCTTTCGCTGGTTGCATTCAAGACAACGCTTCGCGTACTGTATGTGGCTCGCAAAGACGCATTCAATGGCGCGCGTCCATCCAGTATTACCGCAATGTTTAAGCAGTTGTTCTACAACAACATGAACACCTTCAAGCCGGGAGCGGGCACTAAGGACAAGGGCACATTCCCCTGGCTCTTCCCGAATGACAAAGGATTTGGTGCCGATGAGGGGACGCTGAAAAAGAAGAAGGGTATGTACGGCTCGTATCGAAAGCGCGCGTTCGCCAAGCCGTCAAAAAATCCGAAAGATTTCCCACTCATCCTCAATGTTGAAGAGCTCGCCACGTTGTGGCACATGCCAGGCCTTAATGTAAAAGCTCCACTTCTTCCACGCGTACAGTCGAAGAAGGGTCAGCCACCCACGATGCTTCCTACTCGCTAATCTATGAACGCCAATTCTGACAATGATGTAGTACTGTTTGGAAACACAGAGTTTCGAAATTCTGTTACGCATTTCGGCATCAAGCTCGATGACCGTCGCCGCCACATGTACGTGGTTGGCAAATCGGGCATGGGCAAGTCCGAACTTCTCAAGACGCTTGCGATTCAGGATATTCAGGACGGTCGTGGACTCTGCTTTATGGACCCCCACGGAGATGCGGTGTTCGATCTCCTCGACTATATCCCACCCGAGCGCGTCAAAGATGTGATCTTCATCAACCCAGCAGATATGCAGTTTCCTGTTGGGTTCAATGTGATGGAACAGGTCGGATTTGATCAGCGTCACCTCGTGGCGGACGGTATGATGGCGGTGTTCAAGAAGATTTGGGAAGACGCATGGTCGGCACGTATGGAGTACATTCTCAACAACACTATCCTCGCACTCTTGGAGGCGCCTGGCTCAACGTTGCTCGGCATCAACCGCATGTTGGCAGAAAAGGACTACCGGAAGACCGTTGTTGACCAGGTGACCGATAGCGAGGTGAAGGCATTCTGGACGCAGGAGTTTGCAAAGTACACTGATAAGTTCGCGAGTGAAGCGACGGCAGCAATTCAGAACAAGGTCGGACAATTCGTTTCAAACTCGTTGATTCGTAACCTGGTAGGCCAGTCGAAATCCACGTTCAACATGCGAGAGGCGATGGACCAGCGGAAGATTATTCTTGTCGATATTTCCAAGGGCCGCATTGGGGAGGACGCATCGCGCTTGCTGGGGGCCATGATTATCACCAAGGTTCAGCTTGCCGCAATGAGTCGCGTTGATATTCCCAAGCATGAGCGCGCAGACTTCTGTCTTATCGTTGATGAGTTCCAAAACTTTGCGACGGCTTCGTTTGCGAATATTCTTTCCGAAGCGCGTAAATTCAACCTATCCCTTATCGTTGGGCATCAATATATCAAGCAGTTAGACGAAAAGGTTGCCGAAGCGGCATTTGGAAACGTGGGCACGATTATTTCATTCCGTGTTGGAGCTGAAGACGCCGAATTTTTGGAAAAAGAGTTTGCGCCAGAGTTTATGGCGACTGATATTGTGAACCTTGGGTTCCGTCAGATTTATCTGAAGCTGATGATTGATGGTGTCACGAGTCATGCGTTTTCAGCGATGACCATGGATACGCCCGCAAAGCTCGCGCAGAGCACGCGCAATGAGGTTATCGAATACTCGCGCACGATGTACGCGCATCCGCGCGCAGAAGTCGAAGCTGCCATATCAGCATGGCGCGCACCAATCGTGCCTGCGGGCTACGCGCCTCGCGATGATGCTCGCGAGCGTCCGCCCCGCCGAGATGATGGGCCAGCATCACCGCGCCCCGCTCGTGGTCAATTCCCATCGCAATCAGTGGCGCGTCCGCAGCAGCCTCGTCCGCAACAGTCGCGCCCACAACAACAAGCTTCCGAGGTGCGCCCTCCCGCTTCGCTGGGAAATCTATTGCAAGGAGCAGTCGACTTTAAGGGGAGGAAAATAGAACACAAGCCAGATGCTGAAGAGTTTGAACAGAAGCCAAGTCGCCCCACAGCAACGGGCGCATCATTCCGCACTACCAGCGATGAAGAGCTTCGCGCGCTCATCGCAAAAGCGCTCGGGAAGTCGTAGGTGATTGTTGTGATAGAAAAAGTCGCATTACGGAATGCGACTTTGATGACCACGACCTAGCTACTCCCTGGGCAGTTTCCGCATTGGCAGGAATTTGGCTCGGGGCCACGATTGAGTCCTCGAAGTCGTTCCTGTGCCCATTTGAATTCTGCAAATGCCCGTTCGATTCGGAGTACATCCGCTCCTGGGATATCAACGACGCGTGGATATCCACTGTCGTCCACACCCCAAGAGTGAAGTAGGGGTGTGTGTGTCGGCGGACGCCTGAGTGTTAAGCTATCGAAGATGTGCGTATAGTCATGAATCTCAATGCGCATAATTACTCGCTCCTAACTGCGCTATGAAACGACATAAATACTGTACAATATTTATTGATAATAATCAAGTTTCGGGAGGTTTTATTAAAAAGATTGAACCCCATACCGTTTGGCGTGGGGTTCGTTTGGGGTTTCTACTTCTTCTTCATGTCCGCATCGACAGCAGATGCCGCGTCGAGGGCTCGCTGGGCGGCACCCGGGCCATACTCGTTGTCGAAGAGCGTGGTGTCGACCTCATCTCTCGAGAGATCGATCTTCATGCAACGCCCCTGGAAGTAGTCGAAGTACAGTGGGTTGGCACCGCGCCGTTCCTTGATGATCTTCCTCGCCACCAGCACGTCCAGTGGGGTGGGGTCGAAGTCCATCATGCCCGCCAGTCCGATGGTACGGGCGCGATTGTACAACGCGGCCAATACGATCGCCTTGTCGATACCTGCGATATTCACGGCATCCTCCTTTGAAAAACGTCTATATTAAGTATAACATAATAATTGTATAAAGTCAATGAGCTCGGGCTTCCGAAATTTGTCATTAAGACATGAGTATAAGAGAGCAAAGGAAAGGCCGACCATGTGGTCGGCTAGGATTCTAAATGTGGTTTCCGATGTGTGGCAGATAGCACTCAAGGACTTTAGTGCAGACGCCGCATACCTCACCGGTGCCTGTTTGGAGGCGTCTGTTCTTTGGATGGCTACACGCTGCCTTTAGCTCTTTTAGGAGCTGCTCCCTCTTCTCCTGAAGGGCGCGTATCTCCGCATCGTTGCGACACAGCTTTTCCTGGATCCTTTCGAGGGACCGAGCGCTCATAGGCTACCTCCAAAAAAAATATCTCGAGCACACTTAATCATGCACAAGAAAGGCTCGCATGTCAATGTCTGTCCGCCCTGCTGGATTCACCCTCCGGTCATTGATTCGCCGTCGCGAATCAATGCCTCCGGGTTCCGGCCCTCACGGTGTCCGCTGGTGCGGCCACATCGCTCCGGGCTTCGAATCCAGCAGGATGAATCATAAAATCAACGGCTAATGTCGCAGGGGCATTAGCCGTTGATTCATAGTCCGCCCTGCTGGATTCGAACCAGCGACCTTCTCCTTAAAAGGGAGCAGCTCTACCAACTGAGCTAAGGGCGGTTTTGCTCGCATATCATACCCTAAAAACTAAACATTTTCAATTGCGACCCGTCAAATCGTATGATACGATGCGAGGGCATGAAGGAATTATCTATTATCAAGACCAAGGACATGGCGGGGAGCGAGGTGGAACTTTTTGGGTGGGTTGCGAATCGTCGCGACCACGGCAAGCTTGTATTCGTTGATTTACGTGACCGCACCGGAGTAATTCAGGTGGTATTCGGTCCGTTTACGCCCGACTGCTACGAGGTAGCGCAGACACTGCGTAGTGAATGGGTGGTGCGCATTAAGGGGCTCATCAAAGAGCGTCCCGAGAAGATGCGAAATTCAGAAATCGAAACTGGCTCTATCGAACTCGAGCCGCACGAGCTCGAAGTGCTCAACATGTCGGCAACTCCTCCGATGCCACTCGACACCGATGGATACGAGATTGGAGAAGACACTCGCCATGAGTGGCGCTACCTCGACTTGCGACGCCCACGGCTTGCACGCAACATGCAGGCGCGTCACGATGGGCAATTATTTGTACGAAATTGGCTCGACGCCCATGAGTTTATCGAAATTGAGACGCCTATGCTCACTAAGAGCACTCCCGAAGGCGCGCGTGACTACGTGGTGCCAAGTCGTCTCTACGCGGGCTCATTTTATGCGCTTCCTCAGTCGCCACAGCAGTACAAGCAACTCCTCATGGTGGCTGGTATGGAGCGCTATTTCCAATTTGCTCGATGCTTCCGCGATGAAGACACGCGCGGTGACCGTCAGCCCGAATTTACACAGCTCGATATGGAGATGAGCTTTGTGAACCGAGAAGATGTGATGGCGCTCAATGAAGCACTCCTGATTGATTTGGTGACGAAGCGCTATCCTGAAAAGAAGATTCAACAAGTTCCATTCCCGCGCATCAGCTATGCGGATGCAATAGAGAAATACGGCACCGATCGTCCCGATTTACGCGAAGATAAAAACGACCAGAATCTCTTGGCGTTCTGCTGGGTTATTGATTTTCCATTCTTTGAGAAAACTGAAGAGGATGGTGGTGGATGGACGTTTACTCACAACCCGTTCTCGGCTCCCAAGCCAGAGCATATGCCGTTACTCCTCAGTGCTGAACGAGTGGGAGAAATTCTCACAACCCAATACGACATCGTGCTCAACGGGTGGGAGATTGGTGGCGGTTCAATTCGCAACCACACCGCAGAAGGTCTTCGCGCGGTCTTTCGTATCATGGGCTTTGAGGATGCGCGCATCGATGAAAACTTCGGTCACATGCTCACTGCATTCGAACACGGTGCGCCTCCGCATGGTGGTATCGCGTGGGGATGGGATCGCTTGATTGCGCTCTTGCATAATGAGCCAAACATTCGCGAAGTGCTCGCATTTCCAAAGACAGGAGACGCGCGCGATCTCATGATGCATTCTCCGTCTCCGATTTCTTCCCGACAGCTGCGTGAGCTGCACGTAACGATAGAAAAGTAATTATTGCCCCATGCGGCGTGTATTGATTCTTCCAATGCTCATATTGGCTGGACTCACCGTGGTTGTGATCGTCTTCAAGACGCCCGACCCTGAGCCATACTCGTATATTTCTGGTGCGACACCACAGCTCCGAGCGGCGCAAGCCTTTCTCCTGCCTATCGCTGAGCCTGCATACGCTCCGCGCAGGGACACAAATATTGTCGAGCCAATCCCCGATGCAAACGCGGCACTTCTCGCGCACCTCGATAGCGGGCGGATATTATTTGAGAAGAATGCAAATCTTCAAGTGCCCATCGCATCGCTTACGAAGTTACTCACTGCGCTTGTGGTCCGCGACCTTTTTGACTCACAAGAAATCGTCACAATTGCCTCGCAATCGGTTCGTGTCGATGGTCAGAAGCAGACGCTCTATCTTGGCGAACGCATCATGGTTCGTGATTTAGTGCAGATGATGCTTGTTGAATCAAGTAATGATGCGGCATACGCACTCGCGGCATATGCGGGCGAGCGTGGTATTGATTTCGTCGCGCAGATGAACCGCAAGGCATACTCACTTGGAATGTATAATTGTACGTTCATAGATCCCGCAGGGCTTGATGATGCGGCGCTCTGTACCGCTCAGGACTTGCTTCGCTTGGTGCGCGATACGCTTCATTCGGCGCCGGAGTTATGGCCCATTATGGCGCAATCACGGATTGCGGTGACGTCTGCTGATGGAAAAATCGTGCATGAAGTAGTGAGTACCAACGAGCTTCTTGGGCAGATTCCTGGCATCGTTGGTGGCAAAACAGGCTATACCGATGAGGCGCTCGGGTGTTTGGTGCTTGTAGTGAAATTACCCGAAAAGAATGATACACTTGTATCGATTGTTCTTGGTTCGCGTGGAAGATTTGCAGATACACGGGCCCTGATTTCGTGGGCGCAGGTCGCGTATCGGTGGGAATAATATATGGACGAGACGTTTACGATATTTAATGTGGTGCGAATCCTGACCGTGGCGACACTGTCGTTTTTTGTTGCATCAATTCTCACACCGCTCTGGATGAAGGTGTTGCAGAAATACTTTGCGCGGGGCAAGCAGATTTCTCGCGAGGGAGCTCCCGTATTTAATGCACTCCACTCAAAGAAAGAGGGCACGCCCACTATGGGTGGGTTTGTGGTGTGGTTCACTGCAGTCGCTATCACGCTCCTGTTCTGGGGGCTTCATTTTACCGTTGATGGATTCTGGAGTCGTATGAATTTCCTCGTACGCTCCGAGACGTATTTGCCACTCGGATTTTTGATTGTCGCCGGGCTCGTGGGAATGGCCGACGACATTATCGGCATTCGACGCAGGGGTGGATTTGGCATGAAGCAACGCATGCTGTTGTACACGCTTGTCGCACTGATTGGCGCGTGGTGGTTCGTGGTAAAGCTCGGATACGATGCTATCAATATCCCATTCATGGGAGATGTGGTTATCGGCCCACTGTGGTACGGACTCTTCTTTGTTTTTGTGATTGTTGCTACTGCGTTTTCGAGCAATGAAACCGATGGCCTCGATGGGCTTGTAGGTGGCACGTTGATGACGATGCTCGCCGCGTACGCGGGTATCGCATTTGATCAGGGGCATATGGATTTGGTTGTATTCCTCGCTGCCCTCATTGGGGCGCTGATTGCATTTTTGTGGTTCAACATTTACCCAGCTCGGTTTTTCATGGGGGATACCGGCGTGATGGCGCTTGGCTTCACTGTTGGCGTTGTTGCGATGCTTACCAATACTCCGCTCCTCTTACCGGTCATCGGTATTGTGTTGGTTATGGAGTCGCTTTCAGTCATTGTGCAGATGACGAGCAAGAAGCTTCGTGGAAAGAAGATTTTCATTTCGACGCCGATTCACCATCACTTCGAAGCGCTTGGATGGCATGAGACCCAAATTACGATGCGTTTCTGGATGGTGAGTGCAATTGGCTCCATTGTTGGGCTTGCGCTGTTTCTCACCGACTCCATTCTCCCGCCGCTCAACGGTGCCGTTCTTCAGGATTTGATGCGCACCATTTTCCGATAGCGAGTGTGATACACTATCGGTATGGCTCGACGTATATTCGGGGTAGTTCTCATCTTGCTCGTCTTTGGCCTTATTGTGTTGTCGTCCGCGAGCTCTGTGCAAGCGGAGAAGCAATTCGGGTCCTCTGCGTATTATTGGCGCCACCAGTTGTTATACGGAATATTACCCGGGCTCCTCGGGCTTTATTTTTTCTGGCGTTTTGATTATCGCAAGCTTCGTGTGCTCGCGTTTCCGTTTCTCGCCGTTGCGTTGGTCGCAATGATTTTGGTATTCGTTCCGAGTATTGGTGTGCACCTGAAGGGCGCGACGAGTTGGTTGAGCTTGGGCGTCTTCACATTCCAGCCTGCTGAGTTTCTCAAGCTTGCGCTCATTGTGTATTTGGCGGCATGGCTTGGCGAGCGCTCCGAGCGAATCAAGAGCTGGCAACTTGGCTTCTTACCCTTCGCGCTTGTGACCGGTTTTGTGGCGTTTCTCTTGCTGCTCCAGCCTGACCTTGGAACGTTGGGCATTATTTCAATTATCGCGGGAAGTATTTACTTTTTTGCGGGCACCCCGATTCGTCATTCCGTCGCCGTTGTTATTGCGGTAGTGGCGATGATTGGCATTGCGGCATTTGTGTCGCCGCTCCGCCTCGCTCGTATTACTACAATCTTTAATCCGCAGGCGGATGTTCGCGGAACTGGCTGGCAATTAAACCAATCGCTGATTGCGATTGGTTCGGGTGGGGTGTGGGGTGTGGGGCTGAGCCAGAGTACGCAAAAACTAGGATTCTTGCCGGAGCCAATCGGAGATTCTATTTTTGCAATTCTCATGGAGGAGCTCGGTCTTGTGGGTGGTATTGTCACGCTTTCATTATTCGCATTTCTCGCAACGCTCTTGATGATGACTGCACAGCGAGCGCACGATGGTTTTGGGGCGCTATTGTGTACAGGGATGTGTATATGGGTAATGACTCAGGCGGTGGTGAATATTACTGCTGTGACCGGCCTGGGCCCACTGACGGGGGTTCCACTGCCGTTCATTAGCTATGGAGGAACTTCGATGGTCGCCATGCTGTCGGGGCTCGGGATGGTGCTTAACGTTGCTGAGCGCACTGGCTAGGCGCGTGGTATACTACCGCTATGGATCGTCCATTTCTACAGTCTATCGAGTGGCTCGCATTTCAGAAGCATCTGGGTCGTCCCGTGTGGCGTCTTGATGATGGATTCCTCAAGGCAAATATTATACGGCACGATGTTCGCATGGGGCAGAACTTCCTCTATATTCCCTATGGACCAGAATTGAATCTTGAGCTTGCGCGCGATGGCCTACGCAACGAGGTAGCGCATTTTACGCACTACCTCAAAGATCTCGCGCATCGCGAGGGGAGTATGTTTATCAAGATGGAGCCACTGCACGATATGGTTCCCGAGCTTCTCATTCGCAACGGCATGCGATTACGCCATTCGTATCGACACATGCAGCCGAAACGCACGGTCGTCGCCGACTTAACGCTTTCCGATGACGAACTCCTCAACAAGCTCCACCACAAGCATCGTTACAATATAAATCTCGCGGAACGAAAAGGGGTGACGATCGAGCAATCTTCCGACATCGATATTTTTTGGAAACTCCTTCAGCAAACCGCAGAGCACGATGATTTCCGTACGCACGGGATGCTCTACTACAAGAAGTTACTCCGCTACTTTTCATCTTCTGATTCAGCGGTTCGTGCGGTGCTCTACGTTGCGCGCTACGGTGGCGCACCGATTGCCGCCGCAATTATGATTGAACACGGCAAGACCGTCACCTATCTCCACGGTGCAATGGATCGCGAGCATCGTGCATTGATGGCGCCCCATCTTCTCCACTGGACGCTCATGCAGCAATACAAACAGCGTGGATACGCGTGGTATGACTTCTGGGGAATCGATGCCGACCAATACCCCGGCGTTACGCGATTCAAGCTTGGCTTCGGCGCGCGCACCATCGAGTATCCCGGTGCATTTGATATGACATTCAAGCGATTCTGGTCGTGGCTGTACAAGATTGCTCCGCGCTAGTATCCTTGGGCTCATGTTTAAAGAGGGAATTCTTGATGCATCACTGCGGTTTATCAAGCGCTTTATCCCAAAGCGTGTGTTTGGTGTTGCCGCGCGTGTGTATCATCCAGTGCTTGCGTGGACGGGGGCGCTTCGCTATGGCTTCCCCTCGCAGAAACTCAAGGTTATTGGCGTCACCGGTACTAAGGGGAAGAGCACGGTTGTGTATCTGACCACAAAACTCCTCGAGGGTGCTGGCGTCAAAGTTGCTGCGATTGGTTCGCTTGGATACAAGATTCGAGAGCGTGAGTGGCCTAATACACTCAAGATGACGATGCCAGGGCGCTGGAAGATTCAAAAGTTTTTACGCGAAGCGGTGTCTGCGGGTTGCACGCATGTAGTGATGGAAGTTCCGTCAGAAGGTTTGGCGCAGGGGCGTCACATCGGTGTCACGTTTGATTGTGCCGTATGGACGAATCTCCATCCCGAGCATATTGAGGCGCATGGAGGGTACGAGCAGTATCGTGCATCAAAGGGGAAATTATTTACCACCACTCAGCACGTGCACATCATGAACGCCGATGATCCCGAGGTGCATTACTTTGCATCATTCCCCGCACAAAAGAAATTATTCTTCGGCGTCGAGGGTGGTGAGATGCGCGCGAGTCAGCTCGATGTGCATGAAGACTGCGTTGCGTTCAATGTGTATGGCACGCGCTTTGAGGCGCGCTTGGGCGGTCATTTTAATGTACTCAATATTCTTGCCGCGCTATCGACTGCTTCAATGTATGGAGTAGACCTGCCAACGGCACAGCCAATTATTGAGAGTATCGCGGAAATTCCGGGGCGGTTGCAGTGGATTCAGAAAGAACCATTTGGCGTGGTGGTAGATTATGCTCATACGCCCGAATCCCTCGAGGCGGTGTATGCAACGCTTCGGCCGAATGCTAAGAACCTTATCGCAGTGCTGGGTGCTGCAGGGGGCGGACGTGATACATGGAAGCGACCGAAGTTTGGAGCACTTGCAGAGAAGTATTGCGACAATATTATTCTCACGAACGAAGACCCCTATGATGAAAATCCCAAGCGCATTCTCGACGATGTGGCGGAGGGCATCTCTGAATCTGGTCGCACAAAAACAAAACGCATCATGGACCGTCGTGAGGCAATCGCACAGGCATTGACTGATGCGAAAAAAGGAGATATAGTAATTATCACAGGCAAAGGCTCGGAGACAAGCATCGCACTGGCTGGAGGGCGCAAGATTCCTTGGTCAGATGCGGATGTCGTCCGAAGTCTTCTGTAGGAGGTGCGTCGTGCTGGTTCTAGGAATTGTCGGGCTTGTACTCGTGGCGCTCGGTGTATGGGATTTTCGGCGGCAGTATTTTCTCGACACCGTTCTCGGTGAATTTTCACGGGTGCGATTTCTTGGTGTGCTTGCGATGTCTTCTGGCGGAGTCCTATGTGTTACGACGGGGTTCACGGGGAATCCGTGGTACGGACCTCTCTTTGGTCTGTGCGCTCTGGTATTTGGAGTGAACGCATCTCTGGTGTACGCAACGATTGAGCAGGATCCCGAGGGGATGAGTCACCTTTCGGTGTCGGCGGGACTACTTGCCCTCGTCGCGGTTCTGTCGATTCTCGCCTCGTTCGTGTTCTAGTCGCGCTTCTCGGCAGGCAGATTCCCCGCACTCGTTGTGCGGGGCTTTTTTATTTGTTACGGTGCGCGGGCACGTTAACAAGGGGTAGAAATCATGGACGCGAGTATGCGGGCGGAGATGGATGCGGCGGCGCGAGAGTTTGTGAATGCGCCGGTGAGTTATACGTTTACGAATCGCGAAAAGCGAGCATTGGCCGCGATTTGTTCGAACATCGATCGGAAGATTTTCTTCTTGTCGGGGCTTCCCGAGTCAGTCATTGCGACGGTGCTTGCGATGTACTCGCGACTCAAGAATTCGCGGGGTCTTCGCGGGCATATCGTGGACAACCTCATTCCCGTCCTGATGTTTGCGGGGATTCGTGAGGGCGAAGGAGGTGCGCAGCACCTGGATTGGCGTGATCTCCAGAAGATGTTCCGAACGCTCAGCATCTCTGGTCTCGACGCCGTTTGTAATCATTCGCCTGCGTTCGACTCGCTCTTCGAGTCTTTCGTGAGTGCTGCAGGCGATCCCGAGTACTGGCGCCACATCGCCACATCGAAGCGTATCCAGGACTTCAAGAATGAGCACCTGGATCGGTATGGCCACAACTCGATTATCCGACCCGCCCGGCTCATTCTGTGCGTTGAGCAGGTTTCGATTCTGGTCGCAAAGATTATCGAGAGGACCTGGCCGGGGACGGCATTCATCGAGCTTTCGACGCGATACGTCGACTTCTCGGGAAAGAGCCAGTACCCCATCTGGAACGAGCTTGGCGTTTTCGGTGAAGCATACGAACGCCGAGCCAAGGTTACCATTGAGGCTTCGGTTGAAGCGTACCGAGAACTCATCGGTGCGAACTTTGATGGACCGTTTCCGAACGAAGTGCGCGAGTGGGCTTCGTCGCGCGTCACAGATCAGAAAGATTTGAACGCCGGCGTTATTGGTGAGTCGTGCGACGTGCTGGGCAATCTGTTGCCGTGCGCTACGCTGACCGAACTCGGACTTGCCGTTTCAGGCGAGGCAATGGGCGAGCTCTTGAAGCACTTGCGACTGGAGAACTCTCCCGAGTGCGTCGCAGTCGCACAGATGATTCAGGATGAAACGGTGCGCGCAGGACACGGATACTTCCTTCGGCACTGCGATCCGACTCCGTGGGAGCGGAGCATGCCACGGTATATCGAGACGACGGAAGAACTCGTGTTCGATTTGTTCGACGAACGTCGCGTGATGGAGCGACTCCTCTTGGCACGCGATGGTCGTATCTACGGGGGTATCGACTTCGCGAATAAGATTGAGCAGGAGTTTGAGCGTTTCATCTCGTCGCTCCAGGATGTTCCACGTGGTGAATACGATAAACTTCCGGAGTTGTTCCGAGTTGCATCGGTGATGGTGCAGAATGCGATGTCGTTTCGTGGATGGCGCGACCTTCAGCGTCAAAGCTTGAGTGTCCATGCACGGAGCCGGGTAACACCGTTGCTCGGATTCTACACGTATCCTAAGTTTCAGAGCGAGGCGTTCACGCGGGCGTGTACGAGCGCTCGTGCGCGAGATGCGGAGTGCTATGCATCGTTCGTGCAGGCGCATGTGCCTGCGGAAATTTCGGAGTACCCGCTGGCGATGGGCAACTTGGTGATGTACCAAATGACATCTGATCTTCGTCAGGCCGAATTCTGCGCATGGCAACGAACCAAGTGGGGCGTCAACGATGAGGTGCGTCAGCGATTCTTGTCGCTCGAGCACTGGCTTCGAACGTTCTATCCGTGGTGGGCGCGCATCTCTCGCGCCGACATGACCCCACACTACGTGTTCGCGCGTGGGGTGAATCCCGTGGTACTCGCCTAGTATTTGTTCGGTTACAGCTCAATCTCCAAGATTGGGCTGTTTTTTTGACACAATACGTATGCATGATACCGTGTGCTTGAGTTCGTTTCATGCAAGGAGGTTTCTCGCGTGAGGCATACCAGTGGCGACCCGCACCAAGCGTATGCGACAGCCCGAGAGCCGTACAAGCTGAAGTACCCGAATGCTAGGATGCACCACATGGAGCCTAGGAGTCGGAATGGTCCAGATCGTGAGTTCAACTTGTTCCCATGGAATGAGAGGGCTCATACTGCATACCACGTGTTGTTTCCCCACATGACGATTCGTGAGGTGTGGGCAGTTATCGCTGATGTACATCTCGTCGTATTCAATTCGACGGATACGCACATCGTGCGAGAGTGGTGCCTTCCATTTCGATTTCACGTTGAGCCATGTGAACGGCGATACATGGCGAGTGCGCAGTCGGTTGAAGACCTGCGCGCGGCATGGGCGACTTGTTTTTGGAGCGCCGATCTCGTGCATGCACAGCGTCTGCTCCGGTATATGACGCTATTCATGGTGTTTGGTCGTCACGCCGATGACTCTCACGAGGTGTTCAATAGCGATAGTCTCCGTGCGATGATTCAAGGATTGTATCGCGATGAGCCGGAGCGGGCATGGGCGTTCCGCGCATGCTTTCAACTAATGCCACAGACTGCATCGCTCCGCGCTGTGAAGAGGATGATTCGAAGTATCCGCACCCGCGCGAACGCATTCCCGATCCATTAGGATCGGGTTTTTCTTCGTGGCTTTTATTCGATCAATAGTATACAATCACGATTATTCGCCATGGATACATCGGCTATTCTTGCAGTACGTCGTACCGAACCTGAACCATCATTTGGACGGCCTCATTTGTGGCCGCTCATTCTGCTCGTGCTCCTCATGATGACTGGTGCGGTGGTGATGCTCGGAAGTCCTCCTGAATACAATCCTGAACCAACACCAACCTCTACTGCGGAGCGCGACGCGCGTATCTATAATGTGAGCTATCGTTTCGGAGTGTTTAGTCCTACGAACTTGCGCATTCATGCAGGGGATACCGTACGCTGGAAAAACGAAAGCCCACTTCCTATCCGCATTACTGCCCAGCTTCAACCGGGTCAGCGGACTCCCGAGTTTGATAGTGTTGGTACGGTGTATCCTAATGGCTACTACGCGTATACGTTTTCTATTGTTGGGACCTACGCATATACGAACGCCTCGAATACAAATGAGGCAGGTGTTATAATTGTTCGTGAATGAGTAATTCGATACGCGTGTTTATGTCTATGATCGTGCTCTACGTTGGCACGATTGCTGTTGCGCTGTGTGCGGCATGGAAGCATATCGTAACCCCGGGGCTTGGCGGAGGATTGGGCGCGCTCGAGCTGAGCATGCAGAGTGCATTCATCTTCATTGCGGTATTTGCGGTGTTTACCTACGTCATGGTTCGCTTTGCGCGCGTGGCACGCTACTCGCTCGCGTTCTTTCTCATGGTCGCGCTGATTGCGGGGGCGCAGTTTGTGTTTGCAGCTATTACTCCTATGCCCTACAGCCTTCTCGCTGGTGTGCTTATCGCATTTCTCGCGTGGCGGGTTCCCTTGGTAATTATTCACAACATCGCCATCATATTCGGTATTGGCGGTATCTCTGGAATCATTGGCCTCTCGCTTACACCGCTCATCGCGTCCGCATTCCTCGCGCTTCTTTCAATATATGACATCTACTCAGTGTATCGCTCTCGCCACATGGTAGTGATGGCGGGGCGCATGATGCAGAGTGGGGCAGTATTTGGTTTCCTCGTTCCTGCACGTATTCGCACATTTTTTAAGAAGCGCTCTGTCGCTATTCAGGAGCGGAACGTTATGGTGCTTGGTTCGGGTGATATCGGCCTCCCGCTTATTCTTGCTGTGTCAGCATTGAGTCAGTCGGTGGGCGCCGCATTGATGATTTCGGGCTTCTCGCTCGTGGGCGTCTCGGTGATGCACTGGCTATTCTCGCGCCAAGAGCGCACTGCGCCCATGGCGGCCCTTCCTCCCATCGCCGTTTCCGCAATTCTCGGGTATGCGCTTGCAATCTCCCTGGGGATATAGTGTTGCGCTGGATGGTATATACTAGAAGAGATGAAGCTTACATTTTTTGGCGGCGCAGCATACGTGACAGGAGCAAATTATTTACTCGAAGCGGGTGGGCTTCGCATCATCGTTGATTGCGGGATGATTCAGGGTTCTCGGTATAACGATGAGATGAACTACGATGAGTTCGGGTACGATCCGGCGACCATCGACTATGTGTGTATTACACACAGTCACGTCGATCACACGGGTCGCATTCCAAAATTGTATCGTGAGGGATTCCGTGGGGTTATCTACACATCAGAGCCCACCGCTGGTATCGTTGCTGCCGCGCTTCCCGATACGCTGGATAAGATTGTATCTGAGGCGCGTTCACATGGAGTGCCTCCGCTCTATGATCGCAACGACCTTGATGGCGCGGTGAGTCTTTTCCGTGGTGTCCCGTATCGTCAAAAAATAAAACTCAACCATGCGGTGACCATGATTGGGCACGACACGGGCCATGTGCTTGGCTCAACCGCATGGGAGTTCATCGTCGAAGAGCAGGGTCGTGCACAGCGAATTTTATTCTCGGGAGATATTGGAAATCCGCCATCCACACTCCTGCACGACATCGATTACGTGCGCGGTGTTGACTATGCGCTCGTTGAATCTGCCTACGGCAATCGTCTCCATGAGGCGCGCGGTGAGCGGCGGCAGATACTTCTCGACACAATTCTACAAACATACGAACGAGGGGGAGTGCTGATGATTCCATCGTTTGCTATTGAGCGAACCCAAGAGCTGATGCTCGAGCTCGACACACTCTTCGAAGCCGGACAGCTTCCGCGCATGCCCGTATTCGTTGATAGTCCGCTTGCGATTGAGATTACCAAAGAGTATGGAAAATTTTCTCGGTACTTCAATGAAGAAGCTCGCGAGCTCCTCAGTGACAACAGGGGAATCTTCCAGTTCCCATGGCTCACGTTTACTCCCGCGGTCGCACAATCAAAGGGAATTAATAGTATTCCCGCTCCAAAGATTATTATCGCGGGCGCAGGTATGAGCCAGGGTGGTCGTATCGTGCATCACGAGCGTCGATACCTTCCTGATAATCGAAATACAATTTTGTTTATCGGATACCAGGTAAAAGGTTCGCTTGGACGCAGAATCAAAGACGGTGAGAAGGTGGTGAGCATTCTTGGAGAGCAGGTCCCGGTCCGCGCCCATGTCGCCTCGATTGGGGCATACTCCGCGCATGCCGATCAAAACGGTCTCATGGAGTACATTCGACAGGCAAACCAAGGGAATACGCTCAAGAAGTGCTTTGTCGTCCAAGGTGAGGCAGAAGCTTCCCAAGCACTCGCGGACCGCGCCCATCAGGAGCTTGGCGTCGACGCAATCGTGCCCCATATGGGCCAATCATTTGAGCTGTAGCGATTCTTGTACATCTACATTATTTGTGGCATAATACATCGCGTAGGTGTGTTCGTTCCAAGGAGTTGACTATGAGCGATTTGATGTTCGATGGTGGGTACGCCATTGACTGCGACGCCCTTCCCTTCATTCCCAACGGCTGGAGCTATCACGAAGAGGACCAGCTCCCCAATCGAGTGAAGGGCATCTTCACCTGGGACCCCACCAGGGTGAAGCTCCGCCTGTCCAAGAAGCAGCGGGGCAGTAGGCTCGTCGTGGGCAACAACCTCCGTCGTGAGCTCAAGTCCCAGCCCATCCTCCCCGCTAACGCTCTAGACTACCTGCTGGCTCATCCCAAGCTCGTCCCCGATGACTGGAAGGGCAAGGCGGTGTTCTTCTGGGGCACCATCTACCGCGATTCCGATGGCGACCCGTGCGTCCGGTGTCTGTACTGGAGCGGCGGCAGGTGGCGCGCGAACTACGGCTGGCTGGGCTACGACTTCGGTCCCAACGACCCCGCCCTGGCGCGTGCAAGTTAGGTTCCTCGACTCCATCTCTGGTGCCCTGTGCGTGAATAACGCACAGGGCTTTTTTAGATGAAATCATTGCAAAATATGAGAAATATGGTATAGTGACACGCTAGAACGTCACCTTATTTGTATGAACGAACCACAACCAACACAACATTCCTCATCCGAACAGCTTCCCCTTATCGCCCTTAAGAACACGGTGTTGTTCTCAAAAGTGGTGATTCCATTGATTGTGCAACGATCAAAATCGATTGCCGCTATGGAGGCAGCCCTTGCGGGCGACCGCATGGTGCTTTTTGTGACGCAAAAGAACATAGAGGATGAAATTGGTGAAGATGACCTCTTTTCAGTCGGCACCGTGGGCAAGATCATCTCAGTATTTCGCTTACCTGACGGTGGTGCCAAGGTTGATGTCGAAGGCGTGAGTCGCGCCCGCATTACAAAATACCTCGGATTTGTGCCCTACATCCAGGTACAGGCGGAGGCGATTATTGCAAATGATCGTATGGATAGCGCGGAGAATGCGGCGCTTCTTCGTCGTGTCTTAGAACAATTCAAACACATTGCCGATGTACGTTCATTCCCCGCGATTTTGCCGGAGGTGGTATATCTTATGACACAGCTCCGCGACACCGAGCAGGTGATTGGCTTGGTGGCGGCAAATTTAAATCTCGACGTCCGCCAACAGCAGGATATCTTGGAGATGCGCGATCATGGTGACGCATTGCGTCAACTCAACGTGCACCTTTCTCGTGAAATGGAAGTGCTCGAAGCGGAAAAAGATCTTGCCCGAGAAACCAAAAAGAAAATTGGACGCATGCAAAAAGAGTTCTTCCTCCGCGAGCAACTCAAGAGCATCGAAAAGGAGCTCGGTGTTGATGATGAGCGCGAGGAGTTCGATGTGCTCAAGCAGAAAATTGATGATGCGAAGATGCCCGAATCGGTGCACGCAAAGGCGATGAAAGAATTCAATCGGCTCACCAAGATGCCACCAATGAGCCCAGAGGTTTCCTATGTACGCACCTATCTCGACTGGCTTGTTGAATTGCCCTGGACGACGTCAACGAAAGATGTCATCGAACTCAAGCGCGCCAAGAAAATCCTAGACGAAGATCATGCAGGATTGGAAAAGGTAAAGGACCGCATTCTCGAGTACCTTGCTGTTCAAAAACAGGTCGGCAAATTAAAGGGACCCATCCTTTGTTTTTATGGACCTCCCGGAACAGGGAAGACGAGTATTGGGCAAAGCATTGCTCGTGCATTGGGCAGAAAGTTTGTGCGTGTATCGCTTGGTGGTATGCGTGACGAGGCAGAGATTCGGGGACACCGAAGGACGTACGTCGGCGCAATGCCGGGACGAATCGTGCAGGGTATTCACACGGCCAAGGTGAAGAACCCCGTGTTCTTGCTGGATGAAATCGATAAGCTTGGTATGGATTTTCGTGGCGATCCAAGCTCCGCACTTCTTGAGGCGCTCGACCCACAGCAGAACCACGCGTTCTCCGATCATTACCTCGAGATGCCACTGGATCTTTCCGATGTACTGTTCGTTGCAACCGCAAACTCACTTGAGACTATTCCGCCCGCACTCCGCGATCGCTTAGAGATTATTGGTTTTCCTGGATATACCGAATCTGAAAAACTTTCCATCGCAAAAGGATTTCTCGTCCCTCGCGCTCTCGCTGACCACGGATTCAAGAAGGGCCAAGTTCGTTTCGCTGACTCGGTGTTGCTCGCGGTGATTCGCGAGTATACACGCGAAGCGGGTGTGCGCGAGTTGGCGCGCCTCATTGGGACGCTTGCTCGTAAGGTCACACGTAAGCTCGTGGAGACGAACACGCCGACCACAAAGGTGAAGATGACTGTGCGTGATGTTGAGCGGATGCTCGGACCTGAAAAAGTTGTCCACGATGCTGCTGAATCGAAAGACCAAGTCGGTATGGCTATGGGTCTCGCGTGGACACCCGTGGGAGGAGAGCTCCTTCCTATTGAAGTCGCTCGCATGCCAGGTAAGGGAAAACTCATCCTCACAGGTCAACTTGGCGATGTAATGCGAGAGTCAGCTCAAGCAGCGCTTTCCTATGCTCGTGCATACGTGGCAAAGCAGGGTATCGAGGTGGATATGGGCAAGGAGGATCTCCATATTCACTTGCCTTCGGGCGCGATTAAGAAGGATGGTCCTTCAGCTGGCATCGCCCTCACGACCGCGCTTATTTCATTGTTTACGAAAACTCCCGTACATCGCAAAGTTGCTATGACAGGTGAGGTTACCCTTCGTGGAAAGGTTACGATTATCGGAGGATTAAAGGAAAAGTCGCTTGCGGCATTACGTGCGGGTATCTCTACTATTCTTATTCCTGCCGACAATGTGCGGGATCTCGTGGATATGCCAAAGGAGGCAAAGCAAAAACTGACCTTCATTCCCGTGTCTACCATGGATGATGTGCTAAAGCACGCACTGAAGAGTTCAGTAACTCGTAAGAAGTAGCGACTCTTTTGTATTGTACGAATGCGCGGGGTACAATAGCAGAATGCGAGGCATCCTACGTGATGGAAAGTTTGTGTATGCGACTGCCGTGCTCGTGGGCACGATGGTTGGCGTTGGAATCTTTGGAATTCCATTCGCATTTGCAAAGGCCGGTTTTTGGGTTGGTACCGCCTGGCTCGTCGGATTGGCCCTTATCGTGATTTTATTCGATCTTGTGTTTGCAGAGCTGGTGCTATCATCGCCCGGTACCCATCAGGTCGTGGGATATATCAATATTTGGCTTGGTCCTCTTGGCCGCGCGCTCATGACGTGCGCGCTTCTTATCAGTATGTACGGGGCGCTCCTCGCATACATGATTGTCTCAGGAGAATTTCTCCACAACGTGCTTTCCCAGTTTCTCGCAGTTAATCCCCAGTGGTACAGCATCGGCTTCGCATCCATGTTGTCGCTGATGTGGTTTATACGCCTTCGCACGATGGCGGTGTTTGAGATTGTGCTGGTTGGACTGTATGCGTCTATCATTGCAGTGATTGCCGGGATTGGATTCCCGCATATCCAGTGGGATCACATCACTGCGTGGACGCCAGAGTATTGGCATCTTCCGTATGGCGTGCTCCTGTTTGCATTTGCAGGCATGTCGGCTATTCCATTGCAGCGCGAGTTGCTTTCTGGTCGTGAGCGTTTAATGCGACCCGCGATTATCACGGCAGTTTCGATTGTTGCAGTGTTGTACCTTATCTTCGCATTTACGATTGTGGGTATTAGTGGCGACATCACATCGCCCGAATCATTCGCAGGACTTTTTGGGACATTTGGGATGCCGGTTATCATCCTCGGCTCATGTCTTGGACTGCTGACCATGACAACGTCCTACATATTATTAGGTACTGCACTCTTTGAAACATTTCATCGCGATTACCGTATTCGACCGATTCACGCGTGGATGTTAACCCTCGTACCGCCATTGCTCATGTTCGTGAGCGGTCTTCGGAATTTTATCGATGTCATTGGATTGGTGGGCGCGGTTGCTATCGGGTTTCAGTCGGTGCTGGTGTTGATTGCGTATGTTCGCTCGCGCAAGAATCGTTTGCGGACACCAGAGTTTAATATTCCAATCCCGTCACTTCTCGTCTGGTGCCTCGCGTTGATATTCCTTGCGGGGGTTGTGTTCGAACTCATGTTGCGATGAAGACTTCATCGTGGCTACCGTCTCTCGAGCAGGGCGTGTGGTATGTTTTTTTAGGTTTGTGTACGTGGCAAACGCGTTGGATATTCTGGACGCACGACCTGCAATTTAGTGAATGGAACTCCATGGCGCTGTATGTGTCTGATGTATTACTGCTCGCCCTGTTCACGATTGCATGTATACGACTGCGCGCGTGGTTCGTGGGGCGCCTCGATGCGTGGGATTGGAGCCTCGGAGTCGTGCTGGCTATGTCCCTTGGTTCATTGATATACGCTCAAGAACTTCCTATTGCGCTCTACTCTATCGCTCGGCTTATCGAGGGTGTGCTGTTGTACCTCTATCTTCGCCACTATGCCTGGTATGTATTTCGAGCTGATGCTTCAGCGCTCGCGTTTGTGGTGGGCGCGCTCGTGCAAGCGTCTCTCGGTATTGCTCAGTTTGTTCTCCAGCACGACGTTGGTCTCCGATGGCTTGGAGAGACGCTCCTGAACCCAGATATGAGGGGAGTCGCAGTGTTTTATGATTTATCGAAGGTGAAGGTGTTGCGCGCATACGGTACCCTGCCACATCCCAATATTCTCGCAGCCGTATTGATGGTGGCGCTGTGGGTGTGGTCGTGGTTCTGGATGAGGCACGACGACGAATCGCCCCTCACGATGGGAATTTATTCTGCCACGATGGGAATTATTACGCTGGGTCTGGTAGTTACTTTTTCCCGTACCATCATTGCAATGCATGTGACGGCTTTGATGGTGACGCTCGGATACGTCGCATATCAGGCGTATCGGGGCGCCTCGTGGTGGCGTACAATTCGCGCGCGATTTTTACGGCTCTTTGCTGCGCTCACGATTTCGAGCGCAATCATCTGTCTCGCGCTCTCTTCGCTCATTGTCGCGCGCATTTCTATTTCATCATCTGATGAGGCGGTGCGATATCGGGTGCAATATAATATCGACGCCCTCGCGAGCGGGTCGCGGGCGCTGTTGAATATTAATTGGTTCGGCGTCGGTATTGGTAATTTCCCAATGTGGCTCTTCCACTACAATCCAGGCCTGCCCAGGTATATGTATCAGCCCGCGCACAACGTGTATCTCCTGATGTATTCGGAAATAGGTATTATCGGTGTTGTTGCATTCATCGCGTGGATGGCGTACTGCATTCGGGAGCGTATGCGGAAGCGGGGTGAGCCACTCGTTCGTTTTGCGCTTATCATGCTCGCGCTTTCGATGAGTGCCATCGTGCTCTTTGATCATTTCACGTGGACGCTCCAGCAGGGCAGATTATTGTGGTGGGGAGTGTGGGCGCTCATCGCTGGCATTGCAGGACGTGCATCGGTTCCGTACAATAAGCGTCATGCAAACATCTCCCATCACTGAGCAGCTTCGCGCGATTCGCGATGAAGTGCTTGCGCTCACAACGTCGCCTCTCTACGAAGACCGCATCAAGAATGGCGCGCACCCTGTCATCGGCGAAGGGCATCATGGTGCGCGGGCGATGTTTATCGGAGAGGCTCCTGGTCGGAACGAGGCGGCAACGGGTCGCCCATTCGTCGGTGCGACGGGAAAGATTTTAGACCAACTCTTTGCGTCAATCGATATCGATCGCTCTTCGGTCTATATCACGAATATCGTAAAAGACCGACCACCGTCGAATCGCGATCCATTTCCAGAAGAGATTGCATCATACGGCCCCTTTCTTGATCGACAGATTCAATTAATTCAACCCGAGGTACTTATTCCGCTTGGGAGATATGCTGCTGCATATCTCATGGAGCATTTTGGGTGCAAGGATAAACTCGCCCCAATTAGCGCTCTTCACGGAACGGTCATTGCGACGAAAGCCTCCTACGGGCCAATTACAATCGTGCCGCTGTACCACCCCGCCGTGGCTGTGTATAACGCATCCACAAAGGAGACGCTCATACGCGACTTTGCGGTATTAAAAACGCTGAATATTCAGCCGAAAATGCTCGTGTCAGATGGCGCAATTTCGGGCGAATAATTGATTGTTTCCAAGGGTTGAATGTGCTATACTTGCCATGCAATTATGAAACCAATATTCGCGGCTATTTTCCTTGTTTTTTCGTTTGTTTTAGCCAGCTCCCCATCGACTCATGCTGCTTCCGTCAATGCTGACGGTCGCTATTTCATACCCACAACACGTTCTTTCTGGAAGAACGCTATTGGTGCTCGCCATGTGTTCGAGGACGGATTTACCGCAACGCTGAGCGATTTACAGCTCAAACTTGTTCGGCTTGCAGGGCTCCGACCAATTCCTGTGAAAAAGTTCAACATACTAGCCGAGACAATCGCATTAAGTTCTCCAACGCCCCAGGCAATACCCTCACAGCTCGTGTCATGGGGGATTCGTGAGATGCTCGACGACCCGCAGGCAAAGGAAACAGCGGGAGGCTCTGGTGTGACGGTTGCAGTGCTGGATACCGGCGTTGATCGGGAGCATCCCGACTTGGCCCGCCGAATCGTAGGATGCGTCTCATTCTCTGACGGTGCAAAGCCCATCGTTGAAGATTCTTGCGATGACGCAAATGGTCACGGTACGCACATGGCAGGCATTATCGCAGCTGACGGCGGAGTGTTTGGCGAAGGTATTTACGGATTTGCTCCATCGGCAAGTATTTCCGCATATCGCGTATGCGACGGCGATGGCCTCTGCTACTCCGACGACATCGGCGCCGCAATGATGCGCGCAGTTGATGATGGTGCACAGATTATCGTGCTCGGATTTGGTGGTGAATCGGAGAGCTCGTTCATTGATGACGCGTTGGTGTACGCGATGGAGCACGATGTGCTCGTCATCGCCGCCGCCGGAAACGACGGCCCATATGACGACAGCTTGGATTGGCCTGCGCGAAGCGAGCGTGTCGTGTCGGTCGGTGCTCTTGATAACGCGCAAGCCCCTGCCGAATTTTCTTCGCGCGGATTAAACGATTCAACGCGTGCCTATCAGCGTAATGAAGGAGATGTTGAGTTTGCTGCGCCTGGCATCAATATTGAATCAACATATCGTGGCGGTGGCTACGCCATCTTGTCTGGCTCATCGATGGCGGCCCCGCATGTAGCGGGTCTTGCTGCGCTTGTCTGGCAGAGCGATGCAAAGAATTCCGCCGAGGCCACGCGGTTCTTGCTTCGTGAAATGGCGGCCGACATCAACCTAAAAGGTGATGACTCTGCAACGGGCTGGGGGATGCCACATATATTGCATCGGTAGATATTCTTAGTTCATACACAGGAAGAGCCGTGCAGGGCGGCTCTTTTTGGTATACTGATAACATGCGTATCAGTCATGCAATTCGTGTCCTCATTACGAGCGACTTTTTAATTAATTCTGGGCTTTCTGTGTTTGCGCCCGTATTTGCAGTATTCGTAACAAATCAAATTACCGACGGCACCATCGAGGTTGTCGGGTTTGCTGTTGCTATCGCGCAACTCGTGAAGGCGTCGCTCCAGATTCCCGTCGCTCGTTGGCTCGACAAGAATCACGGCGAGTACGACGATTTTTATAGCATGGTATCAGGCAGTATCGTTATCGCATCGACTCCTTTTCTATATCTTTTTGCTACGACCTCATGGCACATCTACGCGATACAGGCATGGTTTGGAGTAGGAGCTGCGCTCGCGGTCCCTCCGTGGTATGCAATCTTTACGCGCCATATCGATAAGATGAAAGAAAATATCGAGTGGTCACTTGAATCGGTTGCGATCGGCATTAGCGGTGCTGGTGCGGCCGCATTATCAGGAATTATTGTAACGAATTATGGATTTCGAGCCGCGTTTCTTATTGGCGGTGTCTTTGCAGTGCTTGGCGCTATTATGCAAATTCGTATTTATTCCGATCTCCGTGGATTCGTGGGGCGCCAACAGGTGAAACCCCTTCCTGATCGTCAGTCGACGGTCTAGCGCTGTACGTGCTATGCTCCGCGTATGAAGCCGAGCATTGACCAGCGCATACGACAACATCCAGGCTTGAGCTTATTTGCGCAATCCGTGTATCGCGTCGTTGCCTGTATTCCGCGTGGACATGTGATGACGTACGCAGAGGTCGCGCGTCGCGTAGGGAATCCGAAGGCCGCCCGTGCCGTAGGTCGCGCACTTCACGTGAATCCATTTGCTCCTGACGTGCCGTGTCATCGAGTGATTCGCTCCGATGGAACGTTAGGAGGATTCGCGCTGGGCATACGCGCAAAGAAGGAGCATCTGCTCAAAGAGGGTGTGGTGGTGTATACTTGAGGCATGGCTTTTCGAGTCTTACTCGTTGGTGGCGGGAGTGGCGGGCATGTGTACCCGCTCATTGCGGTTGCGCACGCACTTCAAGTTGCCGCGCAGAAGAGCGGGATCGCTCTCCAATTGCGCATGATGGGGGATGGTCCGATTTTTGAACGTGCCGCAAAAGAAAACGGTATCCCGTATTCCACCATCATCGCTCCAAAGTTGCGGAGATACGCAAGTGCAGGAAATATCACTGATATATTCAAAATTCCACTCGCACTTGTTCAGTCACTCGCAAAAGTATTCTTCTTTATGCCCGACGCAGTATTTGCGAAGGGAGGGTACACGTGCGCGTTCCCCACGCTCGCCGCGAGGTTTTATATGATTCCCGTCTTTTTGCACGAGTCAGACTCGGTGCCTGGGCTCGCCAATCGCATCCTCGCGAAGCGAAGTAAACTCATCTTCACGTCATTTGCGACTGCGGATGAATTCTTTAAGCGCGCGGGGCGCACCACAATGCTGACGGGTAATCCATTTCGACCCGAACTCTGTTGCGTTGAGCGTGGCGCGGCGCACGAGGCTCTCAAGCTCAATCCCGCGCGTAAGACGCTTCTGGTTATCGGCGGTTCACTGGGTGCGCAACAGCTCAATGACGTAGTGCTCAACGGTCTCGTTCAAATTCTTCAAAAGGGATACCAAGTTATCCATCAGACCGGCGAGAAAAACTACGAAACTGTAAAGAAATCAATTGAGCAATATATGGTGGAGGGGAAAGATTCGTATGCGCCACTCATCGCATCCTCGTATCGCGTCTACCCATTCCTCGATCAGTCGCAACTTGCTACTGTCTATGGTGCTATCGACGTCGCTGTTACGCGAGCATCTGCAGGAGTGCTCACCGAGCTCGCATACGCTGGGAAGCCCATGATTGTGGTACCTCTCCCGGGTTCCGCAAATGACCACCAGGTTATGAATGCGGCGGAGATGAGCAGATTCGGTGCGGTGGTGATGGATGGTGCAAATATGAGCGTCCAGGTGTTGCTCTCGCAACTTGAGCGCATTGTTGAGCCAACGGCATACGCTGAACTCTCCACAAAGATTCGTGCATTTGCAAAGAGCGATGCCGCAGACACTATTGCCCAGGTGATACTTGCGGGGTAGGTGTGCTATAGTCCTGGCATGCAGTGGAACATCATTGGCCACACTGAACAAAAGGCTGAGTTTGAGCGTTGTATTCGTGACAATGCATTTGCGCACGCCTACGCACTTCACGGTCCCGATGGGATTGGAAAGAAGCTCCTTGCACTTGAGTGTGCGCATGCAATTGCGGGTGTACCCGATATTCGCGTTCTCGAGCCTGGTATAAGCGACGAGAGTCAAAAAATAACCGCTATCGCGGTGGAGGATGTTCGAAGGGTTCGAGAGTGGGCGTATCAGCGACCGCTCTATGGAGCGCATAAGGTTGTCGTCATCGACCACGCTGAACTCATGAGCGCGGATGCCGCGAACACGATTCTCAAGGTGCTCGAGGAGCCACCCGCATTTGTGGTGTTCTTTTTTATCACAGCGCTACCCTCGCAGGTACTCCCCACAATCGCGAGTCGATGCATGCATATTGCATTCCACGGACTCGCCCCCGATGAGCTCGACGTCATCATTAGTCGCACACCCCTCACTCCTGCCGACGCTGCGCTTGTACGCGCTATTTCCGATGGAAGACCTGGTGTGGTTGTTCAGATGTCGAATACTGAGGTTCGCAATCAGATTGCGGCGAGTATTGATGCATTTTCAAAAACATTGTCGGGTGGAATCACTGAACGGTTGCTCCTCGCAAAAGAAGTAGCTGGAAGCGACAATGCGCGGGAGCAGGCGCTCTGGTGGCTCGCGTGGATTCACATGCGACTCGAGCGTTCGCCGTCGCTTGCGCCTGTGGCGTCCGGCCTACTCGATGTCTGCGTGGTGCTTCAGGGCTCAAAATACAATACCCGCCTCGCGCTCGAGTCGTTTCTGTGTGGTTTACCAACGATTCACAGTAAGGCAAAAGCGTGATATATTCGTAGTCTATGATTGAGCAACTTCTCAAAGAACGGCGCAAGGAATTTGAAGCGGTCATCGAGTGGGCCAAGGCCGAGTTGGCCGCCATTCGAACGGGGCGAGCGAATCCGGACATGGTTTCCGATATCGTTGTTGATTATATGGGCACTCCGCTCCGCATCAAGGAGCTTGCGGCAATCAGTACGCCAGATCCGCGGAGTATCAGTATCCAGCCATGGGACAAGGGCGCACTCGCTCCCATTGAAAAGGCGATTCGAGAATCGTCACTGCAGTTGTCTCCTGTTGTCGACGGCGTTGCTGTTCGCCTCACGATACCCTCGCTCACCGAGGAGCGTCGCAAGGAATACATTAAGCTCCTTGGCGGGAAGGTAGAAGAGTCTCGTATCCGTATCCGCCATATTCGCGAAGAAATTCTAAAGAAGGTTCAGGCCGCCGTCAAAGAAAAAACAGCCCGTGAAGACGATGTGCATCGCGCAAAGGAGCAGCTTCAGAAGGTCGTAGATGAATTTAACGGCACACTCGAGGGTATTGCAAAGAAGAAAGAGAGTGAGCTCATGAGCGTGTAACATGATTACCGCCCTCGTCTTTATTCTCGTTATCTCGGTCTTAATCTTTGTCCATGAGCTTGGGCATTTTCTCGTCGCAAAGAAGGCAGGGATGCGTGTTGACGAATTTGGCTTCGGATTTCCTCCCCGTATCTTTGGCTTCAAATATCGCGGCACCACCTACACACTCAATCTCATTCCCTTTGGCGGATTTGTGAGAATTTTTGGTGAAGATGGCGCGCATCCTCGTGCGGAGGGGAGTTTTGAGGCGAGTCCACTCCGGTGGCGATTCTTTGTTATCATCGCTGGTGTCCTTATGAATATCGCGCTGGCGATTCTCTTGCTCATCTACAGCAACTTCTTCGGACTCCGCGTTGGATTGTTCGACCAAGAGACCATTGCTCGCGCATCGGATGTGCAGGTTCAGATTTTACAGGTAGCGCCGGGAAGTCCAGCCGAATCCGCGGGGCTCATGCCGATCGACGAGATTATCGGTTTTCGCTCCGAATCAGGAGATGTTGAGCTCACAGACTCACCCGAGGATGTTCAGCGATTTGCGTATGCACATGCGGGAACGCCAGTTACTATTATCATCGGACGGGGCGATGAACAGCTTGATATGCCCATTGCATTGCGCCTCGCAGAGGGGCCGGCACAGGGACCAATTGGTATCTCGCTCGCACTCACGGGAGTTATTCGTCGCACCTGGATTGAGAGTATTCAGTATGGATTTATTGATGGATGGACTCTCTTCACGGGTACGCTTGGCGGGTATTGGTCACTGCTCACATCGGTATTCACGAGCGGTTCGTTGGGCACCGATATCGCTGGTCCCATTGGTATTGCGTCAATGACAGGTCAGGCGGCGCGTGTCGGATTCACGTATCTCTTGCAATTCGTCGCGATGATTTCGATGAACTTGGCGGTGCTCAACATTCTCCCATTCCCCGCGTTAGATGGTGGTAGGGGCTTGATGATTGTCGCCGAGGCTATCCGCGGAAAGCCATTGCGAAATTCGCTCGAGCAGGGTATTAATGCAGTAGGATTCCTCATATTGTTGGGCCTGATGTTTGCCGTTACCATCAAAGATATCGTTAAATTCTTCTAGCATGAGACTGAGCAAACTCTTCACAAAAACCAGAAAGGACGCGCCAACTGGGGAAACTGCCAAAAACGCCGAGCTGCTTTTGCGCGCTGGATTTATTTTCAAGGAGATGGCCGGAGTGTATTCATTTTTGCCATTGGGATTACGCGTAATCAAAAAGATAGAAGGTATCATTCGTGATGAGATGGATAGGGCGGGCGGATTGGAGATGCAGACATCGGTGTTGCAGAACAAAGAAATCTGGGAGAAATCGAATCGCTGGAGCGATGAGGTTGTGGATAATTGGTTCAAGTCAAAATTGAAAACCGGGGGCGACGTTGGTCTGTCATTCACAAACGAAGAGGCGTACTCCAACATTCTCAAGCAGTACATCAGCTCATACAAGGATTTGCCGGTCTATCCATATGATTTCAAGCACATCTTCCGTAACGAGGTTCGTAGTAAATCAGGCATTCTTCGTGGTCGTGAGTTCTACTGGAAGGCGTTGTACTCGTTTTCTAAGAATGATGCGGAGCATCAGGAGTTTTACGAGCGGATGAAGGCGTCGTATCAGTCTATTTTTAATCGCGTCGGGATCGGACACCTGACCTATATGACGTTTGCATCCGGCGGGAGCTTTTCCAAGTTCTCGCACGAGTTTCAGGCGATAACTGATGCGGGAGAGGACACGATTTATCTCGATGAGAAGTCTGGTATTGCGGTGAACAAGGAAGTGTACACCGATGAGGTTCTTAATGAGCTTAGGCTTGATAAGGAGAGTCTTGTTGAAAAGACGGCGATTGAAGTCGGCAATATCTTCTCGCTTGGTACCAAATTTTCCGATCCGTTCGACTTGACCTATCAGGACGAGAACGGTACGCAGCAGCCGGTTATCATGGGGAGTTATGGTATTGGTCTGGGCCGTCTCATGGGCGCAGTTGTTGAGCTGCTCTCGGATGACAAGGGTATGGTATGGCCCGAAGCAATTACTCCGTTCAAATACCACTTAGTTGCATTAGGAGAGCAGCACGCGAAGGCTGATACGTTGTATGACGAACTCGTCGCGAGTGGTGCGGAAGTGCTCTACGATGACCGCCCCGACAAAGCGGCCGGAGAGAAATTTGCCGACGCAGACCTGATCGGTTGTCCGGTGCGACTCACTATGGGGAGTAAGACTCCCGATGGTATGGTGGAATACAAATTACGTTCTGAAAAAGAATCTCGTCTCGTGCCTGGGTCTGAGCTCAGCGCACTTCTGAAGAGCTAGCTTGGCTCAAATCAAGCGCTGATGTGGCCCTGGCGCGGGGGGGGGGGGGGGTGGTGGGGGGAGCACAATGATGG